>NZ_BLAW01000001.1:2680918-3322397 GCF_009617895.1 Prolixibacter sp. SD074
AAGATATAATGGGACCACTTTTCTTTGATTACGGTTTCGGACCCTTCCGCTGGATTTGTACTTCAGGGAACCCGGAAGATTTGGAAAAATCGGATGCCATCGCTGCTCAGGTATTGGAAAAACTTTCTGCGGAAGCACCGAAAGAAATCAAATCGCAGATGGAGGACAACCTTCACTGGATCCGCAAAGCAGGAGAGAATAAACTGGTGGTTGGCTCACAGGCACGGATTCTTTATGCCGATTGTGATGGCCGGATGCAGATTGCCGCCGCGTTTAACAAAGCCATTCTTGATGGTGAAATCTCCGCTCCGATCGTTTTGGGACGCGACCACCATGATGTTTCAGGAACAGATTCCCCTTTCCGGGAAACCTCGAATATATATGACGGTTCAAGTTTTACGGCAGACATGGCAGTTCAGAATGTCATTGGCGATGCTTTCCGAGGGGCTACCTGGGTTTCGTTGCACAATGGTGGCGGCGTCGGTTGGGGCGAAGTGATCAACGGCGGATTCGGTATGCTGCTTGACGGTTCGGAAGAATGCGATTGCCGAATAACACAAATGCTTCACTGGGATGTGAACAATGGTATTTCACGACGTTCGTGGGCCAGAAATGAACCCGCCATATTTGCCATCAAACGCGCAATGGAGCAAAATCCCAACCTGAAGGTGACATTGCCCAATATTGCCGACGATGATATAGTCGCAAAGCAATTCAAGAAATAACAAAAGGGATACAATGCATAGGAAAGAGCTGTCCGGATGAATATTCGGGCAGTTTTTTTATCCGATGGAAGTATTACCAGGCGTTGCTTTTCCATTATCGTTATCCTGGTTCACATCCATGCTGGAGCTATTAACTCCGGTGGCAACAACCAATGTAAATGAGAATGTGGTACCACGGCCCAAATCAGATTCAACACTGATTTCGCCCCCATTCTTTTCAACAAATTCTTTACAAAGAATCAAACCAAGACCGGAACCTTTTTCACTATTTGTACCATAGGTTGTAAAGAATTCACGGGAATCAAAAATGCGGGAAATATTCTCAGTAGGAATACCGATTCCGTTATCTTTAATCGAAACGCGATAGTTATTTCCGGCACGGTGACCGAAAATGGTGATTTTGCCTTTTTCCGGTGTAAACTTAATGGCATTCGTCAACAGGTTACGAATGACCATATTAATCATATTCCTGTCGCAGTATACCATGCAGTCTTCTGTCAGTTGCGAAGTCAGTTCAATATTCTTCTTGTCAGCAAAGAAACGCTGCTGCTCGATATTCGAATCCACTAACCGACGAATAGAATTAGCATCTTTGAAAATCTTGAGCCCCCGCTGACTTTTTGCCCAGGAAAGCAGGTTTTCCAGCAATTCATAGGTATTCTCCGAAAGCCGGTACAACTCTTCTTTGATTTGCTCCTGCTCCTCTGGCGGGAACACATCCGGTTCCTTAATCAGTTGATGAAGCATGCTCTTGGAAGCACCAATCGAACCACGTAAGTCGTGACCAATGATTGACAACAACTTGTCTTTTGTGGTATTAAGTTTTTCCAGCTCATCCTTTTGCCGGAGAATTTGTTCATTACTGGATTCGAGTAAGAGATTGGATTTACGCTTGGTTGAATAGAGCGTAGCGACCAATACAGAAAAAACAGCCAGAACCAAAATGATTCCAAGCATGATATTGAAACGAACCCGTTTTCTGCCCAACTCCAAATCCTTAATCGCGTTGTCGCGGGTTAGAATTTCAATCTCATTTTGTTTCTGCCCCAGTTCATAACGGCTCTGAATTTCCGTAACCAATTTAGCTTTACTCTCATTGAAAGCCGAATCACGAATCGTTGAATAGGTGTTATACAGATCGAAAGCGCGGCGATAATCACCAGTTATTGCTACCAGCCGGGACAAAGCAGCGTAATTCTTTTCCAGCAAATCAATAATATGCAGCTTCTTGGCATAGTCGATACTCTGTTCGAAGGCTGCCATGGCCTGGTCCGATTGCTTTCTTGCGTTGGCAATCAATCCCATATTATAGTATACATGCGCCAGTCCTTCCACATAATTCATACTTTCGAATTTTGCTTTTGCTTCGAGAATCTTCTCTTCGCCTTCGTCAATCCTGTTGAGCTTAATCAAAGCCTCGCCCATGCCCAAAACACCAATGCCTTCGTACTGCCTGTTATCAAGCATAATACCGATACCGTAACATTGACGGTAGTAGTCAATCGCTTTTTCATATTCACCCAGGTCCTTATAAATCTCTCCGATATTATTTAATGGAATAGCTTCGTTGGAAAGTTGATTCAAGTCACGATACACGTCAAGTGCCTCATTGTAATATTTAAGCGCTTTGTCGAGGTTGCCCCAATCGTGATAGGCTACCGCAATATTATTTTTAATGCGTGCCACCTGTTCTTTTGTACCTTTCTTTTCAAAAACGGTTAAAGCACGCATAAACAGCTCCATTGCCTTAACATAATTACCAGAAGTAGAATACAATCCGCCCAGGTTCGAGTCAATAGTAGAAATCTCAAGATCGTCCCTGGGAGACTTCAAATAAGTAAAAGCCTCCTCATAGGTATCCACTGCCTTCTTGAAATCGCCTATCTTGTTGTAATAGGCCCCAAGCGAATTAAGGGAATTGGTAATTAATTTCCGGTCATTTAAATCTTTGCCAATCAACAACCCCTGTTTTAACAGTGGCAGACAAGCCTCATATTCCCCACGCAGAAAATAATTACTGCCCATTGCCAAGTAAGCGGTCCCTTCCTCTTTACGATCCTTCCGTTTAATAGCCAGTTCAAGGGCTTGCTCAGCATAATTTTGGGCTTTCCTGGAATCTAAATAGAGGTAGGCAAAAGAGATCTTGTTGAGCAACTCTGCTTTATTTTTCTCCGAAACGGAAGAAAGCTTTTGCACGAGACTGTCGACTTCTTCAACGTTAGGCTTGGCTCTCAAGATTAAGGGTATACAAACCAATCCCAACAATAGGGTTATATAAATTAACTTACCTCTGGGCACGGTTGGTTAAGTAGGTTTTAAAATTGGTAACAGAACGTTGGGTTTAGATAAACAAATTAAAAAAAATTACTGAGATAAAAAAACATTAATTAAAATAAGGCCAATATGTAAGACAGTATTTGTCGGTTATTAATCCTCAAAGAAGCGGTAAATTCTGGACATATCGCCTTGAAGCTCATCGAGAGAAAAGGCACGAACTTTTCTGAAAGTTTCTTTTCCCTCGGCAAAGAAGATTACCGTCGGAACTGTAAAGACTAAAAATGATGCAGCCAATTCAGGTTCCTGGTCCACACTCACCGCCCGAAAAGCGACTTTCGGGAATTCTCTCTGCACCAACGCCTCAACTTTGGGCCTCAGCACATGACAAACCGAGCAGTTGGGGCCGGTAAAATACAATAATACCAGTGCTTTGGTTTCTACCAACTCTTCAAAATGCATAAGATCATTAAATGCTAAACGGGAACATTGTTGCTCCCGCGTTTATGAAATTTGTTTTTGTAACAACACAACAGCTTGTACCGAAATGCTCTCTTCCCTCCCCTCCGGACCAAGTCCTTCAGTAGTTGTGGCTTTTACCGCCACCCTTTCTTCATCGATTACCAATACCTCTGCAATCTTTTGTTCCATCATCGTGATGAAAGGCATCAGCTTCGGCTTCTGAGCAGCAATGGTTGAATCGATATTGACAATTTGATAGCCCTTTTCCCTGACCAGCCGGTATGCTTCCGCCATTAGCATTTTGCTGTCAGCATTTTTAAATTCTTCCGATGTATCGGGAAAATGAAAACCAATATCACGCAGACGGGCGGCTCCTAACATGGCGTCACTAATGGCATGTAACAAAACATCACCATCGGAATGCGCCACGATCCCTTTGTAATGAGGAATCCGAACTCCGCCAAGCCATAACTCCTCACCTTCGGCTAGCCGATGAACATCGTAGCCCAGTCCCACACGATAAGCCATAAACTAACGCCGATTTTTTTGAAATGCATCCAAATCAAATGACAATGTGAAACGTAGCGTATTTTGCAACGGATTGTTTCGTTCAACCGGAAGAAGATAAGAAAAATCCAGAGCAAACACATTCATTTTCAAACCAGCACCAGCTGTAAAATATTTTCGGTTGCCCTTATTTTGATTCTCATAAAAATATCCGGCACGCAAAGCGAACTGCTTATTATACCAATACTCTACTCCAAGTGACACCATCACTTCCTGCAACTCTTCCTTAAATCCACCTGGCGCATCACCAAATGAAGAGAAAACAGCGCTAATAACAGATTTATCTGAACCATATCCCGGAGTTACAACAATAGTTCCGTTACCTGAACCGGTTGCAGAAATGGTATCAGCTGGAGTCGGCACCAGCAATTTATTGACATCCGCCGTCAGCGTCAACGAATTATATTCATCCAAATCCATGGAGAATGCCGTTCCCAAACGAAGATTGGCCGGAAGAAACTCTTTCGTTTCTCCCTGGTCATATGAAATTTTCGAACCAACATTGGAAATATCAATACCAGCCGAAATCTCCCGACGTTGCCGACTGTCTTTCCAAGCCGAGTGATAATAGAATGAAACATCGGTTGCAAAGGCGTTACCAGGCGAATAGGTTTCATCGCCCACTCCACCGGAAAGGTCGGAACGGATATACCTCAGCACAACAGCACCGGACCAATTATCCGAAAGTTTCCTTGAATAACCCGCATCGAAAGCAAATTCATTCGGATTCTGACTCCCCATCGGTTGTCCTTGCACATCGGTAAGCTGAATGCTACCCAGAGAGAAATACCGTAATGATGCACTTACTGTTTGGAGGTTGTCGAGACGATAGTAACCGGCCACATAAGCCAGGTTAATGTCGTCGGCCAAATCCCGAAGCCATGGGGTATAGGAAACTCCGATCCCGAATGAGCTTTCCATGAATGCATATTGCGATGCATTCCAGTGTTGGGCATTTACATCCGGAGATGTAGCCACACCGGCATCCCCCATCGCTCCATGTCTTGAATCGGGTGCAATGGTCAGGAAAGGTACAGCCGTCGTAATCGGATTTGCCTTCACATCCTGGCCGGTAATAGTTTCCTGCGCAAATACTTTCGCTGTTTGCAGCAACGGGGCAATGACAATTAGGCTAACAAGCAGTTTTCTCATAGATCATGGTAAAGTAAAATCATTAATGTCCACAAAAATAAGCTTTTGTTTTCAAAATGCATTCCTATACTGGAACGCTTTTCATAATAAAAAATTATCTTCAGACGTATGTTTCTAATACAATATCAACATTTGTCCGCTTCCTGAAGCCGAAAAACCCTCGCTTGAAGTGGCAGTGATCCGATAAACATAAATTCCCTTTGGCAAATAAATACCGCGTGAGGCAGGATTCCAGGTAACCGGATTACTCGACAATCCATCGGATAGAACCGATTTATCCATTCGGTCGGCCAGACGTCCCTGCAAATCGTAAATGGAAATGGTAACATCAAATAGTTCACCATATTGGTTATGTTCAAAAACAAAATGCGTTTCGTCCGTAACCGGGTTCGGATAATTATAGACACGGCTTATCTTTAACCCCGTATTTACGTTGAATACCACCTCTTTCTCCGAAGAATTATTCAATACATCCCAAGCCTTTATCTTCAGGGTATGAATACCGTCGGACAAATTATTAAACTGGTAATTTACGGTTCCGCTGTTATAAGAATTCAGATCGGCCTGAAACAAGTCGTTGAATACAATTAAGTTTTGCTCATTGCCATCAAGCGTCGCGGTCAAATCATGCCCAATACCCGTTCCGGAAGTGTTAACGCCGGTTTCATCAGCCAGGGAAAGCAATAGCAGCGGGTTTTTCCCGGTTTCATCGCCCGAACGGAACTTTTCATTATCCAAATAAATCTGAATATCTGGTCCGGTTACATCGTTTGTTGAGCCGGAAGAGGCTCCGCCAATATCAAATTGATTATAATAGCCCTGCCCATCAACCTTTCCATCCGTTGCATAATAGCGTATCGTCCCTTTATCCACACGGTAATTAATGTCCTTTGGCACAACAAACGAAAAGGAAAATACACCATTTGTAACCGACACTTTCCCTTTGTACAGTACATTATTCTGAACAACATAATCGAAAGGTGCCTGCCCGGCATTTCCCAGCGTCTGCTCTGTCGTTTGCTTATCATAAACTATCGGATAAAGATCGCCGTTAAAGTTTGTCAATTTGTCTGCTTTGATGTCCTGCACCTGTCCGCTTACCTTAATAACATCCAACGCATGAATCGTATCGCGCAATGTATCAGCCTGCTGTCCATTAATTTTCAACGTAGCCACATGATATTGCGGATAGGTAAGGCGCAATGCCGGATCGCCCAGTAAAGCAAATTTTCGCGAATTAATAGTCCCGCCATTATCAATCTTCGATAACCGGATAACATCGCCCATTCTCAGGTTTTCTCCATTCTGGTCCTGCTCAAATACATGGTTGAAAAAACTTTTATTAATCTGGTAATTGGCAGAAGAATAAACCAACCGGGTTGTCGAGAAAAGCGCTACCCCACCACCATTGGGATTAAAGAGAACGTGTTCACCAGCCGATTGTTTATTGGTATAATCCCACCGGCTGAATTCGCAGGTAGCTGTAACGAACACCGGAAGTTTATCATAATTGGTCCAGGCGTCAATATCGGGCTTCATCAACACTTTTTCATGAGCCAGGCCCTCCTCATTCGCATGACCGGTATAATTCATGATCAAAACCCCCCGCTTGATACGGTCGTTAATGGCAGTAGTCACTTCCGGGTATCGCTCGTCGGGCGTTGTTTCCTGCGGATAGGCATCAAAATAAATCTTATCGGTGTAAAATGACGGGTAATTCGAGTTCACCTGATCAGCCAACCGTTCGGCATCACGCATATGCAAATTCCCATCTTCGTCATCGGCAATAAAGCACAACACATTTCGCCATTCCCCCAAACTAGCTCCCGAAGCATAATGGATAATCTTTTCAACGGCTGATGCTGCTTCAGCCTGTGATAAACAAGGAATTCTTCCTACCCCAACATCTACAGCTCCATTGTACTCTCCCTCACCATCATCGAGCAGCCCAAAATAATCGTCCGACACAAAAGACAATGACGGATTTACCGAATTCTCAGACTGCCAGGTCGGGATATAATCCGGATTTTCATCTGGCACGTCATGAATATTATCGTAGGTCCCTTTTCCGAAAAGCAATACATACTTCAACGAATTACCCGAATTTTTACGGTAACACATTCGAATAAAATTCCGGATAGCTGTTACATCTTTTATGCCCATTGAGAATTCATTGTAAATCTTTTCTACCGGAACAACCGAAACATTCAACCCGTCTTTTTGCCGGTGAAAGTTGGCTAACTCATTAGCTTGCGCCAGAAAAATTTCAGGAGTGATGATGAGCATTTGTCCTGCATCAATGCCATGTAAATCCTGGTTGGCAATATCTTCAACAAACTCAACGCCCGGATAATTGGCAGAAGGATTAAACGCAATAAATTCATGCAAGCTATCAACTGAAGCGAGAAAATTTAATTTACTTCCGTCCAATGTTGTCTGCATCGCCCTGGGACTCAAAGGCGAGGTTACATCCCAAATCCTTGTTTGGGAATTGGCACCGGAAAGACTGAATCGGGCTGTCCGTCCTGGCTTCACCGAACGACTGTCCCGAAATATGAGTTCATTTCCCGAAAGAATCAAACTTGCCCGGGCCTGCATTCGGATATAATCCAGCCAGGTTTGATCGGTTCCTCCCGCATTTGACTGCAGCACGACATTCAGTTGAGTCCCCGCACCGGAATATGCAAATTGTTTCTCTTGCAGATCAGCGTAGTCGGCACTTTCGTATGTTTGATACGCACTAAATTGAAAATCGGAGAGTATTGTTCCATTAGTCTTGACAGATAGTGAGGAGCCGCTCTTGGTCCTCGCCGCAGCCTCCATTTGAAATGAAACAGGCTCCGAAACAACCCGGTTGGGCACAGAGAAAGCAACACTCTGAGAAGCACTACCGGTTAAAGCCGGACCAAACCACTGCCGCCCCGATTCAATCAGGTTATTCTCTTCCTTTTCCGAAAAATCATGATAATCATATTGTGTAACAATGGCATCAGCTGTTGATCCCGCAATCGCTTCAGTTGGTACTTGAGGGGCTATACTGGAATTTTCCGTTAGGTAAAAGAAGGAATAATCAGGGGCAAACGAGTTCAGCTGATGCTGATACATCCCCGTTGTCTCATCGTACGTCCATTTCACGGTTCCGGGTGCATAAAAGAATAAACAATCGTCTCCCGAGGCATTTTTCCCGGTATAAAAAGGAATCGGAACCAGATCATCCGGAGAGTCCGGCCTGTTCACCCGATCTAACATATATTCCAGGTTTCCGTATATCCGCAAGTTCGCCGGTGTCTGAAACCCCATATCAGTCAAATCGGCATAGGTAATGCAATGCATCCCTTGTCCGGTTACTTTCACCTTTTTCCATGTACCGGAAGCCAATACGGAATGAGTGGCCACTCTACCAACCAAACTGGCTGTCTTCAAGGTCGGAAGGACAGAGTATCTTACATGAAAACGGGAAACATACCGAACGTTTCCTGATTCCCTGACGAAAGGAGACAATCGTAATTGAAGAAATTTCGTCCCTGCTGCAATCACTACTTTACCGGTAAAAGTCAATGTATCGGGGAAGGCATATTCTTCTACCGCTCCCGTATCCGGAAGAGAATTCCACTGGTCAACCACCAGCCCCGCATCAACGTTTACCGAATTAACCGGTATCATTGCCGACCAAAAAGGGATGTCGGGTTGAACATCATCGAATTTAGCACCGGTAAAAACAGGAAGTGCTGAATTATCAGCCTTGTGCCACGTCAATGACACCGTAAGCTGCTCGCCGTAAAGATTACCGCCGAATAGAAAGATTGATATGAAAAAGAATAATTTATACATTGTGGACGAGCAAATACTGATGGTATTATTCCGCTCTCTGAATTCCAAACTGACTGAAAAACAGAAAATCATTGACAATATCAACGTTTTTTTGGAAAATCAAATATTTCGAACAAGACAAATGAACGCAATTTTCTTTAATCGCAATATTTTACAATTATATTTGTCCCGATACCGTGCGGCATTTAAAAAAGTTATTCCCGACAGACAATAAGTAAGGCGGGTTTTCAGTTATATTTGTGTTCACCAAGGAAAATCATTAACGATTATACACATCATGAGATTGAAATTAATTCCGTTATTGGCGATTAGTCTTTTATTACTTGGCTCCTGCACTCTTTTTAAAGGAAAAGATCCCGGAGTTTCTTCTACCACAGGCTGGGCGTATAACGATCCGGATAACGGTGGGTTTGAATACCAGGCGGGATACCATCAGGCAACAGGTCCGGGATTGGTCTTCATAAAAGGAGGAACCTTCACGATGGGCCGCGTTGAGCAGGATGTTACGTATGATTGGAATAACACACCAAGACGAATAACCGTTGCTTCGTTTTACATGGATGAAACGGAAGTGAGAAATATTGACTGGCGCGAATACTTACATTGGATAAAAAGGGTATATCCCGATGACAAAAATAAATATAACGAAGCACTTCCCGATTCATTGGTTTGGAGAAACGAGCTGGCTTATAACGAACCCTATTTGGAAAACTATTTCCGTCATCCGGCTTACAGTAACTACCCGGTAGTAGGTGTCAGCTGGGTACAGGCAACACAATATTGTAAATGGCGTACCGACCGTGTTAATGAACGAATTCTCATTAACGAAGGGGTCCTTACGGATGACTTGTCTCAGAAGGGACAAAATATTTTCACGACTGAATCATATCTGAACGGTTTGTATCAGGGAGTAGAAGGAGACAATCCGATGAAGGATTATTCAAAGGATGGAGCGACGCGTCGTGTAAAACAATCAGATGGTCTGCTTTTACCGAACTATCGTCTTCCTACCGAAGCGGAGTGGGAATATGCAGCACTTGGCCTTATTGGGAATACCGACAAAGAGCTGTTAACCGATCGTCGCATCTATCCGTGGAACGGTACTCAAATTAGGAACACGCAGAAAAAATACCGTGGAGAAATGATGGCCAACAGTGTTCGTGGAAGGGGTGATATGATGGGCATGGCTGGTGCACTAAACGATGCATATGACATTACAGCCCCGGTAACATCATTCTGGCCCAATGACTATGGCCTCTACTGTATGGCGGGCAATGTCAACGAATGGGTACAGGACGTATATCGCCCGGCAGCGACACAGGATGAAGCTGAATTTCAGCCCTTCCGTGGAAACGTTTATACAAAATACAAGCGAGATGCCGATGGCAACCTGATGCGTGACGACTACGGTCGGCTCATTGTTGATACGGTTGCCGATGCCAGAAACTTCCGGGACGGCGATTACCAATCAAGAATTGACGATTCGGAAGATTGGAACTCCGAAGCCAATAAGGCCGACAGTACTTCAAAAAATATGTATGAAGCTAATGCCGGGCAATTTGCACCACGCATTACCGACAAAGTAAGAGTATACAAAGGAGGAAGCTGGAAAGACCGCCCGTATTGGTTAAGTCCCGGAGCACGTCGATATATAGATCAGAATAAATCGACAGATGATATTGGTTTCCGCTGTGCCATGACCCACGTAGGTAGTCCTGGTAATGGAGATTAATCCCAAAAAATATTACCGATTGAAAACCTCGGCATTTGCCTGAGGTTTTTTATTTTTAAGCCATGACCACAGAAGGATTATATCAGCTGTTTACCTCGTATCCGAACATTTCTACAGATAGTCGGAACATAAAAAAGGGATGCCTTTTTTTCGCGCTGAAAGGAGCCAACTTCAACGGGAACCAATATGCTGCCAGCTCTGTCGAACAGGGCGCTGCTTATGCCATCGTGGATGAAAAAGAATATGTCACCGATTCGCGCACCATTTACGTGGAAAATGTTCTGGAAAGCCTTCAGCAATTGGCACGCTTTCACCGCCAGCAGCTGAATCTGCCGATACTTGCCATTACCGGGACCAACGGCAAGACCACAACAAAAGAGCTAACAGCTGCTGTTCTGGCGAAGAAATTCAAAATCGTTTTTACACAGGGTAACCTGAACAACCACATCGGGGTACCGCTAACCCTGCTGTCGATGACGGCTGAAACAGAAATAGGGATTGTGGAAATGGGAGCCAATCATCCGGGTGAAATTGCTGCCCTTTGCGAAATTGCTCTTCCCAATTTCGGCTTGATAACCAATGTGGGCAAAGCACACCTCGAAGGATTTGGTTCTTTCGAAGGGATAAAAAAAACCAAAGCAGAATTGTATCGTTTTATCGAACGAACAGGAGGAAAGATATTCATCAACCAGGCCAACGCCCACCTGAAGAAAATGGCCGGAGAAACGTCAAACATTCCTTATACAACTGACAAAAACGAACCCGGCTTTCAGGGCGAATTAATCGAGTCCAATCCGTTTATGGTTTGCAAAATGAAATTCCCGAAAGGATGGCTTTACATCAAAACCAAACTCATTGGTGGCTATAACCTGGAAAATGCACTGGCCGCTGCAACTGTCGGAAACTTCTTCGCAATCGATCCGTTAAAAATAAAAGAAGCTTTGGAAAACTATGTCCCGGCCAACAACCGTTCGCAATTCATCGAAAGCAACAGCAACAAACTGCAACTCGATGCATACAATGCCAATCCGTCAAGTATACAAGTCGCACTGGATACTTTTCAGCATATCAATAATATGCCCAAAGGAGTCATATTGGGCGACATGCTGGAACTAGGAACAACTTCGGCCGAAGAGCACCAAAAAGTAGTTGACTGCTTGGCTTCACTCAAACCAGATTTTGTTCTGCTGGTTGGACCTGAATTCGCAAAATGCCGGATGCCGGATTCTTTCCAATCGTTTCGAACGACGGAGGAAGCCAAAACCTATTTGGAGAACACAAAACCTTCTGGATATTATCTGCTCATAAAAGGATCGCGCGGAATGAAACTGGAATCGCTGGTGGAAAAATTATAAACGGGCTGAATCAAATTCAACCCGTTTATAAATCGTAGTGGAAATATCAGGAATACTAATTTTCAACTTTCAGCACATCCGAAATGGCTTGTTTGAAAGTATCCTTGGGCAAAGCGCCCATCGCTATCTGCGGTTGTTCGTTTACCGGAATAAAAAGTAACGATGGGATACTCTGAATGCCAAACATTCCGGCCAGTTCCTGCTCCGCCTCGGTGTCGATTTTATAAATCACCAGTTTATTGCCATACTCATCCTGAAGTTCTTCCAGTATGGGCGCAACAATTTTACAGGGCTGGCACCAATCGGCGTAAAAGTCTATAATACAAGGGGTATCTCCTTCGAATTTCCATTCTTTATTCTCTTCAAAGTTGAATACTTTTTCTTTGAATGTTTCTTTCGTTAAATGTTCAAGCATAGATTACAATTTTTATGACAAGTTCTTAAAAAAGTCAACAAATGAATATCTGTCATTGTTCCCTTCCGGAACAAAGAACGACAAGTTCGGTGAAAACTTCTATTTTTGTCAACAATTTGAGAATTTGCAATTAACCATAAATATCTCCATATGCCTAATCGGCAGAACTTTAAATCAAAATTAACGCACAAAGTATTTGGCACCATCGCCGAGATATCGGACGAGCAAAACCTGGAAACCTATGTAATTGGAGGTTTTGTAAGGGACTTGCTGCTTGAACGGAAACGGGAAAACTACGATATCGATATTGTCACAGTAGGTAGTGGCATTTCGCTGGCGCGGGATGTGGCGAGCGCCATTAATCCCAAACTCAACGTTTCGGTATTCAAAAATTTTGGAACCGCCATGTTTAAATTCGACAACATCGATTTTGAGTTTGTTGGTGCCCGTAAAGAATCATACCGGAGCAATAGCCGTAAGCCTATTGTGGAAGATGGTACCCTGGAAGATGACCAAAAACGGCGCGATTTCACCATTAATGCATTAGCGCTTTCGCTGAATAAAGATCGGTTTGGAGAACTGCTTGATCCATTCGGCGGCCTGGATGATCTTGCCAACAAAATCATCCGTACCCCCCTGGAGCCGGGAATAACCTTTTCGGACGATCCACTTCGCATGATGCGGGCCATTCGTTTTGCCACCCAGTTGGGATTCATCATCGAGGATAAAACCTTCGAAGCAATTACGGAACAAGCCGAACGGATTAAGATCGTATCGATGGAACGCATTGTAGATGAACTAAATAAGATTATTTTATCTCCTAAACCATCGGTAGGTTTCAAGTTGCTGGATAAAACCGGATTACTGTCCATCGTTTTCCCGGAATTTGTTAAACTGAAAGGACGCGAAATAAAGCAAGGCATCAGCCATAAAGATAACTTCTATCACACACTTGAGGTTCTCGACCGTATTTGCCCCAATACCGACAATTTATGGTTACGCTGGTCGGCCATTCTGCACGACATTGCCAAACCTGCAACCAAGCGCTTTGTCGAAGGACAGGGCTGGACTTTTCATGCGCACAACTTCATCGGTTCGAAAATGATTCCGGTCCTGTTTAAGAGGCTAAAGCTTCCGCTGAATGAGAAAATGAAATTTGTACAAAAGATGGTTCTGCTGCATATGCGTCCCATTGTCTTGTCGGAGGAAGAAGTCTCCGATTCAGCTGTCAGACGATTGCTTTTCGATGCCGGAGATGATATTGAAGATCTGATGACATTGTGTGAAGCCGATATTACGTCGAAAAATGCCGACAAAGTAAAACAGTATATGCATAATTTCCGGATTGTCCGACAAAAGTTGCAGGACCTGGAAGAACGTGATGCCATTCGGAATTTTCAGCCACCCGTTTCCGGAGAGGTTATCATGGAGACATTTGGCCTTAATCCTAGCCGGAAAGTTGGTTTGCTGAAGGCTGCCATCAAAGAAGCTATTCTGGATGGGCTTATTCACAACAATTACGAAGAGGCTTACAACTATATGATTAAAAAGGCAAAAGAGATGGGATTATCGCCATTGAAATAAGCTACTCATAATGTAATACGGTCACTATCGGGAGGTGGTCGCTAAAACCTCCGTGATAAGCTGGCCCCAGATAAGTACGGTTCGGTTTACTGCCCAGGTATTTTTCGTCTGCTTCCAGCAAAAAGGCTTCGTGGCAAATATGGGTACGGGAAAGATCCAGCTTTAGCTGTGTACCATTAAGCAATGAAGGAGAGCAAATAAACTGATCGAAAACTGACCATTGCCCCTGATTCCTCAAGGTTCCGGTGGATCCCTTTTTCCAATTACTGGTGAGGTTAATCAACGAATCCGTTCCGTTAATGTTCGTAAACTGAGCAGCACGCAAAACATCCCGCAAGCAACCTTCATTCATCGTCGCATTAAAATCGCCCATCAGTAAAATGCGCGCGTCTGGTTCACTTTTAAAAATGGTATCAATTCGTTGCCGTAAAATACGGGCTGCAAAATTACGCTTCTTCTTTGTAGCCATATAGCCCCCATAGCGAGATGGCCAGTGGTTGACAAAGAAATGGACCTTATCTCCGCTTAAACTACCGGAGAAATAAAGGATATCGCGCGATTCGAACTGCCTCTTCCCTTCTTTCACCACGCGTAAAAAATCGACGTCAACCGGCTCAACCCGATCTTTTCGGTAAAGCAATGTCACATCAATGCCACGCCGATCCGGCGAATCCTTATGAATAATGCCATAAGGGACACGACTCAATGGGGTGCTGTCTATTAAGCATTTGATTACCCATCGGTTTTCGATTTCCGCCAGGCCAATCACATCGGGAAATTCGCCCTTCCCGGCTGCAATCAGTACTTTATAAATGTGTTGTAGTTTGGCATCCAACCGATGATAAGTCCAGTGATTTTTTCCGTCAGGGGTGAAATCATCATCTTTCGTTTCCGGATCATTCTTGATATCAAACAGGTTTTCCACATTGTAGAACACAATGCAAAAATCATTTTTCGAAGCAGATTGCAGCTCAGAAGGGAGAAGATTAACCATCAGTAAAATAGCCAGTACCGGAAATGACATATGCTGTTATTTCGAATCTGCGTTTTTGTCCGGATCCTTTTCAATCCGTTCATAAGCTCCCAAATCCGGTCCGGCATCATCCAAACGACTTTCCCCCAGAAAATCATTCGGGAACATTTTGGCATAGCTCAATTTACCAATGTCTTTTACAGTGGAAAGTGTATCGAGCTGGAAGTTCCCTTTATACGGATCGATGAAACGAGGATCGGCATTTCGAAGAATTCCCAGGTAATGGGAGTTATTATCGATATCAATTGTATCGCTAAGTTGCAACAGGCAATTGTCGAAAAGATAATTGCCCTCACCTTTCTTATCCATGCGCACCAGTAACTCACCAGACCGGTTCCCTGTTACAATGCAGTTTCCAAATGTGGCCTGCGTCATATTCCCGACATAACGCGTATCGGTTTTACTGTCGATCAGGTAATTGGAGACGATCAATGTTTCCGTATTTCGGATGCCCGTAGAAAGGGCATTATAGTAATTGGCAAACGTGGAATGATAAAACTGATAATCCCCCCCCAACAACAAGGCTGTATTGTAATACCGTACGTTGGATATCACACAGTTACTTGCCAGTATTTTCGATTTCATGGCCCAAATACCAGCCCAGCTCATATTTTCGATTCGGGTATCGGCAAGCTCGACTGATGCATACCCCTCGTGTTCAATCGTTCCCACCTGCAATCCGATATTGGCATTTTTGATAACAGCATGTTCGAGCCGGTTATTATGGCTCCCAGAGAAAAGAATGATGCCATTCCACTGGTCAGGTAAATCACTGTAAATCGACTCCAGCCGATCCCCCTGAAAAACGACCGGCTCATCATTGGTCCCCTGAACATCAAGCGTACCTTTCACATAAAATCCGGCTCCATCATGAAAATAAATGATGGTTCCCGGTTCAATCGTTAAAGCAGCCCCGGAATCGACATAGGCATAATTATAAACCAGGTAAGGCTTCTCATTGGTCCAGGTAGTTGTCTCAATCACCTTCGAGTTAATTCGCTTAAAATCCTGCCCCCATGCAATCAGGTTAACATCCTGCATAATGCCATTTACCCTGAAGACAATGGAGTCTTCAGCAACCATGGGAATATTCCCCCCGTTTTCACCAAGGGTGACTTCAACGAAAACAAAGATGCTGTCGTTCGGAGGGACCTCCACATCGTAAACATCGTTAGCTACTTCTCCATTTACATTCAAACGAAATCCACTTTTGTTTCCACCAGCGAGCTTAATCGAAGAAATTACGAGGGTACTGTTGGTTGGATTTACGACACGAACATTACGGGTGGGCGAGCCAATGGCGGTAAAAATAGTATCGAAGGCAACTGTATCGGTTGAGAAATGTAGAAGGGCATCGTTAGATGAATTGATATTTTCCTTTTCACAGGAAGCGAAAAGGTACACCAACACCATAACAACCAGTATTTTACAAAATCCCCTCATCGGTTTATATAAGCACACTCAATAACATCATCATGGCCAGGAAAATAGCAACCTTTCCCTGTTCAAATATAATAATAATAATCAAACTTCTTTAACATTTTTTAACTTTCGAAATATTTTTTTTTGCGAAAAAGAAAAAGACCGAGAAACATCAATCCTCCATTTAAAATAAGAATCTCAAAGCCAAATCGATAGCCAAACAATAGTTGTTCCGACCACGTATCGATGGCCCAACTGATAAGTGGGGAAGTAACAGCCAGAATTGGAACAGCACGGTCGTTCACTTCGTACTTTGTAAACATCCCAAAAGCAAACAAACCGAGCAAGGGGCCGTAGGTATATCCTGCTACTTTAAAAAGTGCCACCACCACACTTTCATCATTAATGATCCGAAAAAGTATAATCACGAAGAACAGGATCACCGAAAAACCAATGTGTACCATTTTTCGCTGCTTCTCTTTTTTATCATCCGTCCGCTTCTGAAACCTCAGAAAATCAACACAAAACGCTGTGGTTAACGAAGCCAAAGCCGAATCAGCACTCGAATAGGCTGCCGCAGTAATTCCTAACAGGAACACAATACCGACAGAAAGGCTCATCTTATTCAGCGCCAGCAAAGGATACAAATCATCAGTCCTTTCCGGGAGAGGCATTTCCATTTGCGCAGCAAACATGTAAAGCAAAACACCCAACCCAAGAAACAGCATAACTGCCAATACAAAGCTGGCACTGAACCAGAGCATATTCTTCTGTGCTTCCCGGGCATTCCGGCAAGTCAGGTTTTTCTGCATCATATCCTGATCAAGGCCAACCATAACGACCGTGACAAACATCCCCGCAAAAAACTGCTTGAAGAAGTTATTGCCTGATTTCCATCCCCAATGAAATATCTTGGAACCGGCATGAGCAGTTATGTGCCGGAAAGCTTCTCCCACCGACCATCCAAAATGATTCAGGATATAATTAATCGTCAGAACGACAGCAAGAATCAGGAAAGTGGTCTGCAAAGTATCGGTCCATACAATCGTTTTGATCCCTCCCCGGTAAGTATACACCCAAATTAGTAAAATACTGATCATTACCGTAACCCAAAAAGGAATACCAAACGCGTCGAAAAAAGCAAGTTGCAATACGCCAGCTACCAGGTAGAGACGAAACGCCGCTCCAATGGTACGGGAGAGAAGGAAAAAGAACGAACCGGTTTTATACGCTGCCGGCCCAAATCGTTCTTCAAGGTAACCATAAATCGAAACCAGGTTCATCTTGTAGTACATGGGTAAGAGTACTCCGGCCACAATCCAGTATCCTACTAAATTTCCCAGTACAAACTGAAAATAGGAAAAAGCCGAACTCCCGACTTCTCCCGGAACGGAAATGAACGTAACGCCCGAGAGCGTAGCCCCAATCATACCAAAAGCTACCACAAACCAGGGCGATTTCCGGTCGGCCGTGAAAAAAGTATCAGAGTCCGCCCCTTTCGCTGTCAAGCGCGAAATAAGTATCAGCAAAAGAAAGTAACCGCCAATGACGGCCAGCACAATAAATGGATTCATGATTTAGTTTTGGACGTTATCGGGATAAAGAAGATATTTTTTACGAATCTGTCGATAAGCATCGAGTTCCGGTTTCCACGATGCGCGAATCTCCTGTTCAGTCTTTCCCTCCCTGATTTGCTTAATCACAGCATCAGTTCCCATCAACAAATTAAACCAGCGCCCGCGGGTCAGAAAATTTTTCTCGTTAGGAAAGCGATGATACCAATCCAGAAAATATTTCAGCGTAAAACGCGGCGTATTTTTCAGTTCCCTGAAATCCATCCCATAACATTTCTCACCCAAATGAAGTGGCGACCTGGCCATCCCTTCGATACTTTCTGGAGTAAACGAAAAGGAACCAAATCTGGGATCAGGATACCCTACTACCTGGAAGGGAAAATAAGTTCCCCTCCCGACACTCACACTGGTAGATTCGAAAAAACAGAGTGACGGATACAAACGAATCGACAAATCGTTCGGTAAATTGGGAGAAGGTTTCACGGGCAAAGAATATCGATCCTGATGAGCGTAGTTTTTAACCGGAATTACTGTTAAATCAACTTTTTCATGATTTGTCAGCCATCCTTCGCCATTAATCATCCGTGCCAGTTCTCCAACCGTACAACCATGCACCACCGGAATGGGCTCCATCCCCACAAATGAGCGAAATTCGGGTTTAAAAACCGGTCCGGCTACGTAATCGCCGTTGGGATTGGGGCGATCGAAAATCATCATTTTCACGCCGTTTTCGGCGCAAGCCTCCATCACATAATGCATGGTACTGATGTACGTGTAAAAACGACAACCTACATCCTGAATGTCAAACACGACCCAATCGATTCCCGTTAGCTGTTCCGGACTTGGCTTTTTGGTTTTTCCGTAAATCGAAATGACCGGCAACCCGGTCCGTTTATCAAACGTATTTTCCAATTTTTCACCCGCGTCAGCCTGCCCCCTGAAACCGTGTTCAGGAGCAAAAATCTCTTTCACATTAATGTGCCTTTCGAGCAGAAAGTCTACCAGATGCTGACCGTTTACCCTGGAGGTTTGATTTACCACCAATGCCACATTTTTACCATCCAGCAACGGCAGGTATTTCCCAGGTTGTTCGGCGCCGACTATGATGTGTTTTTCATTCGCATTTCCACAAGAAGAAAAGAGGAAAACCGAAAGTAAGAGCAGGATATGATTTTTCATGGGCTTAGTTTTTATAAACGATTCAGAAAATTGTTAGGATTAATCAATTAAGACTTTAAATTTGTAATACATATTATATCCGACTAAAATACAAATTTGTGATGAACCTCGAAGTAAAAATAACTATTCCTGGTACGAGATAAGCTAGTACAGTACAATCCATTTACTAATTTTACGAAAATCGAAATTGTCCATCACTACAACTTATGACATCATGAAGCTCCCGAGAAACCTGCTTGGATTAATCAACCTCATTATTATCCTCTTTCATCCGGTAATGAATCAAGCCGCCAATCCGGTCCGCCCGCCATTTTACGCATACGAAAACGATGCGTGGGTCGATTCGGTATTTCAATCACTAAGCTTTGATGAGAAAATTGGCCAGTTAATCACCGTTGCGGCCTATTCCAACAAAGATGAAACCCACACCCAGGAGATTTTACAACTGATAGCCGAAAATAAAATAGGAGGCCTGGCCTTCTTTCAGGGTGGACCGGTCCGTCAGGCACAATTAACCAATAAATTCCAACAGGCATCAAAAGTTCCGTTGCTAATTGGCATCGATGCAGAAAACGGCTTGGGAATGCGTCTCGATAGTTGCATTAGTTATCCCGATGCAATGGCTATTGGGGCCGTTCAGGATGACTCGTTGGTTTATCAGATGGGAAAAGACATTGGCCAGCAATGTAAAAGGATGGGCATTCAAGTCAACTTTGCACCGGTAGCCGATGTCAACAGCAATCCCAAGAATCCAATTATCGGGTACCGTTCTTACGGTCAGGATGTAGAAAATGTCGCCCGAAAAGCGATGATGTATGCGCTGGGAATGCAAAAGGAAAATATACTTCCAACCGCCAAGCATTTTCCCGGACACGGCGATACTGAAAAAGATTCACACAAAACGCTTCCTGTTGTTCCATTCGATAAGGCACGCCTCGACAGCCTCGAAATTATGCCTTTTAACCGGTTGATTCAAGCAGGAATTGGCGGCATCATGGTAGGGCATCTCGATGTGCCTGCGTTAGATCCGGCCGGAACAGCAGCATCACTTTCAAAGCCAATTACCGGAAAACTGCTCCACGATGAACTGGAATTTCAAGGGCTCACTTTGACCGATGCCATGAACATGAAAGGCGCAAAAGTGAATGGACCTGCCGGAACAGCTGATGTAATGGCTTTGGCTGCCGGCAACGACGTACTGGAATTTGTCACCAACCCGAAAGTGGCCATCAAAGCCATCAAAAAGGCGGTAAGAAAAGGCCGGATTACCAAAGAAGAAATCGGCCAAAAGTGCCGCAAGGTATTAATGGTAAAAAGATGGGCTGGCCTGAACAACTGGAAACCGGTAAAAACAGACAGCCTGTACCAAGATTTGCAGAAGCCGCTTTACCATCTGACTTCCCTCGAATTGACCAAAGAAAGTATCACGCTATTACAAAATAAAGGCGACCTGTTACCTCTTCAGGAACTTGACGCCTTACATATAGCGACCGTCAGCATCGGCCGTGATTACAATACTGTGTTTCAAAAAGCACTGGGAGAATACCTGGAAGTTGATAATTTCCATATCGATAAAAATGCTCCCCGCAAAGCGCTTCAGGAGCTTTTGCCTCAATTAAAGAATTACAACCTGGTGATCGCAGCGGTCAATAATTTCTGGATGACTCCGGAAGATAACTTCCATCTGACGCAACTTCAACTCGATGCAACAAATATCATCAGCAAGATGGACAACTCGGTCGTTGTATTGTTTGGAAATGCCTATGCGGCCAACGCATTTCGTGACCTCAACGATGCCCGTTCCATCGTTATGGCTTACCAGGAAACCGATGAGGCTGAAAACCGGGCAGCGCAAATGATTTTTGGCGGCATTGCTGCTAAGGGAAAATTGCCGGTTACGTTGAATCAGTTTTTCCCGGCTGGAACCGGAATACAAACAAAAGCATTGGGACGTCTTTCCTACACAATTCCCGAAGCCGTTGGAATTGACCCTAACTTCCTGGAACAACGTATCGATTCGCTGGTGAACATCGGACTTGCACAGAAAGCATACCCCGGATGCCAGATATTGCTGGCCAAGAACGGAAAAATATTCTTCCATAAATGCTATGGCTACAGGACGTACAACGACCAGATACCAGTAAAACCTTCCGATATTTACGACTTTGCGTCATTGACCAAAGTAACCGGTCCATTACCGGCGCTGATGAAACTGGCAGACGAGGGAAAATTCAATGTCGACGATAAATTTTCGAAATACTGGCCTGAATGGAACAATACCAACAAAGCCAATATCCACATTCGCGACATCCTGGCTCACCAGGGACAGCTGGAAGCATGGATTCCTTACTGGAAAAGTATTGTGAAACCCAACGGCCGGTTTAAGCATGGATACATTCGACATCGTCCTACCAGGAAGTATTCTCTTCGCGTAAGCGATAG
The DNA here is from genome assembly GCF_009617895.1 of Prolixibacter sp. SD074. Lineage (NCBI taxonomy): Bacteria > Pseudomonadati > Bacteroidota > Bacteroidia > Marinilabiliales > Prolixibacteraceae > Prolixibacter > Prolixibacter sp. SD074. The sequence continues at coordinate 2,702,666 of NZ_BLAW01000001.1, forward strand.
AATGTACCTGAATCACAGCTTCATTGACACCATATATTCCGACATTGATAAATCACCGTTATTGCCTAAAAAGCAATATGTGTATTCCGGGCTTACCTTTTATCTCTACCCGCAAATCATCGCCAACCTGACCGGTGAGGATTATCAAAAATACATACACGAAAACTTTTATGGACCGTTGGGAGCCTCAACGGTTACCTACAATCCTTATCTGAAATATCCCATCAACCGAATGATCCCCACAGAGGACGACACGTTCTTCCGCCACCGGCAAATTCAAGGATTTGTGCACGACGAGGGGGCAGCCATGATGGGTGGCGTTTCGGGTAATGCGGGGCTTTTTGGGACCATTAACGATGCGGCAAAAATCATCCAGATGTATCTGAATTACGGGACATACGGAGGGAAACGTTACATCAGTGAAGCAACCATGAAAGAATGGACCCGGTGTCAGTTCCCCGAGAACGATAACCGGCGGGGACTTGGATTTGACAAACCACTGATTGACAACAGTGAAAAAACAATTGATGAAGCTTATCCTGCCCCGTCATCCAGTGCAGAGAGCTTTGGACACAGTGGCTTTACCGGAACATTTGCCTGGGCCGATCCTGAAAACGGACTTCTTTTCATGTTCTTTTCCAACCGGGTTTATCCTACCCGAAACGACCGGAAACTCTACGAACTGAACTTAAGGCCCCGTCTACACCAAGCTGTTTATGATGCACTTAAACGGGGATTAAAAAGCGAAGAAGACAGACAAAAACATGTTATAAAACATTTGCAGACAAACAGGCTTGACTCCCTATCGGACGAAAATACACGATTCTGATTTTCTGATTGTTGCGAATGATTTAAGGGGGTTTTTATTTGTTAATAAATGTGAATTATACCTAATAACAGAAGCGTAACCGATGTTACCGTTGGGTTATTAAATATTTAATTTTATTTTTAAGGTGATACATGTTTTGCTTCCAAAACTTTTTATTAACAAGATAAAATCCTACCGCTATGACAAAGAAAATAACCTTCAACGAACTGAGAAAAATTAAAGACCGTTTGCCTGACGGTGCCATCCACCATATTGCCGATGAATTAGGCATTGAGGTTGAGACCGTCAGGAATTATTTCGGCGGAGCAAATTACGAGAAAGGAAAAGCAGTTGGAATTCACCTTGAACAAGGCCCTAATGGAGGTATCGTACTTTTAGATGATACCACCATACTTGAAAAAGCGGAAGAAATTCTTCAACATCACGAAGTATAAAAACATTGAAGAGCAAAAATCTATTAACTGCCTCAGAACCTGAGGCAGTTTTTTTTTGTACCTTCCCCAATTTATTTACAATAAGAACCTTACGAAAGAAGCAGGCAGAATAAGGCATTTCGAAAATCAGGCATAGCAATAAATCAGTTAAAAAGTTTGTCATCTGTTTTTGCAGGAATCAAAAAAAATCTATATTTGCAACGCTTTTAACGAAAGCGGGAGCTTAGCTCAGTTGGTTCAGAGCATCTGCCTTACAAGCAGAGGGTCGCTGGTTCGAATCCAGCAGTTCCCACATATTCATATTTAGGATTTTATTTTTTCGGGGAGCTTAGCTCAGTTGGTTCAGAGCATCTGCCTTACAAGCAGAGGGCCGCTGGTTCGAATCCAGCAGTTCCCACTCAAAGGATTTCACTTCTGTGGAATCCTTTTTTTATGCCCTTCCGGAAAAAGATTAAATCACTTCAGCCACGACAAAGGTACTTCCACCAATAAAAATCATGTCGTCGGGTTCAGCATGCTGTTTTGCGGCAGTCAGCGCCTCAACAACAGCCGGATATTTCTGTCCTTTCAATCCCAGGTCAGTTGCTTTCAACTCAAGCATATTTTCAGACATCGCCCTTGGAATGGAAGCCTTGGTAAAATAGTAAACCGCATCCTTCGGCAAGAGCCGTAAGACGCTCATCACATCCTTATCGTTTACCATTCCCAATACAAAGTGTAGTTTTTTATAAGGAGTCTGATGTATCTGATGCACAATTTCATGAATCCCGGCTTCATTATGGCCGGTATCACAAACAATGCAGGGATTAGCCCCCAACACCTGCCAGCGTCCAAGCAATCGGGTATTTTGCACCAGATGTTCCATGCCCCGGTACAAGGCATCATCCGAAATTTTCCAGCCCCGTTCTTTCAAAACATCCATAGCGGCCAAGGCTGTGCAAAGATTTCGGCCCTGGTATTGTCCCAATAAATCAAGTGAAAGCTGCTCGAAACGAAGTATATTGTTATAACGCACATTGAAGAGTTGCTTTCCTTCGGGCGAAGTCATGGAATAACCAGTCTGATACAATTGATCGGCAAACTGCAGCGGGATACACAGGCTTTCCGCCCTTTCGGCGAAAACCGGGGCCGTTTCTTTCATGGTTTCCCCCACAACAGCCGGAATCCCCTTTTTCATGATGCCCGCCTTCTCACCGGCAATTTCGGTTAATGAATTTCCCAGCAACGCCACATGGTCAAGGCTGATATTCGTGATAACCGACACTTCGGGGGTAATGATATTCGTAGAATCGAGGCGGCCGCCCAATCCAACTTCCACCACAGCAATGTCAACTCGCTCGCGGGCAAAATAATCAAATGCCATGGCTACGGTTAACTCAAAAAAAGATGGTTCCATCCTCTCACGCTGGTTACGTGCCACAAAATCATCCACAAAGCGCACCACCTCCTCTTTCGGAATTTTCACACCATTCACGCGAATACGTTCCCTGAAATCTTTCAGGTGCGGTGAGGTATATAATCCCACCCGGTAACCTGCTTCCTGAAGCACACTCGCCAACATATGCGAAACCGATCCTTTTCCGTTCGTTCCTGCCACATGTACGCTCCGAAATAATCGGTGCGGATGTCCGTAAAGCTCATCCAGTGCCAGCGTATTATCCAGGTTATTTTTATACGCAGCCGGCCCTTTCCGTTGATAAAAAGGCAATTGCTCATATAAATATCTCAGTGTCGCTTCAAATCTGTCCATAATGTGAAAAGAATTTATCAACGGGTTAAAGTTCGTAAATTCATTTCGACCTGCCGTACACCAGATGCAAAAAATGCTATCTTTAAAAGCAAACCCTTCAAACCCTACGAATATGACGCAATCTAAAGTATTCGTCCTCGACACTAACGTCATCTTGCATGATCACAAGTGTATCTACAATTTCGAAGACAATGATGTAGTAATCCCGATCACTGTTTTGGAAGAGCTGGATAAATTCAAGCGAGGCAGCGATCAGATTAATTTTCAGGCCCGTCAGTTTGTGCGCATTCTGGATGAAATCGTCGGCGACGACCTCTTCAATGGAGGATTATCGCTTGGACCGAAAAAAGGCAAACTCATTATCGAAACCGGAAAGCCTTTTTCCAAACAAATGAAAGAATCCTTCCGCGATGACATTCCCGACCACCGTATTCTGGCCATCGCCGAAGCTGTTCGGGATAAATATCCCGAAAGGAAAACCATCTTTGTCACCAAGGATGTCAATCTCCGGATGAAAGCCAAATCGCTGCACATCGAATCGGAAGATTACAAAAACGATAAAATCTCCGATGTCAATGTGCTGTACGAAGGTATCAGGGAAATGAATGAGTACAATGACGAACTCATCGCCAAATTATACGACAACAAATCGCTTGCGCTGGAAGAAGCCGGAATCGGAGACTCACCCTTTGCCAACGAATACCTGATTTTGAAAGGAAATCGATCCAGTGCACTGGCTCATTACGATCCGTTCTCGAAAACCATCAAACGAGTCGATAAACATGTGGCCTATGGCATCAAGCCGAGGAATGCCGAGCAGACGTTTTCGCTGGACGCCCTGTTGAATCCCGAAATAAAACTAATTGCCCTGACCGGGAAAGCAGGAACAGGAAAAACCCTGCTCGCTTTGGCCGCTGCTATTGCTCAACACAAGCTTTACGATACCACCTTGCTGGCCCGCCCCATTGTAGCACTAAGTAACCGCGATTTGGGTTTCCTGCCGGGAGATGCCGAAGAAAAGGTCTCGCCCTACATGCAACCGCTTTTCGATAACCTGGCCGTGATTAAGAAAAGTTTCAATCCACGCAGCACAGAAGTTCAGTTAATCGAGGAATTGCGAAAAGACGGACGACTGGTTATTACGGCACTCGCCTTCATCAGGGGACGAAGTCTCTCCAATTGTTTCTTCATCATCGACGAAGCGCAGAACCTCACTCCACACGAAGTGAAAACCATCATTACCCGTGCGGGCGAAGGCACCAAAATGATCTTCACCGGCGATATCATGCAAATTGACTCGCCGTACCTCGACATGCAGTCGAACGGTTTGGCTTTCCTCACCGACAAAATGAAGGGACAGGACCTGTTTGCACACATCAACCTGGTGAAAGGCGAACGCAGCTACCTGGCTGAGCTGGCCAGCGATTTACTTTGATTTTTCTGGATTTCATCCAGATAGAAAAACGAAAGGGGCCAGCTCCGAATGCTGGTCTTTTTTTATGGGAAACCCGGCTGAAATGCGTTTTCGCATTTGGCGGTTGGATCCCGACACGAAGCGGGAAGCTACCGCATTTCGCAACGACACCTTTTTTCCTTGCGGAAAGCTTCTGCGAACGGCAGATGGCTCTTGTCCGGACGCGGGAGAAAACTACAATTTGTAATTTGTTCTCTCCACAACGCGGGAGGCAAGTACATTTCGTCGTTCTGGCGGGAAACAAAGTGCGGGTGTTGTCATTATCCCGGTTTACATCATCCCGTTCCGCCTCCTTCAAAATTATTTATTAGTTTTGCGCCGACAATAAAAGACGACTTTATCCTGAAAACTTTTTAGCTGTTTTTCAGGTATAAAGTAACAGAAAACGTTGACTGCCCCCGGGCAAATTTGAAGCAAGAGAGGAATGAATTACAACGGGAAAAAAGTAGCTTTTACCACGCTGGGATGTAAACTGAATTTCTCCGAAACATCCACTATCGCCCGCTCTTTCCAGGAGATGGGTTTTGACAGGACTGGTTTCAGGGACAAAGCTGATGTTTACGTTATCAACACCTGTTCGGTAACCGATACCGCCGACAAGAAGAGCCGTGCCATTATTCGTCAGGCCATCCGGCAAAATCCGGCCGCATTTATTGTGGTAGTAGGATGCTATGCCCAGCTGAAACCCGACGAAGTGGCGTCCATCGAAGGTGTGGACCTGGTGCTGGGAGCCAACGATAAATTCAATATCACCAAATACCTCGACGGGCTCGAAAAACACAAAAAGGGCGATGTACATAACTGCTCCTTTACCCGTATCAACAGGTTCGACCATGCGTATTCATACGGCGACCGTACCCGCAGTTTCCTGAAAGTACAGGACGGCTGTGACTATTTCTGCACCTACTGCACCATCCCAATGGCGCGCGGGAAAAGCCGGAACCCCGGCATCACCAGCCTGGTGGAAGAAGCAACACGCGCCGGAGAACAGGGAATCCGCGAGATTATTCTCACCGGGGTGAACATCGGCGACTTTGGGCAAAGCACCGGCGAAACCTTCTACGACCTGGTGCAGGCCCTGGACGAGGTGGAGAGCGTCGATCGCATCCGCATTTCATCCATCGAACCGAACCTGCTGAACGACGATATCATCGAATTTGTGTCCCGGTCGAAGCGGATTGCCCCGCATTTCCACATTCCATTGCAAGCCGGAAGCAACGAAGTGCTGAAATTGATGGGACGTCGTTACGACCGCGAACTGTTTGCACACCGTGTGGGGAAAATTAAGGAGCTACTTCCGCATGCCTTCATTGGCGTGGATGTGATTGCCGGCATGAATGGTGAATCGGATAAACTGTTCGGGGAATCGTACCAGTTTATCGAAGGACTGGACATTTCGCAGCTCCATGTTTTCCCTTATTCCGAGCGCTCGAAAACCAGCGCCCTGAAAATCGATGGCGTGGTTCCGGTTAACGAACGGAAGAAAAGGGTGGAAAAACTCAAAGAGTTATCCAACCAAAAACTAAAAGATTTTTACCTGAAGCACGACGGACAAAATCACCGGGTGCTGTTCGAAAAAAGCCGTTCGAAATCAAGAATAACAGGATGGACCGAGAATTACATCAAGGTGGAAACCGACTTCCGTGATGAACTGGTTAACCAAATCAGGGAAGTGAAACTGTCCGGCATCAATCCTACCGGGAATATGGCGGTTTTGATTGATTAACGATTTCAAAAATACGGAATATAATACATCCCGTCAGGAGTTCCCGACGGGATTTTTATTTCTAAGAGAGCCGACAAGGACGTTATCCTGACAAGGTAAAATGACAACCAAGACGATTAATCATTACTTTTGAAGAAATTTTTTGTGATGAACCTGGAAAAACTCTGTACCGACGTTATCGGGATTGTAAAAGATGCCGGCACATTCATTGCCGGCGAACGAAAACGTTTTCAACTGGATGCCGTTGAAAAGAAAGGAAAATCGGACTTTGTATCGTATGTCGACAAAGGCGCTGAAAAGCAATTAGTCGAGAAACTGCGGCAGCTTTTACCGGAAGCCGGATTTATTACGGAGGAAAATACGGCTGGAAACCACGGAGAAGAATTAAAATGGATCATCGATCCGTTGGATGGCACCACCAACTTCATTCACGGTATGCCGCCTTATGCAGTAAGTGTGGCACTCTCTCGTGGTAACGAAATCATCCTGGGAGTGGTTTATGAAATCACGCAGGACGAATGTTTCTATGCATGGAAAGACAGCCAGGCTTACCTAAATGGAAAAGTTATCCGCGCAAGCGATGCCAAAACGACCGAAGACGCGTTAATAGCAACCGGATTTCCGTATTACAATTTCAAGAAGCTGGATGGCTATATGGAAGCCATGAACCACTTCATGCAACATTCACAAGGCATTCGCCGGTTGGGTTCTGCTGCTACCGACCTGGCCTATGTGGCGTCCGGACGTTTCGAGGCTTTCTGGGAACATGCGCTACACGCCTGGGACGTGGCAGCCGGAGTGCTGATTATTAAACAGGCAGGAGGAAAGGTAACCGACTTTAATGGCGGCGATAATTTCCTGTTCGGCGGAGAAATCGTGGCGGCAAACGGTGCATATTTCGAGGAATTTTACGACATTGTACATCAACATCTTGGCAACTGAATACAGACCATGAGAGAAATAGACATCCTGAAAGAACAGATTGCCCGCCTCGAAGTGAAGCGTTTCGATCTGGAAGCCTGGAAGGCACACACGCTGATTTACATTTCCCGCATTTTTGGTGAAGGCAGCGAACATGCCCGGCTCATCAACAACCTAAAGTACGATTATTCCAGCTGGAACTTGCGCGATACATCCGGTGGCATCAAATTAACTGACCCAATTCGCGCTCAGGCTCACGAGATATTGGATGCTGCCATTCACGAGCTGGAACTCTTCGGGTTACCCGAAAAAGCAAGTGAAACGCATCAACCATTACTAGAAGCATTCGGCAACGAATTGACCGGACGGGAACAAAAAGAGCTGGAAAAAATTCTGGAAATGAATGCAAAAGAGCGTGATAAAGCGTTGGAAACATTTATCGACAGTAAAAACAAAGAGACACTGGTCGCCATCCTGTTGCAGCTACTCCGACAATCTTAATCGAACGTTTATTTCTCTATGGATTATCTATTGTATCACATTCTCAGGGGATTTACATGGCTTAACCATTTTCTTCCCCTGCGTATCCACTATGCGTTTTCTGATTTTCTTTATTTCCTTGTTTATCACGTTTTTGGCTATCGCCGAAAAGTCGTTCGAACCAATTTAGCGAATGCTTTTCCAGAGAAAACGGTCCGGGAAAGGAAAACAATTGAGCGCCGGTTTTATCAGCATTTCTGCGACAGTTTTATCGAAACGCTTTATTTCTCCCAAATTTCTCCCGCCAGAATAAAGAAACGAATGAAGTTTCTCAATCCGGAACTTCCCAACCAATACCTGAAAGACGGACGGCACGTGCTGGTTTCGCTCGGGCACCACAACAACTGGGAGTGGATGTGCAGCTGGGGATTGCAGACGCAGGGCAAGTTTTACGTGATTTACAAGCCCTTGCACAACAAAAGCATCGACCGCTTTTACCATAAGTTGCGAGGCCGCTTTGGCGCAATTCCGCTGGATAAGAACAAAACCTTCCGGCAACTGATGGCTGACAGCTCAAAAGGAACACCGACGATTTCGGGGTTCCTGAATGACCAAGCCCCCAGGAAAAACGAGATTCAGTACTGGACTACCTTCCTGAACCAGGAAACGCCAATACTACTGGGAACCGAAAAGATTGCCAAAAAGCTGAATGCTGTAGTGTTGGGCGCCCACATGCAAAAACAGAAGCGGGGGCATTATACGCTAACATTTCATCTGATCACCGATAAACCTAAAGAGACAAAGCAGTACGAGATTACCGAAAAACATACCCGTTTTCTGGAACAGATTATCAAAGACGAGCCGGCCTACTGGCTTTGGTCGCACCGCCGCTGGAAACATAAACGCGAACCGGAACAGTCCGCAACCCCTGCCAAATGAAAGTATCTGTTGTCATATTAAACTGGAACGGTCAGGATTTTTTGCGCCGGTATCTGCCGGCATTGGTTAAATACACCACGTTACCGGAAGTAGAAATTGTGGTGGCCGACAACGGTTCTACCGACGATAGCCACGAAGTGGTGGAAAAGGAATTTCCCTCGGTCCGCTATTTGCAACTGGAAGAAAATTACGGCTTCGCGGAAGGTTACAACCAGGCACTCAAACAAATCGAAGCGGAATATTATCTGTTACTGAATTCGGACGTCGAAGTGACAGAAAACTGGCTCGGGCCGCTCATCGAAATGATGGATTCCGATGCATCAATTGGTGCCTGTCAACCGAAAATTCTGCAAACAGAAAAGCCCGATTATTTTGAATATGCCGGGGCCGCCGGCGGTTTTATCGACCGCTTTGGCTACACGTTCTGCCGGGGGCGTTTGCTCGATGTGGTAGAAAAGGACGAAGGTCAGTATAACGAAAGCGGTGAAATTTTCTGGGGAACCGGGGCCTGCCTGATGGTCCGTTCATTGGTTTGGAAAGAAATGGAAGGCCTGGATGCCCATTTCTGGGCGCACATGGAAGAGATTGATTTGTGCTGGCGCATGAAAAACCGGGGATATAAAGTATACTACAATCATCAATCCACGGTTCATCATGTGGGTGGTGGAAGCCTTTCTTACGGAAATCCCCGAAAAATTTACCTCAACTTCCGGAACAACTTGTTTCTTCTATACAAAAATTTGCCTCACCAATTATTATTTCCGGTTTTGGTCAGCCGAATGGTACTCGACGGTGCAGCCGCACTTCAGTTCCTAATTACAGGACAGGTGGCAGCTTTCCGAAATGTAATCATGGCTCACCTGGCCTTCTACCGTCATCTTCCACTCCTGCGAAAGCAACGGAAAAAACTTAGGGGGAATGATGTTGTAACAAAGCATCCTCAGATTTACACAGGAAGTATGGTTTGGAATTACTACTTCCGGGGAAAGAAAAAATTCAATGAACTCAATTGGAAACCCTAGCGGGAAGTGCCCTTGTCATTCATCACTTTCATTTTTACCGTAACAGGATGAAAATCACTGTCGGTGGTTGTAGCCCCCGACAGGCGTTCAGGCAGGGCGCCCCCAACACACTAACAGGGATGGGACGCTGTCCGGTGAAGTCAACACAGGCCGGCATCCTGTAGGGACAACTTAACCCGCATTATTCATCAGCCGGAGAATTGTGCATAAAACTATAGCGTTCATATTTTTGAAAGCTGGGCTTGATGAAAACTACACTAAATTCCGGTCGGGCGATATAAATATTGGGGACAACCGATGCCGTGTCCGGCTGTTCTTGTCCCAAAACTCTCATTTTTTGACAACAGGGCATAGCAATCCCATCATTGTGCCCTGCTTGGTTGTTCGCTGCTGTTTATTTTATTGAAAGACCAGTTGCCTGAACAGTTCCTGGTGTACGAACGCCTTGGAAAAGCGGTAGTACACCTTTCGCTTTGTCGTTTTTATTGTTGCCCCAATTTTCAACAATGATGCCCTAATAGTATCAACCTGCCATTTTTTGGCCGCTTCGAAGCCTGTTTTCTTTATTGCTTCTTTCACAAGTAAAAATATTTCGTAGGACAAGCTGCTGAGGAACAACCGAAAAAAGTTTGGCCAAAAGCCATGGTCGGACAACCTGTCCGAAAAACACATGTTTTTTACCTCTTTGATCCGGTTTTCGCTGGCCTCGCCCCGTTTTACGTAAAACCCAAAATAGATGGACCGGGCATCGGCTTCTTCCATATTGCTGACAATATGCCTGACGTTCAGCCCCTTTCCCGTGCTTTCTATCTTCGAGTAGCATTGTTGTGGTTTGTGCCAGGTGCCTGCTTGATAGGTATAGCTTATAAAATGTTGGTGCTTGGTGTTGTTGGAAACGAACAAATGGCGCACGGCTTTCTCCGCCCTTGCGGTTTTTTTCTTCAGTGTTTCGTTTGCGGCGATGCCAACGGCGAACTTGAGGCCAAAATCATCGGCCAGTTGGTAAAAAGCGGGGCAACTGAAGCCGCTGTCGGCCCGCACAATGATCTTCAGTCCGGGATAGGCGGCCCTTATCTTTTTCAATATCCGCTTTAAAATGGCAACGTACCATTTGTTGGAGTGGCTGTTACCCGGGCGTAGTACCGGGAGGATGATCTGCCCCGTGTCGCCATCGTGGAAAAACAGTTCGTTGTACATGAACTGGCCGTAATAGCCATTGAACATCGACAGTTGCTGTTCGCCATGGGTGGGGTCGTCGGTGCCGTCAATATCGATCACAAGTTGTTCCCTGCCCGCCAGTGTGAGTACATAGCGGTCAACCCACGCATTGCACAAAGCAAATACGGAATGCTTGTCAAAACCGTTCTCGAACCTTGACATGGTGGGCTGTGAGGCCAGTTCCCCTTCAAGGATGTCCTTTAACAGCGGGTCGTTTTTCAGGTACTGGACATCGTTGGCATCTTCGTAGCCCTGTACCATGGTGAACACGCGCTGCTTTAAAAGCTTATCAATGGGGTGGACTATACGAAATGGATCACGACAATCGGGAATCACTTGGCTAAAATAGTGCAATATGCGATGTTTCCTTTCGAGTTTTTCCAGCAGTAGTACGGCCCCGTCAGAACTGACTGCATCTGCTGAAAAATCCATGTTTATTGCTGTCCTGCCTCGGTAAAAAACGGTATCTTTATTGCTCATAAATGGGTGCGTTTAAAAGTGTTGTTGTTTCGTTTAATCTACTTAAAGATAACACTTTGCACCCATTTTATTGTACTCGAGATGAATAATTCGGGTTAACCCAGACCAATGGCAACGCCTTGCGCATAACTCTCTATTCTCCACTTCTCCCACTCTCACCTTCTCATCTCTTTCCCGCGGCAGCGGACATAATCCCCACCCACCCCGGGCTGTTCTCTCCCGGATCGAATTAGTAATATTTTAACCTGGCAACAGGACAGCGGAGATGGTTTTCAGCTATTTTTGCAGCTTACTTCCAAATATTGATGCAGAGCATTTTCAAACCCAAATTCTTTACCATCCTAAAAAGTGGTTATTCCCGGCAAACGATTGTGAACGATCTGCTGGCCGGTGTGATTGTCGGTATTGTTGCACTACCGCTGGCGATTGCCTTCGCGGTAGCCTCGGGTGTTTCCCCTGAAAAAGGCCTGGCAACCGCGGTGGTCGCAGGCTTCCTTATTTCGTTCTTCGGCGGAAGCCGTGTACAGATTGGCGGGCCTACCGGTGCGTTTATTGTCGTGGTGGCCGGTATTGTCGGGACTTACGGCATCGAAGGGTTGGCCATCTCAACCATGATGGCAGGCGTCATGCTTATTCTGTTTGGATTGTTTCGGCTGGGAGCGGTGCTGAAGTTCATTCCACGACCGCTAACCGTTGGCTTTACTTCCGGTATTGCCCTGGTCATCTTTACCACGCAGGTGAAAGACGCGCTTGGATTGCATCCCGAACATTTGCCGTCTGGCTTTCTACCCAAATGGGAAGCCTATTTTTCTTCGCTTGACCAGGTGAATCCGGCGTCAGTCATCATCACGGCAGTGACTATCCTGATTACCATATACGGAGGGCGTGTGTTCAAACGCATTCCCGGCTCCTTTCTGGCTATTTTGCTCATTACGCCGGTGGTGGCGTTGTTCCATCTCCCGGTTCATACCATCGAGAGTGTGTTTGGCGAAATACAGGGAACCATCTCGTTGCATTTCCCGCATCTGGACTGGACGAATCTGCAGCATTACATCCAACCGGCATTGACTATTGCCATGCTGGGAGCCATTGAATCGCTGTTGTCAGCTGTGGTGGCTGACGGTATGATTGGCGGGCATCACCGTTCGAATACCGAACTGATAGCGCAGGGGATTGCCAACCTGGCATCGCCGTTGTTTGGCGGCATACCGGCGACCGGAGCCATTGCCCGTACAGCCACTAACGTGAAGAACGGAGGTAGGACCCCCTTGGCGGGAATGATTCACGCAGTGACCTTGCTCCTCATCATGCTTTTCTTTGGAAAGTGGGCCAAGCTTATCCCCATGTCGGCGCTGGCCGGTATCCTGATGGTGGTAGCGTACAATATGAGTGAATGGCGCTCGTTCCGTTCTGTATTCAAAGGCTCAAAATACGATATGCTGGTACTGCTGACGGTTTTTTTCCTGACCGTACTGGTCGATCTGACGGTAGCCATCGAGGTGGGCATTGTGCTTTCGGCGTTGCTCTTCATGCAGCGGATGGGCAAATTGTCGTCAGTGGAACCGATGGAGCAGGATACCGATGTGATTGAAAATTATTCGGCATTGCCCCGAGGCGTTGATGTGTATGAAATCAGCGGTCCGTTTTTCTTCGCGGCAGCGCAGGAATATCGCGATACCCTTCGCAACATTCGCTACAAATCAAATGTATTGATATTACGGATGCGGCATGTGCCGTTCATCGATTCCACCGGTATTCACAATTTTATTGAGATGCTGAAAGAGATGGAAAAGCGCGGCATCCGGATTATCCTTTCAGGGGTGCAACCCGAGGTAAGGAAGGAGCTTCAGCAATATGGTATCGATAAGATGTTAGGAAGGGAATATATCTGCAACAGCTTTGCCAATGCGCTGGAACAGGCCGGTTTGTATATCGCTTTCACGGAGATGCCCCATGTGCGTCAGGTGATGAAGTAAAAATACACCCCAAACGCAACCAGCAGCAGGGCGGCTTCCCAACGGTCGAGCTTGTGCACCTTGCCGGTGAACATGGCGATGAACAGAAAGAGCGTGCCGCCAGTAAGCAGCAGTATATCGCGGTTAAACGAAACGTCGAAGGTGACCGGGCGGATGAGCGAACTGACAGCCAAAATAAAGAAAATGTTGAAGATGTTCGAGCCGATAACGTTTCCCACAGCTATGTCGTTGTTCTTGCGTATCGCGGCTACCACCGAAGTGGCCAGTTCAGGCAGCGACGTTCCGGCAGCGATAATCGTCAGGCCGATGATTTGCTCGCTGATTTGATAATGACGGGCGATGGTCACGGCACTGTTGATGATTACCTTTCCGCCAATGACCAGAATAACCAGTCCGCCCAGAATGAACCCGGCCATTTTCCATTTATCCATGTGCGAAGCATCCGGCTCTGTTTGAGGATTGAGCCGCTCTTTCTTCACTTGCTTGAACAGGTATATCCAGAAAACCATAAAGAAGAGCAACAAAATAACACCATCCGTTCGCGAGAGCACATCCGTAGCATGACCTGTCCATTGGTCGTTGGCCAAAATCAGCAGTACCAAAGCAGCGAGCAACGAGAAGGGAATTTCTTTCCAAACAGTAGTACTTTGTATGCTTAGCGGAAGAATAAGCCCGGAAATGCCCAGGACGAGAAAGAGATTAAAATTATTGCTTCCGATGATGTTCCCCAAAACAATGTCGGGATGATGCTGGAAGACGGCAAAGCTATTTACCACCAACTCCGGCGCCGATGTCCCGAATGATACAATGGTTAACCCGATGACCAACTCGGGGATACGAAACCGGCGGGCCAGTGCCGAAGCGCCCGATACCATCCAATCGGCTCCCTTGATGAGACAGACCAAACCAAGAAGAAGTAACAGAAAACTGCTCGTCATATTCTGTACGTTTTATTTTTGTTTGAAACAATCATTTCTGCCGAAAGGATCATTGAGCAGTATTTTTTAAGGAATCTTTTTTCTGTTTGTTGTTAATCAGACAATAAGTTTCCCTGTCATTGTGATCCTCGGTCAACGCTGAATTTGCACAAAGGAGCTTCCCGGTAAAGGCCGGAAGGAAGGTCTGGTGCGTTTGTACATAGAAGGAAATGTCGTGGATTTTAATTGCATCCGCCGGAATATTTCGTTTGTCGATTTTGTGAACGGCCCCGAATTCAGCCGATGTGCATGTGATTGTCAAGAAACGGATCACCGGAAGTGGCGAATCGGTGAATATCAAAGGGAATAAAAAGGATACTACTTTTGCAGACAAGAAGCCGATAAGTATACGTTTACCATCGCGTACTGCCTTTGGGCGATATTTCGGACGAGGATTTGCTGCTGAACACGCGAAAACTACCCTCCTCGTTTGAGATTTAGAGCGGTATTGGGGTGCGTTACCAGTTTGGTCCTATCTTCAACAGTGTTGTTAATACCCGGCTATAGTTGTGCCGGGTAATCGGTCGGCCAACAAAATCGGGATTATTCTCCCTTATTCAGGAATTTCTCGTACACCTCCATGTTGCGGTTGATGTGCGCCTGCATACGTTCTGAGGCACGCTCACCGTCTTTCTCCCTAATGGCATTTACAATTTCCTTGTGGAATCCCAGGGTAATTTCTTTTTCCCCTTCTATGCTACCATAAATCAGGTTACGCATACGCGGAAGAAGGTTGTGAATAGGTTCCATGGTGACAATGACGATGGGATTTCCGGTCGCACGGGCCAGTAAAATGTGAAACCGGTTATCGATAT
The DNA here is from genome assembly GCF_009617895.1 of Prolixibacter sp. SD074. Classification (NCBI taxonomy): domain Bacteria; kingdom Pseudomonadati; phylum Bacteroidota; class Bacteroidia; order Marinilabiliales; family Prolixibacteraceae; genus Prolixibacter; species Prolixibacter sp. SD074. The sequence continues at coordinate 2,717,707 of NZ_BLAW01000001.1, forward strand.
CCGATTCCAATTGCGTATTGTCCGGGTCGCATTTATCAAACTCCAGCAGGTTCTTTTCCATCTGTTTGAGATCTTCCTCTGTACGATTTAACGCAGCCATTTGGGTAATCTGCGGTTCAAACGCCTTTCTTAATTCTATGATCTGTTTTATCAAGTTATTATCAAACTTCAGATCATAGTATAAGTTTAATGACTGAATAGCATCCTTCATGCCCAGCTTAGTCACATACATACCGCTACCTTTCCGGATTTCGAGGAGCCCGCGGGCACTCAATCGTCTTAATGCTTCGCGCAGCGCCGTCCGGCTAACGGCAAACATTTCGCATAATTCTCGCTCAGATGGGAGACGGGAACCCACTTCCAGTTTCTTATCCCGGATAGCCTTCTCAATATTACGCTCAATCTTTTGACTGAGGGTCTGAGTGGTTCCAATCTTTTTAAAAATCTCGTCCATGGTTTGTTTTAGTGAAGTTACAAAGTTAATCAAAATATAACATACATATGACTAGTTATTAAATGCAGCAAAATTTATTGTATTAATTTAAATTCAGTCCCATTTATATGTATAAGTGGTGAAAGGGCGCTTTCGTTATTCAACCTGTCGATGGTTGATACGCGGAAACACTCGTCAGCCAGCTTGTTACGCATGGACGGAGGGATAAACAACCGGCGCTTATCCGTTACCTTGAAAACATCGGTCATCTGATTGTTCCCGTCCGCATCTTTTTTTACGCGATATATTACATATTGGACGCGGTCGTCGTTATAATTGGCCGGAAGCTTCCATTTTAGCCAGGTGCCGTTAATGGTCGATTCGAGCCTGAAATTTCCCGGGACCGGCGGGGGAATACTATCAAGCCAGTTCATTTTCGGGATAATGGCCGGTTCTTCTTTTAGCTCCTGCCGTAACCTGCTGACTTGCTCTTTTGTGAGACCGAGCAGGTGCGACGCACTGAAAAAGGCAAAACCGCGGGCATTGTTCATCTGCCTTCCGATATCGATTTGTTTTTCAATTTCATTTGGGTCTTTCCAGCCGGGAGCCGAACTGGTTGCTTTGTAAAGCGCCTGTCCAAAATAGAGATGACGCGTGTCGACGTTCTGATTCCACCAGCGGGCCAGTGTGTCGAAATCGCCGTACGCATTGCCGCGCTCCCAGTACAGTTGCGGAATGAGATAATCGACCCAGCCATTTTTTATCCAGGTACGGGCATCGGCATATAAATCATCGTACGACGAAAGTCCACATTTACCGGCAGAACCTTTTGGATCGAGCGACAGGTTCCGCCATACCCCAAAAGGGCTGACACCCAGTTTTACCCAGCTTTTTTCTGCTTTGATTCGCTTGTTTAACTCACGAATAAAAAGGTTGACATTGTTCCGGCGCCACTCGTTCAACTTGTCCGGATAATCGCCTCCACCATATTTCTTAAACGTTGTCGCATCGGGAAAGGCCATTGTTTTTGCAGGATAGGGATAGAAATAATCATCGAGATGAACGGCGTCAATATCATATCGTTTCACCACATCCATGATGACGTTGATAACATATTCCCTGACTTCCGGAATACCGGGATCGAGGTAGCTTTTCCCGTTATAATCGACTATCCAGTAGCTGTTCTTCCGCAATGGATGATTCGGCGCAAGCTGATCGTAGCTGTGGTTTCGTACCCTGAATGAATTAAACCAGGCGTGGAACTCGAGTCCGCGCTGGTGACACAGGTTGATGGCAAATCGCAACGGATCGTAGTAAGGCGTGGGGGATTTGCCTTGCTCACCTGTCAGATAATACGACCATGGCTCAGTGGGTGACGGATAGATAGCGTCGGCAGCCGGCCTGACCTGGAGAATTACCGCATTTAAGCCGGTATTCTCAATCCGGTCGATCAGATTAATGAGTTCCTGTTGTTGTTGGTCTGTAGGCAGGCCCGGTTTCGATGGCCAGTCAGTGTTGTTTACCGTCGCAATCCAAATCCCTCTGAATTCCTCTTTCACCAATGGTTTCGCCATTCGGGGGTTAAGGCCTGCTGCCTGAAAAGCAACGACCAGAACCAGCAGAATTGTGGGAAAAGCTTGCCGGGGTTTCATGGCTCACTTCAATATTAGGGTGGGCAACAAAAAATTCTACTTTTATGTCATGGAAATAGAAAGCTTACTACGTTACTTATTGCCCCAGGAAATATTTGAATACTTTGATTTGATTGATTTCAAGGAAGTAGAAGGTGGACAATTAGAGCTACATTTAAATGAAAAGTCAATTAAGCCCTTGGAGCACGCTGATAAAGAGCTGGTTTCAAATGGATTCGACGAGCCTGTCCGTATCCAAGATTTTCCGTTAAGGGACAAGACAGTCTATTTTGTCGTCAGGCGACGAAAATGGAAGGACAAGCACACAGGAAAGATCTATAGTTCCCGATGGGATTTAATAGCCAAAGGCACCAGCTACACCAAAGAGTTTGCTGCTTTTTTAAAAGGGTTACTTGGACAAATACCCGATAAGTTCGAATAGCTTAGAGAAACATTATTATATCAACGGAGATTATTTTGGGCAACAATACAAGGATCATTTGAGCGATTTTCATGAATGGGAACAGAAGTCCCATTCAAAGGATTGGATCCTTTTTCCAGGGAATATAGGGACACGATTGAGTATCGATGAAACAGCACTTACCAATGGAGAACTTTACACCGTGGTGACCAATAAGGCAGGGAAAGGGAAAAAGGGCTCTTTAGTGGCCATGATAGAAGGGACAGAGGCAGGGAAAGTTATTGAAGTTTTAGATAAGATATCAGAAGAAGAAAGAAATGCAGTTGAAGAGGTAACACTGGATATGGCCAGTTCCATGCGAAAAATAGTAAAAAGTTGTTTTCCAAAAGCCAGCCGGGTTATTGACCGCTTTCATGTCCAGAAACTGGCCTATGATGCATTGCAGGAGATACGTATCAAACACCGTTGGGATGCCATTAATGAAGAAACCAATGCAATTGAAAATGCAAAAGCTGATGGCGTAAAATATATCCCTGAAGTTTTAAGCAATGGAGACACTAAAAAACAACTTCTGGCCCGTAGCCGGTATTTATTGTTTAAATCAGGGGATAAATGGACTGACAAGCAAAAGAAAAGAGCTGCTGTATTGTTTGAGCTTTATCCCGACATTAAAGAAGCATATTCCCTGACACATTCATTAAGAATGATATTTTTGAAAAACACGGACAAGAAAGTAGCTTATACTAAAATGGCCAGGTGGTTCAACGATGTTACTGAATCCGGTTTTAAATCTTTCAATACCATATCTGCTACATTCTATGCGCATTATCCTGAAATATTAAACTTCTTTGACAACCGAAGCACTAATGCTTCTGCTGAATCATTTAATGCCAAACTTAAAGCTTTCCGTGCAACTCAAAGAGGAGTTGTCGATATTGAATTTTTCCTTTTCAGAGTGGCTAAGATTTATGCGTAATCTAAAAAATCCACCCCAATTATGAATTGATCCGGTTTCATGGTTCTATTTGATAATCATAATTTATTCAAATGTAACGAATTATGAAGGTACAAAAAAAACCTTCCCCGAAAGGAAGGCTGAAATTTATCAACGGTTCGTTGAAACCTCTCACGGATAGTACTTAACAAAGGCCTCCATGGCTTCGTACTCGGCCATGCCCAATTGGTCGTAAAGCCTTGCGGTTGCCCTGTTTCGCTGTTCGGCGCGCTGCCAGAACTCGCGTTCGTCTTCACCCATAAACATGGCGCCCTCTTTTTGTGACTGGTGACGCAAAATTGCGTCGCGTTTTCTCGCCAGCTCGATGGGACTAATCGGAACAGCCATTTCAATTTCGTCAGCCTCCCATTCAGCCCAGGCACCACGATAAAGCCAAAGCCAGCAATCTTGCATCCAGTCTTTTTCTTTTCGCATGTGCTCAAGTGTTATAAATATGGTATCGAGGCAGACACGGTGCGTTCCGTGTGGGTCGGATAAATCACCGGCAGCAAAAATCTGGTGAGGTTTCACCTCGTCAAGCAGGTTCATGACAATTTTGACATCTTCTTCGCCAATCGGATTTTTCTGTCGTCTTCCGGATTCATAGAAAGGAAGATCGAGAAAATGAATGTGCGAATCAGGAATGCCGAAATAACGCAATGCGGACCGGGCTTCCATCCGGCGAATTAAGCCTTTGGCCTTTCTTACGTCCGGAATATCCACTTCGTTGTCTTTTTTATTTTTCAGGAACGAAAGAACTTTTTCTTTTTGTTCTTTGGCTTTCTTATTTCCCGAATCGTAAAAGTCAGCATATTCATGATGGAAATCGAGGTAACGGGAAATGTATTCATCCGCTACCGCGAAATTACCCGATACCTGGTAAGCAACGTGTACATCGTGTCCCTGTTCCACCAGGCGAAGCAATGTTCCTCCCATCGAGATAACATCATCGTCGGGGTGCGGACTGAAAATGACGATACGTTTCTTCGCCGGTTCAGCTCTCTCCGGACGGTTCGAATCGTCGACCTTCGGTTTTCCGCCGGGCCATCCGGTGATGGTATGCTGTAAATCGTTAAATACCTTGATGTTGATTCGGTAGGGAGAACCTGCCGTCGCCAGCAAATCGCTCAAACCAAAATCGTTGTAATCCTTGCCGGTCAGCTTCAGGATGGGCTTCTTCGCTTGTTTACACAACCAAACCACCGCCTTGCGTACCAGCCGATCGTCGTTCCAGTCCATGTTGTCGACCAGCCAGGGGGTACGTACCCTGACGAGCTGTGAACTGGCGCCGCTATCAAGCACAATCTTAACATTGTGATGTTCCTGAATAAAAGAGGCCGGTACTTCACTATCCGGATCTTCTTCCACGGTCTTTTGAATCACCCGTGCTTTGGATTCGCCCAGCGCTACCAGGATAATTTTCCGCGATTCCAGGATGGTATCTACTCCCATGGTAATGGCACGTCGGGGAACATTGATGAATCCCTGGAATTCTGTCGCTTCCTCCTGTCGGGTTACCGGGTCAAGCGTAATAATCCGGGTACGGGTATTTCGTCCTGAACCGGGTTCGTTGAAACCAATGTGACCGGTGCGGCCAATGCCCAGTAACATCACATCGATGCCGCCAGCTTCTTTGATCAGTCTCTCGTATTCACGGCAGTAATCATGCACGGAGTCAAACATGATGGTGCCATCCGGAATGTGAATGTTCTCTTCCGGGATGTCTACATGATCGTAAAGGTGCCGATGCATGTAGTTGTTGTAACTGTGAATGGAATGGGGTGACATGGGGTAGTACTCGTCAATGTTAAAAGTGACAACATTGTTGAAGCTCAGTCCCTCTTCTTTGTGCTTACGAACCAGTTCGGCATAGATCCCCAGTTGAGTCGAACCGGTGGGTAATCCCAATACACATTTTCCCCCTTTTTGTTGTTCCTTCTTAATGGAGTCGGCAATCTCATCGGCGACCACCTGCGAAACATCTTTTCCTTCGGGATAGATGTAGGTGGGAATTTTTTCATATTTCGTGAGCATGTCCCGGTGAGTCAAATTGGTTGGGGCATACTCGCCAAATCCGTAAAAAACCGGATTGTCGCTCTGTAACTTTTTACTTAAGTCCATGATAGGCTTTCTGGTTTATTTTGAACAAGTAAAAATAGGCGAATTTGGACGTAAAAAAAAAACTTCTTTAAAAGTTCGAATAAGTGATATTCATCCCTGTTAATGAAACTCTCCGGCCTCGTACCGACGAATGATATTGTTCAACATGGCATCTTCTTCCGGATCAAATTCCGATTTTAAACTGGAGCCGGTGAGAAAGGCCAGTGAATTCCACAAAAAGGCTTGTCCGCCCCCGCGGTATTCCTTCAGAAGATCGTATGCAGTCTCGCCGGTTTCCCTGTCGATAAGTTTGAGTAATAACCGCCCCTGGCGCAGGTTCAATGTTTTCAGGGTGTCCATGTAAGTTTCCTTGATATAATGCTGGTACCATTTCATGTATTTTTTCCGGTGGGCGGGAGTAGTATAAACCTGGTCGAGCTCCTTCTTTACCCGGTTAAGCTCTTTGCTGACAATCATGGCAAGCGGATACGTCTTCTTCACATCCTCAATCAACTTATCGTATTTCTTTTCCTGATGATGGTTCTTGAATTTAAAAGGAGGAATGATGTCAATCGATTTCAGATTGATGTGCAACAGACTATCGCTGGTCAAATCATATTTAGTCAATACGGTATCAATGTGAGCCAAATAGTTTGTAGCCGAACTATCCTGCGCTGATACCCTGCTGAACAAGCCAGTGCTCAGAATCAAACAAATGACAGAGGTCAATATCAATTGGTGTATGCGGTGCATAGTGGTCTTTTTCTTTGGGGACAAAGTTAATGGATTCTTATAGATGTGTACCGCTAACGGCTTAATTAACAATTTTTATCAATTGGTTTCCACCTTACCGGGAATAACACTCTCAGCAATTTCATTCAATAGCGTAACGGCATGTTGAATGGAAGTTACCTCGCCGAAGATAATGCTAAGTTTTCCCTTCGATTCCTTGATCCGGCATTTCTTTGGATGTGTCTGAAGCCATTGCAGTATATTCCCGAACAAGGCTGTCTGGTAAAACGGTGATTGCTGGTCAGACGGCAAATAGCAAATCATCTTCTTGTTCTTCAGAATAATCTTCTCGATGTTCAGCTCAATGGCTGTCCAGCGGAGGCGGACCACTTCCAGTAACTCGACCGTTGAATCGGGTAATTTCCCAAAGCGATCGACGAGCTGGGCACGGAATTCCTCTAATGCCCCGTTGTTCTCAATGTTGTCCAGTTCGCGATAAAGCAACATTCGCTCTGAAATGCTGGAAATATAACCTTCGGGGAAAAGCAGTTCCAAATCGGTATCCACCTGGCAATCGTTCACAAATCGAAGGTTGAGGAATGCTTCATTGGCTTCGCGCGATTCTTCCTCCTTGTATAGCTGCTGGAATTCTTCATGCTTTAGTTCCTGAATTGCTTCGTTCAGGATGCGGTGGTACGTTTCGAAACCGATATCGGCAATAAAACCGCTTTGCTCGGCTCCCAACAGGTTGCCGGCTCCCCGGATATCCAAATCCTGCATGGCGATGCTGAAACCGCTGCCCAAATCGGAGAATTCTTCGATGGCCTGTAACCTTCGCCGTGCTTCGGGTGTCATGCTGGTCATCGGTGGAGCAAGCAGGTAACAGAAAGCCTTTTTGTTCGAACGTCCCACGCGTCCGCGCAACTGGTGCAGTTCGCTCAAACCGAAGTTATGCGCCTGGTTGATTATGATGGTATTGGCATTCGGAATGTCGAGTCCCGACTCGATAATGGTGGTGGCAATGAGCACATCAAATTTTCCGTCGATAAAGTCGAGCATCACTTTTTCCAGCTGTGCACCTTTCATCTGGCCATGGCCTACAACGGTGCGCACACCCGGAACAATGCGCCTGATAAGCGTTTCCACCTCGTAAATATTCTGCACCCGGTTGTTGATAAAGAATACCTGGCCGCCACGTTCCACTTCATAGGTAATGGCCTCGCGGATGATATCTTCGTTGAAACCGTGCACTTCGGTGTTGATAGGAAACCGGTTGGGCGGCGGCGTATTGATGATGGACAGATCGCGCGCTCCCATCAGTGAAAACTGCAGCGTCCGGGGAATTGGCGTAGCCGTCAGCGTCAGCGTATCAACATTTATCTTTAGGTGTTTCAGTTTTTCCTTCACGGAAACTCCGAATTTTTGCTCTTCGTCAATAATCAACAGCCCGAGGTCTTTGAATTTGACATCCTTTCCCACCAAACGGTGTGTTCCGATGACAATATCGACTTTCCCCTCGGTTACCTCTTTCAGGATACGCCTTACCTCGGCAGGCTTGCGCAACCGGCTGATGTATTCGATGCGGCAGGGGAAATCACTCAACCTTTCGTTGAAGGTTTTGAAATGCTGAAAGGCCAGAATGGTAGTCGGGACCAAAACAGCGACCTGTTTACTGTCCGCAACGGCTTTGAAAGCGGCCCGAATAGCGATTTCGGTTTTACCAAAACCCACATCGCCACATATGAGCCGGTCCATCGGCATGGTTTTCTCCATGTCTTCTTTGGTGGCAATTGTGGCTTTCAACTGGTCGGGCGTGTCTTCGTATATAAAACTCGCTTCCAGCTCTTGTTGCATAAAAGAGTCGCGGGCAAAAGCAAAGCCGTCTTCCGCTTTGCGGTGAGCATATAAACCAATCAATTCGCGGGCAATATCCTTGACCTTTTTCTTGGTTTTGTTTTTTAGGTTTTGCCAGGCAGCGGTTCCCAATTTGTTGATTTTGGGTTCGGTGCCGTCTTTCCCTTTGTATTTCGAAATGCGGTGCAGCGAATGAATGCTCACCAGCAGCGAGTCGTTGTCGCGATAGATCAGCCGGATGGCTTCCTGCATTTTGCCGTCTTCCTCGGTCCTGACCAACCCGGCAAATTTTCCGATGCCGTGATCGACGTGCACCACGTAGTCCCCGGGATGCAACTTGGCCAACTCCTTGAGCGTAATGGCCTGTCGCGCCGATTTCTTCGAACGCAGCTTGAACCGGTGATAGCGCTCGAAAATCTGGTGGTCGGTGTAGCAGCAAAGTTTCAGATCGTGGTCGATAAAACCCTCTTTCAGGGCAAACGGAAGGCTGTCGAACTCCTGCGGATCACCTTTGTCTTCAAAAATGGCGTGAAGGCGTTCCACCTGTTTCGCGCTCGACGACAGGATGATATTCAGGTAACCGAGTTGGGAATTTTCACGCAGGTTATCGCCCAGCAGATTAAAATTTTTGTTAAAAACCGGTTGGGGTTTGATGTGAAACGGAATTTCCTGCGATTTGAAATATGCCTTCGGTCCTATTTCGACGCAAGTTAATGCTTCAGCCCGTTCCAGCAGCGTGTTTCCGCTAATGATTAAATTGTCTGCCGGAAAACCGGTTTCCAGGTTTTTCTCCCGGGCACTTTTGTATAATTCGGTCATCCGTTCGGCGCTGAAGCGCAAATCATCGGTGATCAGCAGTGTGTCATCTTTCAGGAATTCGAAAAACGAAATCCGTTCTTCCTCCTGCAATCCTTCCTGTATGTTGGGGATTATGGAAATCTTTTTCAAGGCATCCTTCGAAATCTGGTTCTCGATGTCGAAGGTGCGTATTGTTTCCACGTCATCGCCAAAGAAATCGATTCGGTACGGATCTTCGTGAGCGAAGGAGAAAATGTCGATAATGGAACCGCGGATAGAATATTGTCCGGGCTCGTACACAAAATCGACCCGCTCGAAACCGTATTCGAACAACACTTCGTTAATAAACGAGATAGAAAGTTTTTCGCCCACACGAACCGTCAGCGTGTTTTTTTCCAACCCTTTTCCTGAGATAACCTTCTCCATCACCGCTTCCGGGTACGAAACCACGATGAACTGTCCTTCAGCTTCCACCAGGTGGTTCAGTACATCAGTACGCAGGATGATGTGCTCACTTTCGATTTTTTCGTATTGAACGCTGCGCTTGTAGGACGAAGGGAAGAAGAGCAAGTGTTCTTCCAGGCCCAGGGTTTGCAAATCGTCGTAAAAATAGGCTGCCTCTTCCCGGTCGCTCAGGAGCATGAGTGCGCCAAACGGTTTCTTTTGGAAGAGGGCTGCCATCACGACGGATGGTGCGGAGCCGTTCAGTCCTTTGGCATGTAGCTTTTGTCCCGAAGGCGTTCCGAGTTGCCCTGCCAGTGCCCGGGCCCCCGGATGTTGCGCATAAAAATCAATTAACTGTTCGCGTTTCAATACGATGCTGTTTCGTTATTCGGATGCAAAAATATAAAAAACTACACTGGGTGGAGAATGAGAGCTCAAAGCCTTAACAATCTTTAATTATGAGTGGTAGTAATGCCGTTTAATCGAAGCCCATACGTGTGAATCTATGGATAAAATCCGTGCTAATCCCTGCTTAACGGCAACCTCGAAGTGCAATTCATCATTTGTTATTCAAAATTTCTTTCTCCCCATCTTTTTTCCCTTCTTGCCGAATTGCCCCGATTTTTCTATCTTCCATCTTTTCATAATCATTCATTATGCTGACTATCCGAATGGCTTCGGGGGCTGATGTGCCCGCCATAACCCGCATTTATAATCATGCTGTGTTGCATTCGACTACCACGTTCGATACCGTTCCCCTTACGGAAGAAGAGCGCCGGATGTGGCTGGCTTTGCATGAGGAAGACTCTCCGGTACTGGTTGCCCAGGTCGAAGAGGACGTGGTTGGATATGCATCTCTTTCTAAATGGTCGGAGAAGAAGGCATACGACCAAACGGTGCAGTTTTCCATTTATCTCGATGAGAATTTTCGTGGACAGGGAATTGGGCTGCGGTTGAGCGAAGCGATTCTGAAATATGCGAAAGAGCAAGGAATTCACAGTGTGATTTCGCTCATATCAGAAGGGAATGAGGTGAGCTTCGCGCTGCACCGAAAGCTGGGATTTCAGCTAATGGGCGTAATGAAAGAGGCCGGAAGGAAATTCGGCCGGTACATCGATGTTCATTTTTATCAACTACTTCTTTGAGATGAAAGTTTTCTTTTTGTGAAGTTCAGTGATGGGAAGATTTTTCAGTCTTTTTACCCCGGCCCGAAGGGGGGAAGACTGAAAAATCGAGGGTTCCCTTTAGTCCCGAGAATTCGGGAAGGGTAAAAAAACTTGATTTTTCAAAGATCCAAATCGTTGCAGGAAACGAATTAACCAGGATATTTGCACAGCAAAGACCAACAAAAATTAATGAACGATGACCAATAGAAAAGTTCGGTTCGGTGTAGCGCTCAGCGGTGGCGGCGCCCGTGGATTTGCGCACATTGGAGCATTGAAAGCGCTCGAAGAATACGGCCTGCAGCCCGACGTGATTTCCGGGACGAGTATGGGCGCATTGGTGGGTGTTTTGTATGCTGCCGGTTATGCTCCTGAAGAAATTTCGGAGATGATTCGTCAGGAAAAGTTCTATAGACTGATTGATATCCGTCCGCGGAAAGGAGGGATTCTGAACCTGAAGAAAGTGCAGGATTTGCTGACCGGGAAGATTGAAAAGAACGACTTTTCAGCGCTAAAGAAGCCGTTTTATGTGTCGGTGGCGAACCTGAACAGCGGCGAGAACGAAGTGAGGTCTAGCGGGAAATTGTTCGAGTTCGTGATTGCGTCCTGTTCCATTCCGGTCATCTTTGCGCCTCAGGTCATTGATGGGAAATCGTATGTCGATGGGGGACTTTTCAATAATCTTCCAACGGAAGCCATTTACGAAAAAGCGGATGTCGTGATTGGTGTGAACGTCAATCACAATTCGCCGGTGGAAGTGATTGGCGGGAGCCGCGAAATTGCCGAGCGTTGTTTTCAGCTGGGCATCGCGCAGAATGTGGAAAAGAGCCGGGAACTCTGCGATTATTTTGTCGACCCGCCCGAAACACGCCGGTTCGGGACGTTCGACTTCCCGCAAATCGACCGGATTATGGAAGTCGGTTACCAGGAAGCCGTGCGGGTGCTGAAGGAGGAAATAATACCCGACGGCTGGCTTCCGGTAATGAGAGAGAAGTTGTCAGCAAAGCAGTAATACCCCAAACCCCTGAAGGGGCTTAAAGGTAGTGAAAGCTTGCAATTGCAGAGCGTTCATGTAATGAGGATAAAATTTTTGATATTTTGCTGAAGCCATCATCAAAGTGCTTAAGGAGGGTGTCCGAAAAGTCTGACTGCAAAATTAAATCTTACTAATTGTAACCGGGCCTTCCGTTTTACCCCTCCAAAGCTCCCCTAAAGGGGCGGCTTAAGTCCCCTTTAGGGATTAGGGGTGCTTGATAAGGAATCAGTTCGACAAAAACCTTTCGGGAATGAAAATATTCAAATTTGGTGGCGCCTCGGTGAAAGATGCCGCGGCCATTCGTAACCTGGCAACCATATTGCAATCTTACCGCCAAGATGAGCTGGTGGTGGTGATATCCGCCATCGGGAAGACAACCAACGCGCTGGAAGAAGTGGTGCGCACCTATTTTTCGGGCGAGAAAGCCATGTGGAAGCATATCGAAACCATCAAATCGGAGCACTTTGCCATTATCGACGCGCTGTTCCCGGACCCGGAAAGCCCGGTGCGCAACGAGGTGAATGACTTGTTTGAGCGCCTGGCTGATAGTGTTTCTGTCCCGCCTTCGCTGAATTACGATTACGAATACGACCAGGTTGTTTCGTTCGGGGAACTGCTGTCGACCCACATCGTGAGTGCGTACCTGAACGAGAATGGCTTTCCCTGCCGCTGGATGGATGCGCGGGGCTGCATCCGGACGGAAGATACCTGGAGGAAAGCGGTCATCGATTATGAACTTTCGGAAGAGTTGACAAAGGAAACCGTCGATTTCCAAGAGGAGAAATGCTACCTCACGCAGGGTTTCATTGGGTCAACCACATCGAACCTGACGACTACGCTCGGGCGCGAAGGTTCCGACTTTACGGCGGCCATTTTCGGTCATCTGCTGAACGCCGAAAGTGTGACCATCTGGAAAGATGTGCCGGGTATCCTGAATGCCGACCCGCAATATTTCGATGCCACGCTGAAACTGGATCGGTTAACTTACCGGGAAGCGGTGGAACTGACCTACTACGGTGCAAAGGTGATTCACCCCAAAACCATGAAGCCGCTGTTCGAAAAGAATATCCCGTTGTACGTGCGGTCGTTCCTGCAGGCCGGCGAAATCGGGACGGTGATTGGAGGCGAGATACATCCCGATGAGCAAACGCCCATCTTTGTGCTGAAACGAAACCAGGTGTTGCTGACCATTTCGCCCAAAGATTTTTCCTTTATGGGCGAAGCCTCGATCGGTCACATTTACTCCATGCTGGCCGGTTACCAGATGGAAGTGAACATGGTACAGCAATCGGCGCTGAGTTTGTCGGTGGCAGTGACCAAACCCGACCACGACTTTGAAACCCTGGTGGACGAACTGGAGGAAGATTTTGATGTGCGCTACAACAACGGCCTCGAACTGCTCACCATCCGCAACTACACCGATGCGGAAATCACGCGGCACACGTCAGGGCGCAGGATCTTTGTGGAGCAACGCAGCAGAAGGACCGCGAGGTTTTTGGTGAAGTTGGTTGTTTTGTGACTATTTTGTTGCCTTTGGGAGGTATTGATCCTCATCGTTATAAGTCATCAATTCGTTGTACGATCTGATTCACATGATCTATTCCATATAATAATGAAGCTTCATCTATTTGCATCCAATTAAACAAATCTTTGATTAGGCGATAGTTTTGTTTTGCATAGGTGGTATCAATGACTGGATTTCCTAATCTAAAGCAAACTGGTTCGTGATGGGCAATCCGGTTTCGTATTTTATTAATTCTCTCGAGTTCATTAAAAACATATCGGTGATTGTACTGAACTGTTGGACTACTTGTTGGTTTAGCCGGGAAGATTTTTAACAAAGATTGGCCGCCGGAATAAAATTGAGGTTGTGAAAACAGGTACCTCCAAAAACCAAGATCCATTTCAGCAATTAATTTCGGATGAGAGTAGTTGTTATTTAGTTTTCTCAATTCTCTTCGAATAATAAGGGATGTTTTTCTACATTTTTGATTATCGAACATTCCATTCCTGCTTACCGAATTTTTTAACCACTCGCTTCCATGAATCGAAGAGTAGTGATAGTCTATTGCATTTCGCAATGCAATTTCAAAACAACTAATAATGGTGAATAATTCTTGAGAGAGTTTCAAATTCAAACGATATAACGTCATGGCCTTTCTGGAATCATTGGAACAGGCGACCATATACCGATTCATTCGAGGACGAGACATTATTCTCTCGAAGACACTGTATTTCATAGGTTAGGTTCTTGTAAAATACAAATATACGTGTTATATTTGTACCAGATTATTCCCAGTAGCCCCTGATTTTTCAAGCTATTGGGTTTTTGCTTTTATAGACCTACCAATTTAAATTTCTTACACATATTTTTAATCACCATCCGCAACTACACCGATGCGGAAATCACGCGGCACACGTCAGGGCGCAGGATCTTTGTGGAGCAACGCAGCAGACGGACCGCGAGGTTTTTGGTGAAGTAGCATTGGAGGTTGATGGTACGAATGTTCTCGAAGAAACCATACAAAACCTCGCAATTGAAATCGAACAAAAGTTTCCTAATGAGAATTCTTAGAATAATCATTTAAAAATCTAATAATAGAATAACCTATTTCTTTTGCCATGTTAACAGGAACAGCATTGCCAATTTGTTTATATTGCTGTGAAATAGAACCTGCGAACTGCCAATCATCGGGAAAGGTTTGGATTCTGGCATATTCTCTTACAGTAAAAGGCCTCGTTTCATCTGGGTGGCACCGTTCTGTTTGTTTTTGTGCGGGACTACATGTTAGGGTTAAACTAGGCTCATCCCAACTCAGACGCCTTGCCATGCCTGTTTTCCCACCACCGAGATAAAAACTCCCCCCCATATATGATCTTTGAATTTCAGTTGGTAAATCTCGCCAATAACCACCTTCTGGAATTAAATCCATTACTTCCTTTTTTGATTTAGGATATTGCTGGCCTTCTGAACCAGGGACATCAGTATTATACAATTCTCCTTTTTTCAGTGCATCTTTCAGGTTGTAAATTTTTTTGTAAGGCTTTGGGAAATCAAATAGCTCATGGTTAATATCTTTTCTTATCCCTACGATTAACACTCGTTCACGTTTTTGAGGTACTTTGTAAAAAATTGCTTTAATTAATCTTGGAGGTAAAACATTATAGCCAATCTCATTAAGTACTGAAATCATACCCTCAATAGTTCTACCACCGTCATGATTTAGTAATCCTCGTACATTTTCCCCAACACATATCGGAGGCATCGTTTCTTTTACAACTCTGGCAAATTCATAAAAGAGAGTCCCTCGTGCATCCTTAAAACCTAGTTTCTTGCCGGCATAGCTGAATGCTTGACAGGGAAAACCTCCTGTTACAATATCAACTTGACCTTTATATTTCTTAAAGGAAACATTTTTTACATCATCTTCGATTACATTCCAGTCTGGTCTATTTTTTCTTAATGTTTCTGCTGCCAAGTGGTCTATCTCGTTTAAAGCAAGACATTTAACTCCGGCCTGTTCTAAACCTACCGCTAAACCACCTGCACCAGCAAATAATTCAATTGCATTGTATGGCTTATGAGCCTCAACAAAGTTGGTGTTTTCATCTGAGTGAAACAGAAAATCCAGTTCGTCGAATATTTTCAACTGGTCTTTTTTGTATAATCTGTAATTGCTCATCGGTTCACGGACGGCTGACAATTTTCCGTTCCTGTCCCAACGACGTAAAGTTTCTTTGCTCACTGACAGTAAATCTGCTACTTCTGATAATGTGTAGTACTCTTTCATTTCCATACCCATATTAAACAAGATTATACATGGTTACAAATGAATTGTATTTTTTTATGAAATACAAGATATTTGTAGATAAATATCAAACAATTATCAAGTGACTGATTACTCGCAAAATATAATTAAAGTCCCCCGATTTAACGAGGCAAGTGGTTTTTATACAACCAAGGAGCGCTCGAAGTTAATGAGTAAAATAAAAAGTCAGGATACCAAACCTGAACAGAAACTTCGAAAGTTTTTATGGGGCATTGGTATTCGATATCGAAAAAATGTCAAAAAGATGCCAGGTACTCCTGATATTGTTATTTCTAAATACAAATTAGTAATTTTCGTAGACGGTGAATTCTGGCATGGCTTTAATTGGAAAGAAAAAAAGGAAAAGATAAAGTCTAATAGGGCGTTTTGGATCCCTAAAATAGAACGAAACATGCAGCGTGATAGAATGAACGAAATCTTTTATATAAAGAAAGGATGGAAAGTCATGCGTTTCTGGGAGCACGAAATCAAAAAAGAGTTTAATGTTTGTGTTAGTAAAATACTCGACTACCTGGATGCTTTCCCAGATCATGAGAGCAGTTAACCCTTAAAAAATAAGGGAATAAAATAAAAAATCCGCTGCAAAACGATATGAAAAATTTTATGTAAGTGGTTAAATGCCCCATTAGTCAGCTTCCTTAAAGACGTGATGCAAACGTATATAAATTCATTCATTCTGAACCGATTTTTCTATTTAAGCCGTTCTGATTTATTGATTTAAAAATGTATCTCAACTTTCAATTTTTGTTTCGAAAGTTTTCTATCCCCCTGGTTTCATCAAGCTACTAATTTGGCACTTTCCCCCTTCCTTTTCGTATAAACTTTTCAACACTTTCTGGTTAATAGTGAAATGTGAAGGCGGGAAAACCCCAATAAACAATGCCCATACCTTATCTTACTCAGCCAAAACCTGTTCTAAAACATAAGAAACGTTTTGTCTGAATTTTGTACATTCATACAACGTTTTTGACGACGACAGACTCCCGTAAGGAAATTGTATTAACAAAACAGATATCCGGTTACGGCTACGATAAAGAAAAACATTCGGTAGAAAAATAAGTAGCGCCGGGAAACGATTCCCGTCAGGGGCCTGACTATCTGCCATTGGCTTAAACGAGATGTCGAACCTTAAATCCTAACCACTATGACCTGAATTGAAAAACAGAACCTGTCCACAAACGTAACGGTCCGGAAATTGGCGATGGCTTATCGCTCCCCATCATGACCGGTCGCCCGGTACACACTGAATTTTGGGCCCCCGTGAGTTTGAGGGAGCCCATCAGCCGTCGATATTGGCCCCCATGACTTTTAGGGCGGTCAACCGGAGCAGATATCGTTCCTGAAAACTTTGAGTGCGGTTAATTGGAGCAGATATCGTTCCTGAAACGTTTGAGGGCGAACAACCCGTGTAGATCTCTAATCTGAAAACTTTTTGGGCGGTAAATTGCAACGAGATTGCTCCCTAAAAAGTTTTAGATCGGAAAATTCAACAGAAGTGCGCCCTAACGGTTTTTAGATCGAAAAAATACAGCGGGATTCCTCCCCAAAAATTTTTAGATCGAAAAAATACAGTGGAGGAGCTCCCAAAAAGTTTTCAGATCGGAAAAATTCAACGGAAGTGCTCCCTAACGATTTTTAGATCGGGAAAAAACAACGGGCTAGGGCCCTAAAAGTTTTTAGATCGGGATTCCGGTTCCGGCGTTGGCAAAAAACAAACTCAGCGTACAGGCCGACTGCCCAGTCATACAAACAGTAATACATTCTCCCGATTGTGCCGCCGGCATAACCGATGTACTAACTCGCTCACCCTATAACGGTGAGTTATGTTTCACAATTCAAACCAAAAATCATGAAAAAGTACATTTTTAAATCCCTGCTGACTGTTGACAATACGATTTACTTATCGGAAAACCTGATGCGGATAATTAAAGCGATACTGGAAACCGACAGCAAACTGAAAGGCCTGAGCGACAAACTAAAGGCTGTCTATGAGCGGATGGTCGCAAACAAGAAACGGAACAGCGCCAGCGCCCTGACGCAAAAGAAAGCTCAACTGGATCAGCGCCGCGACCAGGGCTACATCTCGCTGCGCGACATCATTCACGGTATATCGCTGAGCCTGATTCCGGAGGATGCAGAGAAGGCGCTGTCGCTTTACCGCGTTTTTGAGGCCGTGGGGACCACATCGTATTCGTCCGGCTACAAAGACCAAACAGCCTCGCTGTCGTCGCTGTTCTCGGAGCTCGACAAACCCGAGCAGCAGACCGCGTTAACGGATTTGGCCCTTCTGCCTTATTACGGGGCATTGAAAACGGCTGAAGACGATTTCCTGGAGATAGATAAACAAATGCTGGATGAATCGACGGAGAATGAGCTGAACTACGAACCGGCCCAGGAGATCATGGTGGATATGGTTCCGGCCCTCACCGACCTGGTTGGCTACATGGAGCTGAGCAGCTCGTTCGACGCAGCCACCTACGGCGATGCCTTTAACCAGATGGTGACGGTGATTAACGAGGTGAACGCCACGGCCCGCGCCCGGCTCACCAATAACGAGAATGATTCGGGAGAAGAAACCGAAAATTGATGGTACGAAGTATTCCGTTGATAATCCTGACAGGTTTTGGAAACCTGTCAGGATTTTTTGTGCCCCGTACCTGTCGATGGTTGAAATTCGCCCCACCTAACCTCTCCAGCCGGGGAGGGATTTGGGCCGCGGAGGTTGGTTTTCCATTGGTCTCCTTCGATGACCACACGCTGTTGGTGGTTTTTCAGTTCGGATGGGATGATAGGTTGTTAAAAAACGGATGAGGAAACCGATGTGCACCCCCGCCCGGAGGTGAATGGTTGCTAACAATATGAAATTCCTCCCGAGTCTTTCCCGCCCGTATTAATATTCAACTCCTAACGGAGTTGTTTTTTATCAGGGGCGGTTATCCTCCGGCTTCACCGGAGGTGATGAACATTTGTCCCTCCGGGACGCTGCACCTCTGACAACAACATCCCCGACATTGATCTCTTTTCCGGCAACGCCGGATAATTATTCTTCACCCCCAATGAAATTGGGGGCAGGAAGGCCTCCTCTTACAAACAACCCCGAAGCGGGTTGAATATTTCTTCTATGTACTTTTGGCTTGTTCCAAAAGTACCCAAAGAACAAGTCAAAGTGATCCTTCCGCCCGCGTCATGATTTTGCTTTGCAGGCCCACCAGCCAGAATTCCCACCTGTCAGGATTTTTAGTGCCCCGTACCTGTCGATGGTTGAAATTCGCCCCACCTAACCTCCCCAGCCGGGGAGGGATTTGGGCCGCGGAGGTTGGTTCGACCGCAATGGAGGTGATGTTTCGGTATGATGATAACCTGCCCTTTCAGGGCGAAGGTGCGGTGTTATTGGCTTTTATTTCCCAAGGCGTTGCCATTGGGCTGAATTAAGTTGTCCCTCCGGGACGCCGGTCTCTGCCCAACCACTGTCGGGGGTCGCGACCACGGGCAGTGTAGTAATTCTCGCTATCTCCACTTCTCACCATTTCTCAATTTCTTTGCCTGTGCCTTAGCCTGCGCTTTGATTCAATTTTCCACTCACTACTTCACCTCTTTAATATCCATGTGGTAGTTCCACTGGTCGAAGTATAAATTGCCACCGCTCCATTCCACTTCGCCGCGTTGAAAGTCGATGGGCCCGCTGCGCGGAAACTTCTTGGCCGGTGTAAATGGCTGGCTGAAGCCGTCGTTTACAATCATCCGGTAGCCGTCGTAACCACCGAAATAGAAATTCCGCACCGTCTCGTCCGGCACATCCAATCGCCCGAAAGAAGGGTCGACCGGCACCCAGCCGATACATTCGAAATATACTTCGCACCAGTCGTGCAGGTTCAGTTCTACCGGGTAAATCATCCAGCCGCTCTGCCATTTTGCCGGAACGCCGGCATATCGCGCCATGGTCATAAAGAGCAATGTTTGCATACCACAATCGCCATGACGATATTTCAGCACGTATTCGGGAATGTTGTCGAACGTAGAATATTCCAGCGCACTCGCCCACGGGACGTTACTGTCAATCCAGTTGAATATCTTTTTTGCCTTCAGCATCGGGTTGGTTTCGTCGCCTACAATTTGGCTGGTTATTTTCCGGATATTATCAGTGAAAACAATGTATGGAGGACGCTGTGCAGTATAATTTTCATACAGCGCATTGGTGATATCATACGGTTCGGCTACAGCCGGATTGAGCAAAACCCGTTGCGTATGGGTATCAAACGACGCCTTGTAACTAAATACGGCCGGCGAATCCTGCCGGGCAACCTGCTCCATGTACAGCGAGCGTTGCAGGTTATCTTTGTTCACTGCCAGCTGGAAATCCTTTTGTGAGGTAGAAATCAGTTTCACGTCATCCTGCCGCGGTTCCGAAAGGCGAGGGAATGGCAGCCAGCAGCGCACGACCTGTCCGCAAGGAACCGCATTCGGCTTGACCGTGATGGTGTAAGTAAACTCGAAATGTTTGGTCAGCGACCTTTTCGACTCGACAATTTTCTGGTCGTAGCTTTTGCAGAATTCGCGGGTAGCATCCACCACCGGACCGTCCACTTTCAACTTCACCTTTGCTTCAGTCGAATCGATGCGAAACAGGTTGGGAACCGCATTCCGGAAGAAACGCTTTTGCCCGTCAATTCGGCGCACCTCCAACGCACCGGTTTGTTCCCAGGCATCCGTCTGGCTGTCGGTTAGCGATGAATAGTAACGTTCCAACTCACTACGTACCTGTTCTTCATTCTTCGCAAAATCCAATTCGATTCGATGCGTCAAATCTTTTAGGTAAACCGCTTCTGCAGAATCTTTTCCCGTAAGGGAGCCTGTTTGCAACAGTGAATCAATTTGGACAGTTGCTTTTTTGAACTGACCGTCATGAACCATCTGCTTCAGATCATTCAGTCCGACCGTTGTTTTCTCCGGTGTATGACAAGCAGGGACAAGGACAACCAATATCGACAGGAAAATAAGTTTTTGCATAGCGCTACTGTTTAAGCAACTCAAAGATATAAAACGGGCGCAAGGTAATGCTCAAAACTACCCCGCGCCCTCTAATTAACCCCAAAAAAAATTTCATATCTCAATATCAGAGATTTTTCGAATGCCAATTCCGGGCGCGTCAGGCAGGATAATTTTCCCATTTTCCACTTTCAGCCCTTCGAACACATCGTTTTTGATGAGCAGGTTACCGTCCAGGTCGGCCCAATCGACAAAAGGTGAAAGCTGCGCCCCGGCTGTCACAGCACACGAGGTGGCCGTCATACAGCCAATCATCACTTTCATGTCGAGGGTGCGGGCAGCGTCCATCATCATGTGGGCGTGGCGCAATCCCCCGCATTTCTCCAGTTTGATATTCACACCGGAATACACGCCATATATCTTTTTCATATCTGCCAAATCCTGCACCGCTTCGTCAGCGACAATAGGCAACGGACTGTTCTCGGTCAGCCAGGCCACATCATCAGGTTGATCTTTTGGCATCGGCTGTTCGACAAATACGCAGCCGTTTTCGTTCAGGAAATGAACCAGTTCCAGCGCTTCATGGCGGTCTTTCCAACCTTGATTTACATCAACGCAAACCGGCACATCGGTTACCGAGCGCACGGCGTTAATGATTTCCCGGTCGGTCCCACGTCCCAGTTTTATCTTCAGGATATTAAAACCGGCGGCTTCGCGGGTTTTCTCTTTCACCACTTCCGGGGTATCGATACCGATGGTAAAAGAGGTTGATGGCGCTTTCTCCTTCGAAAACCCCCACAACCGGTACCAGGGTTCATTCAGCATTTTCCCCACCAAATCGTGCAGTGCAATATCAATGGAACACTTGGCCGCATGGTTTCCGGGGGCGATATTATCGACATAATCGATGATCTCCTCCATCCGCATGGGGTCGTTGAACTGCGCCAGATTTAACTTGCGATAGAAAGCTGTAGCCGTTTCGTGCGATTCGCCCAGGTATGGCGGCATCGATGCTTCGCCATACCCCACGTAATCGCCAAACCGGATTTTCGTCAGCATCACCGGGGTAGTGGCCCGCGACGAAGAAGCCAGTGTAAACACGTGCTTAAGTTGCAATTCGTATGGTTGAAAACTAAATACAAGTTGATCACCAGGCTTCATGTTGTTTCTATTTTCAAATAACTGACAGGAGTGCAGTATAGGAGCGGCTACTCCGGTAAGCAACCCTGTCTTCAGAAAGTTACGTCGGTTTGTTTGCATATGTAAGGTTTTTTGCTAGTCGGTTTGAACGATTAATACCAGGGATGATTTTTGACCGAAACGATACCTTTGGTATCCACCGAATCAATCACATCGCGCATGCCCACCAGGTATCCCGGGTCGTAGGTAAAGAAATCACTCTTCGTACTGTCGAGGCTGCTGAGGCGAACTCGTCCCGATGAGTGTTCGATGTTGAGATTTCCCAGGTAAAGTCCGGTATGTGTTACACGCGGTCCGTTTTTACCATGGTAACCCCAGAACAGCAGGTCGCCGGGTTGCGCGTTTTTCATGGTGACTGGTTTGCCATGTCTAACCATTAACGACGCATCGCGGGCCAGAATGATGCCGTAATTGAAATACACGGTTTTTACAAAACCACTGCAATCCATCGCTTTCGGCGAAGTTCCTCCCCACAGGTAAGGCCGTCCCACAAACAAATGCGCCAGTTGGCAGATGCCTTCCCGATCGGGTTTTACATTGTTTTCCCATTCGGTAAAATTGCGCAACTCTGATTTCGGCAAAAAACCTTTCCGTCCGTCGGGGAAACTCACTTCGGCATACTTTCCATGTGTTCCGGTTTGCACCAGGACACTTCCCATCACCACATCCGAAACGGGTTGGCTTTTGGTATCGGGTTCCGTGCGAATAACATCATAATCCGCAGTGAAAATCACCCGGCCGGCACTTCTCCACTGGTTCATTCCGGCTTCGGTTTCCCGGAAGATACCCCAGCTATCGACCCATCCCAGGTAATTGTCCGGTGTTTGAATGTAATACCATCCACCTCTCTTCTTCAGTACCCTGACAGGTGTTCCCAGCAACGCCTGTGTGGCCAGCTCCGCCGGATGCTTTGGGTTACTCCGGATATTGGCCACCGAAAGGTTCACCAGTGCCCAATTGCGATCGCCCAGTTGTTTCTGCGGGAGCACCTCAATGGAATCGACCGTTTTCACTCCGTTGTCTCCGAGCGTGTCCATCAATTCGAATTTCGCATCGGGCAAATTGGTTTCGCCTTTCAAAATCAGTTCACTCCCCTTCTTCTCAGAAGTTACCTGGAAGAGCGCTTCCCGGTGATCGGGCGCATATTTTTTCTGCACCGAGGAAATGATGTTTTGAACATTTTCCTGCTCCGCTGGAGATGAACAGGCGGCCAGCATAGCCAGCAAAAGGATGTACCAGATCTTATTCATTGTATCAAATTATTTCTTCGATAAATAGTCAAGGACCTCTTTCATCACCGCTGCACGTTGTTCTGAAGTGGTAATGGTTTCAAAAGGGAAGCCAAGAGTGATAACTTTGTAGCCTTTATCGCAGGCAACTGCCGCACTCTTGTTATTCCCCACATAACGCAGAATGGTTGTTCCGGTGCTGTCAGCCGGTTCGATGGCGTCAGGCGATTCTACCCGGTACATATCGGGGCGGTAATCCATGTTAAACCCAAAGTTCCCATCGAAAGCCGGAAGCAAATTGCCGGTAGTGGCTTTCACCAACGAAATGGCGCTTGCATGGTCTGTCCGCCCTATGTAGCCCAGCACATTCTTCACAAAGTTTTTTTCGCCATCGGCCACCTTCCGGTGAACGGGTTCAAAGGTATCGCTGCCCACGTAAGCGCCGCTGATAAATAATCTCGCAGACAGCGAGGCACAATAACCGGATAGCACCTTTTGCATTTCCGGTGTGAAAAGGGTGAACTTTTCGATACCGCCGGGTTTATCTGTTGTTTTCTCTTCGCCAAAAATCAAATCGACCATTGGATATCCCGCGAGGGAAACCGTTCCGTTCTCCAATGCTTTCCGACTGCAGGAAACAAAGCTGTAACCCGCATCGCGAATGGCAACACCATGGCTGTGCACATGGTCAAAGTTGTTTCCGAGTGGCAACATCGCTGTACGGTTCTGATAACAGGCACCATGCCCTGGCTCATCGTTATCCACCCACGGTATCAGTTGGTTGAAATTGTATTGAGAACCGATGGTAGAGAGATCGTTCCCCCATGCTACTCCTTCGTCGAGCCAGCCGGCAAAACCGGTAAAGTTTCCCTGGTCAATCACCTCCGGCGCGGCAACCCGATCGAATGCATCGACCACCATCACCGTCGTATCGTTTCCATTATCGCAAACCGACAGGATATTGGATGGGAAGCTTTCGCCACCTTCATTCACGGCGGTAATCTTGTAGCTGTAAATTTTCCCCTGCTCCAACGCCGGTGTTTCATATTCCGGTTGATCGACCAGCACACCGTTGTCCCAACCACTATCGCCAATTCGGGTGTACACTACATATTTTTTAGGCTTAGCGGTAGGTTCCAACGGATCGTCCACCGGATGCCAGGCGAGTATTGCTTTTCCACTATCAAGTTTTGCGCTGAATGCATCAACCGGTAAAGGCTGCACTATGTAAGGCGCTTCATGGTAAGTCGCCAGGAATTTCAGCATCGATTTATAGATGGCGCGTGCCACCACAAACCTGAATTCCGGATCGTTCCCTGAAATCATATCTCCCAGGTTCTGGTGTGATAGCAGTTCCAGTAAAGCCGACGGAATGGTCGCATAGGTTGCTTCGCTGTAGCGCTTATCCCACAACTCACGTTGTGTCCAGTTTGGTTGTTCTTCCGTCCGGATATCATCCACAATCTGTGTTGACAGTATATCGGCAAAGTCGCGGTTCGTCAAACGATTTCTGCCGTCGGGAAACTTCTGATTGAATTCGGCATCGCGGGTGCTGTAAATAGCCAGTGTACCTACAATGGTATCTGTTCCGAGGTGGTGCCCCGCATCCGTATGAAAGGCCAGGCTCAAATCGATGGGAATGTGCCCGCCAGGAACATTTTTCCCTTTCGTAATCCAGGGCTCCATGTACTTACCGCCGTGCAGGTAATTCACCCAACGGGCGCGACTTTGGTAATCGTCCACATAATCATTATTATTTTTATGAAAGCTGTAAGTCAGCGAATCGGGAAAACCACAATATTGCAGGTAGTAACGGGCACCTTCCGTCCAACGTGGACGGCCGCTCACTTTTCCGTTGCGGGCAATATCGCCCATACCACCGCCAAACCGGACGGCATCGGCGGTCAATGCTTCACCTTTTACACCATTGGCAAACAGGGTAACACCTCCCTGTGCGGAGTCATGTCCTTTCTTAAACTGAAAAGTTCCGAGGTACACCCATGTACTGCCGCCCATTTGCTGATCGACAATAAAGTGGGTTGTTCCACCCGCATGGCGCACTTCGTAATGCGCTTTATCCGAACTATTGGGCAATGTTTTATAGGAAACATATACCGCATATTTCCCATCGGCGGGAATATCAGGCGTCCAACTGACTTCGGCTTTCGAACCAGGTTCCAGGTTCAGTACGCGGTAATCGCCCTGTTGAAATGGATTTTGACCAGCTACATAGGGCGGTGTTCCCACACCAAAGCCGGTTCCGCTACCGGTAGTGAAAATATTTTGGTAAGGTCCTTCCCGGTAGGAAGAATCCTGATTATCGACAATTACTTCGTTGGGTTGCGTGTCGCGCTCCCGAGGCAAATAAACATTAGCGCCTGCGTTTTCGAGCATCGGAACCAGGAACGGGAGCACAAACGAGGTAGGCAGCACGTCTTCTACGGTAGTAAAAACCGGTGCCCGCTGCCATTCCCAACGGTCAAGTCTGTTGTTATAATACCAACCGTGACTGTTCCACAAAGCAATGTGGCGATGGTTTAAGCCTTCAGAAATACGATAGGGTTTGGATATGTCCTGTACATGAACCGGCTGGTTTACACTGTCGGGCATCAGCCGCGACGGGTCTTTATCTTCACGGTAGTAGTTGGGGACCAAACGTGCAAGGCTGTATCCTTTCACTCTGATCTTCAATGGATGGCGCCGTGCCAAACCGCCCAGCTTATCGCCCAGTTGAGCATAAATATCTTCTACCTGCAATGTACGCAGGGGTTTGTAACCAAATTCGGCTTTAAACTGAACGACAAGGGAGTCGCCGCTGAAGAAGAGGGTATCAATTTTCGAATGTACAGGCGGGGTGTATTTGAATTCACCTTTGACTGCGTCGTCGAGGTAACGGCTTGTTTTGCGGTAAGCTCTTTTCACCTTACCAGGCAAGGCGTTTACTTTTTCCTTGTTATAATATGACTGCGCCCTGGCAGGAACAATCAGAAAGAAAGTCAGCGTACTAAGCAGAAGAATTTTCATGCGTTGGTAACTTTATTTGTTACAAGCTTCCGGCGATTTCAGCGAGTTGGCAGAAAAACTCAACCTCCGTGAGATAAAGGGAATTGATACGGTTTATTCAAATATCGCAGAAAAAGAGCAATCATAAAAGGCAAACCTCCTTTTCCACAACCACTTAATTGCTTTAAAAAAGCCGGAAGCGGCAGGCAGTCACTGCCCACCTGCCTTCTTCCAGCTTGTGATTTATCTGAAAAACGTCAAACTATATTAGTTAGCAGATGTGGTGTATCCCGGATTTTGAGGTACATCGCCAGAAGTAATATCCACCTCAGCCTGTGGCACAGGCCAGTATTGGTGTGCTTGGGTCCAGTTGGGCAGGATGTTGGCACGTCCGGTACGCACCAAATCGGGATACCGATCATTTTCCATTGCCAGTTCGAGACGACGCTCAGTGTAAATGGCCTGGAGCAATGCATCACCCGATACATTCTTATCAGGAAGGTTCACCCGTTCGCGTACCATATTCATTTTTGCCAAAGCTTCTGCTTCGTTTCCTAACTGATATTCTGCTTCAGCATACATCAACAGCACCTCTGCATAACGCATCACGCGGGTATTATTTCCGTTATTCCTAATATGGACAGCACGATGTGCCGGATCCACATAAATTTTCTGGTTGTAGAAACCGGTACGGTCGAAAGTAAGTTTCGATTTGCCGGCAGCCAGATCAGCTTGTGCCTGATCGATAGCAGCCTGGTCGCCACTCTGCTCTGCCTGATCAAGAGCGGTGTACAGATCTGCCAGCTCATTGTGAAATACTTCGGTGGTATCCAACAGCGTTGCCTGCATACGAACGGTATCATTTTCAGCCATGAACGCGTTGTACAAGTCCTTTGTCGGTTGGTTGATACCATAACCGTAAGTAATGTTACGCGGCAGCTGGAACAACGTCTGGAAATTACCATTGTTACTGTAGGCCGAAGATTCGGTGGGTGAATCGTAAAACTGAATCTCAAAAATCGATTCTATACCGTTTTCGCCATCAAATGAAAATTGATGAGCATAATCGGGAGCGAGTGCATATTCACCTGAATCAATCACTTTCTTCGACCATTTGGCAGCTTCCGACCAGTTTTTCCGGTAGAGGTTGACCTTGGCCAGCAATGCATCGGCAGCTCCTTTGGTTGCGCGACCCAGATCAGAAGCAGCATACTCGCTTTTCAGCGGAAGATTGGCTTCAGCAGCTTCCAGATCCAATGCAATAAAGTCGTATACATCCAAAACAGAAGAAGGAGCAATCTTCTCATCTGCTGTTTTAATCAGGTGATCCACAATCGGAACTTTTCCGAATGTAATAACCAGGTTCCAGTGATAGTAAGCGCGAAGGAAACGTGCTTCTGCAATCAGTCTTTTTTTCAGGCCAGGCGTGGTGAACAAGTCATCGTTCATCGCCTCAATTCCTTCGATAGCCTGATTGGATTTGTTAATCCCGCGATAGCACAATTGCCATTTGTAACGGATCTGATACATGTCGGCCGTACCATTGAAATCTTTCAATGGCTGGAATCCGCCACTATCGCCGTCAGAACCACTGTAGATGGCATTATCACTCAATGTTTCACCGAAGGCCCACTGAAACCAACCGAAACGATAGTCTTTCAAGTCCGAATAGCCAGCCGTAACGGAATGGATGGCTTTATCCTGGCTGTTGAAGTAAACCTCAGAGGTTTCCTGTCCCAGCTTTTTCTTGTCGAGAAAGTCCGAACAACTCATGACCGACAAGCCAAGGCATCCAATAATCAATGCCTTTGTGTATATCTTTAATGAAATTTTCATAACTATAAATCCTTATTCAATTAGAATCCCAGTTTTACACCGAATACATAGATCTGCGCCTGCGGGTACGTACCAATATCAACACCCCGGCTCAGATAGTTCGTAGTTGAATTCTGTCCGATTTCCGGATCCGCACCTGAATAGTTGGTAATGGTAACCAGGTTCTGACCTGATACATAGAACCGCAAGGAAGCAATACCCGCCTTTTGCAACAGTGACTTAGGAAATGTGTAACCGAGCGTAATGTTCTTCAGACGCGCATATGAACCATCTTCAACAAACCGGTCGGAAGTACGGTTGGTGCTGTTCTTGTCATTACCGTTCAAACGAGGCATATCCGTATTGGTATTGCTCGGAGTCCATGAGTTCAGCATATCTGTCGACTTATTGGTTTCGTCGAAGTTATACAAGTGTGTCTTCATGGCATTGAAGATTTTATTACCTTGTGATCCTTGAACAAATGCACTAAGATCAAAAGATCCGTAAGTAACCCCCAGGTTGAAACCGTAAGTAAATTTCGGAACCGGGCTTCCCAGGTAAGTTTTATCCTCATCGTTTACAACACCGTCTCCGTTCACATCGACAAACTTCAGGTCGCCGGGTTTCAAATCTTCATTGCTACTTCCTTCCTGAACCGGTGCATTGTCAATTTCCTGTTGTGACTGGAAAACGCCATCTGTTTTATATCCGTAAAAGTATCCGATAGATTCGCCTTCTTCCGTGCGGGTTGCGTTACCACCATAATAGTAACCTCCGGCAATTGGCTCACCGTTACCCAGGCTGAGTACTTCATTCTTCACGGTAGCGATGTTGAAGCCTACATTGTAAGAAAGCTTGTTTGAAATTCGATCGCGATAGCTCACAGAAACCTCAAAACCGTTATTTTTCACCGAACCTACATTAGAAGTTGGTCCGCTTTCGTAACCATAGTAATAAGGAATCGGCACACTAACCAGCATGTCTTTGGTTTTCTTGTTGTACCAGTCAAGGGTTGTTTCCAGACGTCCGTCGAAGAACGATGCATCGAGACCGAAGTTCAATGATTCAACGGTTTCCCATTTAATCGACTGGTCAACCATTCCGGTTACCACATAACCCTGATCAATGGTTGGAGTAGTTCCGAATAGGTAACGATACTGTGAGTTACCGCTCATCGTTTCCTGGTAAGGATAACTTCCGATATTTTGGTTACCAATCTGACCCCAGCCAGCACGAATTTTCAGTGATGTTAGCCAGGAGACATTCTTCAAAAAGTTCTCTTCCGAAATTTTCCAGCCCAAAGCGATGGACGGGAAATATCCCCAGCGGTTGTTTTTCGGGAATTTAGAAGAACCGTCAGCACGGAAATTCACCGTTGCCAGGTATTTATTGTCATACGAATAGTTAACACGACCGAGGAAGGACATCATGGAAACGGACGATGCGCTACCGGATGCCAAGTCACCGTCGGCTGCGGCATTGAGGTACCACATCGAAGGATCTTCGTTCGGAATATTGGTTTTCGAAGCAGAGAACCACTCGTAGTTTCCTTCTTCCATGGTATAACCAGCCAGTGCTGACAGGCTGTGTTTTCCAAACGTGCCATCGTAGTTCAGGGTGTTTTCCCATGACCAGTAATCGCCACGGTTGTAACCCCGATACACTTTGTTGATCAGATTCTGTTGGTTAACGTTGACAGAGTAAACTGGAGTGAAGTTGTAGGAATCAGTCCGGTAGCTACTCTGCCCGAAACTGGTTTTTGCCTTCAAACCTTTCGCTAATTCCAGCTCACCATACACGTTTCCTACCAGCTGCAGTTTTTCTGAATGACTGTTGTCATACTCAATCGCTGCTACCGGGTTCGGATAGTCGGTAAACTTGGAATAATCATAAACATGATTGGCTTTGTCCTTCCAAACCGGAATTACCGGCTCAATCTTAATCGCTGTGTTAATTACTCCCACGTGGTAGTTCTCTTCACTGATAGAGTACTTTTTACTGTGTTCGATATTCAGATTACTACCGATTTTAAAACGTTTTGAAACCTGATAATCCACATTCAATTTCCCGGTCGTACGTTCGAAGCTACTTCCTTCAACCGTACCTTCCTGATTCAGGTAACCGATACTCAGTGCATAGGTCATTGCCTTACTACCTCCGGTTACGCCGAAATTGTAGTTTTGCATTGGAGCGACACGTGTAATGGCATTAAACCAATCCGTGTTCTGGTTTTTGTCGACCAGTGAAAGATCGATAGGGCTGGTACGTGTCTTGTTCAGTTCTTCCTGAATGCTATACCATTCGGGACCGGTAGTGGTTTTCCAGTTGTTGATTACTTTCTGAACACCATAGTAAACATCGAGGTTCACACTGGCTTTGGTATTGAGCTTACCTTTTTTTGTGGTAACCAGCACCACTCCGTTTGCACCTCTTGAGCCATAGATAGCCGATGCGGAAGCATCTTTCAATATCTCTACAGAAGCGATGTCATTTGGGTTCAAGAAATTGATATCGCCAACAGGCAAACCATCGACAACATACAATGGATCGGCATCGTTAATCGTTCCGATACCGCGGACGCGGACTGAGATTGAACCACCGGGAGCACCGGAATTGGAGGTAATCTGGACGCCGGCTACACGTCCCTGAAGTGCCTGATCGACCGAAGAAACCGGCTGATCCTTGAGGTCATCAGCGCTAACCGACGCCACAGCGCCGGTAATGTCGCTCTTTTTCTGGGTACCATAACCAACGACCACAACTTCGTCGAGTGATTTGGTTTCCTCTTTCAGTTTTACATTAATTACACTGTTGGAGGCAGGAACTTCCTGGGATACATATCCAAGGAACGAAAACTTCAGTACATCCGATGCTTTCGCGTCCAACTGATAGTTACCATCAAAGTCGGTGATGGTACCATTTGTGGTGCCCTTGACGACAATGTTTACACCGGGAAGCGGCGCACCGCTTTGGTCTGTGACCATCCCGGTTACAGTCCTCTTTTGGGCAACCGATGAGAAGGCAACCATCATGGCTGCCACAAGCAATAGAAAACGTCTCATGGTACTAGTAGTTTAGATTTAAAAATAAGCCTAGGGGTATATTTCTCCATCCGTTCTTTCCGGAAAATTACACCCTTCGGACTGATTAAAAACAAGAACTCGAAAAACAATCAAGCAATAAATCAAATTATAAGCTATCTATTTTCGATACTCGTCAAGCGCCTTCTTCACGGAACCGTGAATCAGCAAAAGGTTTCTGGCCTTATTTTCTTCCAGGCCCAACTCTTCCATTATCATTCTGGTTCCACGCTCAACCAATTTCTGATTGGTTAATTGCATATTGACCATTTTATTTCCTTTTACCCGTCCTAACTGGATCATCAGGGTAGTCGTAATCATATTGAGAATCAGCTTTTGAGCTGTGCCCGATTTCATGCGGGTGCTTCCGGTTACGAACTCCGGTCCCACAATTGCTTCAATGGCGATATCGGAATGTTTTGCCATCTCGCTATCGGGATTACTGGTTACGCAAGCAGTAAGAATATTGTTTTCACGTGCTTTTTTCAAAGCACCCACCACGTAAGGTGTTCTTCCCGAGGCGGCGATACCTACAATGGTATCCATTTCGGTGAGGTGATATTTTTGCAAATCTTCCCATCCCATATCCTCATTGTCTTCGGCTGATTCCACAGCTTTGCGAATCGCAGTATCACCTCCGGCAATCAAACCGATAACCAAATCATAACCAACCCCGTAAGTCGGAGGAATTTCCGACGCATCAAGAATTCCCAATCGCCCGCTAGTCCCTGCCCCTACATAAAACAGGCGGCCCCCTTTTTTCATACGTGGAGCAACTGCTGTTACTAATGCTTCGATTTGAGGGATGGTTTTCTGTACAGCAGGGAGAACCTTACGGTCCTCCTCATGAATTGCTTCCAACAACTCGCACACACTCTTCTTTTCAAGATCGTTATAAAGCGATTCTGATTCCGTTATAGTCATTTTCGTTTTTTTTCAATCCCGGAATTAAGCCAGGTAAAGCAAATCTTTAGCTATGATAATCAACCAACGCATCAATCGGATCGCGAACAATGCATCCCAGTCTAAGACCTTCTTCCTTTAAAACTTTCTCCAGCTGCTCTGAAAAATACCAGGCAACGGAACCGGCAAAATTCACTGGTAAGGTTCTATAGTGAGGGTAGTGCACCAAGTTCCGTGAAACAAATTCACGAAAACTTTCTCCGACAAGATGGCTGCAATAAGGTTCTGTAATATTTTCACTTAAAAAACGGGTAAACTGTGCAAGAAACCGGTTTGGATAGGGTTTACGATATACCCGATCCATAATCTCCGGCGCCGAGATCTGATAAGTTTCATAGAACTTTTCGCGGAGATACCCCGGCATGATTTCCTTCAAATAATCGGCTATCACTTTCCGCCCAATGACACCGCCGCTTCCTTCGTCTCCCAGAATCAATCCCAACGGAGACACATTCAGTTTTAATTCTTCGCCGTCATAATAACAGGAATTGGAACCCGTTCCAAGAATACAGGCAATCCCTGATTCATGACCACAAACAGCACGGGCAGCTCCGACCAAATCGCTGGCAACTTCAATGGCTGAACCGGGAAAAACTTCACGTAATGCATTTTTTACTACGGCACATTTTCCCTCATTCGCACATCCGGCGCCATAAAAATAAACCTCATTTACCTGTCCTTTTATATATGGGAGCAAACTTTCCTTTAATGTGGACACCATCTCAGCTGATTCCTGATAAAAAGGATTTATTCCCTCGGTCTGAACCGATTGAATGTTTCCTTCTACATCAACAAGCCGCCAGGCGGTTTTCGTCGATCCACTGTCTGCAATCATTTTCATGTTTCAAATATAAAATAAATAATAATACATTAATACATATTATATAACATGTATTACCAATATTTCACAAATTCCTTTTATTTTTGAGACTCTATTCAAATTTAATAAAGAAACCATGGACTTAAGCAAGAAACTTCAATCAACCGACAGTCTTTTTGCAGACGAAAACCTTTTTCCTGCAGAAAATCCAACAGAACGGGAACTTTTAACCAAATACGAAAATGCCCCCGCCTATATATATAAGGAAGCGGTGGATGCATCAACAGCTGTGGCACAAGAAATTGCTTCGCTTATCCGGGAAAAACAATCACAAAACAAGAAGTGCGTATTAGGGCTGGCGACAGGCTCCACACCGCTAGGCGTATACAAAGAACTGGTTAAGCTTCACAAAGAAGAAGGACTTAGTTTCGAAAATGTCGTCTCGTTTAATCTGGACGAATATTTCCCGATGGATCCGTCATCGAGCCATAGTTACCACCATTTCATGCACAAAAATCTGTTCGATCATATCGACATTCCACCGGAGAATATTCACATCCCGGCAGGAAATATTTTGCTTGACCAGGTGCATGATTTCTGCATGGATTATGAAGAAAAAATAAAAAATGCAGGTGGTATCGACTTGCAGCTATTAGGCATCGGACGCACCGGCCACATCGGGTTTAATGAACCGGGGGCCCGTTCCAATTCGCATACACGCATCATTGTACTCGACACATTGACACGCCGCGATGCTGCCAACTCCTTCAACGGCATCCGGAATGTGCCGCAACGGGCCATCACGATGGGCGTAGGCACGATTATGAATGCGAGAAAGGTGATCTTAGTTGCACTGGGTGAAAACAAGGCATCCATCATCAAAAAGGCGGTGGAGGAAAACGTGACACCATTATTACCGGCTTCGTTCCTGCAAAACCATCCCGACGCGAAATTCATTCTCGATTCCAGTGCGGCAAGCGAGCTCATTCGGGTAAAAACACCCTGGCTGGTAGCTTCGTGCGACTGGAGCGACGAACGCCTGGTTCGCAAGGCGGTGGTCTGGCTATGCCAGAAAACGGAAAAGCCCATTTTAAAGCTGACTGATAAGGATTACAGCGATAATGGCTTAAGTGATTTGATTGTCATTTTTGGTTCAGCTTACAGTTTAAATATCCAGGTCTTTAACGATCTGCAATCGACCATCACCGGTTGGCCGGGAGGAAAGCCCAATGCCGACGATTCGCGCCGCCCGGAAAGAGCTGAACCCGCACAAAAACGCGTAGTGGTCTTTAGTCCACATCCCGACGATGACGTGATTTCGATGGGCGGCACATTGATTCGTCTGGCCGATCAAGGTCACGATGTGCATGTAGCTTACCAGGTTTCGGGAAATGTAGCGGTGTCCGACGAATATGCGAACCGTTTTATCTCCTTCCAAAACTCCTTCTCCAACTATATCGATGAAGGCAACGAGAAACAGAAAGCCATGTACGATAAACTCGTTGCTCATTTGAAAGAAAAAGAAGAAGGAGACATCGATTCACCCGAGCTGCGAAAACTGAAAAGCCTTATCCGCCGTATGGAAGCCAAAGCTGCCTGCCGATATTCAGGTGTGAAAAGTAAAAATGTGCATTTCCTCGATCTTCCGTTTTACGAAACCGGAAAGGCACAAAAAGCACCCATAAGTGAAAAGGATGTACGCATTGTGATGGATTTTCTCACCGAGATCAAACCCCACCAGATTTTTGCCGCCGGCGACCTTTCCGATCCACATGGAACACACCGCGTTTGCCTCGATGCGATTTTAATTGCCCTGGAACAGTTGAAAGACGAAGACTGGATGCAGGAGTGTTGGATTTGGCTCTACCGTGGCGCCTGGGCCGAATGGGATATCGGCCAGATTGAGATGGCTGTGCCGATTAGTCCGCAAGAGCTGCTTAAAAAGCGGGAAGCTATTTTCCGTCATCAGTCGCAAAAAGAAGGCGCCATGTTTATGGGAAACGACGACCGCGAATTCTGGCAACGCGCAGAAGATCGAAACCACGCCACTGCCGGATTATACAACCAGTTAGGCATGGCCGAATACGAAGCCATCGAAGCCTTTGTCCGTTACTATCCCTGATTTCATCTGTACGACCGCGTAAGTTAAGTGTTAAGTTCACTAATTTGCATACCAAAACAACAACCAACCATGGGAAAAACCAAACGACTCGTTGCTCTTGATGTTTTGCGGGGATTTACCGTGGCCCTGATGATTACCGTCAATAATCCGGGAAGTTGGAGTCACATTTATGCACCGCTGGAACACTCCAGCTGGAATGGCTGTACCCCGACCGACCTGGTCTTCCCTTTCTTTTTGTTCGCTGTGGGAACCGCTATGTGGTTTGCTTTCAAAAAGTTCAATCACAACCTGACCGGGGAAGCAACGAAAAAAGTGCTGAAACGTACAGCGTTAATATTCCTGATTGGACTGGGATTAAATGCGTTTCCGATTTTCGGTATCGACTACAGTCATCTTCGCATCATGGGCGTACTGCAACGTATTGCGCTTGCCTATGGTATCGCGTCGTTGATTGCACTGGCCTGGAAACGCATTGGCGTTTGGATAGCCCTACCGGTTCTGCTACTGGGATACTGGGGATTGCTGATGCTGGGCGGCAACGGAGCGCTCTCACTCCAGGGCAACATCGTTCGGAGCGTTGATTTAGCCATCTTCGGTGCCAACCATATTTACCATGGATACGGTATCCCGTTCGATCCGGAAGGATTGCTCAGTACCATTCCTGCTATTGCGACAGTGCTGATTGGTTACCTGGTAGGCCGGCAAGTCGATGTAAGAAGTGATAAATTGCATGCTGTAAAAGATTTGATTCTATCAGGAGCTGCCATGACATTGGGCGGAGTAATCTGGAGTTTTGTTTTTCCGCTCAACAAACCCATCTGGAGTAGTTCGTATGTAATGTACACAGCTGGTTTGGCAACGATACTGCTTGCCTTCTTCATCTGGATCATCGATATTCGGGGATACAAAAAATGGTCGATGCCGGCACTCGTTTTTGGTATGAACCCGCTGTTTATTTTTGTCCTTTCGGGAATCATCGGACGCTTGCTGTACATGATTAAACTACCCGTTGCCGGTGAAAATATTCCGTTGAAAAGCTGGATATACGAACATGGGTTTGCTTCCTGGGCCGGAAATTTGAACGGTTCCCTTTTCTTCGCACTAACGTTGATTTTCTTATACTGGATACTGGCCGACATACTGTACCGCAAAAAAATATTCATCAAAATCTGACCTGTCAAATGAAACCTTGTCGACACGCGCTTATTCTGTTTCTATCGATTCTTCTTTCTGTTCCGGCTTTCGCCGAAAACCGGAAACCGGAAAGTCCCGTTCCGCCCAAAAGAGAATTCCGGGGCGTTTGGGTAGCCACCGTGGCCAACATCGACTGGCCGTCCAACCCGGGCCTTTCTGATGAAAAGCAGAAAGAAGAGATCATCAATTTGCTGAACATGAATAAAAAAAACGGGATGAATGCCGTGATTGTGCAGATCAGACCGTCGGCCGATGCCTTTTATCCTTCGGAACTGGAACCGTGGTCAAAATACCTGATGGGCAAACAGGGCGAAGCGCCGAAGCCATTTTATGACCCGCTGGCTTTTTTCATCAAAGAGGCACACAAACGCGGGATGGAATTTCATGCATGGCTCAATCCCTACCGGGTAAAAAATGATACGCTCGATACGCTGGCCGCCTCAAACATCGTCAACCAACATCCGGACTGGGCCTGGAATTACGGCAAGAAAATGTACTTTGATCCGGGAAATCCGCATGTTCGGGATTTTGTAACGTCAGTCGTTCGCGACATTGTAAAACGCTACGATGTCGACGCCATCCATTTCGATGACTATTTCTACCCATACCGTATTGCAAATCAAGAACTCCCCGACTCAACCACATTCAAAAAATACCATCGTGGATTTGCCCCGCACCAGATTGACGATTGGCGGCGCGACAACGTGGACCTGATTATTCAGCAATTGAGCAAAGCCATCAAAGAGGTGAAGCCGTGGGTGAAATTCGGCATCAGCCCGTTTGGCGTTTGGCGAAACAAAAAAGACGATCCGGACGGTTCGAATACCAGCGCCGGAACAACCAATTACGACGGTTTATATGCCGACATCATTCTTTGGCAGCGCGAAGGTTGGATTGACTACACGCTACCTCAGCTCTATTGGCGCATCGGTCATCCGACAGTCGATTTTAACGAGCTGGCGCATTGGTGGGCACGCCACGCATATGGACGAAGCATGTACATTGGTCAGGCGGTATACCGGCTCGATAAACACTCAAAAATTCCTAACTGGCGTACTCCCGCTGAATTGACCAACCAGATAAACCTGATTCGTTCGATTCCCGGCCTGGAAGGAAGTGCCTGGTTCAGTTCCAAACACTTCGCCCGCCACCTGGAAGGTTTCCGGAAAGAGTTAAGAAAAGAGTACTACCGGACACCGGCCATCGTTCCTGCCATGCCCTGGATTGACGATCAGGCACCGGAAGCACCATCCAACCTGAAAGAAGAAAAGGTGAAACACGGCCGGGAAATTACCTGGGAAGCGCCGCAAACCGATGATGAAATGAACAAGGCACGCTTTTTTGCGGTGTACCGTTGCGGGAAAAACGACAGCATCAATGCCAGCAACCCGGAATATTTACTGGATGTAACCGGCGAAGACGGATACTTTGTGAAACGTCGTTTCCTGCACATTTTCCGCAAGAAATATTACTACAAAGTAACTACACTAGACCGCCTCAACAACGAAAGCGTTCCAAGTGACCGAATGATGTTTAAGCAATAATTCAGAAATTTTAAAATCATAACATAAAAATGAAAACCGATATTTTTCTCGCGTATAGCGGAGAAGAGGTAACCAAAAAATCAGTGGCCGAGCTAAAAGCAGCCACGAATGTAAACCAGATTTACGTCCTCGCCCCCGAAGGCGCTGTCATTCCTGAAGAAACGCAAGCCATTACCGTGAAAAGCATTCAGGGTACTGAAACCCTGAATGCCATTGCCGGCAAAGCGGAAGCGGAATTTACCCTGCTTTCGCTGAAAGATACCGAACTCGAGATGGGCCAGTTTGGGCTGGAACGTTTGGTGCAGGCAGCCACGTTCACCGATGCCGCTTTGGTATATGCCGATTACTACGAAATAAAAAACGAAACGCGCTCTGTGCATCCAACCATTGATTACCAGCCGGGCGCGTTGCGCGATGATTTCAACTTCGGGCCGGTACAGCTCATCCGCACCGCTGATTTGAAAGAATGGGCCAAATGGGAAACCACAAGTTACGATGCAGCCGGTTTCTACTCGCTGCGTTTGTTCGTTTCCCGGAAGGGAGAATTCATCCGTGTGCCGGAACCGCTTTTCACCATGGTGGAACCGGATACCCGGAAATCGGGTGAAAAGCAGTTCGACTACGTGAGCGGCGCTGCCCGTGCCACCCAGATTGAAATGGAAAAGGCCTGTACAGCGCACCTGAAAGAGATTGGCGCCTACCTGAAACCTGAATTCAAAACAGTTGATTTTGAAGAAGGATTCCCGGTAGAAGCATCGGTTATTATCCCGGTATTCAACCGGGTAAAAACCATTCGTGACGCGGTGGGTTCGGTGCTAAAGCAAAAAACGAACTTCCCGTTCAACCTGATAGTAGTAGACAACTACTCCACCGACGGAACAACGGAGATACTGAAAGAGTTTGCCGGCAGTGACAAACTCATTCACGTTATTCCCGATAAAAAAGGATTGGGAATTGGTGGCTGCTGGAACGTCGGAATTTTCCATCCGCAGTGTGGCCAATTCGCTGTTCAGCTTGACAGCGACGACATGTACAGCGACGAAAACACGCTGCAAACCATCGTCGATAAATTCCACGCCGATAAATGTGCTATGGTGATTGGCTCTTATCAAATGACCAACTTCGATCTGGAGGAAATTCCCCCGGGCATCATCGATCACAAGGAATGGACCGATGACAATGGCCCCAACAACGCCCTTCGCATCAACGGGCTGGGCGCACCGCGCGCTTTCTACACGCCGGTGTTGCGCGGCCTGCGGGTACCGAACTCCAGTTACGGCGAAGACTATGCGCTAGGTATTGCCATTTCGCGCGACTACAAAATTGGCCGCATCCTTACGCCGGTATACCTGTGCCGTCGTTGGGACGACAACTCCGATGCCTCGCTCGACGTAAACAAAATGAACATTCACAACAGTTATAAAGACCGTCTGCGAACGCTGGAACTGAAAGCACGAATCCTCAAAAACCAACGCGAAAAATGAGCAATTCCGTTAACCTGGACGACATAATCATTTCAAAGCGCGCACTCCACCTGTCAGAAAACAGTTCGCTGGATGAGATGGCCGATGCCCTGCAAGTACAACAGCGGGGTGTTTGGCCGCTTTACGATGACAATGCCAAAGGACTGGAACAGGTGCAAGTGAAGACATTTCACTACGCCCAATGCAACGTGAAAGTGCAATTCAATCCGGCACGCATCAAATCATCGGCGGCCAAAGTCGACAACAAAAGCATCAAGGAGCGAAAATGTTTTCTCTGCACCGACGCATTGCCGCCAAAGCAAAAAGGAATCCCGTTCAACGACGAATACCTGGTCCTGGTCAATCCGTATCCCATTTTTCCGCGCCATCTCACCATTCCCCGGTTGGAACATGCCCCGCAGTTTATTGAGCCCTATTTTAGAGACATGCTGGAATTGAGCCGCGCGCTCAAAAGCTATACGGTTTTCTACAACGGTCCGAAATGCGGCGCTTCGGCACCCGATCACATGCATTTTCAGGCCGGGAACAAAGGCTTTCTTCCGGTTGAAACCGAATACAGTAAGCTAAAGGCTACCACCGACCGGAAGTTGTTCAGCAACGAACACCTGGAAATTTTCGCGGTAAGCAATTATCTACGAAAATTCATCGCTATTGAATCGGATGAGATGACGTTGTTGCAAACAGCTTTCGAGTGGTTATACGAATTACTCGAACAACGCGGGCAGGAGCCGGAGCCCATGCTTAATATCCTTTCGGGATACGAAAACGGGAAATGGCGCGTACTGGTGTTCCCGCGCGATAAACACCGTCCCGACCAGTATTTTGCCGAAGGGGATGAGAATATCCTGCTAAGTCCGGCCTCTGTCGATTTTGGCGGTGTTTGTATCACGCCGCAGGAGAAGGATTTTAAAATGATTAAAGCAGCTGACCTGATTGATATTTTCGCTCAGGTCTCAGTCACTGATAGCTATTTTGATGAGCTCTGTGCCGCTTACGCGAAACGCGTGGTGGAGTGAGGAAAGGAGAACCGAAGAAGATGTGAGAGGGAGTGAATAAAGCTTGACGGACCTGTTAGCGAACGAAGTTCCTGACAGCGTCGAAATGGGTAGATTGAACGGGAGAAAACGAGAGGGTGAGAAAATGAGAACCCCACACCCTGCCTCTCCCCACCCGGGGAGAGGAGTTAGGCCGGAGCAGCCAGTATGGGCAGAAGCTTTAAAGAGCGAAAGTTACAAGCTGTGACGGCCTGAAGTCCCCCGGGTGGGGGATTAGGGGGCAATAATAATTGATAAATGAGAAGCATTTGTGAAATATAGTACAGCTTAAATTGAATGATTATCTAATAGCCCCACACCCTGCCTCTCCCCAACCGGGGAGAGGAGTTAGGCCGGAAGTCCCCCAAATGGGGTTTCGAGAATTCGGAACAGGGGCAAATAGAAAGTGGAAGGCCGTAGTTGGAACACCACAGCGATCGGTTGGAAGAACTCCGGGAGGCGTTGGAAGAAGGAAACGAACAGCTGGAAGAACTCCACGGGCAGCGGAACGGACTTAGACCTGTCAGCGTACAAAGCTCCTGACAGTGTCGGAAACGGGCGAGTGAATGAGTGAATGAGTGAATAAAGGAGAGGATGGAGAACGTAATTAGTTAAAAAACGAAAGACAGACATCATGCAATACAACAACGGCAACGAGCCCGACATCCGTGTCGGCATTATGGCAGAAAAAACCATCGAATTCGAGCTGGATGGTAAATACCAATGCGGTAGCCAGCAAGTGACCGGCAAAGGCTCAGCCTTCTTTTCCGGGAACGTCATTCACGTGAAATTTGAATCGGGTATTTCTTTCGAGGGCGAAAAGCTGGTGTTTCAGCCGACCGACCGGGAAGCCTGCAGTTTACAGCTCCGCGGCGTCACCATCGGCATTAATTTCCACTGGGAACGCAAGGAGGACCAGAAATTCCGCGGAGGTTTGGAACTCATCCGCGAAGGCGAAAACCTCCGGGCCATCAACCTGGTGCCGGTAGAGCAATACCTGGTCAGCGTCATCTCTTCGGAAATGAGCGCCACCAGCAGCATGGAGTTGCTGAAGGCCCACGCGGTGATTTCGCGCAGCTGGTTGCTGGCACAGGTCGATAAGCATGAATCGCTGCAAAGCGAAACCGAAAAATACGTCACCACCCGGCAAACCGACGATGAACTGATTAAGTGGTACGATCGCGAAGACCACACCGATTTCGATGTGTGTGCCGACGATCATTGTCAGCGCTACCAGGGAATCACCCGGGTGGTATCGGAAAATGCTGCTACTGCCATTCACGAAACCTTCGGCGAAGCACTTACCTCGAACGAACACATTGCTGATGCCCGTTTCTCAAAGTCGTGTGGCGGCATCTCCGAATCATTCGAAAATTGCTGGGAACCGGTGCATCATCCCTATTTGGTAAAGATTATCGACAACCCGGAAACGCCCGAAGGATTTGATCTTGACCTCACGGTAGAAGAAAATGCCGACCGCTGGATTCGTTCCAATCCGCCGGCCTTCTGCAACACCACCGATGCCAAGGTGCTGAGCCAGGTTTTGAACAACTACGACCAGGAAACCACCGATTTTTATCGCTGGAAAGTGGAATACAGCCAGGAAGAAATCAGCGAACTGATCAAAAAGCGCACGGGCATCGATTTCGGCGGTATCAAGGCGCTGGTGCCTGTGGAACGTGGCGACTCAGCCCGTCTGATCAAGCTGCGCATCGAGGGAACGAAAAAGACACTCACTATTGGCAAAGAACTGGAAATACGTAAAGCCCTTTCCACATCGCATCTATACAGTTCCGCTTTTGTGGTCGACACCGAAGGAGAGAAAAATGGCCTTCCGGCAAAGTTCATTCTGACCGGCTCCGGCTGGGGACATGGCGTAGGGCTTTGCCAAATCGGTGCAGCCGTAATGGGCGAAAAGGGCTATTCTTACCGGGAAATTCTGGCGCACTATTTTAAAGACGCGTTGCTCGAAAAAGTATATTCGTAAACCAAATCATAATCGATTATGAACCGACATCTGCTAATTCTGAGTTCCCTGCTACTGGCTTTCGCCGGAACGACGCAGGCGCGCGGAGTTATCCGCGTTAA
The DNA here is from genome assembly GCF_009617895.1 of Prolixibacter sp. SD074. Lineage (NCBI taxonomy): Bacteria > Pseudomonadati > Bacteroidota > Bacteroidia > Marinilabiliales > Prolixibacteraceae > Prolixibacter > Prolixibacter sp. SD074. Next base: position 2,759,705 of record NZ_BLAW01000001.1, read on the forward strand.
CCAGTTGGGGTATCTCCCCGATGACATTAAGGTGGCTGTTTTTCTTTCACCGGAAGGAGAGCTGCCCTATCAATTCGAGTTGGTTAATTCCCTTACGGGGAAAGTGGTTTACGTGGGACAACCGGAACTGGCAGACGGCAAACCCTGGGGGATGCCCAGCGCCGCGCGGCTCGACTTTAGCAGTTTTACAACACCCGGCGGATATTTTCTCCGCATCGAAAACCAGGGTTCGCCCCAGTTTAGCATTTCGGAGCATGTGTACGACGGCACGGCCGACTACATCCTGAAATACATGCGGCAACAACGGTGCGGCTTCAATCCGTTCCTCGACGATTCGTGCCACACACACGACGGCATCATTGTCGATCGTCCCACCCGCGCCGGTGAGTTCATCAACGTAACGGGCGGGTGGCACGATGCCAGCGACTACCTGCAATACGTCACCACTTCGGCGAATGCCGTGGATCAAATGCTGTTCGCCTACCGGGAAAATCCGGAAGCGTACGGCGACCATTACAAAGCGAACGGGCTTCCCGGTTCCAATGGCGTTCCCGATATTCTGGACGAAGCGCGATGGGGCATCGACTGGTTGCTGAAAATGAATCCGGCAGACAACGTGATGTTCAACCAGATTGCCGACGACCGCGATCACGTTGGGTTCCGGCTTCCCGACAAGGACACGGCGAACTATGGCTTAGGCAAATGCCGGCCGGTTTATTTCGTTACCGGAAAACCGCAGGGGCTGGGTAAATTCAAGAACCGGACCACGGGCGTTGCTTCCACAGCCGGGAAGTTTGCCTCGGCTTTTGCACTGGCCGCCGACATCTACAAAAAGTCCGATCCGGCTTTCGCGGACACGCTGATTCGCAAAGCCAAAGCTGCGTTTCGGTTTGGCCTGTCGGAACCCGGCGCCTGCCAGACAGCCTGCTATGTATCGCCCTATTTTTATGAAGAAGACAACTATGTGGACGACCTGGAGCTGGCCGCTGCTGTACTGAACGAAGCAACAGGAAAACAAAAATACTTGCAGCAAGCTGCTTACTGGGGACAACTGGAGCCGGTTACACCCTGGATGGAACTGAACCGCGCACGGCATTACCAGTTCTACCCTTTTATGAACTTAGGCCATGTCTATCTCGCCGCTCACGGTGATTCCGCGCAAGCGAAAAACTTTGCTGCAGACTTAAAAAAAGGACTGGCCGATATTTACAGCCGGGCAAAGAAAGATCCGTTCCGCATTGGGATACCGTTTATCTGGTGTTCCAACAACCTGGTAACCGCGGCAGCCACACAGGCCCGGTTGTATCGCCAAATTACCGGCGACCAGACCTACCGGGAAATGGAAGCGGCATTGCGCGACTGGCTCTTCGGATGCAATCCGTGGGGCACATCGATGGTTGTTGGCTTACCCGCCGGTGGCGATTACCCGGTTAATCCGCACTCATCGTACAAAGTCATTTTGGGGAAACTCACTTATGGAGGATTGGTGGACGGGCCCGTTTATACGTCGATTTACAACAACCTGCGCGGCATCCGTCTGCTCCATGACGATGGCTACGCCGCCTTCCAGAACGGACGCGCCGTGTATCATGACGATGAAGGCGATTACTCGACCAACGAGCCAACGATGGACGGAACGGCCAGCCTGAGTTACCTGCTCTCTTCGTTACAAAAAGAAGGTATGCAGTACAAAACCTATGAAAACGTGAAGAAAGTCCAGGGTGGCATCGTCCGGATGGATCCGCTGGAATCGAAAGTATACCTGGTCTTCGCGGCCCACGATACCAACGATGGCGGCAAGACCATCGAGAAGATATTGCGCCGGAACCATGTGAGAGCTTCATTCTTTTTCACCGGCGACTTTTACCGGAATCCGGAGAACCAGAAACTCATCCGGCGCCTGCGCGAAGAAGGGAATTACCTGGGACCGCACTCCGACAAGCATCTGTTGTATGCCGACTGGACCGACCGTGATTCGTTGCTGGTCACCCACGACGAGTTTACCAACGATATGCGGAACAACATCAAAGCAATGGAAGCCATCGGCATTCCGGCCAAAGAGGTCACCGTTTTCATGCCGCCCTACGAGTGGTATAACCGTGCCATTGCCGACTGGGGCCGCGATTTGGGCCTGACCCTCATTGATTTCACGACAGGCATCCGCACCAACGCCGATTACACCACGCCGGACATGAAGAATTACCGCAGTTCGGATCAGTTATACAACGATCTGTTGCAGTTTGAACAGACCAATCCAGGCGGATTAAACGGCTGCATCATCCTGATTCATCTCGGAACTTCGTCCGGTAGAAAAGACAAATTTTACGATCAACTCGGCAAAGTCATCCATTTTCTGAAGGAAAACAATTATCAAACCAATAGATTCTAACGCATGCGACAAGCCGCAAAACCAACCAAAAGAAATCCGTGGGCGTGGATTCCCACACTCTATTTTGCAGAAGGACTTCCCTATGTCATCGTGATGACGGTTTCCGTCATCATGTACAAGCGGCTGGGAATTTCAAACACCGACATTGCTTTGTACACCAGTTGGCTTTATTTGCCGTGGGTCATCAAACCGTTGTGGAGCCCGGTGGTGGATGTGTTACGCACGAAGCGTTGGTGGATTGTTATCATGCAATTGCTGGTAGGTGCCGGACTGGCCGGCGTTGCCTTGACGATTCCCATGCCCAACTTCTTCCGCTACTCACTGGCGTTTCTTTGGCTGGTCGCTTTCAGCTCGGCCACGCATGATATTGCTGCCGACGGTTTTTACATGATGGGCCTCAACCAATACGAGCAAACCTATTTTGTGGGCATCCGCAACACCTTTTACCGCTTTGCCATGCTCACCGGGCAAGGTTTGCTGGTGATTCTGGCCGGTTACCTGGAAACCGCCACCGGTCTGCCGGAAACCGATATTGCTTTTCACTCCGCACCCGGAAAACAGACAACGTTACAATTCCAACCAAACGATATCAGCTTTCCGGGGACAAAAAGCACCGACTATGTGTTAGTCCCGTCATCAAAAAATATTGAAATCGGGACCAATCCGGTTTCCCGTGAAAAGGCTGACAGCATCTTCACGGAAGTGAAAGAATGGAACATCAGCCATGGATTTTACACCGAAGAGACTTCGCTTAAAGGCATGCCCGATGGCACAAAGGGAAAAACGTCCGGCTTTGCCCTGGTCGCATACAAGCTGAACAAACCACCGAAAGATGAAAAAGAAGTGGTGTTGAATTTCGGTAGGGACAAAGGCAACAAAAGTTTTCATCTGAAAGAAGGGGCCCGCTTTGTTTTCAATGCGGATAACTGGGATGAACCAGCCTTTGCTATCGTACAGATTGACCCAAAACTGACGGAAAAAGCCGAAGCCACCTTCTCCGGACGAGCCGGAAATATTCCACTGGCCTGGAGCCTGACCTTCATGGTACTGGGCGGTTTGTTCGTTTTATTCTTTATATGGCACAGGTTCGTCCTTCCACGGCCGGCGGAAGACACCGATAAACATGAGAGAACCTCGTTGCGCCGCGTGATACAGGAAGTGTTGGAAACGTTTGCTTCTTTCTTCCGCAAGAAAAACATTGGTTCCGGGCTTGCTTTTTTACTTTTGTTCCGGTTGGGAGAGTCGCAGCTGGTAAAGCTTACATCACCTTTCATGCTCGACGACCGGACAGAAGGCGGACTGGCGTTGACGACAGGCGATATCGGGTTAATTTACGGAACCATTGGAATGGTTGCCCTGACGGTGGGAGGAATTCTGGGCGGTTTTGTTGCCGCCAGGTGGGGGCTAAAAAAAACTATCTGGTGGATGGCCGTAGCCATGAACCTGCCCAACCTGGTGTATGTTTACCTCGCCTATGTTCAACCGGATACCATGTTGCCCATTGTTACGTCAGTTGGGATCGAGCAGTTTGGCTATGGTTTTGGATTTACCGCTTACATGCTGTACATGATCTACATTTCGGATGGGAAGCATAAAACTGCCCACTACGCATTGTGCACCGGCTTTATGGCGCTAGGCATGATGCTTCCCGGCATGGCAAGCGGTTGGATTCAGGAAACGGTTGGTTATCAACACTTCTTCGTCTGGGTGATGCTTTGTACCATTCCGGGATTTATCCTGATATCGTTACTAAAAATCGATCCGAAGTTCGGGACCAAAACAAAAGCATAAAAACACTTCCCCGCTTTCGGGCGGGGATTTTTTTGTCCTAACTTTATTTCCCAGAAAGTTGACAGGCAAGCAAAAAGGACTTTACATCCGTTAGATTGCTTCAGGAAAGCAATCCGCAACCAATCAAAAAAGCATCGACAGAAGCGATTAATTTATTTATTAAAAAAGGTAAAAAGCCGGGAATGAAATGAATCTTCTATGATGCGTTTTTCGTAAATTGCACATAACCATTAAACGTAACCCCGGTGCGTGTCTTTCTTTACATAGCAGGATACTTTCTGATGGTGCTCGCTGTAATTGCCGCACTGCTGTTTTTGTCTGTCTGCCTCGAAAAAATACACCTCAGCAAAGCGATGATTGCGACACTTCTTTTTGTTGCCCTCTTCTTCTCTGATCACGGACGATATCTAATCAATCGTGAGCGTCGTTTCCGTAGCTAGAAACACGGTTCAAACCACGTCCGGTTTCATTATCTTCGGTATTTGTGTTTTCAAAACAATAACGCCCTCAAGCGTTCCGGATAATATTATCTTTTTCCCTTCCTTTTTCTCATTTTCCGATTAAACCAATCATCCTTTTCGTCATCAAAGGTTGCATAAAACAAAAAAACGTCAACAGGAAATACTTTCTATGAAAAAAATACTACTCATCTGTTTATTAATTTCAGGGTTAACCTTCCAACTATATGCACAACCAGCACCGGCGCCAGGGATGGCCGGAAAATCCGTTGTGGCCACTTCAGGGGTTGTAAAGGGAACAATTGTGGAAGCCGGGACAAAGACACCCATGGAGTATGCTAACGTGGTCATTTATTCAGCGCGCGATTCCTCGATCGTAGGAGGTATCATGACCGAACCCAACGGTTCATTCCAAATCAAAAATATTCCGCCGGGGAGATACTATCTTCAGGCAAACTTTATCGGATTTGAAAAATACACCCTCCCGGGAATCACGATCAGCCGTTCAGGTCCGGTAGCCAATATCGGGACGCTGGAACTCAAGCCGGCAAGCAAAGAATTGCAGAGTATTGATGTTGTAGCCGATAAGGCGCGTGTCGAATTCAAGCTTGATCGTAAAATCGTAAATGTAAGTCAGGATTTAAATTCCGCTGGCGGTACAGCCGCTGAAGCACTCGAAAACACTCCCTCCGTGCAGGTTGATATGGATGGTAACGTTACATTACGCGGCAGCTCCGATTTTACTGTATTGATTGACGGTAAACCCAGCGTGCTGAAGGGAAGCGACGCTTTGCAGCAGATTCCGGCCAGCAACATCGAAAATATCGAAATCATCACCAACCCATCGGCAAAGTACGATCCGGATGGTGTCTCAGGTATCATCAATGTGGTAATGAAAAAAAACATTAAAGGTTCGCTTAGCGGAATTGTAAATGCCACCACAAATCTCAACGACCGGAATCGTGTTAACGCTACGGTCAATATGCGATCAGGGAAATGGAAGGTGTTTGTGAACGGCAGTTATCAGGATATGATTTACGCCGGCAAACGCAAAGAAACGCAATATACCTATCAGAACGATTCAACCACGGTACTGTCCGTTGACGGGTCCCGAAACAGGAAACGCACAGGAAAGAGCATACAGGCCGGCTTCGATTATTATGCATCTGACAAATCAACCCTTAGTCTTTCGGGAAGTTATGGAAACTATGGTTTTGACTTTGGAGGAGTAACCAAAGAGTCGCTCTCGAACAATTACAACGACAGCATCAATTATTTCCTCCAGGACAATGTGTCCAACCATGGTGGAAAATATTGGAACACAGATTTATCTTATCAACTAAAATTTAACAAAAAAGGGCACCAATTACTGGCTGCATTCATTGTTTCCGGACAAGACGGGAACGATAATGAAAACCAGAACACCATCAATACCAACGCTGATTGGGTACCCCTTGAAGCAAATTCCGGGATGGTTCGAAGTGCAGAGTTATCTAATTCCAATGATTACCGGGCCAAACTGGACTACACGCTGCCTATTAATGACCGGAACGAGTTCGACGCCGGTTATCAGGGACGCCGGGAAGATGACAACCAGGATTTTCTTTTCGAAAGATATGTTGATGGCAATTGGGTAAATGACGAAAACTTCAGTAGCACGACGGTGTTCCGGCGCGATATCCACGCTATATACGCCACTTACGGGCATACGTCCGATAATTTCAGTTATATGCTTGGAATGAGGGGGGAATATACCAATCGCCGCATTACTTATGCTAAAACCGGGCAGGACTATATTATCGACCGGTTCGATTACTTCCCTTCGGTACATGTTTCACAAAAATTCAGCAGGAACCTGGAACTCCAGGCAAGTTACAGCCGAAGGCTCGACAGGCCGAGAGGATACTGGCTCGATCCGTTTCCGTCGTACATCGACCCATATAATATACGTGTTGGAAATCCAGGGCTGAAACCGCAGTACACAGATTCGTATGAACTTTCCGTAATTAAACGAATCGACCGTTCTTTCATTTCGCTTGAAGGCTATTATCGTCGGACGACCAACTTAATGACCCGGATTACCAAGCTGGGAGAAGATGGAATCAGGTACCAGAGCATCGAAAACATGAATAATGATTACTCAACCGGCGCCGAGCTAATGGCCAATCTGCAAATTACTCCCTGGTTCACGGTGGTAGCCAGTGGCACTCTGTATAATTATCAGCTAAAAGGAACCCTTAACAATGAACCCATCAATACTCAAAGCACCAATTTCGATTCACGGCTGAACCTGGATTTCAAGATAACGAAAAGCACCCGTTTTCAATTCATGAGTCATTACCGCGGTCCCTCGACAACCGTTCAGGGACAGTCCGACTGGGCGATGTTTTCCAATGCATCACTTCGTCAGGAGTTTTGGGATAAAAAACTATCAGCCACCATTCAATTGCGGGATGTATTCGGTACAATGCGCCATTCCGGATACAGCTACGGAACAGGTTTCCGCAATGAATATAAATACAGCCGCTCCCCCAGGATTCTTCAGTTTACGATTAGCTACAAGTTGAATAATTTTAAACAGAAGGAAAAAGAAAACGTGCTAGACAATTCAGGCACGAATACTGGTGTGGGTGACTACTAGATGATTATTGACTTTTTAATTAATCAAAGAGGTATCGGCAAGTAGCTGGTATCCCTTTTTCATGAAATAGCAAAAAAAAAAATTTAGAGGCTGTCTAAACAACAATAAGTCTGGCCGCAAATCCTTTCAAACATCCGGCAGGCATCGCATCGCCCTGCCAAAAACGATGCACCCCTTATTGAATTAGGACAACATGGATGCTTCCATTTTTGAAAATCCATGAATTAAAAATTATATTTAGAGACCAATATCCGATTTCATACTAAAACTAATTAAAATGAACGAAGCTAAAAAGAACCAAAGCACCGTTTCCCGACGTGCTTTTCTCGGCACGTCTGCAACCGCCGCTGCAGGATTTACCATTCTTCCAAGGAATACCGTTGCCGGATTGGGGCACAAAGCACCCAGCGACAAACTGAACATTGCCGGGATCGGTGTGGGCGGAATAGGTCGTACCAACTTGAAGAATATGAGTACGGAAAATATCGTTGCACTAGCCGATGTTGACTGGAAATATGCCGGTAAAACCTTCAACGATTATCCCAATGCGGTACGTTATAAGGATTTCCGTGAGTTACTGGACAAGCAAAAGGATATTGACGCTGTATTGGTAGCCACTCCCGACCATGTACACGCACTGGCAGCCTATTCAGCAATGAAACTGGGTAAGCATGTGTATGTTCAGAAGCCATTAACTCACCCGGTATACGAATCACGACTACTGACCAATACGGCCAACGAAACGGGCGTTGCCACCCAAATGGGAAACCAGGGTAACTCGGGTGAAGGAATCCGTGAAATTTGCGAATGGATTTGGGCCGGAACCATCGGCGAAATCCAAGAAGTACATGCATGGACCAACCGTCCGATCTGGCCACAAGGCCTGGAGCGCCCCACAGAAAAAGTCCGCGTACCCAGAACCCTAGACTGGGATCTCTTCCTCGGCCCGGCAGCTTACCGTCCGTATAACCCTATTTACACACCGTGGAACTGGCGCGGATGGTGGGATTTCGGAACCGGCGCATTAGGCGATATGGCCTGCCATATTCTCGATCCCGCGTTCAAGGCACTCAAGTTAAAATATCCTACTGCCGTAGAAGGTAGTTCTACTCAGATTAACACGGAATCGGCTCCCGAAGCACAAAAAGTAACTTATTGGTTCCCCGAAAGGGATAACCTGCCCAAAGTGGCCATGCCAGCAGTGAAAGTAACCTGGTACGACGGCGGTTTACTCCCCGAACGTCCGGAAGAGCTGGTTGACGGTGAAATGATGGGCGACTGGGGTGGAGGCGTCATCTTTGTTGGTTCGAAAGGAAAAATCATGTGTGGTACATACGCGCGCAATCCGCAATTGCTTCCTACCAGGAAGATGGAAGACTTCAAACGCCCGGCAGAAACGCTTCGTCGTATCCCCGAAGCCATGGAAGGTGGTCATGAACAAGACTGGATCCGTGCCTGTAAGGAAGACAAGAGCAACCGCATGGAAGCTTCGTCTAATTTCGATTATTCCGGTCCGCTTAACGAAATGGTTGTCATGGGAGTACTGGCGGTCCGCTTGCAGGACCTGAAACGTCGTCTGTTATGGGATGGTGCTAACATGCAGTTCACCAACATTGGCGATAACGATGAAATTAGAGTAGTGACTTCTGATAAATTCGAAGTAGTTGATGGTGATCCGAAATTTGACACCAAGTACGACACCATGAATGCAAAAAAAGCGGCAGAAGAGTGGATTCGTCACCATTATCGCGAAGGATGGCAACAAATTTAAATAAGCAATAGATCCATTTTTATAGAAGCGGTTGCCTCTAAAATGAGGTAACCGCTCTTTTTTGTATCAAATACAATATAAAATTTTTGTAGATACGGGTAAATAAAAATAAATTTAGAAATCCTAGTTATAATCAATTAATTGACCAGATTTATGGATCGAAAGAATAATGTCTCCCGTCGGAGATTCCTGGGAACATCCGCTGCCGCTGCGGCAGGGATCACCATCCTTCCCTCGAACACCATCGCAGGGCTTGGACACAAAGCACCAAGCGATAAACTGAACATTGCTGCTGTAGGAATTGGCGGAATGGGGTTTGCCAACCTGAAAAACATGGAAACAGAGAACATTGTAGCTCTCTGTGATGTGGATTGGGGATACAGCAAACGCGTCTTTGATTATTTTCCTGACGCCAAGCGCTACAAGGACTGGCGCAAGATGTACGATGAAATGAGTGATCAGTTCGATGCCGTTCTGGTTGCCACTGCGGATCATTCACATGCTGCCGCTGCAGCGCACGCCATGACACTTGGCAAACATGTTTATGTGCAAAAACCATTGACACATTCAGTTTACGAGTCCCGCCTGCTAACCAAACTGGCCGATAAATACCGGGTAGCGACCCAAATGGGAAACCAGGGTTCGTCAGGCGAAGGCGTACGGCAGGCCAGCGAATGGCTATGGAACGGAGAAATTGGCGATGTCACGAAAGTGGAGGCTTTCACCGACCGTCCGATTTGGCCACAGGGACTGAACCGTCCGAAAGAAGTAATGCCTGTTCCGGACACACTGGATTGGGATCTCTTTATCGGGCCGGCTGCCTTCCGCGGATATAATTCCATTTACACGCCATGGAACTGGCGCGGATGGTGGGATTTCGGAACCGGTGCATTAGGCGATATGGCCTGTCATGTCCTGCACCCTGTATTTGTAGGTCTCAAACTTGGTTATCCGACAAAAGCACAGGGAAGTTCCACACTGTTGTTGACTGATTGTGCACCGAATGCGCAGATGGTCAACCTGACCTTCCCAAAAAGAGAAAAACAAAAAGGTGTAAAAATGAAACTTCCGGAAGTGGAAGTTACCTGGTACGACGGTGGCCTTCAACCCAAAAAACCGGAAGGCTGGCCAGCTGGCAAAAACATGAATGATGCCGGCGGTGGTGTGATTTTTCATGGAACCAAAGACAAGCTGATTTGTGGTTGCTACGGAAAAGACCCGTGGTTGCTTTCAGGAAGGACTCCAAATGTTCCCAAAACGCTTCGCAGGATTGAAAATGCCATGCTAGGTGGCCACGAACAGGATTGGATACGCGCCTGCAAAGAAAGTCCGGAAAACCGGGTTCAACCTGCCTCGCCGTTCAGCGAAGCCGGACCATTCAACGAAATGGTGGTAATGGGTGTTTTGGCAGTCCGTTTACAGGGACTGAACAAGGAACTGGAATGGGACGGTGCCAACATGCAGTTCACCAATATTACGGACGAAGAAAATCTCAGGATTTGTATCGAAGACAATTTCTCGATTAAAGATGGAGACCCGACATTTAACAGAGTCTGGACGGATCCGATGAATGCAAAAGCATTTGCCAATGAATTGATTAAACACACTTACCGCGAAGGTTTTACTTTACCGGATATGCCAGCTTAATCTGCATTGATCGATTTATAGGTTATGAAAAGGAAAGGGGTGACCGATGTGGTTACATGACGGGTAACCTCTTTCTTCTGAGGCAGACACGCTAAAAGTGAACGCAGAAAGAATCAAAATCACAGCTGATCCTGTGGGTAAAAACATCAATTTCCTTTTCATATTAATGGGTTTTAGTGAATCCCACTACCCGAAGCATGGATGTACTCATCACAAAACTAAGAAAATACCTAAAGGATGAACCGTCCATCCAGATCAAAAACATTCACGGAAGTGGCTTTATAATAACAGATGAATAGGTATTTCTTTTTCTAAAAAATACATTACCTTTACTACAGCGTTTTATGCTATTCTATCAATATTAATCATTCGTCACGCTACGTGTAATTAGTCGGATTTAATATCATAAAACATGGAAAACGCCGAAAACGAAAAAGCTTTAACAGAAGCCATAACTGCCTGCACAAACGAAGATGGTTGGGCAAATTTGGCAGAAATCGGAGGAGCGCTGAGGGAGAAAGGCATTAAGTATGGCAAATTGTCCAAGTTCATTTCCCGGTTCCCCGAATTAGTTGAAACCCGAATTGATGAAAGCCGGCAACCACCTGTGGTATACGCCAGGCTGATAAATCAAACGTAAAAAAAACAAACCCGGCCAATGTCAGTCGGGTTTGCTTTTCTCGTCCATTTTATTTGTTGCATCTTTTTCAGAAAACCGAAAGTAACCAAACTACCAATTCCCTGCTTGGTTTTCTCATCAGTATACCGGTCCCCGGAAAGCTGCCTCTTCTTTATAAATATTCAGCAAAATAAGCAGCCAATTCGGCACTCATACATCAGTATTGTCTGGCCGTTTTCAGTTACTGACAATAACAAAAAAGCTTTCGAAAACCAAACACTACGCCCGTCTTAACGGTTCAATAAAAGAAGTGGTTTAGTTTTTTACACCCACATTGGACACAAAAGACAGCCAGAGGTTTAAAACTGTTTCAGAAATGTTATTTTTGTCGGGCATCGATTTGGATGACCTTAAAGCAATTGCATGAAGAGCCTTGATTTTGATTTTATTATTATTGGCAGTGGACTGGCCGGATTAGTTGCGGCTTATCATGCCGCCGACCATGGAACTGTTGCTTTAATCTCTAAATCAGAGCTGGATGTGAGCAACTCATACCATGCCCAGGGGGGAATTGCCGTAGCCATTGATAAAGATGACCGCCCGGAAAATCACTTTCAAGACACCCTCACCGCTGGAAGAGGACTTTGTGACCACGATGCCGTTGACATTTTGGTCAGGGAAGGACAACAGTGCATTCAGGAGATCATTTCCTGTGGAATGGAGTTCGACAGGAATGAGAACGGCGAGTTGTTTCTGGGGCTGGAGGGCGGTCACACTCATCGCCGGATACTGCATGCCGGTGGCGATGCGACCGGTAAACTGATGACCAGCTTCATGCTAAAAAAAGTACTCGGGAAGAAGAATATCACAACATTTGAGTACACGGTAGCTGTCCGCATTTTGGTCGACGACGGCCATTGTTACGGCGTTCAGGCCCTACAATTTGTGAGTGGAGAAAACATCCTCTTCAAGGGAAGAGCCACAGTTATGGCCACCGGCGGATTATCCCGCCTCTACACCCGTTCAACCAATCCCCATACTGCCACCGGAGACGGAGTTGCACTAGCCTGGCGCGCCGGCGTACAAATGGCCGATATGGAATTTATCCAGTTCCATCCTTCGGCGTTATCCCTTCCGGGAGAAGATGCCTTCTTAGTCAGTGAAGCTGTTCGTGGCGAAGGTGCCCGGTTACTCGATGTAAATGGCGAACGCTTCATGGAAGGCATTCATCCGCTGGCAGAACTGGCTCCCCGCGATGTAGTCGCAGCCGCCATTTTCCGGCAGATGAAAAAAACAGACGCATCCTATGTTTACCTGAGCCTTAAGCACCTCGATGCAAAATACATCCGTGGCAGGTTCCAATCCATCGATGCGCACCTCAGTCGGCTGGAAATCGATATGACAGAGGATTTGATCCCGGTGGCTCCGGCAGCACATTACATGGTTGGCGGTATCCGTACCGATTTGTGGGGACAAACCAACATGCCCGGTTTATATGCCTGTGGCGAGGTAGCTTCGACTGGAGTAATGGGGGCAAACCGGTTGGCAAGCAACTCTCTTCTCGAATGTCTCGTCTATGGAAAGAGAGCTATTGAGAAAGCACGAAGAAATTTGCAGGAACCCAAAAAAACAGATAATACACCGGCTCCCATATTCCTGAACAAGGAAACGGATGAAGAGTTCCTTTCGGTGAAAAATGAGCTGGCGGATTTAATGAATTCGCACGTTGGTATTTTACGTAATCACGAAGGCTTAATCTCAGCATTTGAAGAGGTCAATAAAAAATCGTTGAAATACAACGCGCCTTCGAATGATTACAACCATCATAAAATTAAGAACCTGATAGATATTTGCCGGTTAATCATCCAGTCGGCACTGGTCAGAAAAGAAAGCAGAGGCGGCCACATTCGTGAAGATCACCCGGAAGAAAGCGCTGAACAGACAAAACATATAATCCAGCAATTAGGAAAAGAAATTCAATACGAACCCGTAAGAATAACAAAGTGAAATGAGTACACTGAATTTTGACGTTATCGATCCCATCATCGAATATGCACTAAAGGAGGATATCGCTGACGGTGATATTACCACGAACGCAGTGATACCTGGAGAGATGCAAACTACCGCCACGATGACGGCCAAAGCAGATGGCGTGGTTGCCGGGCTTCCGGTTGCCGAAAAGGTATTTTGCAAACTAAATACCAACATTGAGTGGACTACATATATTGAGGACGGCAGTTTTGTCAACAAAGGCGATGTACTTGTTCAGGTAAAAGGTTCATTTCGTGCTTTATTAACCGGAGAACGACTTGCTTTGAACTTTCTACAGCGCATGAGCGGAATCGCTACCGAAACATCCAGATATGTGAAAGCCATCCGGGGATATAAAACGGAAATTTTGGACACCCGGAAAACAGTACCCGGCCTCAGGTTACTCGATAAATATGCCGTGAAAATGGGCGGTGGCACCAATCACCGGATAGGCTTGTACGACATGGTGATGATTAAAGACAACCATATTAAAGTGGCCGGCGGAATTACCGAAGCTGTTAAAGCCATCAGGCCCACCACTGCAGCCGGTGTAAAAATTGAGGTGGAGACCACCAACCTCAACGAAGTGGAAGAAGCCATCGCAGCCGGCGCCGACATCATCATGCTGGACAATATGGATAACGAAACCATGAAGCGTGGAGTGGAGCTAATTAAGGGCCGGGCAAAAGTTGAAGCATCAGGAAACATGACACTTGAACGGGTGAAGGACGTGGCCGCCTCCGGTGTTGATTTTATTTCCATTGGAGCTTTAACCCATAGCGTGAAAGCCCTGGACATTAGCATGAATATAGACGTACCCCAAAAATAAACATCCTGTTGAACCTGGTAATCGACATAGGAAATAGTCTCACGAAACTGGCCGTTTTCGATCAGAACCGGCTGGTAAATTCAGTACAACTGGAGGATTTCGATCAGGAAATTATCCTGCGTTTGAAAAAACAGTACCCTGAATTGGATAAGGCTATTCTTTCGGCGGTGACCAAACATGATTCAACACGCTTCCAACTCCTGCGAAAGGGGTTCTCTTATTTTTTGGAACTTTCAACAACTACCCCTGTTCCCATTAAAAACAATTACCGTTCGAAAGCGACACTCGGTATCGACCGTTTAGCAGCAGCAGTAGGTGCAACCTGCTTATTCCCCGGGAAGGATCTCCTTATTATTGATGCGGGAACTGCTATCACCTACGATATTGTTGACAAGGAAAAAGGCTTTATGGGCGGTAATATCTCACCGGGCCTCAGGACCCGGTTCCGTGCACTTCATCAATTCACCGGACGACTTCCATTACTTACTCCGGACGATAATTGGCCCGACATTGGCACAACCACCGAAGAAGGCATTCAAAGTGGAGTATTAGCAGGTATTTTGTCAGAAGTAGAGAGCGTAATTGACAGGATGAAATCAAAGTGGCCGGAATTAACAATTATTGTCACTGGGGGCGATGCTAAATTCTTTGATAAAAAGTTAAAAAGTTCCATCTTTGTAAAATTTCAAATTACCCTGCTGGGGTTGAACCGAATCCTCGAATATAATGTCAAAAACTATTAAAATAGTAGCTACGGTTGTTATTGTATTTGTAACCTCTGCTGCCGCTTGGGCACAACAAAATAATAACACCAGCTCTCCGTATTCAAGGTACGGATTGGGAAAACTGCGTGATTACGGGCAGGGACGTTCTGCTGCTATGGGTGGAATTGGAATTGGAACACGTTTTCCCGACCAGATTAATACAGCCAACCCTGCTTCTTACACTGCCGTCGATAGTATGACTTTTCTGATGGACTTTGGGCTCAGTTCACGTCATACCGAATTCAAATCGGCAACCAGCAGTAACGGTGACAACAATACCAACCTAAATAATCTGGCCATCTCATTTCCAATTACAAGATGGTGGGCAACTGCATGGGGAGTTACACCGTACGCCGATAAGGGTTACCAGGTAAATTTAACATCCGAAGTGGAAGGGAATGCAATAGCCACTAATTTTAACGGTAAAGGAACACTCACCCGTGTATTCTGGGGAAACGGTTTCAACATTGTTCCGAACTTTTCGGTGGGAATTAACGCATGGTACATGTTTGGTACATTAAGCGATAACATTTACCTGGATTATCCCACCGATCCCAATATGTATGATTATTACGAAACCAAGAGCCTGAGGGTTCAGGATTTCGGTTTCAATCTGGGATTGCAATATTACTTCAAAACAAAAAATAATAATACATGGGTAGTTGGGGGTACTTTTGAACCTTCTCAAAAGTACAGTTCAAAATATACCCTTCATCAGGAAAAAGCACTTTTCCGTGGAACGATGAATCAAATCACCGACACGCTTACCCATGTTGAAGACCGTTCCCAACAAACTAAATTACCGGTATCATACGGAGCCGGAGTTTCCTACGTCATTAAAAATAGGATCACATTGGGTGCCGATTATTTTCACCAATCGTGGTCAAATTCCACTTTATTCGGACAAACACCAACGTATTTGACCAATAGAGATCGATACGCCGCAGGTATTGAATTTAACCCGAACCGGAACTCCATCCGAAGTTACTGGAATCGAGCGTTCTATCGCATGGGTATGTTTTACGAGAATTCCTATCTTTACCTCAACGGAACAGAGATTAGCGGTTATGGCATGACCTTTGGTGTAGGGTTACCACTGAGCCGTTCCCGTTCTACCCTGAACCTTTCAGCTGAATTAGGAAGAATCGGGACAACGAGCAATAACTTGCTGGAAGAAGATTATGTAAAACTCACCTTGCATATCATGCTTAACGAACGGTGGTTCATAAAACGTAAATTCGATTAACAATTACACACATATTGGTATGGATATGAAGACGATTATCAGAACAGCTTTAGTACTCATCCTGACCTACACGGTCGGAATCGCTGGCGCAATGGCACAGCGAGTGGTTACCGGTACTGTATATATTGATGGAAAACCTGCTGCAGGTGTTACTGTTACAGCAAACCGGTCACACGATCAGTTTTTCACTAGCTTCGACGGTAAGTACAAACTGGAGATCAGTGATAGATCAAAATACCTGAAATTCACGTATGCCGGCGGAGAAGAAAAACTGGACATTGAAGGTAACAACAAGAATGTTATCAACATGTACATCGGCAAAAAGCCTGATTTGACTAAAGAAGCCGAAGAGCCAGGAGTGGATCTGCGTTCACAATCGGAGCTTATTAAGGCACAGAACAAAGACTACATGACTTACTACTCATTGTATGACCAGTTCTACCAGATGAACGATTACAAATCGGCACTTAAGCCATGGGAACATATATATAATAAGTATCCTAAATCATCTGTCAATGTCTATATTGTAGGGATCAAGATGTATGAAGCGATGCTTGATAAAGCAACTGATGCAGAAAAACCTGCATTGCTTGACAAATTGATGTCGATTTACGACAAACGAATGAAATACTTCGATAACAAAGGATTCGTGTTAGGACGCAAAGCCACTACATATCTGAAGTACAAATTGGTACATCCTGATCAGCTTACCGACGATCAACTAAAAGAAATATACAAGACCGGTTACAGTTGGTTAGAGCAGTCGATGGAACTACAGGGAAATAAAACAGAAGCTGCTGTTCTTGTTCAGTTGATGCAAGGTACCAGTGTTTTGTTCAAGACAGGTGAATTCGAGTCGGATAAAGTAATGGAGAGTTACGATAAAACACTGGCCATCGCCAATGCTAATTTGGCTAAGGATTCGAATGACAAAGCCTACAAGCAGGCTGCTGATGCCATCAACACTATTTTTGAGAATTCAGGTGCAGCCGATTGCGAAAGCTTAATTAAGCTGTACACGCCGAAATTCAAAAACAATCCAAACGATGTTGAAATGCTGCGCAAAATGCTGTATCTACTGAACAGAGATAACTGTACCGACAGCAAGCTTTATGCTGATGCAGCCGACAAATTGTATCAACTGGAGCCGTCAGCACAATCAGCCTTCTCAATGGCCCGTCTGTACATCAAATTGAAAGATTTTGACAAAGCCATTAAATATTACAATGAGGCTATTTCGCTGGAAAAAGATCCCACACAAAAAGCACTTGACTTGTACGAACTGGGAACTGTTGAACTGAGCCAAAATCGTTATCAGTCAGCACGCGGAGACGCCCGCGAAGCAATTAAACTGCAACCCAAAAATGGTAAACTTTACCTGCTGATAGGTAGCATTTATGCCGCATCTGCTAAAACCTTTGGCGACAATGATTTCGATAAGTCAATGGTGTTTGTTTTAGCCGTTGATTATTTCAAAAAAGCCAAGGCGGTAGATCCTTCGGTTGCAGAAGAAGCCAATAAGAACATCAACATTTACAAAAAATATTTCCCCAATAAGGAAAACGCTTTCTTCCAGGGATACAATGCCGGAGATACTTACAGGGTAGGAGGCTGGATTAATGAAACAACAAAAATACAATTCCGTTAATACTACGGCATTTAAAATTAAAATACTGATTAAGTCGAGCATTGCTGCCCTATCATTAGGAGCAGCAATGCTTCTTTTGTCTTGTCAGTCTAAAGTCGAAGTCGAAGCAAACCTACCTTCCAAACTCATCGAGCAGGAGGAATTACCAACAGTTGACGCCACTGATTTCGAAACGACTTTTACCGACTCTGGTATAGTGCGTTATCGGCTGACAACTCCCCGTTTGCTTGAGTATGAAAATAAAAAGGCCCCGTATACCGAATTTCCTGACGGTTTTCACATTGTTGAATTTGACAAGAACGAGAAGATTATATCCGGTATTTCAGCCAATTACGGCAAGCGGTTCACGAACCAGAAAAAATGGCTGGCCATTGGTAACGTGGTAGCGGTGAATGCCGATGGAGATACACTAAAAACCGAAAAACTGACCTGGCTGAGAAAAGAAAAACGTATCTTCTCAGATAAATATGTTCGAATCATCAGAAGCGACCAGATTATTACCGGGATTGGGCTGGAATCGGATGAAAATCTGAAAAACTGGAAAATTCTTCAACCGAAAGGAACACTTTACGTAAACGACGAAAAATAATCGCCCTACCTGCTAAACATGAATATCTTTCTAATCATATTGGGAACACTTGCTGCCTCCGCCTTTTTCTCCGGGATGGAAATGGCATTCGTATCTTCCGACAAACTCCGACTTGAATTAGAGAAGAACAAGAACTTTTTAAATAGCAAATTCCTCACCCTATACACAAGAAAACCGGGCCATTACATTGCCACTATGTTACTGGGAAACAACCTGGCATTAGTTGTTTACGGTATCGCCTTCGCCAAATTGCTTGACCCGATTGTAACTCCGATCGTCACCAATGATACCTTGTCGCTAATTACACAGACACTTCTGTCAACCTTGCTCATCCTGTTTGTTGCCGAATTTCTACCCAAAACGCTGTTCCGGTTAAAACCGAACCTGGCGCTGAATATATTTGCCATACCGGTAGGAATATTTTATATCCTCTTCTATCCTATCACCTGGCTGACAATGGGAATTTCCAGGCTTTTATTAAGAAAGATATTCAAAACAGAAATTGCACAGGAACAGGAACAACTGGTTTTCGGCCGCATCGATCTGAATAAATTCATCGGCGAAAGCGAACGTCCAGCGGGTGAAGTCTCGGAAACAGTAGAAAATGAGATCAAGCTGTTCAAAAATGCACTCGATTTTTCGAAGGTTAAATTAAGGGAGTGCTTGGTCCCACGACCCGAAATTGAAGCCATTGACGTGAATACACCAATGAATGAACTTCGCCAACGTTTCATAGAGACAGGTTTCTCAAAAATCATCGTTTTCAAAGACAGCATTGATGACATCATTGGTTATGTCCATTCATCCGATCTTTTCCATAATCCCAACAACATAACGACATTACTGAGAAAAGTGATTTTTGTCCCGGAGACAATGGAAGCCAGCAAGTTGTTGACTAAGTTTCTGCACGAGCATAAGAGCCTGGCAGTAGTAGTCGACGAATTTGGAGGAACGGCAGGTATTGTTACCACGGAAGATATTCTGGAAGAAATATTCGGTGAAATTGAAGATGAGCACGACACCGTTGAACTGGTGGAACGCAAAATTGATGACAAACATTACATATTTTCGGGCCGGATGAAAATCGACCAAATCAACGAAAAGTATTTCCTGGGGCTCCCTGTTGACGACAACTACGAAACCATTGCCGGATTCATTTTACATCGGTATGGCAGTATCCCAACGATGAACACCATTATCGACATAGGAAAATTCCAATTTAAGGTACTGAGAGGATCAAAGACGCGAATTGAACTCATTGAACTGAAAATATTGAATAACACGTAATTTTGATTCCATCAAAAGTGATGGGTACTCTAAAATTATTATCTTCGTAGCCCAAAGAATTAAACAAAAGATTTTAATAAATAACCTGAACATTAATGGCAACATTACAGAAAATTAGGAACCAGGCTGGTGTTCTGGTTGCAGTAATTATTGGGTTGGCCCTGTTGGCGTTCATTCTGGGCGATATGCTTCGTTCCGGAAGTTCGCTTTTGCGGGGAAAACAAATGGAAATTGCTGAGATTGCCGGAAAAAGTATTGATTACAAAGAGTTCCAGCAGAAACTTGACGAACTGACCGAGATTTATAAAATGAATTCGGGCACTAATTCCGTTGATCAGAAAATGCTGGAACAGCTCAGAGAGCAAACCTGGCAAAACATGGTTCGCAATTACGTCATGAGCGATATTTACAAGGATCTGGGAATTGGCGTGAGTTCCGATGAACTTTTCGATATGGTTCAGGGAAACAACATTAGTCCTATTATCCAACAGTTGTTCCGCGACCCACAAACGGGCCAGGTTAACCGGTCGGCTATCCTTCAGTTTCTGAAACACTTGGAAACAAACGGAACCAGTCAGCAGAAAGCATACTGGTTGTTCATGGAAAAACAAATCGTGTCTCAGCGTAAATACACCAAATACAACGATTTGGTCGCCAAAGGACTTTATATAACCACCGCTGAAGCCAAACAAGACGTAGCCCACAAAAACCATAAGGTGGACATTAACTATGTTGCCCAAACATATGCTTCAGTACCCGATAGCGCTGTACCTGTTTCGGATGCTGAAATGCAAAGATATTACAACAATCATCAGAAATTGTATCAACAGGATGCTACACGCCGGATCGAATATGTTGTTTTTCCGGTAGTACCATCAGCTTCAGATAAGCAAAGCGCTCACAAATGGATTGAGAACATCAAATCGGATTTTGCCAATGCCAACGATGATGTGGCATTTGTAAATGTTAACTCCGATGTACCATTCGATGATTCCTTCTACAAGAAAGATGAGCTGTCGCCCGAACTGGGTGATTTCGCTTTCAGCGAAAAAGTGGGTGATATCTATGGCCCTTACAAAGACGGCGATAGCTGGAAACTAGCAAAAATTGAGAAGTTCGAGAACCTTCCCGATTCCGTTAGAGCACGTCATATCCTGATTCGCGTTACCAGCCAGGCCGATGCACAAAAGGCACAATCATTGGCTGACAGCTTGAAGACTGTTATCGAAAAAGGCGGCAATTTCGCTACACTGGCAGAAAAATATTCACAGGATCCAGGGTCTGCCAACAATGGTGGAGACCTTGGCTGGTTCCGTCGTGGAACAATGGTGAAGGCATTTAACGATGCTGCTTTCTCCAGCAAAGTGAATGAAATAAGCGAAGTAAAAACGCAGTATGGCATCCACCTGCTTCAGGTAACAAAACGCGGAAAAACTGCTCCAAATGTACAGTTGGCTATCATCAGCCGTAAAGTTGAACCGAGCAGCCAGACTTACCAGAGTGTTTACTCGATAGCTTCGAAATTTGCAGGCGAGAATCAAACACAGGAAGCATTCAACAAAGCCGTTGCCTCGGAAGGGCTCGATAAGCGATATGCTACCATCAAAGAAGATCAGCAAAACATCAAGGGCCTTAAGGATGCTCGTATTCTGGTTCGTTCAGCCTTTAGCAATTCCGAAGTAGGGAAACTGATTGTAAGCTATGAAGGAACTCCGATTTTTGACCTGGGTGACAACTTCGTGATTGCCGTTCTTACCGGTATCCAGGAAAAAGGAATTGCTCCATTCTCCGCTGTGAAAGACCGCGTTGAATTGGCCGTAAGAAAAGAGCAAAAAGGTAATTACCTGGCTAAGGAAATGGAAGGAAAATCCAATTTGGTTGCATTGGCTGCCGCTCTGAATGTGGACGAAAAACAAGCCCGGAACCTTACTTTCAACTCATACTCTATTCCGGGGGCCGGTGTTGAGCCTGCCGTCATCGGTACTGCAACAACGCTTGGATTACACGACGTTTCGACACCGGTAAAAGGTAACAATGGCGTGTATATGGTTGAAGTAACCAATGTTAAAGAAGGCGCTGATACCGATGTGGCCGGAGACAAGGTTCAGATGATGATGAGCCTGAGTTATCGCGCCAACACACAGGCCTTCGAGACATTGAAGAAAGAGGCCGACATTGTTGACAATCGTTCGAAATTCTATTAATGAAACTTCCCGGTATTAGCGGAAAATATAGACACAAAAGAAAGCCCCTCAATAATAATTTGCGGGGTCTTCTTTTTTTTATGACCTCTGGCTATAAAACAGCTGCGAAACTACGATTGCCAGAGAAAAAGAAAGGTATAGCTAATAAAATAGAAAACGGGTGACAATAATCATCAGGAAAGCAGACTTTTCACCTTCGCCGCAATGTCCTTTCCATCAGCCCGTCCGGCCAATTTCGCATTGGCAGCTCCCATTACTTTTCCCATATCTTTCATCGATTCTGCGCCAACTTCAGCAATAACCGCTTTCACCGCATCCGTCAATTCCCCATCGTTCATTTTTGATGGAAGATACGTTTCAAATACTTTCACTTGCCCCATTTCCTGATCATACAAATCCTGTCGGCCCTGCTCCTTATAAATGTCTGCAGAATCCCTTCCCAGCTTCGCTAACCTGGCAATGGCTTTCAAAGCAACGTCGTCCGGAAGTTCTTTCGGACCGCCTTTAGCGGTTTTCGCTTCTATCAGCACTTTTTTAATATTCCGTAAAGCTTCCAGCTTCGCCTTATCGCGGGCAAGCATAGCCGACTTTATATCGGCATTGATTTGATCAAACAAACTCATGATTTTATGGTATTGGTACGTTAATTAATCGGCTTTGTCGTGTAAAAACGAGTTATTCCGCCGAAGTTTAGGCCCTTCATCTTTGTCATCAGAAAGCGAAAAACGGGATATTTCAGAAGCTTTCTTTTTCTTCCCGTTTTCTAAGCGCAACATGCGACGTACATAAGCCGGCTCATTGCTGATTTTCTCAACCTCTTCATCCGAAAGGGTTGAAAAATCGACCTGCATAACCTGTTTTCTCTGCTCTTCTGTAGGGTTGCCCCCTGAATGCTTCTCCTTCGGTACCGGTCCATACAATGGTTCAAATTCATCTTCCGGCTCACCTTCAAAAACGGGAGCGCCCGATTTTCTTACCCCCATATCATCGTCGGACATGCCCACCTGCCCGGAAATATTGTAGGGCATTTTTTCCTTTTCATCCCGCAAAGAAACCTTCTCGGCAGGCTCTTTCTTATCCGTTCGGAGCTCCGGAATCGAACTCGTTTTAAAACCGGTGGCAATAACCGTAACCGAAATGGAATCTTCGAGCGATGGGTCAATTGCTACTCCGTAAATCAAATCAGCGGAGTTACCAGCTTTTTCCTGCACATATTCGTTGATGAGATTCATTTCATCCATGGTCACTTCATGCTTTTCCCCGGAAGTAATATTCACCAGGATATTCCGGGCGCCACGAATATCATTATTGTTCAGTAACGGCGAGTTTAAGGCGCCCTCTACGGCTCTTAAAGCCCTTTCGTCGCCAGTTGCCCGGTAAGAACCCATCACCGCTACGCCAGACTCTTTCATCACCGTTTTCACATCTTCAAAGTCCACGTTGATGAACCCGTGATACGTGATAATCTCGGCAATTCCTTTCGCTGCAATAGCCAGCACATCATCGGCCTTCGAAAAGGCTTTGGAAATAGGAAAATCACCGTACATCTCACGGATACGTTCGTTATTGATGATCAGCAACGAATCCACATTGCCTTCCATCTCACGGATTCCTTTGATGGCTTGCTCAATACGCCTTCTTCCCTCATTCCGGAAAGGAATCGTCACAATTCCCACCGTTAATAGATTCAGTTTTCGGGCTGCTTCGGCAATAACAGGAGCAGCCCCGGTTCCGGTACCGCCTCCCATTCCGGCCGTAATGAAAACCATTTTCGTTCCATGAGAAAGAATTTCTTCTACCTCTTGTATATTTTCACGGGCTGCATCACGCCCAACATCCGGTTTATTCCCGGCTCCGCGCCCCTCTGTCAACGAAGCCCCTAATTGTACCTGAGTAGGCACCGGACTATTAATCAGCGCCTGCGCATCGGTATTGCAAACTGCAAAATCTACATCTTTTATCCCCTGACGGAACATGTGGTTGACCGCATTTCCACCGCCTCCTCCAACACCGATTACCTTAATGATGCAATTCTGCTTCTCCGGTAATTCAAAATTCATCAGTTCGGCCATATCTCGATCTTTAATTTAATTCTACCTAGTATTTGTTATTCATCCATCTCCATGTCGTTATCACTGAAGAAGGTATTGAACTGTTTGACAAACCAGTTGGTAATGGGCTCAGAAGTTACTTCTTCCTTGTCCTTTTTGCTTCGGTGTCTCTTCTCCTCACTCTTTTTATGCCGGCTTTTATTTTGGTAAGAAGTCGTCTCCTCATTCTGGTATTCATGTTCCACCTGAAGGTCATCTTCGTCAAGATAATTCTTCTTCCTGCCTGCCGGCTTATAAAACTCCCTCTCCCGTTCAACGCGCTTTTCCTCGTAAAATGGAAGTTTTAACTCACTCTTCACCGATTCGGTTTTTTCATCCTGTAACGAAACCCTGGTCTTTTCCGGTTCGGGATTAAATATCCTGTTGGGATTGGTCTTAAAACCGGTAGCAATCAGCGTCACACAAATTTTTGGCCCAAGCTTTTCGTCACGTCCGTTTCCCCATATAATATTAGCGTCATCACCAGCCGCATCCTGCAGGTAATCGATAATCTGACCAATTTCACCCATCCTGATTTCCTCTTCCCCTGACGTAATATTCAGCAGTATATTTTCCGTTCCATAAATGTCATTGCTATCCAAAAGCGGCGAAATCAATGCTTCCTTAACGGCACGCATGGCCCGATCTTCCCCATCGGCAATACCCGATCCCATAATAAATACGCCACTCAACTGCATTACGGTATTCACATCGGCAAAGTCAATATTAATATTACCATGGAGCGTAATAATTTCCGCACACCCTTTTACAGCAGTTGCCAAAATATTGTCGGCCTGAGCAAATGCTTTTGACGCCGGTAAATCACCATAAATCTTATGCAGATTTTCGTTACTGATAACCAATAAGCTATCAACGAACTTCTTTAGCTTGCCCACACCGACCATCGCCTGATCGAAACGCCGCTTACCTTCTTTTTCCGAAGGAAGCGTCACAACAGCAATGGTTAGAATATCCATTTCACGGGCCAATTGAGCAATCACAGGCGCAGCACCAGTGCCGGTTCCTCCACCCATTCCAGCCGTGATGAACACCATCCGGGTATTGTTGGCCAGCACCCTCCGGATGTCCGCCAGGTTTTCGATGGCAGCTTGTTCGCCTTGTTCCGGCTTATTGCCGGCGCCACGACCCTCGGTTAGTGAAACGCCCAACTGTACCTTAACAGGGACCGGGCTATTCTCCAGGGCCTGGGCATCGGTGTTACAAATGATGAAATCGACGCCGGTAATCCCATTCCGGTACATGTAGTTCAATGCGTTTCCACCGCCGCCTCCAACGCCAATGACCTTGATAATGGAATCCTGGTTATGCCTGAAACCAAAATTGAGCAAATCTTCTTCTGATGACATACCGTATAACTTTTGGTTGGTTTACATCGTAGTCTAATTCATTTCCATATCTTCATCCGAGATCAGGTTTCCGAGACCATCCCGGGCTTTCTCAAACAGATTGTTGAATACGCCTTTAAATCCGTTTCCATTCGGCCTATCCTTCTGACGGGGCTCTTGAGGCCTTTCCCCTTCTTCATTTTCACGGACCACCATAGTATCCGTATTGCGCATTCCTTCGCGCTTTTTCAGTCCTTTTACCAGCAATCCGAGAATATTGGCTGCTTCAGGGCCATTCACCTGTTCGGCAAACAACAACTCCTTCATCGGGATAACCGGACGGCCGAAACGAACGTCCAAGCCCGTTTTATAACTAATCAGCTTTTCCAGTTCAGCCATTTCGGCACCACCGCCGGTAATCACAATGCCAGCGCCCAGTTTATGCATCAACCCGGTCGATTCAATCTGAAAACTGATACCTTCCAGAATCTCTTCCATACGGGCCTGAATGATGTAAGACAGATTTTTGAAACTTACCTCTTTGGCTGGCCAGCCGTCCGATTCGGGAATCTGCACCACTTTATTATCAGGAGCCAATTCCGCCAATGCGCGACCAAACTGCACCTTTAATAACTCTGCATGTCTTGCAATGATGTTGCACCCTTCTTTAATATCACGGGTAACCACCGAACCACCAAAGGGAAGTTCAGCAGCCAATCGCAGCCGGTTTTCATAGTAGACTGAAATACCTGTAGTTCCGGCGCCAAAGTCGACCAATACCACCCCGGCTTCTTTCTCGTCTTCGGTGAGATATGCCTCTCCCTGCACAAAAGGATTGACAAACACACCTGCCAACTCAAAGCCGGCTTTTTCCGCACTTCGCCGAAGATTAACCCGGTACGAATCGGGCGCCAAAATCAGGTTAAACATGGCATCGATACGATTTCCAGCCATGCCTACAGGCTGTTGGATGCCCATCTCTCCATCGACGATGAATTCCTGTGGGACCACATGAAAAATCTTCTCTCCGGGTTGCAAAGAGTACCGGCCAACTTCTTCGTACAACGAAGCAACCAACTCACGGGTCACCTCGCCATCCATATCAATCATCCGGTAGCCGCTGGCCGAACGGGTACGGATTTTCTGTCCCGACAAACCGGCATAAATGCTGCGAACTTTCAATTTCAATCCACGGCATGCTACTTCCACTGCTTCCCGTATTGATTTTCCGGCTTCTTCAATATTCACGACAACACCATTCCTGACGCCGCGCGTATCCGTACTTCCATAGCCAACGACCTCCAGTTTCCGATCAATGGTATAGCGACCAATGATGGCAGTCGTTTTCACAGTACCTATATCTACTGCAGCGGTCATTTCTTTCATTGAACTCATAGGAAGTTATTTTTTTGTGCAAACTATCTGATTTCTGTATTTAAGGTTAATGCATTTGTATTTCGACCATCCCCCATGTCGAAAACCTTCGGTGTATAGCGCTTTCAGATTCCGGAACTTAATTTGGTAACCATCTGCTTTCCCAAATTCAATTCGCTGGTCACCAATCCGGGGAATCATGGTCAGATCACCATCATCATCTACATAAATCTGGTCGATCTGTGCCTTTAGAAAATCATCCGAACCGATGTAAGACACCAGGGGAACCAACGTTTCCCTGGCAAACTTCCGGGAAACCGAACCGCCTACCAGAATAACCCGCGCCGTATACTTCGGTGTCCAATTCATTACGTTTCCTTCGTTGTCCATATAATAATCCAGCCCACTGGTAAAAACTCTAAAAATGGGCTTCCGCTGTTCAATACGTACGACCAGCGAACCGCCTTTATCTCGTCCGGTACGGCTTGCCAGTGTCGTATAAACCTGCGCGTGGCCAATGGCTTGTAACTTCTCCAAACCTGCTTCGATGGCCCTGGTGTTGATGGAGTCGAGCCGTTTACCAAATACGCCGTTGTATTTCTTTTCAATCCATCTCTCCACATCATCATTATCGATGAATCGGTATTGTGCTGAGTCACTCACATTGACCACCAGCCCGACACATCGCGTCTGCCTGTATTGCCGAGCTGAAAATCCCAGCGAAAACAGGATGAGCGCAATGGCAGCGCCCCAAAGGATGATATGCAGAAACGTCTTAAACATCTTCTTTTCTTCTCAGTATTTCCACAATCGGTTCTACCCATTGATCAATATCGCCGGCCCCCAGCGTCAGCAATACGCCTGTTTTAAGGTTTTCAACAACATGGGGTAAATCCTCTTTGTGGCAAAGCTGTTTATCTTTTATCGTTACTTTCTCCAATATCAATCGGGAATCGACACCCGGAATTGGTTCTTCCCGTGCCGGATAAATATCCAACAAAATCAATTCGTCCAGCAGACTTAAACTCGCAGCAAACTCTTCCGCCAAATCCCGCGTCCGGGAATAAAGATGCGGCTGAAAAATTCCGGTCACCTTCCTATTGGCAAACATATCCTGAGCTGAATGAATAGTCGCCTCCAATTCTTTCGGGTGGTGTGCATAATCATCAATGTAAACCGTCTCTTTTCCGCGAAACCGGATATCGAAACGACGGACAACCCCCTGATAGCCGGCCAGGGCTTTTCGAATCTCATCGCCGGTAACACCGGAAAGCAAAGCCAATCCGCATGCCGCAACCGCGTTCTCCACATTCATCAGTCCCGGGTAAGCCAGCCGCAAATCGGGAAATTCACCGAAAGGTGTTGTCAAATCAAAATGGTAAGCTCCCTCTTCCACCCGGATATTTGTACCATAAAAATCCGCTTTCCCTTTAATGGAATAAGTATAAAAACGCACTTCTTCATTCCAGCTGGCTTCAACAGGCAGTCCTTTTTTGTACAATACTTCACCTCCTTTGTTCACCTGCCCGACGAAACTTTTGAATGCATCGAGCAAATGCGAAAAATCGCCGTAAATGTCGAGGTGATCCGGATCAATTGAAGTAATCACTGCCCTTTGCGGGAACAACCGTAAAAATGAACGATCAAATTCATCTGCTTCAACTACCACCACATTGGTTTCCTTTACAGGAAGAATCAGGTTGGTATGGTAATTCCTCGAAATTCCTCCCATAAACGACGTACAACCAACCGACGATTGATGCAACAGATGAGCAGTCATCGTCGTCACCGAAGTTTTGCCATGCGTTCCGCTTACTGCTACGCACTGGCTTTCGGCAGCGATAATACCCAGTATCTGCGAACGCTTGTACATCGCAGTCCCGGTCTTCCGGAAGAATTGCAACTCGATGTTCGATTCCGGGATGGCTGGTGTATAGATGGCCAGCGTGTTATCTAAATCGTTAAACGGCGGTACATATTTCAAGTCGGCCTCGTAGTGTACGTAAATTCCCTCCTCTTCCAACTCACGGGTCAGCTCTGTTTCGGTGCGGTCGTAGCCTTCAACACGCATCCCGTGAAAACGGAAATAACGGGCGATGGCGCTCATCCCGATACCGCCAATACCCAGCAGATAAACCCTATGTGCCTTTCCCAGGTTCATGATTTCTTCTTTTCGAGCAATTCAGCAATAACCCCTACTATATCGCGGGTTGCATTGGGCAAAGCCATTTTGGTGCTATTTACCGCAAGTTTTTCCAGTTCAGGCTTGTCAGCAATTAACTTCAATGCCTCCGGAACCAGCGTCTCCTTTGCTTCGCTGTCATTTACCAATACAGCCGCGTCTTTTTCTACCAACGCCATGGCGTTTCTTGTCTGATGATCCTCTGCCACGTTAGGCGACGGGACCAAAATAGAGGGCTTGCCCACCAAACAAAGTTCAGAAATCGTTCCCGCGCCAGCCCGTGAGATGACCAAATCAGCCACTGCATAAGCAAGGTCCATTCGCGGAATAAATTCCATCAGGTGAATATGGCCGGGAATTTTCCCTTCCATTTTTTCGCTGATGGATTTATAATAGAATTTTCCGGTCTGCCAGATGACCTGGATACCGGAATCTTTCAATGCATCAAACCGGGCCAGCAAACTATCGTTGATGGAACGGGCCCCCAGGCTTCCACCGACAATCAGCAGGACTGGTTTGCTTTCGTCAACCCGAAAAAATTCAGCCGCTTCCCTCACATTCTTTTGTCCTTCCACCAGGTTGCTTCGAATCGGGTTTCCCGTGAAAACAATCTTTTCGGCAGGAAAGAACCGCTCCATTTTATCGTAAGCTACGCAAATCTTATCGACCTTGCGCGCCAGAATTTTATTCGTTACACCCGCAAAAGAGTTCTGCTCCTGGATAACCGTCGGCAGCCCCTTATTGGTTGCCACCCGCAGCACCGGGCCACTAGCATAACCTCCCACGCCAATCACGCAATCGGGGCGAAAAGAAGTGACAATTTTACGGGCCTTCATCATCGAACGGAGCAGCTTGAATGGGAACGACAGGTTACGCCAGATTTCCCCCCGGTGAAAACCTGCCACTGGCAAACCTTCGATAGCATACCCCACTGCCGGAACCTTCTCCATTTCCATCTTGTGTTCTGCCCCTACAAACAAAATCTGACAATCAGGATAACGTTCTTTCAGTCCGTCCGCAATGGAAATAGCCGGAAAAATATGTCCCCCGGTTCCGCCTCCGCTAATAATGAATTTGTATGTTTTCATTTCCTTCCGTTTCTTAAAACTTCTTTCCGATAAGAAATACTTACGCCGTCTCTTCTCTCAGCTGCACATCTTCATCGGGCAATTCTTCCGTCGACCGGAATTTGTGTTCAATTTCTTCTCTGCGTTCCTTATTATTTTGAGAGCTTACGCTCAACAATAGTCCAAAAGCAATCGCCGTAAACAGTTGGGATGTTCCTCCCCAGCTTATCCATGGCAACGGTTGTCCGGTTACGGGCAAAATCCCCACCGATACACCCATATTGATCATAGCCTGCATAAACAGCAACACCGTTATTCCGGTAGCCAAAAAAGCCGGGAATGTCCGGTTACTCTTCTTCAGCAAGATTCCTCCCCGGGTTAGCAACATGATGTAGAATAACAAGATGATGCCTCCGCCAACCATCCCATATTCCTCGATAATAATGGAATAAACAAAGTCGTTGTACGCTGCACTCATGAAGTTACTTACGGTACTATTCCCGGTACCTACCCCGCCAAATCCTCCCCGGTGAATGGCAATCGTCGCAAAGTCGGCCTGTGTCAATCCTTTCTCGGAACGTTTATCGCCATGTATATAGCGTTCGATTCGGGCGCGCACCGTTTTGATACGACCGGGACGACCGCCATCGGGAAGATGCGGCGCTATGAAATACAGTATTGCTACCAACGCTACTCCGGCCATGGCTAGTAACATCATGTACTTTAACGGCACCCGTCCGACAAACATCATGATGACCACCGTGGTAAAAAGCAAACCGGCAGTCGAAAAATCTGCGATAGCAATTGGGGCACAAATAGCGGCTGCCCCAAGCAATGTTTTGCCAAACGCTTTTTTCAAGCTGTCCTTACTCGTTTGGTTATTCGCCAATATGCGGGCAACCCAAATAACCAACGCCACTTTTGCTAATTCGGCCGGCTGAAAAGAAATAAACCCAAGCGGCAGTGTACGTCCCGTTCCACCACTGGCCCGCCCAAAAACCAAACCCATAATGATGAAAAAGAACGCTGTCAGCATACCTAAATTCGCAGTCCGGTTATAAAATTTAACGGGAATAACATTTACCATAATCAAGATGATTCCAAATCCCAACAAATGCATCATGGTTTGGCGAATCAGGTAGTGAGCGGTATTACCGCCTGCCACACGAAAAGCCAGTGCTCCGGTTGAGCTGTAGATGACCAGCATAGAAGCAATGGAAAGTGCCACCAGCACCAACCAGATGATGTTATCGCCTTTGAAATATTTCCGGTAAACGCCAAATCCCATCTTACAATCCGGTTAAAGGTTTCGTACGGCCTGCTTAAACATCTGGCCGCGTTCTTCATAATTCTGAAACAAGTCGAAGCTGGCACAAGCCGGAGACAGCAATACACTATCGCCCTCACCGGCAAGGAAATATGCATTCCGAACCGCTTCTTCCATATTATCGGTGTCGATGATATCTTTCACAATGCCGTCGAATGCCTCAATAATTTTCCGGTTATCTTTCCCGAGGCAAACAATGGCTTTCACCTTGGCTTTGACCAAATCGTACAACATCGAATAGTCGTTGCCTTTATCTACACCACCAACAATCCATACCACCTGTGTGCTCATGCTTTCCAGCGCATACCAGGTAGAATTGATATTGGTGGCCTTCGAATCGTTGATGAATTCGATACCGTGCACCCTGATGAAGCGTTCGAGCCGGTGTTCCACTCCCTGAAAGTCGGTGAGGCACTGGCGAATCTTCTCTTTTCGTAACCGGAAAACGACTCCCGACAAACCTGCCGCCATGGAGTTGTACGTGTTGTGTTTTCCTTGTAAAGCCAAATCGAATATGGACATTGCGAATGAATTATGATTAATGCTAACTTTTAGTTCGTTATTTTCAATCCAGGCCCCAAAGGCCAGTTTGTTTTTTATGGAAAACGGGATCATCTGTGCATCGATCTCCCGTTTTTCAATCTCGGAAGCGATGATCTCGTCATCGGCACAATAGATGAAATAATCTTCCGCCCGCTGATTCTGCAAAATGCGGAACTTCGAATCGACATAGTTCTGCATTTCATAATCATAACGATCCAGGTGATCGGGGGTGATGTTCAGTAAAATCGCCACATCGGCCCTGAATTCAGACATTCCGTCAAGCTGGAAGCTGGAAAGTTCAATCACAAAAAGATCGAAATTCTCTTCCGCCACTTGCCAGGCAAAACTCTTTCCCATGTTACCGGCAACGCCCACATTCAGTCCAGCCCGTTTCATCATGTCGTAAATGAGCAGGGTAGTGGTGGTTTTTCCGTTGCTTCCGGTAATGCAAATGGTTTTTGCATCCGTGTACCTTCCGGCAAATTCGATTTCTGAAATAACCGGGACTCCCTTCTCCATCAGTTCTTGCACCAATGGGACCTTTTCGGGAATACCCGGACTTTTCATCACCAAATCAGCCGCCAGGATTTCAGCCTCGGTATGCTGCTTTTCCTCCCACCGGATTCCATTCTCGTAAAGAACGCTTTTGTATTTATTTTTAATCGTCCCGCTATCCGAAACGAATACGTCAAAACCCTTTTTCTGGCCGAGAATAGCAGAACCGATTCCACTCTCGCCTGCGCCCAATATGACCAGTTTTTCCCAGGTCATGATTAACGCATTTTCAATGTTGCAACCGTTAATACGGCCAGTAAAATCCCGATAATCCAAAACCGCGTAACGATTTTGGCTTCAGGAATACCTTTTTTCTGGTAATGATGATGAAGCGGCGACATCAGGAATACCCGGCGCCCTTCACCGTATTTTCGTTTCGTATACTTGAAATAGGCCACCTGGATCATCACTGACAGGTTTTCGACCAAAAAGACACCACATAAAAGCGGAATAAGAATTTCCTTCCGGACGATGATGGCAAATACAGCCAAAATGCCTCCCATGGCCAAACTTCCGGTATCGCCCATGAAAACCTGGGCGGGAAAAGAGTTGTACCAAAGAAATCCGACAGCTGCACCGATAAAAGCTGCCATGAAGACCGTCAGTTCACCTACCTGCGGGATATACATAATATTCAGATAATCGGCGTATATCAGGTTACCACTGAGGTAGGCGAACACACCCAGCGTTGTCCCGCTGATGGCGGAAGTTCCCGTCGCCAGGCCATCCAATCCATCAGTCAGGTTAGCCCCGTTCGACACCGCCGTAATAATGAAAATGATAACGATGGCGTAAACAAGCCAGCCCCACTCGGAAGCTTTCTTGCCCATGAACCAAACCAGCCATTTATAATTGAATTCATGATTTTTCACAAACGGAATGGTGGTTTTAGTCGATTTCACATCGCGGGTTACCTGGCGAACTTCCTGCTCCCCGGTCATGATGTTCACCAATATTTCCGTCTTTACTTGTCCATCAGGATTCGTTACCCTTTCACGAATCACGACATCTTTGCTGAAATAAAGCGTGGCTGCGACAATTAATCCCAGAGAAACCTGTCCCAGAATTTTGAACTTACCCGCCAGTCCCTTTTTATTTTTCAGGAAAACCTTGATGTAATCATCAACAAATCCGATGAATCCCAGCCACACCGTAGTGATGATCATCAGAAGAATATAAACGTTGTCGAGTTTTGCGAACAAGAGCGTTGGAACCAGTAACGAGGCCAGAATAATAATTCCGCCCATTGTCGGTGTTCCCCGCTTCTGCAATTGTCCTTCCAAACCCAAATCACGAATCTCCTCGCCAATTTGCTGGCGTTGCAAAATGCGAATGATTTTCTTTCCCACGAAAGTGGAAAACAGCAATGCTGTGATGATTGCCAGTGCCGACCGGAACGAAAGGTATTCGAACATCCCCGCACCGGGAACATTCAGCGATTCAAGATATTTAAACAGGTAATAGAGCATATCAAATTAGTTTTGTCCGGTTACACCGAATATTTCCCGAATAACTTCGCGATCATCGAAATGATGTTTTACACCTTTAATTTCCTGGTATGTTTCGTGACCTTTCCCGGCCACCAGAATAATATCGCCAGGCCGGGCCATCATGGCGGCCGCTCGAATTGCCTCTCCCCGGTTCGAAATCGCCAGCACTTTATTTCGTTGGTGCGCTTCCAGGCCCTTCATCATATCCGCAATAATTTCCTCCGGATCTTCCGAGCGCGGATTATCAGCCGTTAACACGACACGATCGCTTGCCGACGCGGCTTCGTGGGCCATTTCCGGGCGCTTGGTTTTATCACGATCGCCACCGGCTCCCACTACCGTGAAAAGCGTTTCGTTTCGGGTACGAATTTCGTTGATCGATGAAAGCACATTCTTCAGTGCATCGGGCGTGTGTGCATAATCGACAATGGCGAAAACGCCCAGAGGAGAACGAATAATTTCAAATCGGCCATCCACCGGTTTCAGCAGGCTCATTTGCCGCAACACTTCCACTTTTTCCGCACCAAGCGAAATAGCCGTGCCGTAAACCGCCAGCAAATTCATGGCGTTGAAGTTTCCGATAAAATGCGACCACACTTCCGTTCCATTCACATTCAACAACATACCGTCGAAGTGACTTTCCAGCACTTTTACCCGGAAATCAGCCAACGAACGCATGGAGTATGTCAACTTTTGAGCTGCGGTATTTTGAAGCATCACCCTACCGTTTTTATCGTCAACATTCGTCAGGGCAAAAGACTCTCTGCCCAATCCATCGAAAAACAACTTCTTGGCGTTGCGGTATTCGATGAATGTTTTATGATAATCGAGATGATCATGCGTCAGGTTCGTAAAAATTCCACCATCGAACTGAATGCCGGCAATCCGTTGCTGATGAATGGCATGCGAACTGACTTCCATAAAACAATAATTGCAGCCAGCCTCTACCATTTCCGCCATCAATTCATGAATCTGAACCGGATCGGGTGTGGTATGTGTGGAAGGCCGCTTTTTATCGTCCACATAGTTGCAAATGGTCGAAAGCAAACCGGTTTTATAACCAAGCATCCTGAACAGCTGATAGAGCAATGTAGCAATGGTAGTTTTCCCGTTCGTGCCGGTTACGCCTACCACCTTCATTTGTGCCGAAGGCTCCCCGTAAAACCGGGAAGCAACTTCACCCAGTATCAGGGCCGAATTTCTGCACTGAACCCATGCCACACCCGGATTCGGATTCTCCGGCATCCGCTCACAAACAATGGCCACTGCCCCGTCGTTTATGGCATTATTAATAAACTGGTGGCCGTCGACCTGCGTTCCGGGAACGGCAACAAACAAAAATCCCGGCTGCACTTTACGTGAATCAAAAGCGATTCCTGTGACCGGGATATCCGTAGAACCCTTCACTTCCAGTCCGCTTAATCCCGATAATATTTCGTTTAAATTCTTCATTTACTCTCTTAATCTTAAAACCACTGATTGACCGGTGCGGTATTTGGCGCCTGCCATTATCGATTGAGCGGCCACTTTTCCCCTGCCGGTTATAGAAACACGCAGGCCTCTGTTTTCCAATAGGTAAACAGCATCCGATGCGCCCATTCCGGTTACCTTGGGCATTTCACCCGGAACGACCTGAAGCGGATCCAGTTCCACATCATTGTTGGTGGTATCCATTACAGCCCATTCGCTACTACCGTGAAACCAACCGTTCAGTAAATCGGCATCGTCCAGTACTTCCTCCAAATCTTTCCGCTTACCCGAGACCTCTCCTGGATAATCCTGTTTTCCGGCGAAAGCCGAAACCCCCATATCATCGTACATCCGCAAATCGCTCGCATACACATTGTCTGATATTGCCCGGAAAACCGGGCCTGCGACAGAACCACCATAATAAGCTCCCTTCGGACCATTGATAACGACGATACACGAATAACGCGGCTTATCGGCCGGGAAATAACCGACAAAAGAAGCCTGGTAAATTCGTCCCGAGGCATGGTAATATCCTTCACTTTGATTAGCGACCTGGGCCGTGCCGGTTTTTCCGGCTATCTCGTAGTTGGGGGTATTTAACGATTTAGCTGTTCCGTATTTCACCACTCCCCTCAACATGTCATGAACTTTACTGAGCGTTTCGGAAGAACAAATTTTCGGGTTCATCACCTTCGTTTTGAATTCCTTCACAACCCGTCCATTTCGCTCAATCGCTTTCACCAGTCGTGGTTCCACCATACGTCCGTTATTAGCGACCGCATTATAAAAGGCCAGCATCTGTAAAGGCGTCAATTTCAGCTCGTATCCGAACGACATCCAGGCCAGTGTTACGCCCGACCAGCCATTCCCGCCTCCCGGATACTTGATAAACGGTTTTGCTTCACCTCTGATGCCCAAATCGACCGGGTGATTCAAACCAAAGCTGTATATCCTATCAACAAAATCTTTTTCGTGTCCGGCATAAGCCTTGGTAATTATTTTGGCAACCCCAACATTGGACGAATACTCGAACACCTGCTTCATGTTAATCTTTCCGTGTCCGCCATGTCGCCAGTCGCTGTCGTAAACCGTACGGTCTTTGTACTTCCATACACCATTACCGGTGTCAACTATAGTAGACGTATCCACTTTTCCATCTTCCAGTGCTGCCATCAACGACACCAGCTTAAAGGTTGAACCTGGCTCAGCATTTCCGGAGTTTCCGATGGCATAATTCTGGTAACCCTCAGTCAAATCACCATCTCCGTTCCGGCCATAGTTGGCAATCGCCTTAATATCGCCGGTGTTCACGTCCATTAACACCGCTGTTCCGTATTTAGCTTTGCTCTCCGCCATCTCTTTCTTCAAAGCATGCATCAGCATATCCTGAAAATTGACATCAATAGTCGTAATCAGGTTGTAACCATCCTTTGGTTCTTCCTCACTTGCATACAACCATCGTCCTGACATATTTCGTTTCAGGGCCAGGCCATCTTCACCTTTGAGGTAGCTTTCATACGCTTCTTCGAGGCCATAATAACCCACGCTCCCATGTGTGCCACCATAGATCGTGCTACTCATCCGGCCTAACGTACGTGTGGCCATATTCCCGAAAGGATATACCCGCATATTTTCCCGGTCGGCAATCAAACCGCCCCGGTTTCGCCCCCGCCGGAAAATCGGGAATCCCTCAATTTTTTTGAGCTCCAGGTAATTCACTTTGCGTGGGTTAATTAAATGGTAGCGTGCTCCCTGGCGATAGGCTGAACGCAACTCATCCCGGTAAGCCCTTTCCGATTTATCCTTAAAAAAGTGCGCCAGGCACCAGGCCAATGAATCAACTTTCGCGTTAAAGATCTCCTTTACCCCTGGCGCCCCTAAATCCATCCGCAACTCATAATAAGGGACCGATGTAGCCAGAGGCCTTCCGTCGTCGGCACAGATATCACCACGCCGGGCTGGTATCGTCACCTCTTTTACGTTGAGCCGTTGACCTTTCTGATCCCAGCCCTTATCCTGCTGAATGCTAAAAATATTGCCCATCAAAAGGAGGGCAAAAAGTATCGCCGCCACGTAAAACAGGCTAAATCGGTTTAGTATGGTCTTCCGGATTTCCATCAACCATTAATCTTTATCTACATATAATCTTCGGGGAGGTTGCTTCGATACCTCGAGCCCCAGGTTACTTTTCCCTATTCGATCCATCACTTCAGAAGGCCGGCTCATCTTCATCAGTTCGGCTGCCACTGACACCGATTCGGAGCGTAGCTCTTTGAGTGAATCCTGCAGGGCCGTAATGTGCCTGATCGTTTTTTCCGATTTATACCGAATAGAAATGTTGACCATTAACATGACCACCACGATAAAAATCAACAACCGGTTCCTCCGCAGCCAGTCACTCTCCAGAATCCGACCATTTAAAATGGTTCGTAACGAAATCCGGTATCTCTTTCGGTTGTTTTTCTCCGGCATATTTATATTCGTTCTGCAATCCGCAACTTGGCACTTCGCGCCCTCGGATTCTCGTTAATTTCGTTTTCGTCCGGAACAATTGGCTTCCGGTTCACTGCTTTCATCGGCACTTCGTAATTTCCATACAAATCCTTCTCAATTGTTCCCTCGACCTTGCCACTCTTCACAAAATTTTTCACCATCCTATCTTCCAGCGAATGATAGGTGATGGCAACGAATCGACCGCCAGGGCCCAATACTTCAGGAATAGTTTCCAGAAAATCCTTCAACACGTCCATCTCCCGGTTTACCTCAATTCGAAGGGCCTGAAAAACCTGCGCCAGATACTTCTTTTCGATTTTTGTTGGGACGCAAGGCTCTATCACCTTAAGGAATTGGGCGATGGTATTTATTGGTTCCTGACCGCGGGCATCAACCAACAACGAAGCCAGTCTCCGCGCATTTTTCACCTCTCCGTACGTTCTGAAAATCCGAATGAGTCCTTTTTCTTCGTATTCATTCACAATTGATGACGCATTCTTCTCAGCTGTCTGATTCATCCGCATGTCAAGCTTTCCTTCAAAGCGAAAAGAAAATCCTCGTTCGGCTTCGTCAAATTCGTGTGATGAAACGCCTAAGTCGGCTAATATCCCATCTACTTTTTCAATCCCATGATAACGAAGGAAATTTTTTAGGAACCGGAAATTATGCTGAACGAATATCAGGCGCTCATCGTCTATAAGATTCCGTCGGGCATCCTCATCCTGATCGAAAGCCAGCAATTTGCCACCTTCCAGTTTTTCCAGAATTTTGCGTGAGTGCCCCCCGCCACCGAAAGTTACATCGACGTATATGCCTCCCGGTTTCAGTTCCAAACCGTCCACACTTGCATCTAACAACACAGGTACATGATATTCACTCATCACTCAGCAATTTGAAGAATCAGAAACTATCGGCCGGACCACCAAGCAACTCTTTGTAAAGCCGCACAAAATCTTCGTCGGAAATCCTTGATGCCTCATGCCTTGCAGGTTTCCACAACCGCATACGCTCGCCCTGACCGGCAAAAATGGCCTCCTTACCTATCCCGGCATAATCCAGCAGTTCGTTGGGAATATTGAGCCGCCCATTATCAGCCATATTCACTTTCACCACCTCTTCGAAATAGCGGGAAAGCATTTTGCTGTGGAGCGGATCGTCCATGTTCGCCCGCTGGCGAAGTTTATCTACTTTCCGGTGCCATGCAGAGAGCGGGTAAACATTCAGGCATTTATCATAAATATCTTTCTCCACTACATACACCACTTCCAGCGCATCCCCCATCTCCTTTTTGAAAGGAGCCGGAAGCACGACACGGCCTTTACCGTCAACATTAACAGGATATACGCTGGTGAAAGAGATCATGGCTCAATTTACCTACATTATTCACGTAAAGGTATCTTTTTTACACTATCTGACAAAGTGTGACACATTGAGACACTTAGCAATTTTGTCAACAAACTGTTAGTATAAGTGTTCATAACTACGTTGACAACTACCCGGGATTTGTTGAAATCTTTAATTCGGAAGGAATTGCCCTGTCTATGGAATTCAAAGATACACTTCGTGGTACAAATCGGGCTGCCCGTAGCTTTAAATTATTCTCCATTTCGTCACACCATCAATTTTTTAGTAAATTTCGCCACAGTTGAATCATAATTTCTATGGAGCAAAGAGATCCGGTTCAAAAGTTAAAACCGATTGTACTAAAAGAGCTTATCGCGGAAAAAAGTGCCAAACTGGCATCACGGATTCCGGGATTTTTATACCGCTACCTGAATAACAAACTGCATATTGATGAGGTAAATCAGCTTATCCGGAACTATGGACATCTGACCGGAGTGGCTTTCGCCGATGCAGTAATTCGCGATTTTGAGATTAAGTTCAATTTTCATGGCACTGAGAACCTTCCGGACAAAGGCCGATACATCTTCGCTTCGAACCATCCACTGGGCGGGTTCGATGGAATACTGCTTCTCAGCCAGGTT
Source organism: Prolixibacter sp. SD074 (assembly GCF_009617895.1). NCBI lineage: Bacteria > Pseudomonadati > Bacteroidota > Bacteroidia > Marinilabiliales > Prolixibacteraceae > Prolixibacter > Prolixibacter sp. SD074. Next base: position 2,799,541 of record NZ_BLAW01000001.1, read on the forward strand.
ACCCATCAAATGGGGCCATCAAAATTCCTGGTAAGGGACGAATTGACAAAGATACCGCCGCTGGCTCCGGTCTTTGTTCCGATTAACAAACATGGCAGTCAGCGAAATGCGGCAAATCTCATACAGGAAGCCTATGAATCCGACAACCAAATTCTCATTTTTCCATCCGGATTGGCTTCCAGAAGAATAAATAGAAAGATTGTGGATTTAAACTGGCACAAACACTTCATACAAAAATCGATACAATACCAGCGAGATGTTATTCCGGTCCATATTTCCGGAAGAAATTCCCGTTTTTTTTACCGATTGGCGAATTTCCGCAAGTTTATCGGTTTGAAATTCAATATTGAAATGTTTTTTTTGCCTGACGAAACGTTCAAACAAAAGAGAAAAGAAATAAGTATCACATTCGGCAAACCGATCCCATGGCAGGCCTTCACACAAGAAAAGTCGCAGAATGCATGGGCGGCATGGGTTAAAGGAAGGGTTTACGATATGGCACCAAATGCTCAGAAATAAGTATACTTTACACATAACCTGTCTTTTATTTCTTATTTTTGAAACCTTAAATCAAATGTTCGAAACATGAAGGAAATCATTCCTCCCGTTCCACGGGAGCTAATTGAATCGGAACTTACCGAGGATAAATTCCAACGCAAGACGAACAAAGCCGGGAATGAGATTTACATTTTTACCTATCACGAAGCTCCGAATACGATGAAGGAGATAGGTAGATTGAGAGAGCTGACTTTCAGAAATGCGGGTGGCGGTACCGGTAAAGAAATTGACATTGACGATTACGATACCTGCGAAAATAATCCTTACAAGCAATTGATTGTATGGAATCCCATCAGAAAAGAAATTTTGGGCGGTTACCGGTATATTCATTGTGCCGGCCTGCCGCGTGACGAAAACGGCGAAGTACAACTGGCGACAGCGCGTCTTTTCCGTTTCTCCGGGAAATTCATTGATGAGTACCTTCCGCATGTCATCGAGTTGGGCCGTTCGTTTGTACAACCCGAATATCAGTCGAGCAAAGCAGGGGCCAAAGGACTCTTTGCCCTTGATAACCTGTGGGACGGACTCGGCGCATTAACTGTAGATCATCCGGAGATCAATTATTTCTTCGGGAAAGTGACGATGTACACGCACTTCAATACCGAAGCGCGGAACCTGATCCTTCATTTCTTCGAAACCTATTTCAGCGATCCGGACGAATTAGTGCGCCCCAAGAATCCCATGCCAACATACCGGAACATTGAAAAGCTAAATGCACTTTTTGAGGGCAAAGAGTACCAGGAGGCATACAAAATCTTATCGCAGGAAGTGCGTAACTACGGTGAAAATATTCCACCGCTCATCAATGCCTATATGAATATTTCGCCATCGATGCGGACCTTTGGCACAGTCATCAATGACCATTTCGGTGAAGTGGAGGAGACGGGGATCATGATCAATATTAACGACATGTATGATACTAAAATAGACCGCCACGTTTCGACCTACCTGGAAGAACTGGTTGACAAAGGTGAAGATCCCAAGGTGAGATTTCAGTAGAGAAATTAATTCAGATTATCATATACAAAGCCTTCCGGAATTTTCGGGAGGCTTAATTTTTTCCTCACATCTGCATACTATAAAGCTACTTACACACTCCCATATCCCCTGCTACTATTTTTCTAGTAGTTTTTCTATGCAAATAGTAGGAAATCAAAATTTACCTACTATATTTGTAGTAGACAATAAAGTAAAAGTGTATTCAAATGGAAATAAAACAACTGACAAACGCCGAAGAACAGGTTATGCAAATTGTATGGCAACTGAAGGAAACTGTGGTAAAAGATGTTGTTGAACAATTTGATGAGCCCAAACCAGCTTATACAACAGTCGCTACTGTTCTGACGGTTTTGGAGAAAAAAGGCTTTGTTAAGAAGCGGAAAATTGGAAACACCAATCTGTTCATTCCTGCCATCAGCAAAGCAGAATACACGAAGCTTCAATTTACATCGCTGCTGAAAAACTACTTCAGTGGTTCATTTCCGAAAATGGCCACCTTTTTCGCCCGCGAAAACCAATTGGACATTGCAGATCTGGAATCGATTATGAAGCAGGCCGAAGAAGAATTGAAAAAAGACCACTCTAATACAGATTCATAATGGAAAACTGGTTTGACTTTCTGCTACATGCCTCCATTGGCTTCAGCCTTTTTTTCCTATTATACTGGCTGTTACTTAGGCAATCGACCCATTTTAAGGCGAACCGGGTTTATCTGTTAGCCTCAGTATTGATGGCATTGATTGTTGCTGCTTTTCCATTTCACTATACGGTAAGCTTACAACCGATTACCAATTTCAATCTGACTACGTTAACCGGAGTTCTCAACCATCAGGTTGCCACGGAAGGCAATCAAACTGCGGGGCAAACAGGCACTAACTGGTCGACGGTTTTACTGTTTGCTTATCTGACCGGAGCGGCACTTTTTGCCTTGCGATTACTGATTCAAACATGGAAACCACTTCGGGTCATCTATTCGTCAGAACCCAAAATGCAGGATGGCTACTACATTCATGAAAATGACAAATACGCCCTGCCATTTTCATTCTTCAACCATATATTAATCAATCCGAAATACCTTAAACAGGAAGAAATCAATGAAATACTTTCTCACGAACAAGTGCACATTCGCGAGCGTCATTGGATCGACCTGCTCATTATAGAACTGTTGACAGTCATTTTCTGGTTCAATCCATTCATTTGGTTCATTGAACTGGCAATCAAACAAAATCACGAATACCTGGCCGATCAAGGTGTGATATCCCGGGGCCACTCACCAGTCAGGTACCAGGCACTATTAGTTAATCAGCTAATGGGCATGCAGGTCATTGGAATAACCAACAATCTGAATTTTGCCCTTGGCCCAACCCGTTTAAACATGATGAAAAGACAAAAAACATCGAGAAAGAAGCTGTTCCGCATGGCTTGGGGAATCCCCGTTTTAGCTTTCATGCTGGTCGCATTCGCCGAACCAAAATACCAGGCAGCAGCACCTGTAACGAATAAAGTTCAACCTGAATCAGAACAAGCCGTAAAAGCTGAGGCAACTAAAACGATTCATGGAACCGTTGTCAATGAAAAAGGAGAACCAATGACAGGAGCAACAGTCCTAATCCGCCATACTACCAAAGGTACCGTAGTAGATGAGAATGGAAATTTTTCACTTGAAGTTCCCGAACAGGGATGCGAGTTGGTTATTTCTTTTGTAGGCTACCAAACAGTCGTCAAAAAGATAACACCGAACGAAGACAATATCAAATTGAAGATGAAGAAAGGCGTTGTGGGAATCAGTACGGAACTTTCACCGGCCAAAAAAGAAATGCCCGCTCCACCACCGCCACCTGCATCGTCAAAGCAAGCAGATAATAAGGACAAAAAGGTATTCGTCATCGTTGAAGATATGCCGCAATATCCGGGAGGACAGCCAGCATTGGCGAGATATATCGATGACCAAAAGAAAGAAATAATCCAAGAAGCGAAGGCTGAAGGTAAAACGCTAAAAGGCAAGGCTTATGTTAATTTTGTCGTTCAACCGGATGGTTCGGTGGGCCAGGTAAAAATTACCAAAGCCAGTGGTTCAAAATATCTTGATGAAAAAGCTATCGAAATCGTAAAAGGGATGGACAAATGGAGTCCCGGCAAACAACGGGGAAAAGCTGTTCCGGTTAACTTTGCCGTACCTATCGAATTTTAATAACACCCATGCGAACAAAAAAAGAAGGATGCCGAAACGACATCCTTCTTTTATATTCTGTAAAAAGTCAGGGTTAGCTCAATAAGCCCGGCCTTTAATTCCTTCGATATAATTAATAAACGAGGTATTCACCACCTTGTTTCCACCAGGAGTGGGATAATCACCCGTGAAATACCAATCACCCAAATCGTTCGGGCACGCTTTGTGTAGGTTGTCTACTGTCTGGTAAACGATATCCACCTCGGCATTGCAATCTACCGGCTTCAGCAACTGGGCGATTTTATCCGAAATCTCCTCATTGGTAAAGGGCCGATAAATCTCCTTCACGTAGTTCACAATCTCCTCTTTCGGCAAATGTTGCTGCTCTTTACAATTCTTGTATGCCTCATCAATCACATGCCCCTTGCCCGTTTCTTTCAACAAAGCAATGGCTGCTGAAAAAGCAATGAACTTTCCAAGCTCGGCCATATCAATTCCGTAACAATCGGGATAACGAATCTGCGGTGCCGATGAGATGATAATAATCCGTTTGGGATGAAGCCGGTCGAGAATGCGCAGAATACTTCGCTTGAGCGTAGTACCCCGAACAATAGAATCGTCGATAACCACCAGCGTATCTTTTCCATTCCTGACTACACCGTAGGTAACATCATACACGTGGCCAACCAAATCATCACGACTGGAATCATCCGTGATGAACGTGCGCATTTTCACGTCCTTGATGGCAACCTTCTCGATACGGGGCTCAACGGAAATGATTTCTGAAATGGCTTCCTCCGTCATATTCCCGCCCAACGCATGAATTTTGTCTTTCTTCCACTCCAGCAGTAGGTCACGGATACCTTCCATCATTCCGGAAAATGCCGTCTCTGCCGTATTTGGGATGTACGAAAAAACAGTATTCTCCAGGTCGTTGTCTACAGCCTTCATAATGGTCGGAGCAAGGAGATGCCCCAGCTTTTTTCGCTCGAGGTAGATATCGCGATCCGAACCACGGGAAAAATAAATCCGCTCGAATGAACATGATTTCCGCTCTTGCGGAACACGGACCATCTCTTCCGACAAGGTTCCGTCCCTCCTCACGATCAGGGCTCCTCCGGGTTTCACTTCCTGAACACTTTTCCAGGAAACGTTCATCACGGTTTGAATAACCGGACGCTCGGAAGCAACCACCACAATTTCATCGTCGGCATAGTAGTAAGCCGGCCGGATTCCCCATGGATCACGCAACACAAAAGCATCTCCGTGACCGATAATTCCGCCAATGGCATAGCCGCCGTCCCAATCGCGGCTGGAGCGCTCCAATGTTTGTCTCAGATCCAGGTTCCGCTCAATGAGCGGGGAAATCTCTTTATTGGAGTAACCTTCGTTTTTATATCTGCGGAAAAGCATTTCATTCTCCTCATCCAGGAAATGCCCCACTTTCTCCAGAACGGTCACGGTGTCGGTATACGCTTTGGGATGTTGCCCCAAACCTACCAGCAGGTCAAATAACTCATCGACGTTCGTCAGGTTGAAGTTACCGGCCAGCACCAGGTTTCGCGAACGCCAGTTATTTTGCCGCATCACCGGATGGGTAAACTCTACACTGTTGCGGCCAAACGTACCGTACCGCAAGTGTCCCAGGTAAAGCTCACTGACAAACGGAAGGTTGTTTTTAGCCCAGGCGGGATCGTGATATGTGTTTGGAAAATTTGTTTTGGCATGGTTAAACTCGCCAAATATATTATCAAACACATCTTTAATCGGATTAGCATCCACCGAACGGTGGCGATGAATATAATCCTGCCCCGCTGCCATGTCAATTTTCACGCCTACAACGCCTGCCCCGTCTTGTCCGCGGTTGTGTTGCTTCTCCATCAACAGGTAAAGCTTATTCAAACCGTACTGCCAGGTTCCGTATTTTAACTTGTAATATTCCAGCGGTTTGCGAAGCCTTATCATCGCTATCCCACACTCATGTTTTATTAGCTCGCTCATCTCAGCTTAATCTGCATTTTAATTTTCTGAACTTGAATTGCTGAAAAGGTCCGGGAACTGAATTCCGTCGGGTACAATAAACGCATTGGGATAATCCCGGGCAATCTTTTTTTGTAACCGAAGCGCTTCGCTCCGTGTGCGAAAATCGCCAACCCGAACCTTAAAATCGGGTGACTGATATATGATGTAGGCTTTTACTTCCGGGTACGCCGAGAGAAAATCAGTCTTCACCTTCATGGCTTTAATTTTGGCCGAACTTCCCGAACCAAAATAAATCTGTACCCGATACCCTGGCGTGGTTTGACGGTTCTTATCGAGCTGGATTTGACGCTCAAGCAGTTTTTCTGTTTTCGGATTCTGGTGAACATTGAGCTCTGTCCAGATTCCGGTGGTATCGTCAGCCGGAAGCTGACCGTATCCGTTGACCGGCGCCGGCTTCTGTGCCAACACATTACCCCAAAAGAGCAAAAGGACAACGAAAGTTGAAAGTATCCTCCTCATGAACTGTTTTTCTTTAAGGATGCAAATATAACGGAAAAAGAAATGGCCGGGAAGTTCCGGCCATTGTCAAATCTTTAATTATTATTCTGATTCAAGCGCTTCCTGCAGTTCGTCGGTCATTTCCAGATTGTGGTAAACGTTCTGAACGTCATCATCGTCTTCCAGCGCCTCAATTAACTTCAGCACCTTCTGGGCCGACTCTACATCCAACTCCTTTGTGTCATTGGGTATTCGCTGCAAATCGGCACTGGCTGCCTCAATGTTTAAATCCTCCAGTTTTTTATTCAGGTTACCGAAATCTTCCATGGCCGAAGTCAGAATAACAAAGCCGTCTTCCTGCTCAATTTCCTCTACGCCTGAGTCAATCAAATCAAGCTCTACTTCCTCAAGTTTTATATTTTCGGCGGGAATGCGGAAAATACCCTTCCGGTCGAAAAGGAAACTCAGCGAACCATTCGTCCCCAGACTTCCGCCATATTTATTAAAAATGGAGCGTACGTTCGAAACCGACCGGTTGTTATTATCCGTCAGACATTCAACAAAGACAGCAATACCATGCGAACCATACCCTTCAAACGTTACCTCTGCATAACTGTCGGCATCGGCACCGGCAGCTTTTTTAATCGCCCTTTCGATATTGTCTTTGGGCATGTTTTCCCCTTTGGCATTTTGAATGGCCAAACGCAAACGGGGATTACCGTCCGGGTCGGGACCACCATCCTTCACGGCTACCGATATCTCCTTTATCAGGCGGGTAAATATTTTTCCGCGCTTCGCATCAAGTGCGCCCTTTTTCCGCTTAATTGTCGACCATTTACTGTGTCCTGACATATACCTTACTTTTGAATTTGCAACATTAAATTCTCGGAGCCGTAAAGATAAGAAAATCCCATTTTGTACAGAAAAACATTTAGGAAAGGACAATTAAGTCTTATTTAGACAAACCCTTATTGTCCAAATTCAAAATATGATGGTAAATTTGCCGAACTAATTTTCTCATTTGATTTTACCGTAATGGCAAACAAGAAATTATATATTGAGACGTACGGTTGCCAGATGAACGTGGCAGACAGCGAAGTGGTGGCAGCCGTATTGGGAGAGAAGGGATATGACTTGACCGAAGATCATCAGGACGCCGATGCCATATTAATTAATACCTGTTCGATTCGCGACAATGCCGAGCAACGCATACACGCACGCTTGGATCTGTTCCAGAGCCATAAAAAGAAATCGCCCGAAAAAGTGGTGGGGCTGATTGGCTGTATGGCTGAACGAATTGGTGATCAATTGCTCGAAAAGAAAAAAATAGATTTGGTGGCCGGTCCCGATGCGTACCGCGATCTTCCCTACCTGTTCGATAAAGTAAACCGGGGCGAAGAAGCCATCAATGTCGATTTGACCACAAACGAAACATACGATTCCATTATCCCGAAACGTATCGGGAACAATAAAATATCCGGTTTTGTATCCATCACCCGGGGATGCAACAACTTCTGTACTTTCTGTATCGTACCGTATACCCGTGGCCGGGAAAGAAGCCGCGACCCGAAGGATATCATCAACGAAGTACAGGACCTGGTTAACAAGGGCTACAAAGAAGTGACGCTGCTGGGACAGAATGTGGATTCGTATCGCTGGCGCGAACAAGGCTCCCGCCCCGTGAAGTTTGCCGACCTGATGGAAATGGTGGCCAAAGTCGATCCGAAAATCCGGGTACGCTTTACCACTTCGCATCCCAAAGACATGTCGAACAAACTGCTGGAGGTGATTGCAAAATATCCGAACATCTGCAAATTTATCCACCTGCCGTTCCAATCGGGAAGCTCCCAGGTACTCGAAAAAATGAACCGGAAGTACACCCGCGAATGGTACCTCGATCGCATCAAAGCCATCAACGAGATTATCCCCAACTGTGGTTTATCTACTGACGTGATTACCGGCTTCTGCAGCGAAACGGAAGAGGATCATAAGGAAACTATTTCGCTGATGGAAGAAGTTCGGTTCGACTCGGCATTCATGTTCAAATACTCGGTCCGTCCGGGAACTTATGCGCACGAACATTACGAGGACGACGTACCGGATGACGTAAAATCGCGCCGTTTGGAAGAGGTGATTGCCTTGCAAAGCCGCATTTCGCAGGAGAACAACCGCCGGGACATTGGCAAAGTGGTGGAAGTGCTGGTCGAAGGTGTTTCGAAGAAGAGCGACGAGCAATATTTTGGCCGCAGCTCACAAAACAAGATGGTGGTATTCCCGAAAGGCGATTTGGAATTTGGCGACTATGTTCGCGTGAAAGTAAACAGCAGCACACAAACCACGCTGATTGGCGAAGTAGTGGAAAAAGTTGAACAACCAACTGAATAAGCTAATATGAGTGAACTGATTGACGAATTCCGGGAATACCGTGCCCGGATGAACGAGAAAATTCTCTCGGCCGACAACAAGGTGATGAAACGCATCTACAACCTCGACACCAATACCTACATGGAAGGTGCACTGTCGACCAAAACCAAGGAGATGCTCGGACTGGTGAGCTCGATGGTGCTGCGTTGCGACGATTGCGTGAAATACCACCTCGGGAAATGCCACGAACAAGGTGTTACCACCGATGAGTTGTTCGAAATTTTCTCGGTAGCCAACCTGGTGGGCGGCACCATCGTGATTCCCCACACCCGCCGTGCGGTGGAGTACTGGGAAGAATTACAGAATCAGGAATAAATCATCAGACAGAACAAAATAAAAAGAGGGTGTCCGAAAAGGGCATCAAACATATATAAAACTATCAGATTGAAATTAGCCTCAGAATTTCACCCCTAAATCCCCTTAAAGGGGACTTTAAGCCTCACCTTTAGGGAGTCCCGATGTCCATCGGGAGGAGGGGTAAATCCAAGATTGCTTTCAATTTGAAAGTAAACACTTTTCCAATTCAACTTTTCGGACACCCTCTTGGAGGGGTAAAACGGAAGACCCAGTTACAATCTGTAAGTTTTAAATTTTGTAGTGAGACTTTCCGGAAGCCCCTTTTATCTTATCTCATTCTCCGGGGAAAAGCTCCGGCCGGACAAACGGAATCAATGCCAGGCAAACGGCCTGCTCATAAAGCAACGTGCGGGTAATCGCATTATGGGTCAATAATCCCACCGCGCCGTTCTCCTGCTTTGAGTTGGTCCGCCCAAACACGCGGTCATCGGCATCGCCCAGTTCCAGGCCTTCTTCCACTAGTTTCACCACTTCGGGCGGAAGCTGAAAGGTAGTGGTGCGCGACTCGCCAAACCGGACGTCGGAGCAGGCAGCAATCCAGGCAAAGGAGTGCATCCCGTCGTTGTGCCGCCCGATGCCGCCTTCCACGCCAAACCAGAAATCGGCGTTGGGAACTTTCTCCCGTGCATTGGCGGCACGGTTATGCGCCCCGGCCCGGGTTTCTTCGTCGCTCATGGGTTGGCCGGGTACACCCGAATCAACACTCACGCCTTCAATCATTATTTCCGTTCCCGGGAAAAGCCTTTCAAAGCCCCGCTTCACGGCCTCAATCTTCACCGGGTTATGCGAGGCCACCACAATATGTTTTTTCATCATTCCGAATACTGTTTTTCGTTACTAATCCACCAGGCCGGCTAAAGCATATACCAACGCAGCCTGCCAGTTGATGGCAATCTCGTTGGTGGTATAGTCCGACTGTTTGTCCTGCCAACCAGTTGCTGTTCGTCCGCCACCAACCAGGTAGCCCGGCCAGGGTGGTACAACATCGTCAGCGGCACTGCGCCGGTCATGCGGATGCATGGGAGGCCGGAAACCGATTCCGGTAATATAAGACCGGTCATACACATTGCGCCCCAGCAAATGGTCAACAATAGCAACGACCGTATTGGTGTAAGCCGGCTTCGGTGAAATGGCATTAGCCACCTGCAGGTTGACAGCCTGGCGAGCGACTGTACCGTTGCAGCCCCAATAATAACGACTGCCCAATGGCCGCCCGTAAATATCCTGTTTCCCTTTTTCTACCAGCGAATCGGCATTCGCCAGAATAGCCTGCCGAATACTTGTCAGCAACTGAGGGTTTCGCCCTTCTCTTTGGGATAACACATAGGTAAACATGGCGAGGTTTTTCACGTTGCCCCAATCCCAGTCGCTGTCGATGAGTGGCGGATGAATGGCTGGCACCGCCGATTCGAAGTCTGCCAGGTAAGCCGGGGCGCCCGTTGTTTCCCACAACTCGGCTGCGGCCCATAACCGTTCGCTTTTATCGCTCGCTACTTTGTAAGCGCCAGTTTTGAAATCGCCCTGCTCAAATGGTTTCATCTCCGGATGTTCTTTCAGAAATGCATAGCTGTTCTTCGCAGCCGTCAAACATTTTTCCGCATACGCTGAATCATACGGCTGAAAGTTGCGGGCAGCCATGGCCATTACGGCAGCAAAACCGGCGGTAGCTGCCGAACTCCATTCGGTAAAATAGCGTTTCCCTTTATCATCGTCGGGCATGATAAAACCGGCAAAGTTCGTGCGCGTCAGTTTATGCGACACCCGGCCCGAACCATCAGGGTATGGCATCTTCAGCAGCCAGTCGGTTTCCCATTTCAATTCCTCCAGGTAGCCGGGATAACCCGGTGCCGTTTGGGGAAGATCAAGCTTCACGTTTTCAAAGGCCGGACTGAACTGTTCCCAGGCCAAAAACAAGTTGCCTAATGTGATACCGGCGTTCACCGTGTATTTCCCATAGTCGCCGGCATCGTGCCAGCCGCCGGTACCGTCCCGGACGACATCTTTCTTATCAAGATAATCGCTGTAACCATCATCGAGGTGACAAGCAGCGTGGGCGTAATGTTGTCCGTTGAAATCGCCTTCCACGGCAGTGCCGCAACGCCACAGATAGAAGGCCCGCATGGTTGTTACGTAAGGAAGCCTGAATACATCATCGCTGATGCGGAAGGTTACGGAACGTCCAACGCCGGGCACATCCAAATAGAAACTTCCGGTATCGGCGAAAGCCGAAAAATCGGCCAGCCAGGCATTTTGGTTGACATCCTTCTGATGGAACGGGCCCGTGACTTTCCCCCTGAAAACCGTGGAGTCGTCGGCCAACCGTTTCACTTCGAAATTTGTACAGCGCTGAATGATGGTGGCCATTTTGGCTTTCGCCGGAAGAAACCCGACCGAATTGAGGCGGACCGGGTACGTATTGCCCGACGGCCCGGCGCTGCAGGCCGTCAGCCACAGCAGCAGAATCGTCAATAAATTTTTCATCCGAACAAAATTGATTTTTACAGATCGGATGGAACTCGCATTTTGTTCTTCCGTGTTTTTGTTTAGCTTAAAACATGCTCGTTTCATAAATCAGGTTGTATTAAAAAGGTTTGGAGAAGCGATGAAGCCAATTGGGCTTCAGGCTCTTCCTCCGACAAGCCGTAAACTCTCGCGGAGCGTCTCAATCCTGGTTTCCAGGTCGTGGATTTGCTGGTTCAAATCCTCTATTTCCTGCTTTAAAAGGGTGGTCTCCTCCCGTTCCGGGTTTTCGATGGCCCGTGCCTTGGCAATCAGGGTAAAGAAATTAAAGCCCAGCGCCTCCGATACTTGCCATAACCGGCCTATCTTAACATCCTTCGAATTCAGGATGTAATGTGCCATCTGTTCCGAAACCCCCAGCCTGCGGGCAAACTGCGGAACCGTGAGTTGCCGTTCGGTTATCTGCTCCCGGATGGCATTCCCGATGTGAAAAGGCAGTTTCAATTCGTTATTCATGACCAAATATTTTATGGTGATATTTTCCGAAGCTTCACAAAGTTCATCGGCTACTTAAAGTTAAAAAAATTTATTATATTTTTCTAATAAATATTAGGATATATACCATACAATGTTGGTTAATTATCACACAATCATAGATATCCTCCATACAGCATTGGCTATCCACAACACAGCGTTAGTTAATCATCACACAGCGTTAGATACCCACCGAATAGTATTATATTATTATCGCAATTTAATTTATTTAAATATCAATACATTTTATACTTACATGATTTTAGTTTCTTATTTTTAATCAAATATAATTATAGTTATTGTTTTATTTTATTTTATTTTGTAGTTATTTATTATTTAGCTGGTTTTATTAGTCATATATTAAATATTATTTGTTTTCCATCAAGTAATATTTCTTTTTACAGTAGAAGTGTAACAAATACCCGGGCCTGTAAGGCCCTAATTCCATAGCTTGGGGCATCGCCCCAAGGAGCGGGCGCAACAGGTAAACCTCCAGCCTGTAGGGCTGGGGCACGTTATCCTCCCCCCAACGGGATAGTGGAAGCCCTTCAGGCTTCCCTCGTTGTTCGGGGCCTTTCTCTAGGGCCTGTCCCGACAAACGTCGTGGGGCGTTGCCCCCAGCTTCGGAATCCCAGGCCTTCAGCCTGTTTTCCCTCAGCTGACAGCGTCGGCAGGCCTGTCAGCGTGATAAAGCGTTTAGGGACCCCGCGACGGCGGCAATGTCATGAATCCGGGATGCACCCCGGGGACGGCATGCAGGTTTGTAAAATCCTTAATGGCCGTGGAGTTTATACAGAAAAATAATAACTTGCCATCAACCCAAAAAATTCGGCCATGGTGAACACGAAATTATTCAGGATGATACGGGAGGGGGAACACCAGCAGCAGGATTTCAAATTTTGTATTAACGTTTCGCGAAAGATAGCCCGCTCGCTGGTTGCTTTCGCCAATACCGATGGTGGCAGGTTGCTGATTGGGGTAAAGGACAACGGCAACATCGCCGGCGTACAGACCGATGAGGAGTACTACATGATTGAGGCTGCTGCCAAATTATACAGCAAACCCGAAATTCCGTTTGAAACCTGCCAATGGCATACTGACGGAAAAACGGTTCTGCAAATCGATATACCCCCAAGCCCAAACAAGCCACATTACGCCAAAGACGAAAACCACAGGTGGCTGGCCTATGTAAGATTTGAAGATCAGAACATCCTGGCCAACCGGATTTTGCTCGAAGTATGGAAGAAAAAACAAAAGTCGCATGGCGTTTTTATCCGGTACACCGAAGAGGAACAAAAACTATTGCACTATCTATCTGTGCACGAAAAATTAAATCCGGGACGCGTTGCCCGGGCAATTTCTGTTTCCCGATGGAAGGCAGAACGAATCTTAATAAACCTCATAACCATCGGAGTTATTGAGGTTGAACAATCAGCGGACGGATTACACTACCATTTGGCCAACACTTTTGTCCTGTCAGAAAGTAATAAATAACGCCTTCTTTCGTTTTAAAAAAAGTCTCTTGGTTCACCTTTTCTAAAAGAGAATCAGGGAGAAACTAATAAAAGGGGTTGAAAATGGGAAGGAACAGAATTTTGGTTTTAGTAAGCAGCTTATTGCTACTACTGGCCGGATGTGTGAAAGATAATTCGATAAAAACCGATTTTACGGCAAGTGCAGAACAAATTTCCAAAGAAAATACTGACAGGATTACCTATATCAATGAGCGAATTAGTCTCTCAGAAAGTGGTTTACTGAAATCAGCAGAATCACCGGAAAACTACAGCTATACATCGGCAGTCGATATCTATAATACTGTTTTCGACAAAATTATCATTCAAGCCAGCAATGCGGCGTATACCGTGTATTCCGGGCAAACAGTCCTTTTACCGAAGGGACTGACATATTCGGGAAACATTACGGTAAATGATGGCGGACGGTTGGTTGTAGCCGGTAATTTAGCCGGAACGGCGGTAAGCGGGGCAGGAACCATTGTTATCAATCCAACGGGTGTTTTTACGGGGAAATATGTAAACATCAACCCCGGATTAAAACTGGTTAATTACGGAGAGTGGAATGTCGACAGGAACATTAATCTGGATGGTATCCTGGAAAATCACGGTATCATATCGTTCGATACGATGAATAACAATAGTTCCGCCCATGTGGTCAACACCGGAAAAATCTCGTTATCCGGAGATTTAAACAACAATGGCTTGATCGATAACATGGGAACGTTCATTACGGCCGGAACATTTAATCTGAATAGTGGCGCTAACCTCAACAACGCGTGTCATTTCGAAGCCGCCAGGATGCAGTCTAACGGACTAACCTATTCCACCGGATTCCTAAAAATCGATGATCAATTAACGGTTAACGGAGGCAGCATTTTGATGCTGGGGTCACATTCCGTAACCGATGCGGGTACTATTTCCCTTAACGGAAAAATTGACGGCACCAGTGGCAATTATGCCGGAATCGTTATCCGGAATTCGTTTCAATCGAACCGGGGAGCCCGGATTACCGGGAAAATCGATATTCGCTACGACACGGACATTACCCGTTCTGATCCGGACTTGTTGGGTTCACGGGTTACTTTCAAGTCGGTCTATTTCCCGGCTACGGGATGTGTTCCGCAATACGGTACCAATCCGGCAAATTCTTTTACACTGGTTGCAAACGTAAAAGCTCCTATCGATAGCCGGGGAAACACCCTGAGTGCGACAAGCGTGGATATACAGGGAGACTTCGCTTACGTTTCCTACCACCTGCACGGAGCGGAATTTGGTGGCCTCATCGAGGTATATGATATTACCGATCCATCGGCCCCGACCATCGTCAGTCAGTATTGGACCGAAAACGTCGATTTCAATCACCTGGAAGTGGATGGCAATAAATTATATGCCACCGGTGGACAAGACCCGGACAAGGCACATGTTGCAACAGCCGCAACCTTCACCATTATCGATTTAAAAAATGGTGAGTTACCCAATTCTTTGCCAACCTTTTATACCCTTCCAAGCTATTCGGGCGATTGTGTACACCTGGCCGGTAACGGAAATCTTTACCTGGCAACAGGAAATACCGGTGGACAGTTTATTACGGCTAATGCCGACAACGGTTCCATCATCAACACCCGGGATGCACTTACCGCCAAATATTTTGACAGCGACGGGAACACCATCGTTGGTTTGCAGGGAGGATCTGTTGGATTGCTGTCTGTATTCAACGAAAATGACGGCTTAAATCCGGTCCGAACCATCCCGGTTGGGGAAATTAAACCGGAAAACGGTAAATCGGTTGTTCGTCTCAAAGATGGTTTCGCTTATGTTTGCGAAGGATCTTCGGGACTGATGGTGTATGATGTGAGCGATGGATCGGGCACGGCGATTAAAAGTTTCAATCCGCAAGACGGGGATACAAACGGCGTGGATGTTGATCACGGATTGATTTATGTGGCCAATGGCGCCGGGGGCGTTTATGTGCTCGACAAAAACACATTCAAAGTATACGGAAATTACAATTACGATGGCTCAGCCAATTTTGTGAGAGCCGTTGACGATTACATTTTTGTGGCCAACGGAGCCGGAGGCCTCAAGATATTGACGAGAGATAATCCCTAATTTTTCGTACCCGCCCCAATGAGGATAGCACGCTTCGGTGTGCTTTTTTTTGTCATGAATGCTCAATAAATATTTAGCTTTTTATTTACGAAAAAGCCTTATCAAGCTTCCCACAGAAACTTTAATTTAGTACCCTGATATCCCAATCAATTTGAAACCATACTGAAACATAAAGTAATGAGAAACTTTCTGATGAGAAATGTCCGTCATGCCTTCCTGATCGGTATTATTATTGGCGGTTTTGCTTTTGCCGGTTACGCGCAGGACGAATACATGGATCCGGCCAACCGGAAATTGCAGCAGACATATACCGGCGGTGACTTTTATCCCGTAAAACATTACCAGCAGAGCACCCGGAAGAAACGTCCGAAGAATGTAATTTTAATGATTGGCGACGGCATGGGGCTCGCACAGGTATATGCCGGATTAACAGCTAACGGCGGGCACCTCTATCTGGAGAATTTTACAAACATCGGTTTTTCCAAAACTTACTCTTCCGATAATTACATTACCGATTCGGCAGCAGGTGGAACTGCGCTGGCTTGTGGCGAAAAAACATACAACGGGGCAATTGGCGTAAATCCGCTAAAACAGCCGATTGTCAACATCCTCGAACTGGCTGAAAAGAAAGGACTGGAAACCGGGCTGGTATCGACCTCAGCCATTACGCACGCCACTCCGGCATCGTTTATTGCCCACCAGCCATCGCGCAACATGTACGAAGCCATTGCAGCCGATTTCATTAACAGCGGCATCGATGTCTTTATCGGCGGTGGCGTTGACCATTTCGAAAAACGTAAAGATGGGCGGGACCTGAGTGAAGAGCTGAGAAAAGAAGGCTATCAGGTCCTCTACAACATGGATGATATTACCGAAGTTACTTCCGGAAAACTGGCCGGGCTGACTGCTCCCATTCACAATCCGGCTGAACCCGAACGCGGTGACATGCTTGTCCAATCGACTAAAACAGCCTTGAATATCCTGGCCAAAAACAAGAAAGGCTATTTCATCATGGTTGAAGGAAGCCAGATCGACTGGGGCGGTCATGCCAACAAGACACCTTATGTAGTGGAGGAAATGCTCGACTTCGACCAGGCAATCGGTGCAGCGCTTGATTATGCGGCCCGCGACGGCGAAACCCTGATTATCGTGACAGCCGATCACGAAACAGGCGGCATGTCCATCAACGAAGGCAACATGGCAAGTGGCCAAGTGACCGGCAAATTTACTACTGGAGAGCACACGGGAATTATGGTGCCGGTGTATGCGTTTGGACCGGGAGCTGAGCGGTTCACCGGAATTATGGAGAACACCGACATTCAGAAAAAAATTAAAGACCTTTTGGATCTGTAATCGCACCAACCAATTGATGAATCGTACGATGCTATCGTATGAAGATGCCACTGGTCTAATTTCGCGGAAACAGCACGAAAAGCTCACATTCAAAGGGAGAATACAACTCACCGTTCACCCCTGGGATTGCTTTGGTTCGAATGGCTCGAAATTAAAGTGCATACCATACCGGATATTGACGGGGAACATTAACCACCAGCTATTGCGTAGCCAGGTTATTACGGGATTCAAACCGGAAGGTAAGTCGAACTAAAATCCCTGAGGCTGTCCACCCCGAAGATTTCCAATCCCGTTACCATTTTGCTGGTTATTATTCTGACTGTCAGGAGTAGTTGACTCATCAATATGCTTGGCACCTTCCATTTTAGGGGCTTTAGGCATTTTCTTCGTCCGGTGCAATGGGATCCGGTAATAAATACCATACGAAAAGTCCATGGGAATGTCCACATTGGTTTTCCCAAATCCGGGCACGATATAAGGCGACATGTTCGGATCTTTCGTCTCGCTGGCCATGAACTTAACCCTCAATGACCAGCCCAAAAAGAAGTTTTTAAAAATCTCGCCTTTCATTCCGAATACAAATTCTCCCCAATGCGCATTCATATTCCTTTTCGGGATAGAAGTTGTGTAATTGCCCCAGAAATTGGAATAATCAATATTATCGGCCTGTTGGGTAAAACGGCTGTATCCATAGCGCAAACCTATAAAAACCAAATCACCATCATCGAGGCTCCTATAACGCAAAATATTGAAGTCGGTTCCCAACCGGCCATAAACGCCATTTGCCTGATAGTGGAAATTATCCTGCCGGTCGTTCAGTCCCATCATTCCTACTTCGACCGTAGGAAACCAATAACCTTTAACCGGAATATCGCCCTGTAACTCCCAGCCCCAACGATCAGCTGATTGCAGATAAGTGGAAACAAACCGCGACAAATCAACCCCAATGCGGGGACCTTCGTAACGCCACACATCCGCATTCAGTTTCTCCTGGGCCAGCGCATTCAGCGGGCTACTGAGTGCTAGCAGGCAAATTGAAATATACAGTAATATTTTGCTCATTATTGGGCTTTTCAATAGATGTTGGGCCCACCGCGGGGTCCGAAATATTCACCGAGTCGATTCGGGAGGTATATGAGAAACCTTTCAGTTCGTAATAGGGTGCAAAGCCGCACGCCTCTGATACCATTTTCATTTGCATCGTATGATAAATAAACAGCGTGTCAGCTCCTCCATTCACGAACAATACAAACGCAGTGGAATCGTTTTCAAGGGAAAGTGGTAATGGATAACGCCTGGATACGGAAGGCAGCGTATCGCGCACCCAACCGGTGTCGTTTTTGGCGACGCCCCAAATCAACAGCGAATCAATGGTGGTAGAATCGCTGGCGATGAATCGTGCGATGAGATAGGTGTCGGTAGAGTCGTAACACCTGTCCGCCTCGCTGCACGAAGCCACTATTGCCATGAATGCCACCAGTAAGGGTAAAATGTATTTCTTCATATCCGGGCACGGGTTTCCGCTTGCCTGACAAATATAAACAAAATGAGAGGAAACAAGCATGATGCCGGCAGCTAGATTGAAAAAGCGTAAACAGGAAACAATCGGCTTATCATCAACAAAAAAAGGTTAATTTCGTTAATTCCATTACGGCATTAAAACATAAAACATTCTGCCGAAAATCTTTCATTGAACGATATACCACATTACATATGCGAAACATGCAGTTTGCCATTTTCTTCGGAACCGTCATTTTGGTTTATTTTCTGGTCAACTATTATATCTACGTTCATGGCTTAATGGCCTTCCAGTCGACAGGAAATTTCAAATCCATATATAAGGTACTTTTCTGGGTTATCGCCTCCACTTTCATCGTTGGCGAAATTCTGGAGCACACGCATTCAAGTTTAGCCGGCGAATGGGTTTACCGCATTGGTGCATTCTGGCTCTCATTCATGCTTTACCTTTTTATCGCCACACTATTTATCGACATTATTCGCCTGCTGGACAAATTCTTTCACATTGTTCCATCTGTATTGAAAAGCAACCCGGAAAACCTCGGACTCTGGACCGGTATCACTGTTTTTTCGCTGGTTGCCATCGTGGTTTTCTTCGGGCACCTGAATGCGTTGCACACAAGGGTGAAACAGATTTCGATTAGCCTACCGAAAAACGTTAGCGGCGCCCCGGACATGAAGATATTGATGGCTTCCGACATTCACCTGGGGGCATTGATTGGCGAGCGGCGCGAACAAAAACTGGTTGACATCATCAATCAGCAACAACCCGATTTAGTGTTGCTTTGTGGCGATATGGTAGATGGTGATATCGCTCCTGTTTTGCGGAAGAAACTTGGGCGGCACCTACAGGAAACAAAACCACCCATGGGTATGTACGCTATTCCGGGAAACCATGAATACATTGGCGGAATAACAGAAACATTACCCTACCTGGAAAGTATTAACATTAATGTACTGCGTGACCAGATTGTTACCCTTCCAAATGGTGTTCAAATTGTCGGCCGGGATGATTTATCAGCACGCAACCGTGATGGCGGACGAAAAGAATTGCCGGGATTACTTGAGAATGTTGATATGAATAGCCCGGTGATTGTGATGAACCACCAACCGTTCAATCTGGGAGAAGTCGCGAAAGCCGGAGTTGATTTACACCTGTCGGGACATACTCACGACGGACAAATGTGGCCGCTCAATTACATTACTGAGGCCATATTCGAGGACAGCTGGGGATTTCTGAAAAAAGACAAAACCAACATCTATGTATCTTCAGGATTTGGTTCATGGGGACCACCTGTTCGAATCGGGAACAGTCCGGAAGTTGTCGTTTTCAACCTTCATTTCAACCGGAAACAGCAGAATTATAGGCACGATTAATCGTCGTTCGGCATGGGGAGGGCTTCCGGATGGATCGTCGTCATGATGCCCAGTTCTTTTTCAATTGATTCTTCAATGACAGAACAAATGTGATGCGCCTCATCGAGCGTCATCTCCGGCGGCAGTTTGATGTGCCAGGTCAATTCGGTGTGATGGCCCCCTCCCTCCTTAGCCAAAATTGATATAAAGCATCAAAGCTAAGCCATTCAGGCCAAAAAAATCCGAGAAAACTAAAGTTGGTTACTTTCTAAATTAGTCAGGATGAACCTCATCATACCAGGCGAGGAATTGTTTAATCCCTTCCCGGAAAGGCGTTTTTGGCTGGTAGCCCAACAACTGTTTTGCCCTGGAGATATCGGCATACGTAATATTTACGTCTCCATCCTGCATTGGCAATTGGTTGACGACGGGTTCGACACCTGCTTCGTCAGCGATCGTCTGAATCATATCGCGCAACAGCACCGGCTGGTTATTCCCCAGATTCACCGTATCGTAAACATTCTCATGTTCCAGCAAATAATCAATTGCCGACTCGATACCGGCAACCGTATCGGTCACAAACGTGTAATCGCGCGCTGTCCCTCCATCACCAAACATAGGAATGGGCTCGTTGTTCCGGAGCAAGCGGGTAAACTTGTAGATAGCCAAATCGGGGCGCTGTCGCGGACCAAATACGGTAAAGAAGCGCATATTCAGAATATCCAACTGATAGAGATAATGGTAGGTATAATTGATTAGCTCACAACTCTTCTTGGTAAAAGCATACGGCGAAACGGGATGAGAAACGTCCATATCTTCCCGGAAAGGAATCTCCGGACAATTTCCGTAAACCGACGACGATGAGGCAAATGCCATTTTCCGGATACCTTTCTCCTTCATGATATCCAGGATATTTTGTGTCGCCGTAATATTGGCCCGAGTGTATCCCGCCGGATCATCAATCGACGGACGTACACCAGCTTTCCCAGCCAGATGAACAATCAGATCAATTTTCTTACCGGATAAAAAAGTAGCCAGCTTATCCTTTTCGGCAAGATCCAATTCAGCAAATGAAAAAGAGGGATGCCCCAGGAAATGGGCCAGGTTCCGCCCTTTTATCGAACGTTTGTAAAAGGGATCAAAATTATCAATTCCAAGAACCCTAAATCCTTTACTCAAAAGGCTTTCACTGAGATGTGAACCGATAAATCCGGCACATCCGGTCACTAAAACAGTTTGCATTACGGCATTTTTTGTTTCATCCGAACGATGGTTACATAATTCGAAAATATTTTAATCCCATCTTTTTTCTTCATGTCGAGATCGTAGTGTCCCAACTCCTCAAAATCGTACTTGTCCCGGAAACTTTCGTTGAAAACCTCCTGCGGAGGCTCGTGTGTCATTACCACCAATGGCGTAGCAACCGGAGTTCCTGTCGCGTTTGAAGTATCCCAGTATTGAATCAAATGCCCGCTACTCCAGACCACCTGAATAAATTTTCCGGGCACTGGACCATTGAAATAAAAAGGCATGTTCCGCACTTTCTCCATGTGGCGCAGATCGTTATATGACCGGTAGTCCGGGTTCTTTTGAAAGAAATTGCGCGCCGAGGGAATCACCAGCAAACAAAAAGCGAGCGTCATCACAACCGTTCCACTCCACAGCCGGAAGGCTTTTTTCCGGTAGGTACTCTTCACAATATATCCACCAATAGCCCAGAAAACAAGCAATATGATTATCTGCAATCCAATTGACAAGCCATCATGAAACTGGTAATTATGATACATTACGGCCAATGGTAGTACGAAGCACACCACTCCAACAAGGTAACCCTGAATGGAATACAATATACTATCGGCCTTCGTGTACTCCTTCTCCTTGAAAGCGTGTATCAGGTAACGGAAATAGTAGGCTGTTATCAGCGCCAAAGGAATCAGAACAGGCATCAGGTAGCGCTCTTTCTTTTCGGGAAATGAAGAGAGCAGGATCACTGCTGCCCAAACCCACAGGGCCAGAAACTTGTAATTTCCAAACTGCCCGATTTTTTTCCGTGCATACGGAATAATCACGGCAGCCGCAGCCGGTAATGCCCATATTCCTGATTGCACCGGGAAACTCCAGTAATGGTACCACGGATGCACACTGCGGTTCATCCATGCAGCCGATTCTTTTTCTGCCACGTAGGCAGAAAATTCGGGATGCTGAAAATAGATATACAAAGGCCACCACGTGCTGAAAGCCAGCAAAATGCCCAACGCTATCATTAATGGCTTCCATTGCAACTTCACCCCACTGAAGCCATAACTAACAAAAAATGCGATGAGGAACGGCAACAGCAAAGCGAAGAACGAAACCGGACCTTTACTCAGGAACGATAGCCCCATCAACACACCGGCCCATGTAAACTCTTTCCAGGCCTGTCCCTTCCGGTTCCAGCCGCGGTAAAGCATCCAAATGGCACCCAGCATAAAACTGTGACAGAAAATGTCCCAGGTTATCGTCCGGGCCATGAAAAATATGTAAAAACTGGTTGCAACCGTTCCACCAGCCAGCAAAGGAAGGTACTCGTCGCGTGTCAGTTCTTTTGTTAATTTGAAAAGGAAAAACACCAGCAACATCGCCGAAAGGGCGGCGGGAATACGCAAAATTGCCAGGCTGTCCTGCCCGAAAAGCTGCATCATAATGGCGGCAATCCAGGTTGGCAAAGGCGGTTTTTCCAATCGCAATTCACCATTCATAGTTGGCGCCAGCCAGTTATGGTGTTGCAAAATTTCGCGGGCTGTTACCAGATTCCGGGCCTCCATGATGTTGGCATCCAGAACGCCGTTATGAATCATGAAGGCGAAAAAGGTAATCACCAGCAATGCTAAAAGTTGACGGTTCTCTCTGCTCATGATCGTTTCTTTAATCGTGCGGCTATTTTCCTGATGACAGGACTTAAAAATCCGGGATGGTTCAATCCCAGCAATAAATTACGAGAATAGACAAATGCTCCGGTCAACTGCCCCAGGAACAAAACCGGGTCGAGGCGAAAAATGGCATAGCTGAATATCATCAACGAACCCGCCAGACTGATAATCCAGAAAGTATTGGATAATACCGACTCGTTCTGCCTTTCTGAGTCAATCCACTGGTAAACAAACCGGAAAGTAAAAATCAGTTGTCCGGCGCTCCCCCAAATCAAGAGTCCGAATGACACATTTTCGTTTCCCAGTATTTCATGGATGTTATTCGGTGCCCCGGAAAAAAGATACCCCAGGCTGAATGCCGGCAAGATATAAAATATCCATCTCAGAATCAATGGGATAGTTCTCCACCGGTTCTTCAATTGCAAATTCCGGATATAAATAAAATAGACCAGCAACTGACCAAGCACTATCGCAAAATCTTTTCGCAGCACCCCGTAGACAAACAGCAACATGGAAGCAAAAAGGCTTAGCTGCCAGAAAATGGTAGGAGACAACGGTTTGCCCGCTTTTTCGGAGCGAAACCATTGAATTATCATCCGTCCGGAGAAAAGTATCTGGGCGAGAAAACCTACGCCATATATCAAAAAATTATCTCCCATCAACCGCGCTTCTTAATTTCGTAACGGATGTAACGGTTTTTCATCCAGCGGTAGGCAAACAGATCTTTCAAGGGGCCTCCCAGGCGGTTCCACAAATGAAATTTCGACTCGCCGGCAACCCTCGGAAAATGACGGACCGGTACTTCTTTCACGCTTCCCCCTTCCAGCTGAATCAATGCCGGCAGAAAACGGTGCATTCCACCGAAAAACGGAATCTTCCGGGCAACCGGCGTTTGCATAATTTTCAGCGGGCAGCCGGTATCAGAAGCGCCGTCGTGCGTAATGGAACGGCGGATACTATTAGCCAGCTTCGACGACAGTTTCTTCACAAAGCTGTCTTTCCGGTTAACGCGTATTCCGGTTACCAGGGCATAATCGTTGGCAAATGGCAGTAGTTTGTTAAAGTCTTCCGGTGTGGTTTGCAAATCGGCATCGATATAACCGACCAACGGTGTTTCCGCCTGATTGATACCGGCTTTGATTGCCGCGCTAAGTCCGCAGTTTTGACGGAACTGAATAAATGAGAACGCCTCGTGCCGTCCACACATTGCTTCCAGCTTTTGCTGACTGGCATCGGTTGAACCATCGTTGACAAATAATATGCACGACGGCACGGACGAAGTTTCCACAAATGCAGAAAGTTCTTTTTCCAGCCGGTCCATATTGCTTTCCTCGTTATAAACGGGGACGACGACGGTCAGAATATTGTCTTGCTTCATTTCTCTATAATTCGTCCGGAACACAAAAACCATTTCAACGGTTCCGGATTTGGCGGTTCAAAGTTAAAATATTATCAGGCATCACAATTATTGCACGACTGCATAATCAATAAATTTAGATGATACGCCTGGCCCGAAAACATCACGGAGTTTTAGGATCATTGTTGAACCCATTCTTTTCAGAAGAAGATCAAGCAGATGAAAGCCCTGAAAGATAGCATATCTCCGGCAAATAACCATTCAGTAATGGCGCTGAATTTTTCCCGCTCGTTATCAAAATTTGAATATCTTTGCGAAACGTTGAAATGTACTTTTACAATAAGAAAATCAGGACATAAGATATAATTTGCCCATGAATAACATCAGGAACTTTTGTATTATTGCCCACATTGACCACGGTAAAAGCACATTAGCCGATCGTCTCCTGGAAATGACTGAAACGGTCAGCCATCGGGATATGAAACAGCAAGTGCTCGATGACATGGATTTGGAGAAGGAAAGGGGAATTACCATTAAGAGCCATGCCATCCAGATGAATTATCTGCAGGACGGACAAAAATACATCCTCAACCTGATTGATACTCCCGGGCACGTTGACTTCTCTTACGAAGTTTCACGTTCCATCGCCGCCTGCGAAGGAGCCTTGCTGATTATTGATTCTACCCAGGGAATTCAGGCACAAACCATCTCGAACCTGTACCTCGCATTGGAGCACGATCTGGAAATCATTCCGGTGATGAACAAGATGGACCTGCCGAATGCGATGCCGGAAGTAGTGGAAGATCAGATTGTCGATTTGCTCGGATGCAAGCAGGAAGATATTATCCGCGCTTCAGGAAAAACAGGAGAAGGCGTTGCCGAAATCCTTAATCGTATTGTAAAAGATGTTCCAGCGCCGGTAGGCGAGCCGGATGCTCCACTTCAGTGCCTGATTTTCGACTCGGTTTTCAACTCCTTCCGCGGGGTTATTGCCTATTTCAAGGTGAACAATGGGACCATTCACACCAATGATCTGGTGAAGTTTGTGGCCACCGGCAAACAGTATCAGGCTGATGAAATCGGGGTACTGAAGCTGAAGATGGACCCGCGCAAAGAGCTAAGTGCCGGTGATGTAGGCTACATCATATCGGGAATAAAAACAGCACGTGAAGTAAAAGTAGGTGATACCATTACCCATGTGAAGAATCCGTGTGAAAAAGCCATTGAGGGATTTGAGGAAGTGAAACCGATGGTTTTTGCCGGCATTTACCCGATTGATACTGATGACTACGAGGATCTGCGTGCTGCCATGGAAAAGCTGCAGTTAAACGATGCATCGCTCACATTTCAACCGGAATCGTCAGCAGCGTTGGGATTTGGTTTCCGATGCGGATTCCTGGGCCTTCTTCATATGGAAATTGTACAGGAACGCCTCGACCGGGAATTCGACATGAATGTGATTACCACGGTACCCAATGTATCGTACCGGATTTACACCAAAAGCGGGGAAGAATTGGAAGTTTATAATCCATCCGGGATGCCTGAGGCA
This sequence comes from Prolixibacter sp. SD074, assembly GCF_009617895.1. NCBI lineage: Bacteria > Pseudomonadati > Bacteroidota > Bacteroidia > Marinilabiliales > Prolixibacteraceae > Prolixibacter > Prolixibacter sp. SD074. The sequence continues at coordinate 2,825,189 of NZ_BLAW01000001.1, forward strand.
ACCTTGGTTGAAGATATTGAAGAGCCTTTTATCCGGGCACAAATTATTTGCAAGTCCGATTTCATCGGTCCGATCATGACCCTCTGTCTGGAAAAGCGTGGGATTCTGAAAAAACAGGATTACCTGACCGCCGACCGGGCCGAAATGACTTTCGATATGCCTTTGGGGGAAATCGTTTTTGACTTTTACGATAAGTTGAAAAGCATTTCGAAGGGATATGCTTCATTCGATTATCACATTATCGGCTACCAATCAGCCAGGCTGGTGAAACTGGATATTTTGCTCAACGGTGAACCGGTAGATGCTTTATCAACGCTTATCCACTTCGACAATGCATACAATTTTGGGCGGCGCATTTGCGAAAAGCTGAAAGAACTAATTCCTCGTCAACAGTTTGATGTAGCCATCCAGGCCGCCATTGGCGCCAAAATTATCGCCAGGGAAACAGTTAAGGCCGTACGCAAGGATGTAACCGCCAAATGTTATGGCGGCGATATTTCGCGTAAGCGAAAACTGTTGGAAAAGCAAAAGAAAGGGAAGAAGCGGATGAAGCAGGTCGGTAATGTGGAAGTACCACAGAAAGCCTTCCTTGCCGTTCTGAAACTCGATTAATTTACAACAAAGCCCGGCTTCTTTCATCAGAAACCGGGCTTTTGGTTGATTACAGTTTTTGCACAAACTATTATTTTACACAATCAGTTTGTACCCCTTACCATGAACATTAATAATTTCGACATCCGGATCGTTCTTCAAATGCTTACGTAGTTTGGTAATATATACGTCCATGCTACGGGCATTGAAATAATTATCGTCTACCCAAATAGTTTTCAACGCAAAGTTACGCTCCAGCACCTTGTTGACATTCACACAAAGCAAACGCAACAGTTCACTCTCCTTCGTCGTCAACTTCTGCATTTCTTTACCATCGGTAAGGGTTTGCTTCTGCGAATCGAAGGTGTACTTTCCTAATTTGAAAACCTCCTGGTTTCCTTCCTGCCCTTCTCCTTCGGTTCGACGGAGGATCGCCTCGATGCGGAAAATCAATTCCTCCATGCTAAAAGGCTTGGTGAGATAATCATCGGCACCTAGTTTAAAACCTTCCAGCACATCCTCTTTCATGTTTTTCGCCGTAAGGAAGATCACCGGAATATCGGTGTTTACCATACGGACATCTCTCGCCAGCGAAAAGCCGTCTTTCTTGGGCATCATCACATCGAGGATACAGAGGTTGAACTGGCTTTTCATAAATCCCTGATAGGCTGCTTCGCCGTCGGGATAAAGCTCTGTGTCGAAACCTTTGGCAATGAGGTACTCCTTGAGTAACAGCCCCAGGTTTTCGTCATCCTCAGCCAAGAGAATTCTAGTCTTTTTTTCCATAATCTATTGTACTTTAACGGGCAGATAGATCCTGAAACGGGTTCCTTTGCCAAGAGCACTGTCCACCTTGATCTGGCCATTATGGACGTCGATAATACGCTTCACATACGACAATCCAAGGCCAAAGCCTTTTACATTATGAACATTTCCTGTAGGAACACGATAGAATCTCTCAAAAATTTGTTTCTGATGTTCACGTGGAATTCCTATTCCTTTATCTTTTACTGCAACCACTACCCAACCATTTTTGTTTTCGGTGGTGAATTCAATTTCCGGATTTTCCGTGCTGTATTTCACGGCATTATCCAGCAAATTGAAGAGGACATTGGTAATATGCACCTCATCACCTTTTATGATTGGTTTTTCGGCAGCAAACTTTGTATGCAACACACCTTGTTGCGAGGTCACCCTGATTTGAAAGTTGGAGGCCACACTGCCAGCCACATCATTCAGGTTTATTTCCGTCATTTTGAGTTTCAGTCGCCCTTCGTTGAATACGGCCATCTGTAAAACCTTTTCTACCTGATAACTCAGTCTTTTACTTTCGTCAAAAATTACACCAGAGACATGTTCAATCGTTTTTGGCGTATGGGCTACTGAAGTATCTTTTAGCATTTGCGACGCAAGCGAAATAGTAGAAATCGGAGTCTTCAGTTCGTGCGTCATATTATTGATAAAGTCATTCTTAATCGATGAAACCTTCTTTTGTCTCAGAATAATATGCAATGTCAGGGCAAAAATTCCAATAATAATGAATGTCAATAAGATAGACGGAATAACCAGGAAACCTGTCGATTGTATTAGAAATCCGTTTTGCTCAGGGAAATAAACCGTCAAAAAATTAGGCTTTACATTAATATCGTTTTGAAACAGCAGTTTCCGGTACTTGGTCGGCTGACCCGGATCGAATCCGTCACTTCCCATCAACACCGTTGATTTACCGCTTATCTGCGACTCAACAGCATACTGATAATCGAGTGTAATTCCACTGTTGCGGAGTTCGGTATTGAGCAGATGTTTTAGATAATCCGGATCGATACGTTTATTGACAGGAATGCTTGAGCGGTTTAAATTAAATTCCATCGATCGAATCAAACGTTCCTGACGAGCAGAGCTTTGCTGGAATTTGTTTTGCATCATGCTGTTATTCTGCCCGGAGTTATCCATAAATTGAATGGAACCCATGCTGCGATGTTGCACATGTACCTGATTAGAGTCACCAAAAAAAATCTTCGTTTCCGTCTTTACACCGCTTCGATACGCCGCAGAACCAGATATATTAAACGAAAGGCTCAATTCGCCCTTAGCAACCTTTTCGTTAAGTGGCTTAAGCGCACCCGAATTAGGGAAGAAACCAGAACCTCCCGGGGTAGAAGCATCGTCTTCGCCAAAGAGAAAGAGATTCATTTCCTCGTTCTCCAATTTTTCTACAACATCTTCCAGTGCACGGTTGACCAACAGGTTAAAGTGTTCCTCCTTGAGCTGTGATGTACGCTTAATAGCCATTGTCTGAAGCCAGATTAATGCGACAACAGCAATTGCCATTGTCAGGCTTAGGAAGTAGATCACCTTTCTGCTCATGGACACAAAGATAACTTACTTAGGGCACCAGCTAACCAGGCCTTAACAATATTTAACAATATCTTAGATTGATTAGCAATCAGATGCATCCTGCTTTAACATTCGAACCGAGATGGGTAAAGGGAAAATAGATCGTTAAAATGGTATGATGCATTATCAATTTTTAACTCGTTTTAACATACTCCCGATTGCATTTTAAAATAAAAAAACTATGTTTGTAACATAAAACGTGGTTAATAGGTTTTTAATTTTTGGGGTTAACTGAGTTTTTTCACAAGGTGAATTTAGGTTTTGGTTAAAAAGGCGGGTACTTCCCCGCCTTTTTCTTTTCCAGTATTTTGCCGGGAATTTTTTTTAATCCTGAATCTTCATCAATGCCACTTTCGCAGCCTGTTGCTGCGATTCTTTTTTGGAATATCCATCGCCCTCTCCGAATAATTCACCTTCAACAAGCACCTGGGAGACGAAAGGAGGTATATCTCCAGTGGTACCCGGATTATCCTGTGTTTTAAAGTTCACCTCTTTTTTATTCTTCTGTCCCCACTCAATCAACTGGCTCTTATAGTTGGTATCCTTCTTTTCCAGTTTGTGGATATCAACATAAACCGTCAGGATGCGCTTAACAATGAATTTCTTCGTCTGCTCATAACCTTTGTCGAGATAGACAGCTCCGATGAGCGCCTCAAAGGCGTCACCGTAGATGTGACTGGTTTCGTTAGCTGAGTTCGTATTCGACTGTACAAAACGGTTCAGCCCTGTTTTAAATGTTAGTTTGGTAAGAAAGCTCCGGTTCACCATCCGGGAACGCAATTGTGTGAGAAATCCCTCGTCTTTGTGAGGGAAACGATTATAAAGATAATCCGCGACGACTGCACCGAGTATGGCATCGCCGAGATATTCGAGGCGTTCGTTATTAACCGGATAGCCATGAGAATCGACTGTTGAAGCGGACTTGTGAATAAATGCAATATCGTAAAAATGCAGGGTCCCCGGGTAAAATCCCAGCAATGATTTCAAAAACAAATAAAACTCTTTCCCCGGAGAGGAAAAGAGTTTTATCCTTTGCTTCAAAGCCTTTATCACGTGTTTATGATAATTTTTTGAAGATTACAGTCGCATTATGTCCGCCAAATCCAAATGTATTGCTAAGCGCAAAATTAATTTGACGTTCTTTTGCATGATTAAAAGTAAAATCAATTTTCGGATCCACTTCGGGATCCAGTTCAAATTGATTAATAGTAGGAGGCACAATACTGTTTTGCATCGCCATAATAGAGGCAATACTTTCAACTGCACCAGCCGCTCCCAGCAAGTGACCTGTCATCGATTTGGTTGAACTCACACTCACCTTGTAAGCATGCTCACCAAATACCTTCAGGATTGCTTTCGACTCGGCAACATCTCCCAGTCCGGTAGAAGTACCGTGTACGTTAATGTAATCGATATCTTCAGGTTTCAGACCGGCATCTTCCAGTGCACGTTCCATGACCAAAGCGGCTCCGCCTCCTTCCGGATCGGGTGCAGTCATGTGGTATGCGTCGGTCGACATGCCAGCTCCAACCAATTCAGCATAAATGGTTGCTCCGCGGCGAACAGCATGTTCGTATTCTTCAAGGATAAGTGCTCCCGCACCTTCACCCATCACAAATCCATCGCGGTCTTTATCAAAAGGCCGCGATGCCGTTTTCGGATCATCATTACGCGTTGAAATGGCACGCATGGCATTGAAACCACCAACACCAGCCGGGTTGATTGCTGATTCGGAACCACCCGCTACGAACATATCGGCTTTACCAAGCCTGATATAACTTGCTGCATCAATTAATGCGTGGGTTGCCGAAGCACAAGCAGTAACGGTGGTTATGCTGGGTCCCCGAAATCCATATTTCATGGCAATATTACCACTGGCCATGTTGGCAATCATTTTAGGAATAAAAAAGGGCGTAAATCTCGGATTTTCCGTATTCGCATTAAAGGCAGTAACTTCCTGATAGAAAGTATCGAGACCACCAATACCGGCACCCCAAATTACACCTACCCGATCCCTGTCGGTTTTTTCCAGGTCGATCCCTGAATGACGAACAGCCTGATTCGCAGCAATATAAGCAAACTGCGCATACATGTCATGTTTGCGTACCTCTTTGCGTTCGAGGTAATCATTCGGGTCGAAATCCTTTAATTCGCAGGCAAACTGCGTTTTGAATTTGGAGGCATCAAAATGAGTAATGGGGCCGGCACCGCTGACCCCATTACTCAGGCCTTCCCAGAATTCCTGGATGTTCTTACCGAGCGGGTTGATCGTACCTAAGCCGGTAACAACAACTCGTTTCAATTCCATGGTAAGTTTTTAAGCCCTTTATTAAATAATAATTACTTTCCATTCTCTTCGATGTAAGCAACAGCCTCCCCTACAGTACCGATTTTTTCAGCTTGATCATCAGGGATGGCAATATTGAATTCTTTCTCGAATTCCATAATCAGCTCTACAGTATCGAGCGAATCAGCACCCAAGTCATTGGTGAAGGAAGCTTCGTTAGTTACCTCGCTTTCATCAACACCAAGTTTGTCTACAATGATCGATTTAACTTTAGCCGAAACGTCAGACATAATTTCTAAATTTTAACGTTAATACTTATGAATAAATTTAATCGCTGATTTTTTTTCAAATCAACGGATGCAAAGTAATAAAGAAACCCAATTATTTTCCAAATATTTGTCCCAGAATATAGCTTTTCGTCAGTAACAAACAACATTGGGAAGTTATTTTCGAATTTGCTGGTCGAATAGTCAACTTTCAGATAGGACATAAAACACTAATTATGAAAAACATAGCTATACTTGCATCAGGTTCAGGGACAAATGCACAAAACATAATACAGCATTTTCAGAATCATTCCACGATCCGGGTTGACTCTGTCTGGAGCAACCGTGCAGATGCCTATGTGCTTGAAAGAGCAGCAAAATATGGTATTGACAACGGCGTATTCACCAGGGAAGGGTTTTATCAATCGGAAGAATTTCTAAATCTTCTCAAAAGCCGAAATATTGATTTAATTGTATTGGCTGGTTTTCTTTGGCTGGTGCCAACCAACCTGATCCATGCCTTTCCGATTATTAATATTCATCCTGCCTTATTACCAGCATACGGCGGTAAAGGAATGTACGGTGACAAAGTACACGAAGCGGTTATCACGAATAGGGAGAAAGAGAGTGGCATCACCATCCACCTGGTCGATGAGGTTTACGATCACGGAGAAATCTTACATCAGGAGAAATGTCCGGTCCTACCTGATGATACGCCAAACACGCTGGCTGAACGCATCCATCAATTGGAATATCAACACTTCCCGAAGGTGATTGAAAATTTTTTAATGAAATAATCAGCGTAACTGGAAAATCCGTACCAAAAATTCGAAAGCTGCTATTGCAACGTCACAGGAGTGCTGTGAATGACATCGGCCACAGGAATTTGTTCCGGTTCCGGCCCCGGTATCGGGATGGTCATTAACTCATCCATTAGCGAATCACGATGCTCCTCATAGCGCACCAGGTTCTCTTTTTTTACCGGTTCAACCGGCGGTGCCTTCACCTTCAACGGATCAACCGCGGCCCCATTTTTATATACCCTGAAATCGAGGTGTGGACCGGTAGCTAATCCTGTCATTCCCACATAACCAACTAACTGACCCTGTTTTACGCGCACCCCGGGATGCATGCCTTTTGCAAACCGTGAAAGGTGCATATAGGAAGTAGTGTAAACCGAATTGTGCTTTATGTATAAATAGTTACCTCCACCACGTGCCTGGTAGCCTCTGCGGGTAACCACCCCGTCACCAATGGAATGAACCGGTGTTCCGGTAGGCGCTGCATAGTCGACACCATGGTGTGGCCTTCTGATACGAAGAATCGGGTGATACCGGCTATTGGTAAAACGGGAGCTGATGTGCGAATACTTTAGCGGAGCCTTCAAAAACGCCTTACGCAGACTTTTTCCATCTTCATCAAAATAATCGGTCCGGCCATCCTGGTCGAAATTGAAAGCGTAATAATCTTCGCCCATAGTATTAAAACGGGCAGCATAAATCGTCCCAATGCCGATGGAATTTCCGTCGACATAGTTCTCATCGTATATAATTTGGAACCAGTCTCCCTTCTGAACCCCGAAAAAATCAATGGACCAGGCATAAATGTCAGAAAGATCAATTGCTAAAACCGGATTCAGATTGTTATCCGTCATCGCATTCCACAATGAAGAACTAATTTGGCCAAATGCCACCTTACGTTTTGTTATAACAGGTTTTTGGCGTGCCGTAACATGCAAGGAATCGTCGGTGAGCTGAAATGTATAATAATCAACAGGCGTATCTTCGTAAACAAAATAACGGGGAGTATGCAGGGAATCGTGAGCTAAAAACATGGAATAAGCACTTCCCGCCTTTATTCTCCGCACATCAAAAACATGTTTTGCATTCCTGGCAAGCTGATCAATAGCCTGATAAGACACACCATACTTAACCAGGATATCAGAAAGATTCTGATTCCGTCGTACTTTTTTATTTTCAACAACGAAAGAATCAACCGGCAGTCTAAATCGTAAAACAGGTGGCTGTAAAACCCTGGCTACCGTGTCGACCGCTTGCCTTTTCGGGATATCGTCCTGATACGACTTACTATTCTTCCGGATGATGAAAAATCCTACCACTACTATTACCCAAACGACCAAAATAATCCCCGGAATCCATTTTTTCATTTGCCTCTACCTTCCCTGATTTAATATATGATTATAATCACAACACAGACAAAATTAATATTTGATTTGATCAAATCCGTTACCAAATACACCCATTACTGAGTTTTGGGATATAAATGCATCAGGATCAATTTGTTTTATTTGTTTATAAATTGGCGAAGCTTCTCTTTTCCGCACAACCGTCATAATTACTTTTACATTTTTCCGGGTATACCAACCCGTTCCATCGAAAACAGTTAAACCTCGATTTGCCTGATGCACAATATAATCAGCAATATCGTCATAGCGTTCGGAGAAGATAAACATCTGGACCGACTGCTTGGCTCCGTTCAGGACTGAATCGACAGTATATGACACTACCCACATCGAAACATAACCATACACCATCCCTTCAACCGACTTCAAAACGAAGAATGAGGAAGCAATGATAATCACGTCGCAAAACATAATAACACGTCCCGGGCTCACATTCCGGTACTTATTAATAATCATGGCAATGATATCCGTACCACCGGTACTCCCTCCGCGGTTAAAGACGATTCCAAGCCCAACTCCGCCGAGAATACCACCAAGGACGGCAGATAAAAACAAATCGTCAATCAATGGTTTGGTAAATACTGATTGCAATACATTCAAAAACACTGCCATAACCGACATACTAAAGATAGTCTTTAGTCCAAAGCTTGTTCCCAGTATTTTAATGGCAGCCAGAACCAAAAAAATATTAATAACAAAGTACGTATACCCTGTTTCAATTCCGGACGTTAAATATACAACCGTAGCTACCCCCGTAATTCCACCCCCAATAATCTTGGCAGGAATCAAAAAGGCAGTCACCCCAAAAGCATAAATAAATAATCCGGGTACGATAATTGCATAATCCTGAACTTTACTCATTACTTTTCCACTCATCCCGATAAAAATTTGCGCAAAAGTAGAATAAAAAAAAGCACGGAAATCATGATTTTTCCATGCTTTTGGCGAAGATTTTATCCTTTACAATTACTTAACAACCACGTTAATAATCCTACCCGGTACGTAAATCAATTTCACGATGGTTTTTCCGTCGGTCCACCGCTGTGCCCCCTCATGTTCAAGTACCGTTTTTTCAACATCATCCTTTGGCATATCTAACGGAAGTTCCAGTTTAAAACGCAATTTTCCGTTAAAGGATACCGGGTACTCAAAGGTATTTTCCACCAGGAATTCTTCCCTGACTTCGGGCCATTCTGCCAGTGTGATACTTGCATTGTGACCATAAAGGCTCCAAAGCTCTTCGGCAAGGTGCGGAGCAAAAGGAGCCAGCACCTGCATAAACGTTTCGGCGGTAGAACGAGATACTTTACCAGCCTTATAGCAATGGTTGGTAAACACCATCATTTGTGAAATGGCCGTATTGAACTTCAAATCCTCTACATCGTCGCCTACCTTCCGGATGGTCTGATGCAAAAGTTTGAGGGTCTCTTTCGAGTCTTCTTTTTCACTGACAATATCCAGATTTGAGAAGAAAGTAAATACCCTCCGCAAGAAGTTATAAACTCCCTTCACACCGGTGTCGGTCCAGGGTTTGGTTGCATCAAGCGGTCCCATAAACATTTCGTAGAGGCGTAACGAATCGGCTCCATACTGTTCCACCACGTCGTCCGGGTTGATGACGTTTTTAAGCGATTTGGACATTTTGGCCACAATCTGCTTCAACTCTTCGCCGGTTTCGGTATGAAAATACCTGCCATCACGATCTTCGACCAAATCGGAAGGCACTTTAGAGCCGGAAACTGTTTCATAAGCAAAAGCCAGAATCATTCCCTGGTTATACAGCTTCAGATATGGTTCATCGGTGGAAACCACACCCAAATCGAACAGTACCTTGTGCCAGAAACGACTGTACAGCAAGTGAAGTACCGCATGTTCAGCACCTCCTACATACAAATCAACCGGCATCCAGTAATTCTCTTTCACTTTGTCAAAGGGTGCTTCATCGTTTTTCGGATCGATGTAACGCAGGTAATACCAGCACGAACCGGCCCATTGAGGCATCGTATTCGTTTCGCGACGCCCCTTACGGCCATTTTCATCCGTTACGTAAAGCCAATCGCCGGCATTGGCCAATGGCGACTCACCCGTTTCTACCGGTTGATATTTTTCCACATCGGGAAGAATCAGGGGCAGATCGTCATCGGGTAAAACGGACACTTCGCCATCTTCCCAATGAATGACAGGGAATGGCTCACCCCAGAAACGCTGACGACTGAACAACCAATCACGAATTTTATAATTCACGGTAGCTTTACCGAGGCCTTCCGACTCGAGCCATTCGATAACGGTTTTAAGGCCGTCTTCTTTGCTCATGCCGTTGATGTCAAGCCCTACGCTTTCGTTGGCAGAGTTGATATAAGCTCCGTCTTCCGTCCAGCAGGCATCACCCTTCAATACTTTTTCACGCAATTCCGGTCCAGCATCTTTCGGATCGAGGATGCATACAATATTTAATCCGAATGTTTTGGCAAACTCAAAGTCACGCATATCGTGCGCCGGAACTGCCATAATAGCGCCAGTTCCATACCCCATCAATACATAGTCGGCTACCCATACCGGAATTTTTTCTCCCGTAAGGGGGTTAATGGCATACCGGCCAGTAAATACGCCGGTTTTGTCTTTCGCCAAATCGGTACGGTCCAAATCACTTTTCAATGTAGCCGAACGCACATAATCGTTTACTGAATCTTTATGTTCCGGAGTTGTAATAACTTCCACCAATTCGTGCTCCGGAGCAATTACCATATAAGTGGCCCCAAACAACGTATCAGGGCGGGTTGTGTACACCCGGATTATTTCATCAACACCATCGAGCAGAAAGTCTACTTCAGCACCGGTCGATCTTCCAATCCAGTTCCGCTGCATATCCTTCACACCTTCGGGCCAATCCAGATTATCCAGTCCCGTCAACAAACGTTCAGCATAATGCGGGATACGAAGCATCCACTGTTTCAGAAAACGACGTTCAACCTCTTTTGTACCGCACTTTTCGTGCGAACCGTCATTCAACACTTCTTCGTTCGCACAAACCGTTTTGCAATGACGACAATACCAAACCTGGGCATTATCGTAGTAAGCCAAACGTTTGCTTTTGACATATTCACGAACTGCTTCTTTTCCTTCCGCTTCTATCTCCGAAGGAACCGGCAATTCATCAATCGGGCGTCCCTTCTGCTCATTTTCGTCGAACCAGGTATTATATAAACGGGTAAAGATCCACTGTGTCCACTTGTAATAAGCCGGGTCTGTGGTATTAATTTCCCGATCCCAGTCGTAACTCAATCCCAGCGACTGAATCTGACGACGGAAATTATTGCAATTCTTTTTTGTCGTAATTGCCGGATGAGTCCCGGTTTGAATAGCATATTGTTCTGCAGGGAGCCCGAATGCATCCCACCCCATCGGATGAAGCACATTAAATCCGTTTGCCCTTTTGTAACGGCAAATAATATCAGTCGCCGTATATCCTTCCGGATGGCCGACATGTAATCCAGCTCCCGAAGGATAAGGAAACATATCGAGGCAATAAAATTTCGGTTTCGAATAATCTTCCCCTGTTTTGAAAGTTTTATGCCCGGCCCAGTAATTCTGCCAGCTTTGTTCAATCTCCCTGAAGTTGTAATCCATCTTTATTGAGACTATTAAATTCTTTTTTCAACTAAAGTGCGAAATTAAGACTTTATTTTTTGACTGCCGGAACGCTTCCTAAAAATCATACAAATAACTTTTCGTTGCATTTAAAATAAATCGAAGACTGACGATGGGCAGTTTGTATCTCAAAATGTCTAATTTACAACGATATATTAAATAAAAACCGCCACACTCACGTCGCCAACTAAATTGGTAGATGAATTCATGTCCAATTTAAGCAGGAAAGATCCACATGAGGTAGAATTTACCAAGCCGTTCATGAGGTCGTTGAAGCGCTCGCCCCTAACCTGATGGCTCATCCTCAGTACATGAAAGAGAAGATTCTGGAGCGGATATATCTATGATCCGGCCGGTATCGATTCCGAAACGCTGGGATTTGTAATGGATTTGAAGAATACCCGCTTTTATTCCTAATCCTAAATATCCACTTTCAAAATTCTGACATAAGTCAAACTTCCGGTTCTTTGTGCTATTAAACATACTCTAAAAAACGTTTTACATACTGATTTATTGTCACTTACACCGTTCGCCTTATTCTTCTTTTTTGAATAATTATTGCGAAGATGAGAAAATGTTTTCTCTACCTTTGGCTCTAACAAATTGAAACCGTCAGGATATAACTGCCTGTAGGCATTGTACCAACACACAGACGGAATTTATGGGGTTTTTACAAAAATATGTTATCATGAATACCGGTATAGAACAATTCATGGAGGCCTTAAAGGCCCGCACCGTTGGCGAGAAGGAATTCCATCAAGCCGTTCAGGAAGTTGTTGAATCTGTTTGGGAGGTTTACGATTCAAATCCCCGCTACAAACAAGCACGCATTCTTGAACGCATGGTGGAGCCCGAGAGAGTCGTCATGTTCAGGGTTCCCTGGATGAATGACCGGGGCGAAGTTGAGATCAATCGCGGCTACCGCGTAGAGTTCAACAGTGCACTTGGTCCATATAAAGGTGGATTGCGTTTCCACCCCAGTGTTAATTTAAGTATCCTGAAGTTTTTAGGGTTTGAACAAACCTTTAAAAACAGTCTGACCACCCTTCCCATGGGAGGCGGTAAAGGAGGTTCCGACTTCAGCGCCAAAGGACGCAGCGACAACGAAATCATGCGTTTCTGTCAGTCGTTCATGACCGAGCTGAGCCGTCACATTGGCCCGCATACCGATGTACCGGCAGGTGATATCGGCGTAGGTGGCCGCGAAATCGGTTATCTTTTCGGACAATACAAACGTATCCGGAACGAGTTCACCGGGGTATTGACTGGCAAAGGTTTAGGTTGGGGAGGTTCACTCATTCGTCCCGAAGCAACCGGTTACGGCGCCGTATATTTCGTTCAGCACATGCTGACTGAAATGGGCAAAGAAATCAAAGGCCATACCTTCTCTGTATCTGGCTTTGGAAACGTCGCCTGGGGAGCCATCAGCAAAATCAACGAACTGGGCGGCAAAGTGGTGACCATTTCCGGTCCCGACGGATACATTTACGATCCAACCGGAATCGATGGTGAAAAAGTAGATTATCTGCTCGAACTGCGTGCTACCAACAACGACATTGTTGAACCGTATGCAAAAGAATTTGGAGCTCAGTTCTTCGCTGGCAAGAAACCATGGGAACAGCCTGTTGATATTGCTATGCCATGCGCCACTGAAAATGAACTGGACGAAGAAGATGCCAGATTGTTAATCAAAAACGGTTGTTTCCTCGTAGGCGAAGTTTCAAACATGGGTTGTACAGCTGACGCTGCAGAGTTGCTGACCAAAGAGATAACCTATGCTCCTGGTAAAGCAGTAAACGCTGGTGGCGTTGCCGTTTCCGGCCTGGAAATGTCACAGAACAGCATGCGCTACAACTGGACACGCGAAGAAGTAGATCAACGCTTACACCTTATTATGCGGGAAATCCATGAAACATGTAAAATTCACGGACGTAACGAAAGTAAGATAAATTATGTCAAGGGCGCCAACGTCGGAGGCTTTGTTAAAGTAGCCGACGCCATGTTGGCACAGGGGCTTGTATAAGCACTCATCCAAAAAAGCAGAAAGAGCCGTTTTCCTTTGGGGAGGTGGCTCTTTTCGCATAAAACAAGCGTAATTGGGCCCAATGTAAATTGCTCTTAGGATTCAGATAACATTCTGTTAATGGGTTGGTGAGTCAGCTTTTGCTATTTTTGACCAAATTTCGAGAAATGTTTGTTGATACCCATTCACATATTTATTCGCCTGAGTTTAATATCGATCGGACGGAAGTTGTAAACCGTGCCACAACATCCGGAATTAAAAAAATAGTTCTCCCCAACATCGACAGTTCATCCATCAAACCCATGCTGGATCTGTCAGCGTCGTACCCCAATGTGTGCTATCCGCTGATTGGATTGCATCCCACTTCGGTTAAGGAAGATTTCCGAAATGAACTGGAAATTGTTCGCTTCTGGCTCGACAGGCACCAGTTTTTCGGCATTGGTGAAATCGGGCTTGATCTCTTCTGGGATCAGACTTTCGTAGAAGAACAAACCGAAGTATTTCGTGTACAGCTTCAATGGGCAAAAGAGCGAAAACTACCGGTGGTTATCCACGTTAGAGATTCGTTTGGAGAGGTGTTTGAAGAAGTAGGAAAGGCTGCCGACGAAAATCTGAGAGGCGTCTTCCACAGTTTCACCGGAACACTAAAACAAGCGGAACAAATCATTAACTGGGGATTTAAACTCGGAGTGAATGGAACCGTCACGTTTAAAAATGCCGGTGTTGACAAGGTAATCGCCCAGATTGATCCCAAACACCTGCTCCTCGAAACCGATTCGCCCTACCTCGCACCCGTGCCATTCAGAGGAAAACGCAACGAAAGTGCACACATCATACAAGTAGCTGCCAAGGTTGCCGAACTGCACAACACTACTCCCGAGGAAATCGCAGAAATTACGACAAAAAATGCTGAAGAAATGTTTGGAATCTAACCACGCTTCGTTCCAATATTTCTAATTTTGAGGGCAATTTCATCTACGTAAACTGAGAAACCGGGCACAATTACCGTGTCGGGATTAGGATTACACAATAAATATTATTGTACTTCAAACCAAATTTTCATCAATTCAATGATTGATGATAAAAACATTTAGGTGTGAAAAACAGCGAAATGCCTTCAATTCTTATTATTTATACCGGTGGTACCATTGGGATGAGGGAAGACCCCGAAACCCATACGTTGGCACCGATGAAATTTACCCACATTCAAAATGAGATTCCGGAGTTGTCCAAGCTGGGGATCAATGTATCGGCCACCGCTTTTAATCCTCCAATCGACTCCTCCAATATGCACCCCGCCATCTGGGGCAGAATTGCCCGGACGATCCGTCAGAATTACCAAAAATACAACGGTTTTGTTATTCTTCATGGTACCGATACCATGGCTTATACTGCTTCAGCATTAAGCTTCATGTTCGAAAACCTGGACAAGCCCGTCATCCTAACAGGCTCCCAGTTGCCCATTGGCGTCATGCGCACTGATGGGAAAGAAAACCTGGTAACCGCTGTCGAACTGGCCGCAGCCATCCGAAACGGCCGCGCCATTGTTCCGGAAGTATGCATCTATTTTAATTCAAGGTTATTCCGGGGAAACCGTACAACAAAAGAAGATTCGGAAAAATTTAGCGCTTTTATGTCTCACAACTACCCAATACTGGCCCGTGCCGGAGTTGATATTGTGTACAGTTACGATCGCATCAACTATTCGAATAACAAAGGAATACTGAAAGTCAACACCAACATCAGCAACAACGTCATCATTTTAAGAATGTTCCCGGGGATGAACAGACAGTATTTTGAACATTCGCTCAACCTTCCGGGATTAAAGGGAGTTGTACTCGAATCGTACGGTTCGGGCAACGTTCCTACCCACCGCTGGCTCTTAAACGCAATCAGGAAAGCTATCAAGCAGGGCGTCATTTTTCTGAATGTGACGCAGTGCTCCGGTGGCCGTGTCCAAATGGGGCAATACATGACCAGTTACGAGCTTTTAAATGCCGGCGTCATCAGCGGAAAGGACATCACTGTAGAGGCTGCTATCACCAAGTTGATGTTCCTTCTAGGTCAAGGCCTCAGGACAGAAGAAGTGAAGACTCATTTACAACGGAGCCTGAGTGGGGAAATTACAGAGTGAGTTGTTTTTTTTCAACTTTTTTTTGTAATTTGCGTGCCTGAATTTTAAACCAATCCGGAATCTTTTTCAGCCAAAAAAGTTTCATTTGGAAAGAGAAAACATTGGGTGAATTGAAGAACGAAAGAAGTATTTGATTTTATTTGTTGGAAATTTATTGTAGAACAATAAATCGTAAATAGAAATTAATAGTAAGAACAATTTATTAATCAAAATTCAAAACCAATTATGAAAAAACTATTTGCGTTAATTGCAGTTTTCGGGATGCTTAGTTTTGGCGCATCGGTGGTTGCTTTCGCACAAGAGCAGGACACAGCGCAGGCAGCTACTGAACAAGCGGCTACTGATTCCGTATCGCAGGCTCAGGACTCTGAAATGACCGCTGATCCTATTGAACAAGCGGCTGCCAAAGCAGAATCAGGCAGGTCTCTTCACAGCATGCTTAAGCAATATTTCATTCAGGGAGGTCCGGGCTTCATGGCATTCGTACTTATCGCCCTGATTCTTGGTCTTGCGTTGTCTATTGAAAGGATTCTTTACCTGAACCTCGCCACTACCAACACCAAAAAACTGCTGGCAAATGTAGAAGACGCTTTGAATAGCGGAGGCATCGAAGCTGCGAAAGAGGTGTGCCGCAATACCCGCGGACCTGTTGCTTCTATCTTCTATCAGGGCCTTGATCGTTTCGACGAAGGAATCGACGTAGTTGAGAAATCAATCGTATCATACGGTGGTGTACAATCTGGTCTGCTGGAAAAAGGACTTAGCTGGATTGCACTGTTCATCGCACTGGCCCCGATGCTTGGTTTCATGGGAACTGTAATCGGTATGATTTCAGCATTCGATGCTATCGAAGTAGCTGGTGACATTTCTCCTTCTCTGGTTGCTGGTGGTATTAAGGTTGCACTTATTACGACCGTAAC
The DNA here is from genome assembly GCF_009617895.1 of Prolixibacter sp. SD074. NCBI lineage: Bacteria > Pseudomonadati > Bacteroidota > Bacteroidia > Marinilabiliales > Prolixibacteraceae > Prolixibacter > Prolixibacter sp. SD074. Next base: position 2,841,658 of record NZ_BLAW01000001.1, read on the forward strand.
AGGTCTTATCGTTGCTATCATCCTTCAGATTTTCTACAACTACTGTGTTGCGAAAATTGATAGCATCATCAACAGCATGGAAGATGCTTCCATCTCTCTGCTTGATATGCTGGTAAAACACAACCTGAAGAAGTAATTACAAAATTAATTCGTACCCATGAGTAGAAAAGCAACAAGAATACTGACTATTATTCTGTGGGTCATGTTAGCGCTGTCAGCTCTGTTTATCGGGCTATTGTTCGATAAGATTGACACGCCGCAAATGGACTCACTGATAAATCTTAACCTTCGCTGGGCTTACGTGCTCTTTGGAATCGCTGCCGTTGTTGCAGTTGGTTTCGCCATCTACGAAATGTTCCAATCAGGTGAAAGGGCGAAGAAAAGTTTAATGGCTATCGGGGCAGTTGTGGTAATATTTATTATTGCCCGTTTACTTTCATCTTCTGAAATTCCTACATTCTACGGAGCTCAGGCGATGGTTAACAAAGGAACATTAACTCCCGAAATAGCCCTATTTACAGACACCCTGCTTTATGCCACTTACATTTTGTTCGGTGGAGCTATCCTGTCTGTAATTTACTCGGGATTGTCCAAATCCTGGAAATAAGATTAATCAGAATGAAGAGGAAACTTTTTCATCATAACTGAACATGAAATTTAATAAACATGCCTAGAAAATTACCAGAATATAATGCTGCATCTTTGGCTGACATTGCCTTCATGCTGCTTCTCTTCTTCCTGGTAACAACTACCATGGATGTTGATTCTGGGCTCGAACGTAAGTTGCCACCGCCACCACCGCCGAATCAGGACTTAAGCCAGCAACCACAAATTAAAGAACGTAACGTCTTTGTTGTGTTGGTGAACAAGAATGATCAGTTGTTGGTGCAAGGCAAGCCAATGCGTATCCGCGACCTTCGTCAGAAAGCGGAAGAGTTTATGGCAAACCCGAATAACGATCCAACACTACCGGAAAAAGAAGTGAAAGATGTTCCCTTCTTTGGACCGTATGAAGTGACTAAGGGTGTCATCTCGCTGCAGAACGACATTGGTACCACCTACGGTACCTATATCGCGGTCCAGAATGAATTGGTAGGCGCTATCAACGATTTACGGGAACAGCTGGCACAACAGAAATGGGGAAAATCCTATAAAGATCTTGATAGAGATCAGCAAAAAGCAATTCAGGAGATTTACCCTTCACGAATTTCAGAAGCTGAGCCCAAAAAAGTTGGTAAAAAATAATTAGGAGGATACAGAATGTCAAAATTCAGAAAAGACGACAAGAAAGAAACTCCACCGATTTCGACAGCAGCTTTGCCTGACATCGTATTTATGCTTCTGTTCTTCATCATGGTATCGACCACGATGCGTGAGGTAACCATGAAGGTACAAGTAAAGTTACCACAGGCAACAGAGTTGAGCAAACTGGAAAAAAAATCGTTGGTGAGCTATATCTACATCGGGCCTCCTCAAAAGCAATACCAGGCAACTTTAGGTAGCGAGCCACGTATTCAGCTGAACGATGCATTTTCCAATGTTGGAGACATCCAGGATTTTATTATCTCTGAAAGGGAAGCACACGACGAGAACGAAGTTCCGTTGATGATTACTTCCCTTAAGGTAGATCAATATACCAAGATGGGTATCGTTTCAGACGTGAAGCAGGAATTGAGGAGAGTCAATGCTCTTCACATCAATTACTCAGCCAGAAAACGAACTGAGAAAAATTAAGATGTATACTAAATAGAAAAAAGCGGTCTGAGTTTCAGACCGCTTTTTTTATGTATCAAAATTTGATTTGCAACATAAAAAACGGCCGCTCTGCAACATAACGACCGTTTCGTATGATGGAATTCGATAACTACTTTATTTATTATCTGTGGGTATAACTTTCAGAAACAGTTCGTCAAGCTGTGCGTCAGCGATTGTCGCCGGGCTGTCAATCATTACATCTCTTCCTGCGTTGTTTTTCGGGAAAGCAATTACATCCCGAATACTATCAAGGCCGGCGAAAAGTGAAACAAGCCGATCGAACCCAAACGCTATGCCAGCATGTGGTGGTGCACCATATTTAAATGCATTCATCAGGAAACCAAACTGCTTCTCAGCTTCTTCTTTTGTAAAACCGAGGGTCCTAAACATCTTCGCCTGAAGCTCACTATTAAAAATTCGTACCGAACCGCCACCAATTTCCACACCGTTAATAACCAAATCGTAAGCATTCGCGTGAATCTTACCCGGATCTGTATCCAGCAAATCAATTTCATCAGGTTTTGGAGCAGTAAACGGATGGTGCATGGCAAAAAACCGATGTGAATCTTCATCCCACTCCAACAACGGGAAATCGACGACCCACAAAGGACGGAAATCAGCTGCCTTAACAAGCCCTAATTGCTTACCCATTTCCAGCCGAAGAATTCCGGTAGCTATTTGTGTCGCCCCTTTATTTCCCGATAAAACAAGTAAAAGATCACCAGGAACGGCACCAAAAGCATCGGCCCACTTCTTCAAATCTTCAGCACTGTAGAACTTATCGACCGACGATTTAAATGAACCGTCTTCATTATATTTCACATAAACGAGCCCTTTTGCACCAACCTGTGGACGTTTAACGAAATCGGTTAACGCATCCAATTGCTTACGCGAGTAGGAAGCGGCCCCGGACGCACAGATCCCACCAATATATTCAGCCCCATCAAAAACCTTAAACCCGTTTCCCTTAACCGTTTCGGTCAAGTCCTGAATTTTCATATCAAAACGAATATCCGGCTTATCAGAGCCGTATTTGTCCATCGCCTCTTCGTAAGGCATACGCGGAAATTCGCCCGGATCAAAGCCTTTCAGTTCTCTAAAAAGATGCCTTGTCAGGCCTTCGAACATATTTAAAACGTCCTCCTGTTCTACGAACGACATCTCACAGTCAATTTGGGTAAATTCCGGCTGCCGGTCAGCCCGAAGATCTTCGTCACGAAAACATTTTACAATTTGGTAGTAGCGATCAAACCCGGCAACCATCAACAACTGTTTAAACGTTTGAGGAGATTGCGGAAGCGCGTAAAATTCACCTGGGTTCATCCGTGAAGGGACCACGAAATCGCGAGCGCCTTCTGGGGTCGACTTAATTAAAACAGGCGTTTCCGTTTCGATAAAATCCTGGTCGTTAAGATAATTACGTACATAATGCGCCATCTTTGCACGCAGCTCAAGATTCTTCCGGACATTTTCGCGCCGCAAATCCAGGTAGCGATGTTTCATCCTGATTTCATCACCACCATCGGTATTTTCAGTGATGGTAAAAGGTGGAACAACCGATTGATTCAGAATGGTGACTTTCTTAAGCTCTACCTCAACCTCTCCGGTAGGAATTTTACTGTTCTTGCTCGCCCGTTCCCTGACAACACCGACAATCTGGATGACAAATTCACGGCCCAAGTGGTTGACAGCATCCTTAATTTCAGACGGAGCAGTTTCATCGGCGACCAGCTGCGTAATACCGTACCGGTCACGGAGGTCAACAAAAGTCATTGCACCGAGGTTGCGGACCCTCTGCACCCATCCCGACAACGTTACTTCACTTCCGGCATGGTTGATACGTAATTCACCGCAATTATGGCTTCTGTACATCAATTATTCTTTTATAAATTTGAATGCAAAAGTACAAAAGTTATAAAGAAAACAGGAAGCAATCAATCACTGGTTTAGGTGCATCCGCAGAATTAATTTTCGTAATTGTGTTGGCACGTATATCAAATCGGGATTACCTTTAAAACCAAAACATACAATATGCTGCAACCTTTTTCCGATGAGTATTTCATGAAACAAGCGCTCAACGAAGCACATAAGGCTTTTGACATGGGAGAGATTCCTGTCGGCGCTGTAGTTGTTTGCCAAAACCGAATCGTAGCACAGGCACATAACCTGACCGAAACATTGAACGATGTTACCGCTCATGCGGAAATGCAAGCCATTACAGCTGCCGCAAACATGTTAGGAGGAAAATATTTAAACGATTGCACGCTCTACGTAACCCTGGAGCCTTGCGTTATGTGTGCCGGAGCGCTGGGCTGGTCACAAATCGGGCGCATTGTTTATGGTACTGAAGACGAAAAAAAAGGTTTTCGGAGATACGCAGAAAAAGCAATGCATCCCAAAACAACTTTACTGGGCGGAATACTGGAAACCGAATGTTCAACGCTTGTTAAGGAGTTCTTTTTATCGAAACGATAGAAAAAGGCTCCCAACACCATTTTCAAATAGATTTTATGGAGAAAACAATTTACTATTTTACCAACCAATCCAATTCATTCGCGACTAAACATTAATTCGATGAGAATACATAATCAGGCTAGAAAAGGAGCGATTGCTGAAACCGTATTACTTCCGGGCCATCCGCTAAGAGCAAAATAATTTTCGGCTAATGAATTAATCAGGCAGTTCCTGAACGGTGAAACCAACTTTTTTCAGATCTTCATAAAACGCTGGATAAGATTTGGTCACCACCATCGGATCGGCAATTTTCATGGTACCATAAACCAAAGCGGCTGGAGCAAAGGCCAAAGCCATACGATGGTCGTGGTATGTTTCGATGATAGCCTGACTTGCATCAATATGCTCGTTCAACGCCCCGCTCCAGGCAAATTCGCCGTGCTGTGGTTCAGGCAATTTTGCACCCAGTTTAGCGCACTCATTCTGCAACGCTGCAACCCTATCAGTCTCTTTAATTTTCAGGGTATGCAAACCGGTAAAGTGAAAAGGGATCCGCTTTGCCACACACAACACAGCAAAGGTTTGAGCGACATCCGGATTTTCCACAAAATTTAAATCAAGTCGTTTCAGTTCATGAGTTTTTTTTCGGGTTATCCGCACATCATTGCCTTCCTGTTTCGATTGCACGCCGAAATACTGGTCGAACCATTTGGCCAAAATTGCATCGCCCTGCAAACTTTGTAGCCGCAGCCCTTTCAGCAAAATATCGAAATCTTCGGCCATGGCAGCCATTTGGTACCAATAGGACGCTCCGGACCAATCAGCTTCAACCGAAAATGGAACAGGGTTGTATGCTTGTTCTTCGATGCGAATCTCATTGCCCTTCCAGGCAGAACGGACACCAAACTTCTTCATCAGTTTTAAGGTCAATTCAATATATGGACGGGAAGTGATTCTATTTTTAAGCCTTAGTGTCAGGCCATTTTGTACAGAGGGAGCAATCATCAGCAATGCTGATATGTACTGACTGCTCACACTGCCATCAAGTTCCAGCACGCCACCTTTCAACGCCGTTCCGGTGATTCGCAAAGGAGGATAACCTTCTTCTTCAACGTAATCTATCACAGCACCCAACTTCCGGAGTGCATCAACCAAAATACCAATCGGCCGCTGCTTCATGCGTTCTGAGCCGGTTATGGTCCATTGTCCCATTATCTTCGAAAGGAAAGCAGTCAGAAAACGCATGGCTGTGCCGGCATAACCGATATCAAACTCATTGCTGGAAGCGCTTAGAACGGATTCCATTACGCGGGTATCATCGCTGTCTGACAGGTTATCAATTGTATATGGAGAGTAACTGAGCGCATTAATAATCAACACCCGGTTACTGATGCTTTTTGAAGCAGGTAACGAGATTTCCCCTTCCAACCTGCCACTGGGCCTGGTTATCCGATATATCATGATGTAAAAATATTAAAGGGAAAGTTTTTGGTAAAACTCCAATGATTCAATAATCAGCTCACGGCTGCAATCCTGATCTATCGCAACTTTCCCAACTTTGGAAAGCAGGGTAAAATTAATCCGTTTGCCTTCGTTCTTTTTATCATGACTCATCAGGCTGATTAGCGCACCGTAGTCGTCAGATGTTATCTCAAATTTCCCATAAATGCTCAATAACCAATAGGAAAGTTCTTCAAGAGATTGTTTTGACAGCCCTGCAATTTTATAGGACAAATACAACTCGGCCATCATCCCGTAAGCAACGGCATAGCCATGCAATATCGGTTTCCCGGAAGTCATGGCATAACTCTCGAAAGCATGACCGATGGTATGGCCAAAATTCAGCGCTTTTCGAATATTTTTTTCCGTTGGGTCCTTATTTACAAAATAATCTTTGATAGCTACCGAACGGGCAATTAACCCGGCTAAAGCATCATAATTGAGCAAATCCAGGTCATAATTCCGGACTTCATTCAAATGGTCGGCTGAATAAATTAATCCGTGCTTGACCATCTCGGCAAATCCGGATACGAAATTCTGACGGTCAATCGTTTTTAAAAACCGTGTATCAATGAAGACATTCCTGGGTTGATTAATCACCCCGATTTCGTTCTTGAAACCATTAAAATTGAAACCAGTTTTGCCACCAACCGATGCATCAACCTGCGATAACAGCGTAGTAGGAACATTCACGAAATCCATTCCCCGCTTATACGTCGATGCAGCAAAACTTCCCAGGTCGGTCAACATTCCACCGCCGACATTGATCACAAGTGATTTTCTATCGGCACCATTCTGGCTAAGGAATAACCAAATTTTTTCGACCGAAGACAACTTCTTATTTTCTTCACCAGCCGGAATTTCAGTCTTCTTCACCCTTTCCCACCCTTTCACATCCTGCAAAACAGGAAGACAAAAACGGGTAGTATTTGACTCACTCACCAGAAAAACCTTATCTTCGGGATAACCAGAAATCAATTGAGAAAGAGCAGTTACAACATCATCGGTCACGGTCAATGCTGCATGATATGATGGGGAATTGTTCATTTTTCGGATGTTTGCCGGACAAAGTTAAAACTATTTGCTATTTTGACTTTCAAATTGCGTACTTCTTCATTAAAATACACACAAAGATGATATACAGTAACCGGAAATATGCCGACAAGTTGAGGAAGAGAATCCTGCTTGGTGGAGTGATTATTCTGGTAGGTTTAGCCGCTTTACTTCTGCTTCAACTCTTTAACTGGGTCGCTATAGGCGCCACGGTTTTTGTTGCAGCCTTTCTATTTATCGCCGCGCTGAACCTCCAATATATCCGCATTTTCGATGAAAAAGAGAAAATTATCATCCGGTATTTCTCGGTCTTTGCCATTAGCCGTTTGTTTCAATCCATCGAACTTCCGGTAACGAATTTGATGAAAGCCGAGGCTGAAAAGCATTTGGGTGGAATTAAGACCGATCTGGTATTAACTGTCAGGACCCGACAGGGAGTTGCGGTATATCCGCCTGTTAGCCTTTCCGGTGTTAAACGAAAAGAGAGAAAACAAATCATCGAAGAGCTCAATCAATTGATTCCACGAAAAAAAGAATGATGAAAAAAAGCTACCGCAAAATGATCGCTTCTATCTGTTAACATGTAATCTTCTTTTGACCAACTTTCTATCAGATTTTCTTGAGGATATACAGACCGCCGGTCCCTGCTGCAAGAATAATGTAGCTATCCGTTGCAGCAACATAATTCACAGAACCTACAGGATTGTAACTTCCTAAGATTTCCAAATCTGTACCCTGTGCCGGAATACTGGCAACAACCAAGCCATCAGCACCGTTGGCAATCATGATATTGCCATTGAAAAGCGTTACCGCATTCACATTACCCAAATTCTGATCGGTCAGTAAATACTGGTAAACAGGAGCCGGGTCGGTTTGTTCCAACGTTAAATCGAAAACCTTTAAACCTACCGCTCCTAACGAAACATATACGAGGTTTCCATCTACCGTAATGGTTGATTTTCCCTGGAATGCAGGAGCTGTATGATTATCTGAGGTACCGGGATTATTGGAATTCCCCGGATAATAGTAATCCCCAATATTCACTACATCATCTGAAAAAAGATCGGGAGAAAGCAAGTGCAGTTTAGCGTCAGCCACACCTTCAAAAGCGACTACTTTATCAATATTTTCAGCATATTCAGCATATTTTGCATAAGAGAACCGAATCCTTGCCGCAGTTGAAAAATCACTCAAGGCAATTTTGGTAATTCCCGTATTCAGAGTAATTGTTTCGCCTTTACTATCCGTGATGGTTTTTTCTTCACCGCCCGTAGCAAAATAGAGATAATCGCCATGACGGAACACTCCATTGGAAGAAGGGGCATCCAATACCTTATCTCGTTGGATGGTATGGTTTTTCCCCCTGGGCCCATATATATCTCCATTGGCTTCGAGATAAAGCTCCCGAAGAACCGCACCATCTTTATGATCATCGCAAGCCAGCCAACAACGGGTTACCGTGCCAGCGTCCGGATCGGAATACGTTTCATCATCAACGCAAAGCGCATTAAACTCAACATTTCCATATGTCAACTGCGAAGAGATAGATGGATGAGAGGGATCGGACATATCGATTACCTCAAAGGCCCCTTTTACAATGTCATCCTGTCGGTGATAGTCTAAACATCAAGCAAGTATTAACCTTTGAAGTCAATTTTTTTATGTGTGCCATCGCAGAATGGCTTATTGGAAGAACCTCCGCAACGGCAAAGAAATATCGTTTTCGTCTCCGTCGTTCTGTTTCCGTACTGGCCTTCCATGATCACAGGTCCATCAATCATAATCGGTCCATCTTTCGTAAACGTAACTTTAATGGTTTTAATTTCTGAAGCCATAAAACTTATTTTGATGTTTATTCTACTTGAAAAACAGAGTTCTCCTTACATTGTTTGAATCAGCACGCAATCTATCTGACCCGCTTGTAAGATTCCTTTTTTAGTACAACAGCTGTCCGGGCCGGAAGATATAACCGCAGATAATGATTCGTACTTAATTTCGAAACCGGCAATGTGTAGTAAATTAAATCCTGATCAATACGGTTCTGGCCTCCATAAGGGTGGGCATCGGTGCTGAGAATCACCTTGAATTTTGATGGTTCCATCTGTATTCCGTAGCCTTCAAACGATTTATGGGGATTGAAGTTAAAGACAAACAGCAGATCGCCTCGCTGGTAGGCCAATACCTGATCAGCCTTATTGTCGGTAATCCATCTCACCTCGGGCAATTCGAGCAACCGTTCTTCCCTGAGTATATTAATCATGTCCCGGTCGAAATCCAGCAACCAGTGATAACGTAATTCCGGATTCTCGGCTATGCTCCAGATTCTTCTGGCATGCTGATATGACCAGCCGTTTCCCTCACGGGGAAAGTCGATCCATTCAGGATGGCCAAACTCATTTCCCATGAAATTAAGATATGCACCTCCGGCACACGAAGCCGTAGCCAACCGAATCATTTTATGAAGCGCAATTCCACGTTCGACCGTCAAGTTTGGCTGGTCTTTTCGCATGCTGAAATACATCTCCTTGTCAATCAATCGGAAGATAATGGTTTTATCTCCGACCAACGCCTGATCATGGCTTTCAGCGTAGCTGACTACTTTCTCATCCTGGCGGTGAGCTGTTAGTTCGTAGAAAATCTGACCGACATCCCAATCTTCGTCCTTCCGCTCCTTAATAACTTTGATCCAAAAATCGGGAACACCCATCGCCATCCTGAAATCAAAGCCAAAGCCTCCGTCCTCCTGAGGCGAAGCCAAGCCCGGCATTCCACTCACTTCTTCGGCAATACTGATGGCATTGGGTTTAATTTGATGAATAAGCTTATTAGCCAACTTGAAATAAACAATTGCCTCGTAATCCAAATTCGGAGTAAAGTAATCACTGTAACCAGAAAAGGCTTTCTCCAGCCCATGATCAAGGTAAAGCATGCTGGTTACGCCATCGAACCGGAAACCATCGAACTGGAATTCATCCAACCAGTATTTGATATTCGAGAACAGAAAATGAAGTACCTCGGGCTTACCGTAGTTAAAGCAGTACGAATCCCAGGCAGGATGCTCCCCCCTTCCGCCTTCGTGGAAAAACTGGTATCGGGTACCATCAAAGCGCCCCAAACCTTCCACCTCGTTTTTTACCGCATGCGAATGAACCAAATCCATAACAACCGCCATTCCCATTCCATGAGCCTCGTCGATTAAGGCTTTCAGTTCATCGGGGGTTCCGAAGCGCGAAGAGGGCGAAAAAAAACCGGACACATGGTAACCAAAGCTTCCATAATACGGATGCTCCGGTATAGCCATCAGCTGAATGGTATTATATCCGGCTTTTTTTATGCGGGGAAGCATGGTTTTTCGAAATTCTTCATACGTATGTATCCTGGGCTCTTCACCCGCCATTCCCACGTGCGATTCATAAACCAACGGAGCTTCAGTTAATCCGGAAAATCTATTTTTCCATTCATAAGGATGCTCGGGCATCCAAACTTGCGCATTGAATATCAATGAATCCGGATCCTGAACAACTCGTCGGGTCCAGGCCGGAATTCGTTTTCCTTGTCCCCCTTCCCAGTAAACCGATAGCGCAAATAAATCACCATGCTGCAACGCGTCCGATGACATTCTAAGCTCCCAGTTTCCATTTCCGATTGATTGCAACTCAAATTCGGGCAATTCTTTCCAATCATTAAATGTGCCGGTTAGAAAAATGCGGGTAGCATTGGGTGCCCATTCCCTCAGTACCCAACCTTTCTCATCAAGAAATAACCCGAAGTAGTGATGCCCCTCGGCAAAATCAGTCAATGATTTGCCGCCGGTTAATTCTTTCTCCTTTATTTCAGAAAGATTTTTCCACTCGATAAACGCGCCCTCAAAAGGCTCCAGCCAGGGATCGTTTTGTACAATCGGGATTTTTCCCATCATGATAATTTTATATTCATTTTACTGAAAAGAACTACACTAAGTATTTTTCAATTCCTTCAGCCATCACTTTTTCCAAATCTTCCGGTGTATCGATACCGAAACTATCGTAGTTTGTTTCATCGGTCCGGATGTGATAGCTATTCTCCAACCAACGAAGCTGTTCCAGCGATTCCATTTTCTCCAACCGCCCCTCATTTAGCCGGGTCAAAGCATGAAGCACTTCGGTGCGGTATGCATACAGTCCTATATGTCCAAAAAAGGTATGATGGTTAATCCACTTTTCCTTTTCAACATTTTGGGCGTAAGGAATCGGAGAACGGCTGAAATAAATAGCATCGCCGTTTTGGGCAAGCACAACTTTCGGAATATTCGGGTTGAAAATATCTTCACTTTTAGTGATCGGCTGAACCAACGTGCCAATCTGCGTATCTTCATCATCAAATAAAGCTGCAATTTTCTTTAGCTGGCTAGGTTTTATAAACGGCTCATCGCCCTGAATATTGACTACAACATCAAACCTCTCGCCAGTTGATTCGCTTACCTTTCTTACTGCTTCCGAACAGCGGTCAGTTCCGCTGGAATGCTCTTCTGAAGTCATCACAGCATTTCCGCCAAATGCGTTAACTGCATCATAGATACGCTGATCGTCAGTTGCCACCCACACATTATCAAAAACAGCAGCCGCTGTTTCATAAACTCGTTGAACCATCGATTTTCCTGCAATATCCGCCAGGGGCTTCCCTGGAAACCGGCTTGATGCATAACGAGACGGAATAATTCCAACTATTTTTTTCTGATTAAGATTGTCCATTTTATGACCTGCACTAAATGATTTCGTTAGTTGATCAAAGTTAAAGATAAAAATTAGCTCTTGTATTTTTCCGCAAGTTAAGGTAAAGTAAATTTCCTCCCTCCAGGTAGAACAAGTAACCTTCGCTATCGTTCCGATATTTTGAGGATTAATTATAAATTTGTAATCAATATAAAACGGGAAAATGGATATTCAGGAAATAAAACAACGTTTCGGGATAATTGGCAATGCGACGGGCTTAAACCGTGCCATTGAAGTTGCTGTGCAGGTGGCTCCCACCGACTTATCGGTTCTGATATCCGGAGAGAGCGGTGTCGGTAAAGAGGCCTTCCCGCAGATAATACATAATTATTCGCATCGTAAACACGGAAAATATATTGCAGTAAACTGTGGCGCCATACCGGAAGGCACTATTGATTCGGAACTTTTTGGTCACGAAAAAGGAGCATTTACAGGAGCCTTGTCCGACAGAAAAGGATATTTTGAAGTGGCCGACGGTGGGACGATTTTTCTTGACGAAATTGGCGAACTGCCACTCTCGACACAGGTTCGTTTGCTCAGGGTACTCGAGGCAGGCGAGTTTATCCGGGTTGGTTCGTCCAAGGTGATCAAAACAGATGTTCGCGTTGTTGCAGCGACCAATATTGACCTCCCAACAGCTATCCGGGAAGGAAAATTCAGAGAAGACTTGTACTATCGGTTGAATACGGTTCCTATTCACCTACTTTCCCTGCGCGACAGGGGAGAAGATGCCCTGTTACTGTTCCGTAAATTTGCGCTCGACTTTGCCGAACGTTACCACATGCCTCCGATAAGGCTGGCTGAAGATGCACAACGTGTTTTACTCAGTTACCGGTGGCCGGGAAACGTGAGGCAGTTGAAAAATATCACCGAACAAATCTCTATCATCGAAAAGGAGCGCCAGATTGACGCCAATAATTTAAGGAATTATATCCCCGATGATAATGGAGGTTCGCTTCCTGCCATCTATTCGTCAGTCGATGAAAAAACCTTTCACTCGGAACGAGAAATTTTGTACAAAATCCTTTTCGAAATGAAACGGGACGTAACCGACTTGAAGAAACTCGTACACGATTTATTGGAAGATGGTCATAATCCTCATATACACGAGGACAATGCACAAATTATCCGGAAGCTCTACCAAAGTGCCGATGGTGATTTGATTAAATCGGAACCGGATAATTATGGCCCGCCAGTACCATCCGCCCCGTCAAACAATGAACACCACCAGATAGAGGATACAGAAGAGTTTGTGGAAGAATCGTTATCATTGGAAGAGAAAGAGATTGAACTGATTCAAAAAGCATTGGAAAAACATAACGGAAAAAGGAAGCTGGCCGCTGCCGATCTGGGCATATCGGAACGAACCCTCTACCGAAAAATTAAAGAATACAACATCAGCTAATGACGAATATGCCAAAGCATTCAGGAAAATTCCTGTTGACAACGCTACTTGTTTCCATTTTATTGGTAACAGGATGCCGTATAAATTATTCATTCACCGGGGCTTCTATTGCACCGGATGTGAAAACCGTTTATATTGAGTACTTCCCCAACAGGGCCAGGGTGGTTAATCCAACTTTGAGTAACACCTTTACGGAAGCCTTAAAGGATAAATTTGTGAACGAAACCGGGCTAACGCTGAGAAATGATCAGGGAGATTTGGAATTCAGCGGAGAAATTACCGGCTACGATATTCGGCCATTATCGATTCAACAAAGCAACGATGGCCGTGACGTTGCATCCCAAAACCGGTTAACCGTGACAGTGAAAGTGAAATTTATCAACAACAAAGATCACGACCAGGATTTCAATTCCACTTTCTCGGCTTTCTTTGACTGGGATAGCACAAAAAATCTGAGCGATGTGGAAGATCAGGCGGCGGGCGACATTACCGCACAACTCGTTGATGACATCTTCAACCGCTCGGTAGCAAACTGGTAAAACAATAACTATGTCGATGAACAGAGAGCAAATGATGCGATACCTTGACGACCCGACTCAGTTAAATGAGAAGTCGCTGGACGAACTGAAGGAAATACTGGATGAATTCCCGTTTTTCCAGACGGCTCATATGCTCTATGCCCGCAATTTGCTCAACGAAAAAAGCTTTCGCTTCACCAACCAGTTAAAAGTAGCGGCCGCCAGTGTAACTGATCGGTCGATGTTATATTTCCTGTTGCATCCGAAAGCCCGTCAGCAAGCAGAGGTGAGAGAAAAAGCTACAGAGGAAATACCTCATATGCCAACTTCACCTGAGGCGGAAATCACCGACAAATACACAGAAGAGGAGGGCTTCATCGAATTGGCAGATGAGTCAACAAATACACATCGAATAAAAGATTCAACGGTGGAAGATATAGCGGATACAGGAGAAGAGGATGGTACCCCGCTGAAGCGTCCGCAAAAGTCTTTCGACCTATTGGACTTTGATGTGATGGAACCGTCCTTTTATCAGCTTGACGACGACGTTAAAAGCATTGAGGGATTATCGGAGCTTAGTAAATCCATCAATCTTAACGCGAAGAAGAAAAACCAAACACAAGAAGAAAAACCCGAGAAAGGCAGGTCAAAAGATAATCTGATTGACAAATTCCTGGAAACAGGACCGAAACTTGCCCCGGTAAAGAAAGATGATGTACAGCATGAAGATATTTCGGAACAGAGTGCGGAAGAAACAGATGAGTTTATGACAGAAACCCTTGCACATGTATATGTAAAGCAGGGATACTACGAAAAAGCCATCAAAGCATTTCAAAAATTAAGTTTGAAATATCCCGAAAAAAGTGTTTACTTTGGTCGGCAAATTGAAGAAGTCAGGAAACTGCTAAATAGATAACCAGATATGTATACACTGATAACCGTTTTAATATTTATAGTCTGTATCCTTATGATTTTAATCGTATTGGTCCAGAACTCAAAAGGTGGAGGTCTTACCTCAACATTCTCAGGCTCAAATCAGGTAATGGGTGTTCGTAAAACCACCGATTTCCTCGAGAAAGCAACCTGGTACCTTGCTGGGGCTCTTTTTATTCTGTCAATCTCTGCGTCAGCGTTTATTCCCCGTCATGGAGTAGAGCAACGTTCTGCCATTGAAAAGCAGATTGAAAATGCAGCAGACCCGACCGAATTGCCGACATTCCCGCAAGCAGCGCCTCAGCAGCAGGATTCAAACAACGCAACACAACAAAACAACGGTAAATAATATTACCCTGATAGCATTGAAAGAGGGTGTCCGAAAATGACACTCTCTTTTTTTGCATTTCAGTCTGAGTTTTTCTTTTTATCAGCATGGATTTACAGAGAGTAGGTACTTGGGATGCAAATTGCTTCTGAAGGCTTTTATAAGAGATTCCAGCCGATTTATAGTCGAAAACGGAGCTTCAAAGGCTTGTTGTTTAAGCTTCTTAGCCATCTTGCTAATGTTCAGGGCAATCGCGATTAAGGCAAATTCCAATCCAACTCCTTCAATTCCTTTTAGCTTAAACCGGTTAAAACCCTTGTTAAATTTGATTTGACCGAAAACTGCCTCCGGCTCAACGGGACGCCTGCTTCGGTGTTCCAGCCCTTTTTCACTGGTAAGGTTTTCCCTGGCCTTTTGCTTATAAGCCCTTAGTTTAAAGTTAACGTCGATGCTGCGGTTGCCTTCTCCTTTAAAACAGCTGCTCCTGACAGGACAGCCATCACAGTTACCGGCTCTGTATTGCCTTAGCGTACTTACGTAGCCTTGCGTATTGGTTTTTTTATATTCAGCAACAAAATTCATTTCCTGTTCCATCGGACACAAAAAGTAATCTCCATCTGCGCAGTAGCGGAGATTCTCTACCCTGTACGGATTGGATTTAAATACTTTCTTTTGTTCTGCATGAAAATAGTTAAACTTCACGTAGTGTTGAATTTGCTCCTTTTCCAGGTATTCATAGTTTTCTTCGCTACCGTATCCGCTGTCGGCTACAACTTCTTTTGACTGTTTATTATAACGACTTCGAAAGCCTGTCAGATAATCAATAAATGTGCGTGTATCCCCAGGGTTTTGATAGATGCCATAATGGGTAATAAACTGGTTTTCGGTACTGATCTGAACATTGTAGGCCGGTTTTAATTGTCCGTTTTTCATGTGATCTTCTTTCATACGCATGAAGGTGGCTTGCTTATCGGTTTTCGAACATGAGTTTCTGTTTGGGCCTATATCCGAGAGCTTCTGTTCATATTCCTCCAGTTTGGGAAGATGCTTCTTTTCCAGTTCCTTAACCAGCTTCCTGGTTGTTTTGTCCTGTGCTTTATCCGATTGATTGATTCGGGCTATCCGCTTTTTTAGTTCATCTGAATCAAACGGTCGGGGCTCACCATCCTGGCTTTGATTATCATCTGCAATGCCTTGTTCTATTTGTTCCAGTATGTTAGCTATTTTCTTCTCCAGGTTGGTCTTATGCCGAACCACTGATTTCCGCCATACAAAACTATAGCGATTGGCCACGCTTTCGATTTTGGTACCATCAACATACTGTACCTCCAGGCTGATATACTCTAATTCAACCAACATGACCACAACCTGTGTGAACAGCTGATGAATATGCTTCTTTAAACGTTTGCTTCGGAAGTCATTGATGCAAGTATGTTTGGGAAATTGTTTCCCGCTAAGCCACATATAAGCAATGCTTTCTGTTAAAGCACTCTCCATTTTTCGGCAGGAAAACACATTGGTGAGATAACTGTAAAACAATACTTTAATAAGCATCCGTGGATGATAACCACTGCAACCTCTGACTTTGTAACTCTTGACAATATCATCAATGTCTAGTTCGTCCACTAGCTGACTGACGACACGAACCGGGGCATTTTCCGGAATGAACTCATCCAGACGGGAAGGAAAGAGTTCAGACTGTCCCTGATTATAAGGCTTGAAGTTGATTCTTTTCATGCCTTAATATACTAAATATCAATCATATGGCAAAAATATTAGAAGGTTAATCGTCTGATTTATAATAAAAAAAAGAGGGAATCCATTTTCGGACACCCTCTTTTTTTTATGTCTGCCAATTGCCAGTCGGCACCCGTAAAAAAATGTCAGCTTGTCAGCCTTAACTGACAATCAGGGAAAAACTGTATCTTCCTGATTATATAACTATTAACAAATTCCTTTCCTCCAGCCGTTCGTATCCGGATGATTTTTTGTCCTGAAAAGCGGCCTTTCCTTGTCAGCACAACCTTTGGCACGTAATGTGATAGATAGCGGGTGTCAATGAAATAACTAATGTCTAACAAAAAATACAATGCAAGATGACAGAACTGAAAGGTAGAATTCTTCCCGGCAAAGTTTTGGTACAGCCGCTGGAAGCCATAGAGAAAACCGCCGGAGGGATTATCATCCCCGACTCAGCCAAAGAAAAACCACAAGCGGGAACCGTTGTGAAGGTGGGCAATGCTAAAAAAGACGAACCCATGGAGGTAAAAGTTGGGGATACCGTATTCTATGGTAAATACTCCGGTACGGAACTTCAGATTGATAACGAAAACTACCTGTTGATTTCTCAGTCAGATGTTCTTTACATCGCATAGTGAAAAGACCAATTGTACAAAATTAAAATGAAAAAGTAACATGGCTAAAGAGATCAAATTTGAAATTGAAGCACGCGAGTTGCTGAAAAAAGGCGTCGATCAGCTTGCCGATGCCGTGAAGGTAACGCTTGGTCCCAAAGGACGCAACGTTATTATTGACAAAAAATTTGGTGCACCGCAGGTAACCAAAGACGGTGTAACCGTTGCCAAAGAAATTGAATTGTCGGAACCATACGCTAACATAGGCGCACAGCTCCTTAAAGAAGTGGCTTCCAAAACAGGTGACGATGCCGGTGATGGAACAACCACTGCTACAGTACTGGCACAATCCATCATCACCGTTGGTTTGAAAAACGTGACTGCCGGCGCCAATCCGATGGATTTGAAACGCGGTATCGACAAAGCAGTTACCAAAGTAGTTGAAAGCATCGGTGCGCAGTCAAAAACGGTTGGTGACGACTATAGCAAAATCGAGCAGGTAGCCCGCATTTCGGCTAATAACGATCTCGAAATTGGCAAACTGATTGCCCAGGCAATGGAAAAAGTACACAAGGAAGGCGTTATCACGGTAGAAGAAGCCAAAGGTACTGAAACCTACGTTGAAGTAGTGGAGGGTATGCAGTTCGACCGTGGATACATTTCGCCCTACTTTGTAACGGATACCGAGAAGATGTCAGCTGAGCTGGAAAATCCGTTCATCCTGATCCACGACAAGAAGATCTCTACCATGAAAGATCTGGTCCCAATCCTGGAAGCAACTCACCAATCAGGCCGTCCGTTGATTATTATCTCGGAAGACATCGATGGTGAAGCACTGGCTACCCTGGTCGTGAACCGTCTGCGTGCCGGATTGAAAGTATGCGCCGTAAAAGCGCCTGGATTTGGCGATCGCCGTAAGGAAATGTTGGAAGATATTGCCATCCTGACCGGTGGGACCGTGATTACCGAAGAAAAAGGTATGAAACTGGAAGACACCACCCTCGAAATGTTGGGCCAGGCCGAAAAAATTACCGTCGACAAAGAGAACACGACTATTGTTAACGGTTCAGGCGAAAGTTCCAATATTGCTGCCCGCGTAGCTCAGATTAAAAATCAAATCGAATCGACTACTTCCGATTACGACCGCGAAAAACTGCAGGAACGTTTGGCTAAACTATCCGGCGGTGTTGCGGTATTGTATGTCGGTGCCCCTTCCGAAATCGAAATGAAAGAAAAGAAAGACCGTGTTGACGATGCACTGAGTGCGACCCGTGCAGCGATTGAAGAAGGAATCGTACCCGGAGGTGGTGTTGCCTACATCCGAGCTATCAGTGTACTGGAAAATCTCGAAGGTGACAACGAAGACGAAACCACTGGTATCGAAATCGTTAAACGCGCCATCGAAGAGCCTATGCGCCAGATTGTAGCTAATGCAGGACTGGAAGGTGCCGTTATCGTTAATAAGGTAATGGAAGGCAATGATGACTTCGGTTACAATGCCCGTATCGGCGAATACCAGAACCTGTTTGAATCAGGCGTTATCGACCCGGCCAAAGTAACCCGCATCGCACTTGAAAATGCTGCATCAATTGCAGGTATGTTCCTCACCACCGAGTGTGTTCTCGTTGACGAGAAAGAGGAAAATCCTCCAATGCCAGCAGGCGGAATGGGCGGCGGTATGCCCGGAATGATGTAAACAATACATCAAACGAGATTTAACAACCTCTTATTGGTTTTGAACAGGCCGTCCGGATTTTTCGGGCGGCTTTCTTTTTTTTGTGGCTTTTGCCCGATTCCGGCTCTTTTTCTATCTTCGTCCAAAATCATTTTAATGGATTTGTTGACTGTTTCCATTCTCGCTCTGGGCCTTTCGATGGACTCATTTACTGTCGCCATTAGCTGCGGGCTGGCCGAGCGAAAAATCTCTTTCCAGCATGCAGTTAAAATAGCCTTGTCCTTAGCTTTCTTTCAGGGATTACTTCCCTTGCTCGGATGGTTCCTGGGTTCCAAGATAAAGGTATTTGTAGAGCATTTCGATCACTGGATTGCCTTTGCACTTCTTTCCTATCTGGGCGGAAGAATGATATTCGAAAGTCTGGATAAGGAGAATACCCACGGAATGGCCAATGTTTATTCGTGGCAAAATATATTAACGCTTTCCATCGCTACCAGTATCGATGCGATGATTGTCGGCTTCTCTTACGCATTAGCTTCACCAGGCGATCTGCTTTGGGGAGCAGTTATCATCGGGGCTGTCACCTTCTTTTTCTCTATGCTGGGAATCCGCATCGGAAAAGATGTGGGTAACCGCTTTGGGAAACGAATGGAACTACTCGGAGGGATTGTTCTGCTGGCTATCGGTTTCAAAATCCTGCTGGAACATCTTTTTTCTTAACACTCTACCGAAAAAGGAATTTACTTCCGGCTCGATTTTTTCTTCTCACGCAAGTGCTTACTCTTGGCATTGAAGGAAAAAGAGTTCTTTTTAAAATGCTGCCTTTTCTCGTGAAAAGCTCCGTTATAAGTCGGGTCAGACAGCTTCTTCATCCGGTCAATTTCCCGGGCCTGTTCCTGTTCCTCACGTCTCGTCGATTCGACAAGTTCCACTTCCTCCGGCACACTTTTCCCCGGAATTTTCATACGGATTAATTTCTCAATCCGTTCGAGATGGTATATTTCTGCCGGATTCACCAACGAAATAGCTACACCTTCATAACTGGCCCGGGCGGTCCGTCCAATCCGGTGTACGTAATCTTCGTCGGCGGGTGGCAAATCGAAGTTGATGACATGACTAATGCGCGACACGTCAATCCCGCGGGCTGACACATCGGTAGAAATAAGCACACGCACTTCTCCTTTTTTGAACGCATTAATCGCATTAATTCGTGACATCTGCCCCTTGTTGGAATGCAGAATACGGACTTCGCCCTCCGCCTTCCGCTTGATGACTTTGTAAACACCTTCGGCATTCTCCTTCGTCCGGCAGAAAATCAGTACCCGGTCAAACTGCTCTTCATTCTTTAATAGATATTGAATCAGGTTCAGCTTACTCCGGTAATTGGGAACATTATAAAAGTACTGTTCCACTTTTTCGGCAGGCGTAGCCGAAGGGGCCACCTCAACACGGACCGGAAAATCGAGAAATTCATCACTCATTTTCTCCACTTTACCTGAAAAAGTTGCCGAGAAAAGCAGGTTTTGCCGCTTAGGCGGAATGACTTCGAATAATTGGTTTATCTGCCTCATAAATCCCATGTCCAGCATCCGGTCGGCTTCATCAATCACCAGCGTTTTCACCTTTTTTAACGAGAGTACACCCCTCCTGTACAAGTCCCATAACCGTCCGGGTGTCGCCACCAGGATATCGATTCCCGGTTCCACCAAAGCCGCATGTTTGGTCCAGCCTACGCCGCCATAAACAGCCGCATGCCTGAGATTGGAATAGGTAGTTAACTCTTCGATATCCTCTCCCACCTGCACCGATAATTCGCGCGTAGGAACCAGAATAACCGCACGGGGAGCATCACCCTCCGCCTTTACCAGCTTCATGAATAAAGGAATCAGGTAGGCCGCTGTCTTCCCGGTCCCGGTTTGCGCAATGCCTAACACATCCTGCCCTGATTTAATGGCCGGAATAGCCTTTTCCTGAATTGGGGTCGGTACCTCAAATCCAATCTCATCCAGTGCCTTCAATAGTGATTTTCCTATACCTAATTCCTGAAACGTTTTCATTTTGCCGATATTCATTTGCGTGCAAAAATACACTTTCCCAACGAATTGCGTCATTAGATTGTTTGGGCATTATCAGAAGTGACGATTTGATGACATTACCATACGGGGTAAATCCCGACGATTGCGTTTTGCGAAGGTTCCTCGTCACAACGAAAGACGCTGGCACATTTCGCGATTTATTCCCGTCACAACAAGAGACGTTGTCGCATATCGTGGTTCGTTCCCGACACAACGCGGGAAGCTGCTACAATTTGTAGCCAGCACAAACCGGCAAATGGATTCAAATCAACTTAAAAACCTTTCCGGGAAGTCCTTTTACCACGCCGGTAAATTCCAGGTTGAGCAATAGCGGAGAAACTTTATTCATGGGCAATCCGCTTTTGATGCAAATCAAGTCGATTGCCAGCGGGCCTTCTTCTTCCAAAATGGTTATCACGATTTTTTCATCTTCCGAGAAATCGGAAAACAAACGGGGCTGAAGCGCATCGGGTTTGCTTTTCCCACGCTCCCAGTTCATGATGTATTCCAAATCCTTTACTGATTCGATCAGGGCTGCCCGGTTCGATTTGATAAGGAAGTTGCATCCTTCGGAAAACGCATCGCCTTTCCTACCGGGAAAAGCAAAAACATCGCGGTTATACGAATTGGCAATTTCCGCGGTAACCAGGGCCCCTCCTTTGTGCGCCGACTCCACCACAATGGTCGCATCGGCCAATCCGGCAATAATCCGGTTACGGCGAATAAAATGCTTCCGGTCGATAGGCGATCCACTGATAAAATCGGTAACCAGGCCACCGTTACCGGCAACCATTTCCCGCGCGGTACCCGAATGCAGCGGTGGGTAAAGCTTATCGAGACCATGAGCCAATACGCCAACCGTAGGCAATCCATTCTTCAGTGCCGACCGGTGTGCCCGGATATCGATGCCATACGCCAAGCCGCTCACCACCATAACCGGGTAACTGTGGCTACCCAATTCGCTCAGCAATTCGTCAACCATCTGGTAACCATAATCGGTTGCGCTTCGGGTACCGACCACACTAATTATTTTGGCCATGTTCAAATCGGGCCTACCTTTCACATACAACATCACCGGCGCATCGACGCAAGCCTTTAATCGTTCGGGATACTCCTTATCAAGATAGAAGAGTGGTTGGATTTGATGTTTTTCGATGAATTCCAATTCCTTCTCGGCCCGTTTCAACACGTCGGCGTTTGCTATGTTACGCGCTAAAACAGTACCGATCCCCGGTATTTCGCGCAACTCTTTTTCCGGCGTACGAAAAACCTCCCGGCTGCCGCCGGTATAAGCCACCAGGTTTCGAGCCGTAATGCATCCCACCAGGGGAATTAAGGAAATGCCAATTTGATATAGTCGATCGTCATTCATAGGAGAGGAAAATCACACCTTAAGATACTAAAATCACGGGTAATTCAGAACATCCAAAACAGAAACAACCGGTACCTTATAAGCACCTCTTAAACTGGGAATAGCAGGCAATTCAACTTCAACAGGCTGAACATAACCTGATTAAAATCAATATAAATAAACAGGTTTAAGCCCTTTATCAATAAAAATAACGTCAATCTACCACAAAATTCCTTTAACTTTCAACGCTAAATTAAGCTGTCTTAACTAATAATAGACAGAACACGACCTGTTAATTCGGCTTACTTCCGGAACCAAAAATCAATATCATATGACCAAAGGGAAAAGTGTTGGTGAACGCATCAGCAACATTCGTCAGTTGAAAGAAATTTCAAGGGAAGAACTGGCCGACCGTTGTCAGTTTACAGTACCGATTTTAACAAAACTTGAAGAGGATGCCGTGATACCCTCGCTTGGGCATCTCATCAAAATATCGCGGGTATTAGGCGTTCGATTGGGAACTTTCCTCGACGACTCTGAACAGCTGGGACCGGTTATATCCCGCAAGGGGGTTAGCAAACCCAGCGCCAGTTTCTCGAACAAAAACAGTGACGCACGGGTGAATCTTGATTTTCATTCGCTGGCCAGCGAAAAATCGGATCGTCATATGGAACCCCTTATCGTTCAAATTAAACCTTCAGATCGAAAAGATTATCTTCTGTCGTCGCACGAAGGTGAGGAGTTTATATACGTTCTCGAAGGAGAAATTGAAGTTACATACGGGAAAGAAAGCCACACACTGGCAGTTGGCGACAGTATTTATTACGATTCGGTGGTGGAGCATAACCTACATACCAACGCCGATAAGCCGGCTACCATTCTTGCCGTTGTTTATGCACCTTATTAAAAAGGGCTTCTCATGAAATTACTTGATATTACGTTAGGCGACCAATTGGAGCATTGGGCGATAAAAACGCCCGATCACGAATTCATGGTTTACCCCGATCGCAACCTGCGTTTCACCTACCGGGAATTTGACGAACGGGTAAACAACCTGGCCAAAGGACTTCTGTACATTGGATTGGTACCGGGCGACAAGCTGGGGATCTGGGCGAACAATGTTCCCGACTGGATGACTTTCATGTTTGCTACAGCAAAAATAGGCGTCATACTGGTGACCATTAATACCAATTACAAGTTGCACGAACTGGAGTATCTCGTGAAGAACTCCGATTTACAAACACTCTGTATCATCAATGGCTTCCGAGACAGCGACTATGTAAAAATGGTGAATGAGCTGGTGCCGGAACTGAAGTCGTGCGAACGGGGATATATGGAAAGTGAGAAATTTCCTTTCCTCAAAAACATTATATTCATCGGTCCCGAGAAACACCGTGGGATGTACAATACAGCAGAGTTAATTTTGCTGGGAAGCCAGCTTGATGACGGCCTGCTGAGCTCAACCCAAAAATTGGTTACGCCGCATGATGTGGTGAACATGCAATACACATCAGGAACAACGGGTTTCCCGAAAGGAGTGATGTTGTCGCATCACAATATCCTGAACAACGGCTACAGCACAGGCGAATGCATGAATTGCACGCAGAACGACCGGTTATGTGTCTGTGTACCTCTCTTTCATTGCTTTGGTTCCGTACTGGCCGTGTGCGCCGTTGTTTCGCACGGGGCCACCATGGTGATGGTAGAAGACTTCGACCCGCTGATGGTACTGGCTTCGGTGCACAAAGAGCGTTGTACGGCCCTTGACGGTGTACCGACCATGTTCATCGCCGAACTCCATCATCCGATGTTTGATATGTTCGATCTGTCATCACTTCGCACCGGTATTATGGCAGGAGCTCCGTGCCCCACCGAAACGATGAACCAGGTAATGGACAAGATGAACATGAAGGAAATCGTTATTGTTTATGGCCTCACGGAATCGTCACCGGGGATGACGGCCACCCGGACAACCGACCCGCCGGAAATCCGATCGACAACGGTTGGTAAAGCGTATCCTTTTGTCGAAGTGAAGGTGGTGAATCCCGAAACCGGCGAAGAATTGAAACCGGGAGAGCCGGGAGAACTTTGCTGTAAAGGTTATAACGTGATGAAGGGATATTACAAAAATCCGGAAGCCACCGCCGAAGCTATCGATGAAGATGGCTGGCTGCACTCGGGCGATTTGGGCGTACGTGACGAAGAAGGATATTTCCGGGTAACCGGCCGGATAAAGGACGTGGTTATTCGTGGCGGAGAAAATATTTATCCTCGCGAAATTGAAAATTTCCTGTATGAAATGCCGGAAATTCAGTCGGTAGAAGTGGCCGGAGTTCCCAGTCCGAAATATGGCGAACAAATCGGCGCTTTCATTAAGTTGAAGCAGGATGCCTCGTTAACGGCAGAGGATGTCAGGGACTATTGCCGCGGGCAAATTTCCCGGTACAAAATCCCCAGGTATGTCTTTTTTGTCGATGATTACCCGATGACGGCCAGCGGAAAAATTCAAAAGTATAAACTCAGTCAGCTAAGCCTTGAATTGCTGAAAAAAGAAGGCATTGAGCCAATATAAACGCGGGTAAGAAAGAAAGGCCCCCAAAATTGAGGAGGCCTTTCTTTTTTATCATCAAAATCGAAATTAAATCCATTTCAGGTAGCAAAAATCCTGACGGTGCGCCAGGTTCTCGTTCTTCGGATAAACGCGCAAACCATAATTGAAAGTTCCCGACTGTTTCAGATTGAGATCCAGCTGATAATGCGTCATTCCATTTTCCGTTTTCACCGGCGTAAATTCCTGCTTCTGCATCAACTCTGCCGGTTCATCAGATGAAACGACAATCATTTCTACACCAATTTCATCGGGTGTCAACCCTTTTAAATCAAGGACAACCTTCAACGGATAATTCTGTCCCATTTTATAGGAATTCGAAATACCGTCGGCCAGTTGCACGTTTACCACCTCGATATCGTTCCACACACCCGACACCTTTGCTTTCCACTGTGCCATATCACGTGTACGCCGATAATCTTCCGCAACAATACCCTTTGAGCGCTCAGCCTGTTTGATATAAAAGCGGTCGAAATAATCACGCATCATCCGGCGTGTAGTAAAATAGGGGGCTATTTCTGCAAACGTGTTCTTGATGAAATCGACCCAAAGAACCGGTACACCTTTTTCGTTCCGATAATAATAAGCCGGGACGATTTCGTTTTCGAGCGTACTGTAAATGCTTTCAGCATCCAACTCATCCTGCAAGTCCTGAATGTCGAACGAGCGTTCTTCCGTAAGTGCCCATCCGGCATCCTTTTTATAACCTTCGACCCACCAGCCATCAAGAACAGAGAAATGTAACGTTCCGTTCATCACACCTTTCTCTCCCGACGTACCCGAAGCTTCCAACGTTCGGGTCGGAGTGTTCATCCAGACATCACAGCCCTGCACCATAATCTTGGCGAGGTTCATGTTATAATTCGGGATAAATAAAATCTTCCCAACAAACTCCGGCCGTTTGGAAATTTCCATGATATACCTGATCAAATCCTGACCGGCTTTATCGGCCGGGTGAGCCTTACCGGCAAAGATGAATTGGACCGGTCTTTCCGGGTTATTCACAATCTTATTGAGCCGCTCGAGGTTCCGGAAGATAAGATGCGCCCGTTTGTAGGTAGCAAAACGCCGGGCAAAACCGATAGTCAGCGCGTTCGGATTCAGCTTAGACAAAGCTTCAGCAATAAATTTGGGGTTTTCGTTACGCTGAATGTGGATATCGCTAAACCTTTCTTTGATATAATCGATTAACCGGGCACGCAATTTCGACTTCGTGTTCCAAATAACACCATCTTCCACCTTGTATATATTCTTCCAGGCATGCACTTCAATTGCCTCGTCGTAATCATGAATGTCTTCGGGAAGTTCCTCCTTCAGGAATTTCTCATGAATTTGTCTCCATTCCGGTGCGACCCAGGATGGATAATGCACCCCGTTAGTTACATAACCAATATTTTCCAATTCTTCCGGAAGAAACCCTTTATACAATTTTACCAGCAGTTCCTGGCTCACTTTCCCGTGCAAACGGCTCACACCATTGATTCGCTCTGATAGGTTTGCCGCCAAAAAACTCATATTGAAATGATCTTCATGCAGATTGGTCTTACCCAACATTTTAAATTCATCCCACGAAATATCCAAACGGGTAGTGAATTTCTCCATATAGGCACGGAACAAATCATCGTGGAAAGAATCATGCCCTGCCGGAACCGGTGTATGCGTTGTGAACAGGTTTGACGAACGAACCACCTCTTTGGCTTCGGCAAAGGTCAGGTTTGCCTTTTGCTGAATATTCCACATTCTTTCCAGACCGATAAACGCAGCATGACCTTCGTTTAGGTGATAGATTTCGGCGGAAATACCCATTTTTTCCAGTGCCCGGATACCACCTAAACCAAGGACCATCTCCTGTTTTAAACGATTCTCGTTATCGCCTCCGTAAAGGTGATGGGTAATGAACCTATCCTGTTCCTGATTGGCTTCCAAATCCGTGTCCAAAAGGTACAGTTTCACGGCACCCACCAGAACAACCCACACCTGTACCAAAACGGTACGGCCAGGCATATCAACGGTAACGGTTACCCAGTTGCCGTTTTCATCCATTACCGGCTGCACCGGAATGTGCGAAAAAAGTTCTGCCTCGTAATGAGCCTCCTGCTCGCCGGTGCCCGAAATGGTTTGCTTAAAATAACCGAAACGATAAAGCAGGCCAACGGCTGTCATATCCACCTTCGAGTCACTGGCTTCTTTCAGGTAATCACCTGCCAGAATTCCCAAACCCCCGGAATAAATTTTCAGGCTGGCATGGAGGCCATACTCCATACTGAAGTAGGCAACTTTCGGTCCCAGTAATTTCTTCCTTTCTTTCAGGTATTGATGTAATTGGGCCTCTACTTCGTGCATGCGCAAAATAAATGCCTCGTCGGCTTCCAGTTCACTGAAACGCTCCAGGCTTGTTTCCTCCAGGAGCAATATAGGGTTATGTGCTGTTTGTCCCCAGATTTCCGGGTCAATCTCCTCGAAAAGTTTCCGCGCGTCATCGTTCCAACTCCACCAAAGATTTCTTGAAATTTCCTTTAGCGGGTTTAATATTTCCGGGACATTCGACTCAACGATTATTCTTTTCCAGGTTGGTTCAGTGTTTTCAGGTAGTTTTATAAATCTTACTCCTTGTCTTTCCATGATATTGGTATGCATTTAACTCTCCAGTTGCAAGAGTTCGGTTAAATAATGGGTCAACTACGTTCACTCGATAAATTGCGCGCAATTTAGGCATTACAAATTACCTGCACGTTAAATTACTAGAACATCAGTTTGAATAGAGAGTCTGGTCTGATGCAGGTTTCTATTTTGTCGATTTATTTTTAGTCTTTGTCTTGCCCGTTGTTTTCGTTATTTTTTTCTTCTTTTCAACTTTTGGGAGCGTAGCCCCTTTGGCTTCTTTGAGTTTGTTTTTCAGATTTTTCACTTCCTCTTCGGCTTTTCTTAACCGATCATCCTTCTCATCAATCACCTCCTTCAGTGCGGAGATTTCGCGATCAATATCCGATTCGGGAACAAGCGCATTGAGCCGGATTCTAAAATCACTCAATACATTCATATAGTTGATGAATGCTTCGTAAGGAGTAGCGTAAGGATTGAAATACTTATGCACCTCCCCGTCAGAAAAGAACTTCGTGCACATGTAGTAAAAATGGTCGCTAATTTGCAGATAGTTCCAATCCTTAATCATAACCTGATCAGTACAACGCAACATTCGATCTTTCAAATCATATAATTTCCCGAAAGCTTCTTCCTGCAATTCGTTTCCCAGCCAAGCCGAAAGATCGCGTTCCTCATCAGCCCAGGAAATGGAATGCGGAACATGTACGGCAGAAATTGGCTGGTATTTTTCAATTATTTCCGATGGAGTATCAAACGTGAAAGAGCCATTCTTCAATATAACCTCCGGAAGGCTTTTCAGAAATTTTAAAATTCCGGAATCCGCAGTTTGATGCTCTCCAAACGTTTCATAATCCATGAAAAGATTAAGCATCTCCTCTTTTTTATCAAGATCAGTCATCCAATTGAGGAATTTCTCAGCGGTCAGGGGATATTCGTTCCATTCTTTATTGGAAAAACGGAAAGAAATATCGTCACTGAGGTTGTAGTTCCTCATCAATACTTTCAGCCGGGGATTAATGGCATTACAATAGAGGAAATTGGGACTTTTCCATCCCAGCACATGTTTCGCTCCCTCCGTCAACATGGCTTTGAAACCCATTTTGTACACCTTATCACCGATTTCATCGGAATAAATCATTTCGGTATTCCGGAAAACAGCCGGACGCTGACCGAAGTAAGCCTCAATTTTATCGTCATGATCCTTCACCTGTTTTTCAAACAATTCGCCGTCGAACAGAGACACGAGTGAGTGGGAGTAAGTTTCGGATAAGAACTCCACATAACCGGTTTCGGCCAGTTCCTGAAAGGAGAGTAATACCTCAGGCGCATACAATTCGAACTGCTCCAGGGCAATACCGGAAATGGACAAAGCCACCTTGAACTTACCTTTATGCTTTTTCAACTGTTCAAGCAACACTTTGTTAGCCGGCAAATAACAATTGTTTGCCACCTTCCTCAGAATGGTTTCATTGGCATAATCATCATAATAATAGTGGTCGTTACCAATGTCGAAGAAGCGGTATTTCCGGTAACGAAATGGCTGGTGAATCTGAAAATACAAGCAAACGGATTTCATATGGCTAACTTTTTACGCGTTACTGTTGTTGTTTGACTGACCTAAAGCGGATAAATAAACCTGCCGAACATGGGCCGCAGAATGGCGCCATTGCAGGTGATCCACTTCAATCCGACCGTACTTTTTAAACATTTTTGGTAAAGCCGGATATTGTAATATTGAATATATGGCATCGGCCATCGCATTGATGTCCCAGAAATCGACCTTGATAGCGTGTGTAAGGATTTCGGCGACTCCCGATTGTTTGGAAATAATTACCGGGACATCGGACATCATCGCTTCGAGCGGTGAAATCCCAAACGGCTCGGATACTGATGGCATCACATATACATCGCTAAAGCGGAACATATCAAATACATCGTCTCCCTTGAGGAACCCGGTAAAATGAAACCGGTCGGTTATACCAAGTTGTGCTGCACGCTTCACCATTTTGGTCATCATATCACCACTACCGGCCATCACAAACCGGACATTGTCCATTCGCCGCAATACCTGGTGAGCTGCCTCGATAAAGTATTCAGGTCCCTTCTGCATGGTGATACGCCCAAGAAAGGTCACAATTTTTTCATCAACTCCCTTATTAACGCCCAGCCTTGGTTTGTGCTCAACCGGTTCAACTGCATTGTAAACGGTCACAACTTTGGCTGGGTCGATTCCATATTTTTCAATGACGATATTCCGGGTAAGGTTACTTACGGTAATTACCTTGTCAGCTGCTTCCATCCCTTTCCGTTCAATGGCATAAACATTAGGATTGACACTACCTCCTGAGCGATCGAAATCGGTAGCATGTACGTGTATTACCAAAGGCTTACCACTGGCCTCCTTGGCTGCTATACCGGCCGGATAGGCCAACCAGTCATGAGCATGAATCAAGTCAAATTCGTTCTCCCGCGCGATCACATCGGCCACGATAGCATAACGGGCAATTTCCTGTAATAAATCGGCGCCGTATTTTCCTGTAAAAGGCAAACGTCCTTCTGAATCGGTTTGGATAAAACGAGAGCCCGAATTGACTTTCTGTTGTGTAAGCCGGTAAAATTCTTCCTCCCCGACATAGGGAATTAACGAAGAGTCGACTTCAAAATATTCAACCTTTTTCTGCAGATTTTCAAAACTAACCTGCTTACGGGTAATAGGTATATCTCCGGCACCGATAATTCCATTCACAGCCGAGCGATCCTCGTCGCCATATGCTTTGGGTACAACAAAAAGAACATTCACATCATCATAATGGGCCAATCCTTTGGTGAGTCCATAACTAGCTGTTCCGAGTCCGCCACTGATATGGGGAGGGAATTCCCATCCAAACATTAATACTTTCATTCAGCTCTGCGATTTAAGGGGTTTCATAACTGACTTTACTCTCCATAGTTCTCGATAAAAGCAATGGCCGACAAAATGGAGCCCACGTTCCATGCCTGGGAGATTGCTCCCCGGGCTCCATGCGGAGGATTTCCGTCATACATCTCGGAAAGTGTGCCAATGCAATGTTCTGTCATTTCTTCTTCAAAGGATTCCATAATATTTTTCACAAACGACATTCCCCCCAGCTTATGAATTCCGATGTATGCTTTGATAAACGGGCCGATTAAAAACGGATAGACTGCCCCCTGATGCATGGACAGGGAGCGGGTCATCAGATCTCCGTCACAAATTCCCCGGTATTCCTGGTTTTTTGGCGACAATGAACGAAGCCCCATGGGCGTAAGTAATTCATTTCTCACCCTACTGACAATTGCTTTCTTTTGTTCACGCGACATCGGAGAATAAGGGAGATAAGCGGCAAAAAGCATATTTGGCCTGACTGACCAGTCTCTATAATCGCCGTCCACATAGTCTGCCAGATACTCTTCCTCATCGCACCAAAATGTATTGACAAAAGATTCAGCAATTTTTTCCGGCAGATTCTTCCATTCCTCAACAAAGGCTTTGTCCCCGGCAGTATCGGCTAATTCAAGCGCATACGAAACGGCATTGAACCAAAGCGCATTGATCTCAACAGCTAAACCTCCCCGCGGGGTAACAGGTTTTCCATCCACATAGGCATCCATCCAGGTCAGAGCAACATTTTCAGCTTTGGCATAAATCAAACCATTCTCCTGCATGTGAATGTTGAACCGTGTGCCTTTCCGGTAATGACCCAGAATACTTTTCATTGCCGGGCCATACTTTTCCCATAGCTCCTTTTTCTCTACATAATCATCCAATTCCTGCACACTTGTAAAAAAAAGCAAAGGCGCATCGGCCGCATCATAATCGCTGGCATTTGCCCCAAAATATTTAGGAAATAAACCATCCTTCAGCCTCTTCAACTGTGTCTTAAGGATCGACTCATACGTCTTCATATTTCCCTGGCGCAAGAGAACACCGTTGATGGCCAGGAAGGTTTGCCTTGGTACCGACTCGTACCAGGGATACCCGGCAATAATATCCTCACCATCATTTCGGACGCAGAGAAACTGCTGGGCCGAGTTAAGCAACGAGTTCGAAAACGAATCACGAGGCGTTCTCTTTTTTGTTTCGTTGGTAAAACGGCGTTTAAATCCGCTTGGCTTTTCTTCCGACGTCGATGCCGAGAAGACAATGGATTCTCCCTTTTTTATCGGGAGCTCAAAATACCCGGGAACAAATAGGTCTTCCTGAAATTCGTAACCGCGTTTTTGTTCCTTCATGTATTCGATGTTGTAGTACCAGTCAGGAAACGGGACAAAATCAACCTCCTTGGAGAACTGCATATGCAGAAAAGGATACCCCTCGTATAAGCGCATCTTGATTCCGTTTTCTATCGAAACAAAACGTGTGTTGGCGAACATGTTGGATTTACTTAGTGTGTGTATATTCCGAAAAGCCAGAAAAGGTTTGAACCGAAGCGTTGTCGGGCTGTGCGCGTCTTCCAGTGTATATCGAATCAACAACTGTTCTTCCTTCTCAACCAGTAAGCGCTCGCGTGAAAGAATCACTCCTCCAACCCGGTAAGTCAATTTGGATATTTTATCAAATTCAATATCTCTGAGATATTTATGTCCACGGGGCTCATAATGATCACCTGGAAACTTGTGAATCCCCAGGTTAAATTCTGCATCATGTTGAATGACCGTCTCATCCAGGGACGACAGGAGGACATGTTTGCCTCCGTCCAACTCGTTCAGCTGGGTAATGAGCAAGCCATGATACTTGCGGGTATTACATCCGGAAAGCGTAGATGACGAATAACTACCAGCCCGGTTCGTACGTAAGAATTCGCGCTGCAGCGAATACTCCAGATTGACTAACTGCTGTTTATCAAATTTTAGATAGCTCATAGGTGCAGAATTAATTTTAATGCGCTTCGACGATTAATTTCCTAAAAATTGCAATTAGAATGAATTTAAAATACAAGGAAAATTTAACCAATTGGCACCTTTAAAAAAAGTTATTCCTTTAGTTTTCGAAGGAAATACTCCAAAATATCCTGAATGTTAAGGAACGGGTATTGTTTCATCAATTTTTCAGCCTGTGTTAACTGATTGTCAAGGAATAAGCGGTATGATTCACCATGTTCATTGAAGGGACGATGTTCGGTTGCAAGCCGTAACTTTTCAACATTTTTCATAATGTCGCGGCTATCCTTTGTAATCAGCACTTGAGAAAACTGTTCCCAGATGTAATCGACAGCCGTCTCGTTCAGATGAATCATATCGGGGGCGTAAAACCGGTAGCCGCGAAGCTCATCCATCACAATTTCATATGACGGGAAGTAGGCAATCCGATCTTTTTCGAATCTCTCCAATAAACCTTCAATTATTAGAAATAACACCGATTTACTGATTTGGTTTTCGTGGGCCCCATCTTTCCAATGGCGAACCGGACTCACTGTAAATATAATCTGCAAACCGGGGTTCATGTCCCATACCCTTATCAACAAGGCCTCCCACCGGGCAACGGCATCATCGGCACTCAACCGGTATCTCCGAAACTGTTTTGCCGGCTGCTTGTGACAATTCGATACAACTTCCTTATTATCAATGCTTTCGTATACCCAGGTCGTGCCAAAAGTGATGAAAAGAAAACTGGCTTCACGAAGTTGTTCAGCACCATTTGTTACGCGTTTGTTAATTTGCCCGAGGCAGATTTTCTTGTCTTGATGTGAAAAACGACTGTGATGATGATAGCTGTTCCATCGTCCATTAGCAAAAAAGATATCCTCTTCTCCGAATTGCTTATTCGCTATCAGCATATCCAGGCTGTTCGCCACAGACATGGGATTGTACAAAATGCCAAACGGATTTACATCGACAGGAAAACACCGGCTGGTTAGCTTTTCACCTATATTCTCAGCAAAACAAGACCCCAACAGGACAATCCGTTCACGGTAATCGAGTTTCTTCTCATACTCCGGCATTGCTATTTTGATCCTGAATTGGCTCATATATTTTGTTCTATCCAGTTAAAAATAAATCTCAACACCTCCCCTTCATCATCAAACTCGTGTAACTGGTGCCGGGCGCCATGCCATCCCCGGTAGGTTATCTTTTCAGCCGCATTATCGAATAGCTTCAAACCCGCGTTACTGTCCATGATAGGATCATCCAGTCCCTGCATCAATAAAACCGGAATATTTAACCGGTAAGCATTTTCGAGTAACCATTCACCCTCTCGCTTCACTTCGCAGAAAAGCCGAACAGAAATACGGTTGTGCAGTAAATCATCTTTACCCCTGGGCTCACTGCCTGGCTTATCTTCCGAAAAATCCTTTGATTTTAAGCCGGTCTTAAAAGTAAGGCGTGGCGTCAGCCGATTAGCAAGACAAGCAGCTGCAGTCATTACTGGCCTTGGCTTTTTGCGCAGCATTATCCAGGGCGAAGTGATAATCGCAAGTTGTGGAATAGCGGCCCTGCGAAGACAGTAGCTCAAAACCATATTTCCACCCATGCTGTGCCCGAACAGGATAACAGGAATACCGGGAAATAACTCCCGGGTTTTTCTCAACAACAGCTCTACATCCTGCAAAAAATCGGCATAATAACGAAGGACTCCGCGTTTCCCCCCGGAGCGACCATGACCACGATAATCAAAAGCCACAGCGGCAAGGCCCTTCTCCGGAAAACGGCTCAGCCAATGATCGTACCGCCGGCAATGTTCGCCATGTCCATGAACCAATGCCAACACTGCCTTCGGGTAAATATCTGGAGCCCAACTGACGGCATAGTATTCTAATCCGTCGAACGATTCCCATTTGTATTCCGAAAACTTCACTGGCACAAGGGTTCATCTTTGATTAACTAAATTTGCAAAAAGTTTCGCAGGAGTAAAACTTAATTAATCTAAAAAATCGATATTGCGGCGAAGACCTTTAAAGCCGGCCCTTTTTACTGCCGATTTTCTGAAAAGTTGATTGAAACCCCCTCTGTCTAAATCTTTCCAGTCTGCCCGGGTCATTTCCAGCAATTCAGGTTTCGGGGTAAAGGCTTCAACATTGTGGGGTGAAGGATTGCGATTCCACGGGCAAACATCCTGGCAGATGTCGCACCCATACATCCGGTTTTGCAACTGACCTTTGAATGGTTCCGGAATTTCTTCCCGGTTTTCGATCGTCAAATAAGAGATGCATTTTCGGGCATCAATAGTGTGGGGGGCAACAATTGCTTTGGTTGGGCAGGCATCAATGCAGCGTGTGCAGGAACCGCAAAAATCAGTATCAGCTGGTTGGTCGTAATCGAGTTCCAAATCGATGATGAGCTCCCCGATAAAAAAGAAGGAACCATGTTTGGGCGATATGAGATGGGAATTTTTCCCGATCCAGCCCAGTCCGGCATGTCGGGCCCAGGCCCGATCAAGAACTGGCGCCGAATCGATAAATGGTCGTCCGGAACATGGAGCAATTTCTTCCTGAATGAAACGAAGCAGACTTTTCAATTTGTCTTTAATGACGAAATGGTAGTCCGTTCCGTAGGCATATTTCGAGATGACCGGCGCATCTTTGGCCTTTTGTTTTTCGGCAGGATAATAATTGAGGATAACAGATACAACGGAACGGGCGCCTTCCACCAGTTTTCCCGGATCGAGACGTTTCTCTACATTCCGTTCCATGTAGCCCATCTGCCCGTTCATACCCTTCGCCAACCATTTCAGCAAGCGAGGCTCTTCCTCTCCAAGATACTTTACCGCAGCAATGCCGCAATCGGTAAAACCGAGACGTTTCGCCTCTGCTTTTATGCGCTCGCTGTAAGTAGCCCCTTTGGTACTCATCTTATTCCGGGAACAAGTATTATTGCTTACAAAAAACCACCACGATATGTGATGGTTGAATATTTTACATGAAGCCGAGTTCGAGTCGCGCCTCTTCCGACATCATCGACTTGTCCCATGGAGGGTCAAATGTGATCTCCACGTTGCAATCTTCGACGCCATCCACTTTTTTCGTCATGTATTCCACATCCGAAACAATCATATCGGCAGCAGGGCAGTTGGGAGCCGTCAGCGTCATCAGCACATTCGCAGTGTTGTGTTCATCAACATCCACACTGTAAACCATTCCCAAATCGTATACATTTACCGGGATTTCCGGGTCGTAAACCTCTTTCAGGCCAGCGATTATTTTGTCAATTCTTTCATCCATTTCTTAACCCTCCTGTTGTGAAAGTTTTTCGTAAGCCAAAGCATAAAGTTTCATTTGCTTCACCATGGCCAGTAGTCCGTTTGAACGTGTAGGAGACAAATGATGTTTCAATCCGATATCATCAATAAAGTGCAAATCGGCATCGATAATCTCCTTCGGCGAGCGATTAGAGAGAACGCGCAGCAACAGTGCAACTAATCCTTTCACAATAATCGCATCACTTTCCGCCTCAAACAGAATCTTATCACCATCTTTCTCAGGATGAAGCCACACACGTGACTGACATCCCCTAATCAGGTTATCATCAATCTTATATTTCGCATCAATGGGTTTCAGGTCATTCCCGAGTTCAATCAGGTAGGCGTACTTGTCCATCCAATCTTCGAATACCGAAAACTCTTCAATGATTTCCTGCTGTATCTCTTCAATAGTCATAACTAAAAATTGCTTTAAATCAAAATCAAGGGAGCAAACTTACGATAAAAATCAAAACATTCCCTTGATACGGATCAGGGCATTATACAAAGCCTCAACCTCTTTTTCCGAATTATAAAATGCAAACGAAGCCCGTGTCATCCCGGGTACACCAAAATGATCCATAATTGGATCGGTACACATGCGCCCGGTGCGGACTGCTATGCCCAGCTGATCAAGGAGCGTACCCAAATCGAACGGATGAATTCCTTCAATCTCAAATGAAATCACACCTACCTTATTTTCAGCCTCTCCGAAAATCCGCACCCCTTTTATTGACTTCAGTTTTTCTGTTGCCAGGTTCAGTAATTCCTGTTCGCGGGCCGCCAGATTGTCAACCCCGAGCGATTGCATGTACCCTACAGCAGTACCGAGTGCAATAGCCCCGATGTAATTAGGCGTTCCGGGTTCGAACTTATAGGGCAACTCATTAAATGTAGTTCCGGAGAATTTCACTTCCGAAATCATTTCACCGCCGCCCATAAATGGAGGCATCTGATCCAGCCACTTCCGTTTGCCGTAAAGAACACCAATCCCGGTAGGGCCGTAAATTTTATGCCCGGAAAAGACATAAAAGTCACAATCAAGCTTTTGTAGATCCGGCGGGTAGTGGGCAATTCCTTGCGCGCCATCGAGCAAAACCGGAATATTACGTTTGTGCGCGATTTCCACAATCTTATCGATTGGATTGATGGTTCCCAGCGTGTTCGACACATGGCTCATTGCCACCAGTCGGGTGCGTTCATTCAGCAATCCATCCAGCTCATCAATCTTCAGAACGCCATTTTCATCGAATGGCAATACCTTTAGTGTCGCTTTTTTCCGCTCGCAAAGCAATTGCCAGGGGACAATGTTCGCATGGTGCTCCAGCTCGGAAACCACAATCTCGTCACCCTCCCAAACAAATGCTTCTCCGAAAGAAAAAGCTACCAGGTTGATTGATTCCGTGGTACCATGCGTGAAAATAATTTCGCCCCGATCGCCGGCATTGACATACTGCCGCACCGTTTCACGCGCTTCTTCAAAAGCTTCCGTTGTTTCGTTCGCCATGAAGTGCGCGCCGCGATGAATATTCGCATTGGTTTTCAGGTAAAACTCTTCCACCTTATCCAGGACTACCCGCGGCTTTTGTGTAGTAGCAGCATTATCGAGATATACCAGCGGTTTTCCGTGAACCTGTTGATCCAGGATGGGAAAATCCTTTCTTATTTTCCGGAAATCGAGACTCATAGTACGAAAGATAAAATATAGAACCGGGAATTAAGTTAAAAAACTGTAACTCCCGGCTTATGCCTGTTGGTTTTCCACTACCGTGAAAAGCCAGAAAATTCTTCAGCTAAAGCTAAACCGAATCAGCTCTCACAATCCATGACGCAGGAGTGACATTTCGACACTTCACCGCGCAAACGCTTGTTTACCAATTCGTCAATCCGTTCGCCCAGTTTATCAACCCGAACTTCCTGAAGCACTTCATGTGCAAAAGCATACATTAGCATCAGGCGGGCTTCCCGCTCAGCGATACCACGTGATTTCAGATAGAATAACGCTTCTTCATCAATCCGGCCAACGGTTGCTCCGTGCGAACATTTCACATCGTCGTTATCGATAACCAACTGTGGCTTGGTGCTCATTTTCGCTGTGCCGGTCAACAACACGTTATTGTTTCGCTGGTAAGCCAGTGTTCCGTGGGCTCCACGTCCTACGTGAATCCGGCCTGTAAATCCGCCAGTGGATTTATCATCCAATACATTTTTGAAAAGCTGGTTGCTCTGGCAATCAGGGTGCGCGTGTTCCACGAAAGTGAAATTATCAACATGCTGGCTTTTGTCCGTCAATGCCAAACCGTAAAGATTAGCCTCGGCATGTTCACCGTCGATAAGAACGTTCAGGTTGTTACGAACAATTCCGCCATGCAGCGACAAGGTATTCGTCAACACATTGGAATTACGCTCCTGACGGATATACAAACCGGTCAGGTTCACCGCTTTGTTATGCTGGTTTTGCAGATTGTAAAAATCGACGACCGCATTTTCACCAACGTGCGCTTCCGTCAGGTTATTCACCATGTAATCCTGAGGGTCAAGGGTATGATCGCAGAAAATCACTTTCACCTGACTGTTCTCTTCGGCAATGACCAGATTACGCTGTGTCGCATAGGTGTCTTCTTCCCCTCTCATCAGTTCAATGATTTGGATAGGCTTCTCCACTACAACACTTCGCGGCACATAAATAAAAACTCCATCCTGGGCAAAAGCCGTATTTAATGCGGTTAACGGGTCCTTTTCCGGATCCGCCATCTTGCCGTAATATTTCTCAACCAATTCGGGATAATCAACAGCTGCCTTGCGAAGGCTGGTAACAATAACACCTTTCGGTAGATCGACCAGCTGTTCATTTCCGGAATAGTACCAGCCATTCGTCAACATCACCAGGTTGGTGTCCAGCTCAGGAACGTCACATTGAAAAAGCTCGCGCAGGTTGACGTTGTTGTCCTGATAAGTAAAAACACGCCTGTGATTCTCGCCGGCAAAAATCTTCGCGAGATTGGTATACTTGTAGTTCTCCGTCTTAAAATCGGGAATTCCCTGTTTCCGGAATGCTTCGATTGCCGGCTTGCGTGCAGCATTCATAAAACCGGCTGCTCCATCTTCCAGGAGGTGGGCATTCGATTCAAAAAGGTTGGCGAGCCGCTGATTGATTTCTGTATTTCTTTTCGCCTCCGTCATCTTACACTCCCACCTCTTTTTTGATCCACTCGTAACCTTTCTCTTCCAGTTCAAAAGCCAGTTCTTTTCCGGCTGACTTCACAATACGGCCGTTATACAAAACATGAACAAAATCGGGGACAATATAATCGAGCAAACGCTGGTAGTGCGTTACCACAATGGTTGCATTATCAGGCTTTTTCAGTGCATTCACACCATGCGCAACGATACGAAGAGCATCGATATCCAATCCCGAATCCGTTTCATCCAGGATGGCCAGTTTCGGTTCGAGCATGGCCATTTGGAAAATCTCATTCTTCTTTTTCTCACCGCCCGAAAAGCCCTCGTTTACCGAACGATTGGTCAGCTGTGAATCGATTTCGACAAGCTCTTTCTTTTCTTTCATTAGTTTGAGAAAATCGCCGGCTTTCAGCTCATCTTTCCCCTGGTACTTCCGATGCTCGTTCAAAGCTGTTTTCAGGAAATTCACCATGCTAACACCCGGAATTTCTACCGGATACTGGAAGCTGAGGAACAGACCTTCTTTGGAGCGGACATCTGCATCCATATCGAGCAGGTTTTTTCCGAAGAAAGAAACTCCGCCTTTGGTTACTTCATAATTATCGTGACCAGCCAACACATTCGCCAGTGTACTTTTCCCTGAACCAT
This sequence comes from Prolixibacter sp. SD074, assembly GCF_009617895.1. Classification (NCBI taxonomy): domain Bacteria; kingdom Pseudomonadati; phylum Bacteroidota; class Bacteroidia; order Marinilabiliales; family Prolixibacteraceae; genus Prolixibacter; species Prolixibacter sp. SD074. The sequence continues at coordinate 2,881,047 of NZ_BLAW01000001.1, forward strand.
TAGGTCCCATAATGGCATGAACCTCTCCGGGATTTACCTCCAGGTTAATACCCTTCAATATCTCTTTACCTTCGACTTTAGCGTGTAAGTCTTTTACTATTAACATATTTTTTGAACTTATCTTACGTATTTATCCTATTTATCCCACACTACCTTCGAGGCTAATTTGCAGCAGTTTTTGAGCTTCTACTGCAAATTCCATGGGCAATTTATTGATTACTTCACGGGCATAACCATTTACAATCATTCCAACCGCATCCTGTGTCGTAATTCCGCGCTGGTTACAATAGAAAATCTGGTCTTCACCAATTTTGGATGTGGTAGCTTCGTGCTCAACCACAGATGAGCTATTTGAAACTTCGATGTACGGGAAGGTATGAGCTCCACAGGTATCGCCAAGCAACAAGGAATCACACTGCGAGAAGTTACGGGCATTTTCCGCTTTTGGCGCTACCCGGACCAAACCACGGTATGAATTATCACTCTTTCCGGCCGAAATACCTTTCGAAACAATGGTACTCTTGGTGTTTTTACCAATGTGCACCATTTTGGTTCCGGTATCAGCCTGCTGATAATTGTTGGTTACAGCAACCGAATTAAATTCAGCAACCGAATTGTCACCTAACAAAATACAACTCGGATATTTCCAGGTAATGGCCGAACCGGTTTCCACCTGGTTCCAGAAAATTTTGGACGATTCACCTTTACACAAACCACGTTTGGTCACGAAGTTGTAAATTCCTCCTTTGCCGTTTTTATCACCCGGATACCAGTTTTGCACGGTAGAATATTTTACCTCGGAACGGTCGAGTGCAATGATTTCCACAACCGCTGCGTGCAACTGATTCTCGTCACGCATCGGAGCAGTACAACCTTCGAGGTACGAAACATAACTCTCGTCATCAGCCACGATGAGTGTGCGTTCGAACTGACCGGTATTGGCAGCGTTGATACGGAAATAAGTGGAAAGCTCCATTGGACAGCGAACACCTTTCGGGATGTATACAAATGAACCGTCAGAGAAAACAGCCGCATTCAGTGCTGCAAAGTAGTTATCGGTTGACGGAACCGCCATTCCGAGGTATTTCTGTACCAAATCTGGATGTTCCTGAACGGCTTCGCTGAATGAACTGAAAATGATCCCCTTTTCGGCTAGTGTTTCCTTAAAGGTCGTCTTTACCGACACGCTATCCATTACTGCATCCACGGCAACGCCAGCAAGCAATTTCTGCTCTTCCAGCGGAATACCAAGCTTCTCGAAAGTACTCAGCAATTCGGGATCCACCTCATCAAGACTTTCAAGTTCTTTTTTCTTTTTGGGGGCCGAATAATAGATAATGTCCTGGTAATCGATTTCCGGAATTTTCAGGTAGGCCCAGTCCGGCATTTCCATTTCCAGCCATTTGCGGTATGCCTTCAGGCGGAAATCAAGCATAAATTGCGGCTCATTCTTCTTGGCCGAAATCCAACGGACGACATCTTCACTCAACCCTTTTACCAGTGTATCTGAATCAATATCAGTCACAAAACCGAATTGATATTCGCTCTTCGTTACTTTATCAAGTAATTTATTTTGATCCTCCATAACTTCATATATTTGGTTAAAGCCGGCCTGACCCTTCATTATGCGCTCCTCGCACCGTTAACCCATTTTAAATAGACCGCTTTTAAATTGTTGCAAAGATATAAAATGTAAGCTATTTTTGAAGCCTGATTTCTACTAAAAAACACCTTGAGGTCTTTTATTCTATGACAGAAAAAAAAGGAACAATTCACCAACTTTCCGAACTCGGAGAGTTTGGCCTGATTAACAGGCTTACATCTCATCTTACCATACACAACAAAAGTACCCTTAAAGGGGTTGGCGACGATTGTGCAGTTTTAGATTTTAATAACAAAAAAACGGTGGTGACCACCGACATGCTGACGGAAGGAGTTCACTTCAACCTGATGTACGTGCCCTTAAAACATCTGGGCTACAAAGCGGTCGTGGTAAACCTGAGTGATGTTTACGCCATGAATGCCATTCCGAAGCAAATTACCGTGAGCATAGCATTGTCTTCAAAGTTTTCAATCGAGGCAATTGATGAATTGTATGGTGGTATCCGGTTGGCCTGCGACAATTACGGAGTGGATTTGGTTGGTGGCGATACGACCTCGTCGATGACAGGATTGGTACTTTCCATTACGGCACTTGGTGAAGTTGAAGAGGAAGACGTGGTTTTCCGCAGCGGTGCCAAACCGGCCGACCTCCTCTGCGTCAGTGGTGATTTAGGCGGTGCCTACATGGGGCTACAACTACTGGAAAGGGAGAATGAAGTCTTCAAGGTAAACCCAAAAATGCAGCCACAACTGGAAGGACACGACTATATTCTGGAAAGACAATTGAAACCGGAAGCCCGTCGCGACATGCTGAAAGTTTTTAATGATCAAAAAATTCACCCCACGGCGATGATTGATATTTCGGACGGATTATCATCCGAAATCATGCACATTTGCGAAGAATCGGGAACTGGCTGCAAATTGTTCGAAGATCGCATCCCGATGGATGACCAGACCAAGCAAATGGCCGAAGAGTTAAATATTAACCCGTTGGTAGCGGCCTTGAACGGTGGTGAAGATTACGAATTGCTGTTTACCATTCCTGTTGGCGAATACGATAAAATCCGAAATCATCCGGACATTACCGTTATTGGCCATATCACGGAAAAATCGGAAGGGACCCACCTGGTTACAGCAGGCAGTGGCCAGGAAATCCCACTCATAGCGCAAGGTTGGAACCCGCTTAAGGATCAGGAATAAGTTAAAAATTCAAGTCATAAAAAAACCGCCTCATTGCTGGGACGGTTTTCTTTTTTCAATATTATATCATCAATCGGGGAAGTACCCTTTGATAATTCCTCTTTTCGAATCTTTCACAAACAGCAGGATATCATCGCGTTCACGGGAAGCAGGAAGCTCAGCTTCGATTACTTCCAGTGCCTGTGTATTATTGTATCCTTTTTGATAAATCAGTCGGTAAATTTCCTGTATCTCACGGATTTTTTCGTTCGTGTATCCACGGCGACGAAGTCCGATAGAATTTACACCGACATAGGAAAGCGGCTCACGGCCAGCCTTGATGTATGGAGGAACATCCTTCCGCACCAGCGAACCACCGGAAAGCATAACGTGCGGACCAATATGACAGAACTGATGCACGGCGGTGTAGCCGCCAAGAATAGCAAAATCGTCAACAAAAACTTCCCCTGCCAGACCGGTATAATTTACCAGGATAACGTTATCACCCACTACACAATCGTGGGCAATATGGACATAAGCCATAATTAAGGAGTTACTTCCCACCACCGTTTTACCCTTAGCCGCAGTACCTTTACTAATAGTTACATACTCACGAATGGTTGTGTTATCACCAATTTCCACGGTAGTGTATTCTCCCTGAAACTTCAGGTCCTGTGGTTCACCACCGATAACCGCTCCGGGAGATATTTTACAATTTTTACCGATCCGGGTACCCGGAAAAATGGTAACATTAGGTCCAATATGGGAACCTTCGCCAATCACCACGTCCTTATCAACAGTTGTAAAGGGCTCGATAACTACATTTTCAGCAATCTGAGCTTCGGGATGAACGTACGCTAAAGGTTGTTTCATTACTATAAAATTTGAGACAACACCGCCGGTTGTCGTTTCATAATCATCTTAGTTTTTAACAATTTGTGCCATAAATTCGCCTTCACAAACAATGGTGTCGCCCACAAAAGCGTAACCAATCATATTGGCAATTCCACGACGAATAGGACTAACCAGCTTTAGCTTAAATATCAACGTATCACCTGGCACTACTTTCTTTCTGAACTTAATGTTGTCAAGTTTCATAAAATAAGTGGAATAATCTCCATCGGAAGGCAGCGAGCTGATAACAAAAACGCCACCACACTGTGCCATGGCTTCAACCATCAGAACGCCGGGCATAACCGGTTCATCTGGGAAATGCCCGCTAAAAAACGGTTCGTCCATGGTTACGTTCTTTACTCCGATAATGAAATCGTCTCCCTTATCCATAATTTTGTCAACCAAAAGAAATGGAGATCGGTGTGGCAACATCGTTTTGATCTTGTTAATATCGTATAGAGGGGTCGCGTTGTGATCATATTCCGGGGCCGAATTCAGTGCTGTCTGACGCTTACATTCTTTCTGAAGAATACGGGCAAACTCCGTATTGGCCATATGCCCGGGGCGACGTGCAATGATGCGGCCTTTAATCCGTTTCCCTATCAGTGCCAAATCACCAATCACGTCGAGCAACTTATGGCGTGCACACTCATTCTCAAAATGAAGATCGACATTATTTAATACGCCAATCTTGTCCACCTGAACATGCTCATGATGAAACAAATCAGCAATACGATCCAACTCATTCTGCTGCATCTGCTGATCCATAATGACAATCGCATTGTCGAGGTCGCCCCCTTTCACCAGGTTATTTTTCAACAACATTTCCAACTCACGCACAAAAACAAATGTGCGACACGGAGCCACATGCTTTTCAAAATCATTTAACGAACCGAGGGTGGCAAACTGATTTCCAAGAACAACTGAATCATAGGAAATCATCACATCCACAGCAAACTCATCATCCGGAAGCGCAATTAACTCGATTCCTTGTTCTTCGTTACGATAAACAATTTTTTGCTTGATTTCGAAATAATCACGACGGGCTTCCTGTTCAACCAGGCCGGCTTCTTTCAATGCAGTCACAATGAGAGCCGAACTGCCATCCAAAATGGGAACCTCCGGACCATTTACCTCTATCAATACATTGTCAATATCCATTCCCAGTAAGGCAGCCATGGTATGCTCAATGGTACGAATCCGTACTTCGCCTTCCTGAAGAACGGTTCCACGTGAAGTACCTTTTACTTTCGATACATCGGCATGAATAACCGGTTGTCCCTCTACATCTATCCGTTGAAATCTGAAGCCATGATCTTCGGGTGCAGGTTTAAAAGTCATCGTAACTTCCACTCCTGTATGGAGCCCTTTTCCTGTAACCGAAACAGGCTTCTTAATGGTCTTTTGTTTCACACTCATTTTCCGAGAAATTTGGTTCAACCCGGTTAGGCAATTGCCAAAATTCGGGAGATTTATCCCCTCCCATTAATTTTCAGAACGCCCAAAAATAAATAAATAACCGTCTGAATCAATTACTTCAATAAAAATCATTCACCAGTTCCTTCTTGATCTTTCATTTTCCGTCGCAATTCAACCACATCAGAACGCAATTGGGGAAGGTTTTTAAATACGGCATATGATTTCATAAAATCGCGATACCCGAAGGCTGGTGTTCCCCAAAGCGTTGAGTTATCCTTAACATTGTTACCAATTCCTGATTGGGCACCAATTTTAACATTATTACCAATTCTAATATGTCCGACAATACCTACCTGTCCTCCAAGCATGCAATTTTCTCCAATCTTGGCCGAGCCCGCAACGCCTACCTGGGCCACGATTACAGTATTCTTACCAACCTCCACGTTATGGGCAATCTGCACCAGGTTGTCTATTTTTACACCTTCGTTGATGACCGTTGAACCCATCGTGGCACAATCGATGGTGGTATTCGCTCCAATCTCCACACCATCCTTGACCTCCACATTCCCTACCTGGGCAATTTTATCGTAACTGCCGTCAGCCGCAGGCGCAAATCCAAATCCATCAGAACCGATAACTACGCCTGCGTGCAGGATACAGTTTTTACCAACGTTACAGCCGGCATAAATTTTCACTCCTGCATAAAGAATGGTATCATCGCCAATGGTAGCTCCATCGCCAATATACACATTAGGGTAAATTTTTACATTTTTACCAACAATGGCGTTTTCGCCCACATAGGCAAAAGCACCGACATACGCCTGTTCGCCGATAGATGCCGATTCACTTATATAGGAAGGTTGTTCGATGCCAACTTTTTTAGGCTTCGACTGCTCATAATAATTCAACAATTTGGCAATGGAAGCGTACGCATCATCCACACGGATAAGAGTACAGGGAAGTTCATTTTCCGGTTTAAAATCGCGATTAACCAGCACTACCGATGCTTTGGTTGTATATATATATTTTGTGTAAGCCGGATTAGAGAGAAAAGCAAGTGTCCCGGGAATTCCCTGGTCAATTTTTGAAACATTATTTACTTTTACACTACCATCTCCTTCTACCTCTCCGCCCAACAAACCGGCAATGTCGTTGGCTGAAAACTCCATGTGCTGTTTTTTTAAATTTCGTGCAAAAATAGTTAATTAATATTACTTCGAAATTATTTCACGTGGATAACAGACAAAATATTTGCGTACTGTTGCCGACAATCCCGACAAGTTGATATCAGAAGCATCTTTAATATCTTTAATTTTTCCGTTTTTAAATAAAACATTAATCTGCTCTACGCTTGGCTTGTAGGCATTATTCGCCGCCATTCCCGAAATAACAAAGTAATCAGCTTCAGATGCAGTGACCAAAAAAGTTTCCATAACCCGGCTACGCAATTCCTCTTTCCTTTTTTCGGTAACCGGATGACTGCTTAGTATTATTTTAAAAAGATTCCGGTTAATTATATCTCTCGAAAGCGTTGAAAGAATTACATCCGGATGGCGGGCCCATTCTTTAATAGAGCTCAAAATGTCGGTATCATCCAGTTCAGCAAACAATTGAAGTGCCGATTTCACCGTTTGCGGATCTCCCGACTCAAATTGATCCCGGCTAACACCCCCGCTAAGAAATACCTCCAGTGCCGGCGGGGCAAAAACAGTGTCACCTCCTGAAGCTAACTCATGTGCCCTTCTAAGCAAACTAATCATCATATGTTCGGCGGAGAGGACCGTTTTATGCATGTACACCTGCCAATACATCAACCTACGGGCAATTAAAAATTTCTCGATGGAATAAATTCCCTTCGACTCAACCACCAGTTCATCATTCCGGATATTAAGCATTTTAATAATCCGGTCGGATGACACAATTCCTTCTGAAACGCCCGAATAAAAGCTGTCCCGTTTAAGATAGTCAAGTCGATCCATGTCGAGCTGACTACTGACCAACTGGTGTAAAAACTTCTTATGGTATTCACCGGCAAATATCTGAATAGCCAAATCAAGCCGACCATCGAATTCCCGGTTCAGTTGGTGCATAAAAAGCTTCGAAATAACTTCATGCGAAATCCCCTTCACCATACTCTCTTCCAGTGCATGAGAGAAGGGACCATGTCCGACATCATGCAGCAAAATGGCAGCCAGCACGCCGGTTGTTTCTTCATCGGTAATTTGGTGACCTTTGGTTTTTAAAACATCCAGCGCAGAACGCACCAAATGCGTTGCCCCTATGACGTGTTCGAAACGGGTATGATTAGCGCCGGGATAAACCAGACTGGAGAGCCCCAGCTGTTTAATACGACGAAGACGCTGCACATAGGGATGGCTTATCAAATCCAACAACAAGGGCGAATCCCACTCGATAAACCCCCACACCGGATCGTTGACAATTGTTCGTTTAAGCGGCTTCAAATGACTTCCTTTTAGGATATTTTAAACTTCTGCAAAATACAAAATGTTTTCGGAAGGGGAGGAAAAAAGCCGGCAACGCCCTAAAACCCAAAACTAAAATAGCTGAAACAAAAATAGGTTTGTTTTGATATATCATACAATTATATTATTTTTGCCGCGAAGAATAATCGAAGGATTAGGGGACAGTGTGTCCCCTATTTTATTAGGGTTAAAAGATGATTAACAAAAAACTAATTCAGGGCCTGATTGAGGAGAAGCTAACTGACGACATCTTCATTGTCGACATACAGGTTTCATCCGGCAACGCTATATCTGTTCTGCTGGACAGTGACAACGGACTGAGCATCGATCAGTGTATTGCATTTAGTCGTCAGGTTGAGCACAACCTTGACCGGGACGCTGAAGACTTTGAATTGGAAGTGTCATCACCCGGTTTAACCCAACCCTTCAAGGTGCTTCGTCAGTACCAGAAAAATGTTGGACGCGAAATTGAAATAGCAACCCATGACGGTGATAAACACACCGGCATATTAAAAGAAGCCGGTGAAAACGGCATAATACTGGAAGAAAGCCGGCGTGAGCGAGTCGAAGGAAAAAAGAAGAAGGTAACTGTAACAGAGCCCCTTCAATTTTCGTTCGATAAGATAAGAACAGCAAAAAGCGTTATTTCTTTTAAATAAAAGATATAAAGAAATGGACAATCTGAACTTGATTGACACCTTCTCGGAGTTTAAGGAATTAAAAAACATCGACAAGGCCACCATGATGAGTGTGCTGGAAGATGTTTTTCGCAGTGTACTGCAGAAACAGTTTGGCACAGATGAAAATTTCGACGTAATCATCAATCCTGATAAAGGAGACTTTGAAATCTGGCGGAACCGCGAGGTTGTGGAAGATGCGGATTTAACCGATCCCAATCTTCAGATTTCGTTATCCGAAGCGAAAAAAATTGACGCGGACTATGAAGTCGGGGAAGAAGTGTCTGATGAAGTGAAGTTGATTCATTTTGGCCGACGGGCAATTCTTAACCTTCGTCAAAATCTGGCAGCGAGGATATTGGAGCTTGAAAAAGATAATATTTACACCATCTATAAATCAAAAGTAGGTGATATTGTTACCGGAGAAGTTTACCAAATTTGGAAAAGGGAAATCCTGGTACTCGACGACGAAGGCAACGAGTTGTTGCTTCCGAAAGCCGAACAGATCCCTTCAGACTTTTTCCGGAAGGGAGATACCATTCGTGCAGTAGTCGTAAGGGTTGAAATGAAAAATAACAATCCGCAGATTATTCTGTCACGAACATCGCCGGTATTCCTCGAAAGACTTTTCGAACTGGAAGTTCCTGAGATATTCGATGGTTTGATTACCATCAAGAAGATTGTCAGGGTTCCGGGCGAAAGGGCGAAAGTTGCTGTAGAATCGTACGACGAGCGCGTTGACCCGGTAGGTGCATGTGTTGGAATGAAAGGTTCCCGCATACATGGCATCGTTCGTGAGTTACGCAATGAGAATATTGATGTAATTAATTATACCGGTAATTTGCAGCTATTCATTCAACGGGCATTGAACCCGGCAAAAATTTCCTCCATTAAAATTAATGAAGAGGGAAAACGTGCCGAGGTATATCTGAAACCCGAAGAAGTATCGCTGGCAATTGGAAAAGGCGGATTAAATATACGCCTGGCCAGTCAGTTGACCGGCTATGAAATTGATGTTTACCGCGATCAGGTGGAAGAAGATGACGAGGATGTTAACCTCGAAGAATTCTCGGATGAAATTGAAGATTGGATCCTTGACGAACTGAAGGCCATTGGTTGCGACACAGCCAGGAATGTGTTGGGCCTTTCGCGTGAGGAGCTAATCAAAAGAACCGATCTCGAAGAGGAAACCATTGACGAGGTTCTCCGTATCTTCAGGGCCGAATTTGAATAAATCATGTCAGCAGTAAGCAATCTGCCGTACAGAGATTCGGGGTAACCGGAACAAACAATTTGATTATTAACTCTTTGGCTAAATATGGTTGTAGGAAATAAAGGTACTAGATTAAGTAAAATTGCACGCGAATTAAACGTAGGTATTTTTACCCTGGTTGATTATTTGCAAAAGCAAGGGGTCGAGATATCATCCAATCCGAACACCAAGATTGATGACAAGACCCAGGAAATGCTGGAAAAGCAGTTCCGTAAAGATCATGAGGCACGTATCGAAGCCGACAAGGTGAACTTACGTCAAACAAGATCGAAGAAAGAATCCGTTTCACTTGATGACGTGCATCAGGAGGAGAAAAATGAAACGGAAGACGAAGATTTTCAGGATGACTCCATCCGTATTGCCGACCACAGTAGCTCAGCCCACCGCACCGAAGAGAAAAAGAAACCTTCGAAAGAAACTCCGAAACCGAAACAATCCCAAGTACCTACACCTCCTGCACCCGAGAAAAAAGAAGAAAAGCCAAAAGTTAAAGTTGTTGGACACGTAAATTTGGAAAATCTGGGCCCAAAAGCCCCGAAAGAAGAGGAAAAGACTTCGAAAGAAGAAATACCGGAAACCCCAAAAACGAATGCTCCGGAGAAAAAAGAAGGGCCGGCGCCTTCTCCTGAAAAGAAAAAAGAACAAGATAAGTCCCCAAAAACTCCCCAACAGGAGAAAAAAGAGCCAGGGAAACCAGAAAAAACCGAGGCCGGGACACCCCCTGAAGCTGAAAAATCAGCAAAAAAGGAATCTGCTTCACTAAAAGCAGAGGACAAAGTTAAAGTCGTTGGTAAAGTCGATCTCGATTCCATGAAGCCTGGCCCAAAACAAACAAAAGAAACTCCGAAAAAGCAACAAAAACCGGCCTCCGGAGAGCAGCAAACTCAGAAGAAACCGAAGGGTAAAGTTGGTGAGAAAAAGCAAACTCAAGAAAAAAATACCAAAAACGGAGACGAAATATTCAAACTGGAAAGAAAGAAACTTTCCGGCCCGACCGTAGTCGGCAAAATTGATCTTCCTGTAGCAGATAAACGCAAGCCGGGGAACAATAAGAATAAAAAAGAAGAAGAACGGCAAAACCGAAAGAAAAAACGCAAAAGGATTCCGAAGGATCAAAAAGAACGCGTTTCGGTAAACAACAATAAAAAGGATAATCAACCCCGGCAACAACATCCACAGCATCAAAAAGATGGTGCCAAACGGGGTGATTGGAAGAAAAAAACGAACCGGAAAAAGCCGGCACCGAAGAAAGAAGTTAGCGAAGAAGATGTTCAGAAGCAAATCAAGGAAACGCTTGCCCGGCTGACTTCCAAAGGGCAGAAATCGAAAGGTTCGAAATACCGTCGTGAAAAACGCCATGCCGTCAGTGAGAAAATGGCTGAGGAAATGGCCAAAGCTGAACAGGATAAGAATGTAATCAAGGTAACGGAATTCGTTTCGGTAAACGAACTTTCCAGCATGATTGATGTGCCCGTGACCAAGATCATTGAAACCTGTATGAACCTTGGCCTGTTTGTTTCCATCAACCAGCGTCTTGATGCGGAAACGATGGCGCTTGTTGCCGATGAATTTGGTTACAAAGTTGAATTCATTTCGGTAGAGGTGCAGGAAGCAATTATGGAAGAAGAGGACATCGAGGAGGAAATGCAAGCCCGTCCACCGATTGTTACGGTCATGGGACACGTTGACCATGGTAAAACCTCCTTGCTTGACCACATTCGCAAAACCAATGTAATTGCCGGTGAGGCCGGAGGGATTACACAGCACATTGGTGCGTATAACGTAACTCTCGAAGATAAGCGAAAAATCACCTTCCTGGATACTCCAGGCCACGAAGCCTTTACGGCTATGCGTGCCCGTGGTGCCCAGATTACCGATATCGCCATCATTATCATCGCTGCTGATGACAACGTAATGCCGCAAACCGTTGAAGCGATCAATCACGCCGCAGCTGCCGGTGTGCCCATTATATTTGCCATCAACAAGATTGACAAGCCAGGGGCCAATCCGGAACGGATTAAGGAAGAATTGGCCAACATGAACTACCTCATCGAAGAATGGGGCGGTAAATATCAGTCTCAGGATATTTCTGCCAAGAACGGCAACGGAATAGCAGAACTGATGGAAAAAGTGTTGCTGGAAGCTGAGATGCTTGAACTTCAGGCCAATCCCAATAAACGTGCTGTCGGATCCGTGATCGAATCATCGCTGGATAAAGGTCGGGGTTATGTAGCCACGCTTTTAATTCAAGCCGGTACACTTCGGGTAGGAGACGTAATACTGGCAGGGCAATATTTTGGACACGTCAAAGCAATGTTTAACGAGCGTAACCAACGAATTGAAGAGGTCGGCCCATCAGAACCGGCATTAATCCTTGGTTTGAATGGTGCTCCGCAGGCCGGCGACAAGTTCAACATCATGGAAAGTGAAAAAGAAGCCCATCAAATTGCCAACAAACGTGAACAGTTGCAGCGTGAACAGGGACTTCGGACACAAAAACATATTACACTTGACGAAATTGGCCGCCGTATTGCTATCGGAAATTTCCAGGAACTCAATGTTATTGTGAAAGGTGACGTAGACGGTTCCATCGAAGCACTCTCCGACTCGTTGATCAAATTGTCGACACAAGAGATTCAGGTGAATGTTATCCACAAAGCTGTGGGACAAATTACCGAATCGGATGTGATGCTGGCAACCGCGTCCAATGCCATTATTATTGGATTCCAGGTACGCCCATCGCTCAACGCACGTCGAATTGCGGAGAAAGAGGAAATCGATATTCGCCTTTACTCCATCATCTACGATGCGATTAACGAACTCAAATCGGCAATGGAAGGAATGCTTGCTCCCGAAATCAAGGAGGAAATCCAGGGAACAGCCGAAATCATGGAAACTTTCAAGATTACCAAAGTGGGTACTATCGCCGGTTGTATCGTTCGCGACGGAAAGATTACCCGCAACGCACAGATTCGCATCATCAGGGACGGCATCGTTGTTTTCACCGGCGAACTTGGTTCACTGAAACGCTTCAAGGACGATGTGAAGGAGGTAGCCCGTGGTTATGAATGCGGACTGAACATTAATGGTTACGACGACATTAAAGTAGGTGACTTTGTTGAAGCATTTACCGAAGTGGAAGTAGCCAAAAAACTGAAATAATCGGAATTTTGACGAAAAAAGAGGGAATCCGTTTTCGGACACCCTCTTTTGTTTTTCCGGCTCAGCTACTCTTGCCGGGAAAAAACCGAAACATCTTTTTGCATTATTATCAACTTTCAAATTTGAAGGATACTTTTACTTTCACCCGGTAGGCTTCTACCTTGCCGTCGTTTATCTGCATATCCAATTGCGAAACTTCTGCAATACGCAAGTCGCGCAACGATTTTGAAGCACGCTCAACTGCATTCATGGCTGCTTTTTCCCATGATTCCTTGCTGGTACCAACCAGTTCAATAATTTTATAAACACTATCCGACATAATGAGTCCTCCATTTTTTATAACCGATTCATTTCAAACCTAAGTAAGTTACAAATATTCAGCACGAAAGACAACTGATTGACACCATACAAAAACCTGCTTTCCAACTTTTAATAACATCTGGTAACCTCGCCATTTTTTTGTAACTTAACTATCCAAATGTCAAATTACACCCCCAATGATTCAGAATCCTGAAATTGATCTGGCCCGAAAATTCGTCTGGTTTACGAACCGAAATGTTTTCCTGACGGGTAAAGCGGGAACCGGAAAAACAACGTTTTTACAAAACCTAAAATCAAATCCGGTAAAGCGCATGATTGTTATCGCGCCAACCGGTGTAGCAGCCATCAATGCCGGCGGGGTAACTATTCATTCATTTTTTCAACTTCCTTTTGGACCGATTCTGACAAAACGGGTGACCGGGGCCGCAAGTCAACCAAATTCAAATGAACGACTTTATCGTTTCAGCAAAACCAAAATCAATATTATCAGGTCGCTCGATTTATTGGTTATCGATGAAATCAGCATGGTAAGAGCCGATATACTGGACGGAATCGATGACGTTCTTCGCAGGTACAGACGCCCGGAACTACCGTTTGGAGGAGTACAACTATTACTGATTGGTGACCTTCAGCAATTACCGCCGGTAGTAAAAAAGGAAGAATGGGAATTGTTGAAGCCCTACTATGATACATTCTATTTCTTCAGCAGTTATGCTTTGGCCAAATCAAAACCGGTTAATATCGAACTAAAAACAATCTTCCGCCAGCGCGACGAAGATTTTATCCGTGTACTCAACGAAATCAGAGATGACAAACTAACGCCTGCATCGTTGAAAAAGCTGAATAAGCAATATCATCCTTCCTATCTGAACGGAGACAACGACGGGTACATTATTCTCACGACACACAATGCCGGGGCCGAAAACATCAACCGCCAAAAGCTGGCAAAACTTAATTCAAAGCTTTACTCGTACGACGCCGAAGTACAAGGAGATTTTGCACCATACAATTTCCCGGCGCCAGCCAAACTACAACTAAAGGAAGGCGCACAGGTTATGTTCCTGAAAAATGACAGCTCGTTTCGGAAACAGTATTACAATGGCAAAATTGGAGTAGTAACCGAACTCAATAAAGAGCACATCGAGGTATTATTTCCGGAAGAAGATGAACGGGTTGATGTACAAAAGGAAGAGTGGCGAAACATCCAGTATACAATTCATCCGGAAACGAAAAATATTGAAGAAAAGGAAATTGGGAAATTCATTCAGTATCCGCTGAAACTTGCCTGGGCCATTACCATTCACAAGAGCCAGGGACTCACCTTTGAAAAAGCTGTTATCGACGCGCATGCAGCATTCGCGCATGGGCAAACCTACGTGGCACTCAGTCGTTGCAAATCACTGGAGGGACTAAGGCTGAGCACACCGCTATCAACTGATGCCGTTATTTGCGACCCCACAGTTCAACATTTCAATAATAACGTAGCGGCACATGAGCCCGATGGACAAGAGTTCACGCGATCGAAAAGAGCTTATCAGCTAATGCTGTTGAATGAGCTTTTTGATTTCAGGACGATCGAAAAATTAATCAGCCAACTTCTCAAACTACTCAACGAAAACGAAGGGAGTGTTCAAGGGAACCTAAAAGCTAAACTACCGGAATTGTTAAAGCCTCATTTGCTTCATCTAAAGGACGTTTCCGTGAAATTCATGAAGCAATGTGAGCGCCTTTTCCAGGAAAATAAGTACCCTGAAACCGATGTATTTTTCAATGAACGGATAGTTAAAGCCAGCAAATATTTTAAGAATTACCTGGAAAATGACTGGCAACCCGTCGTCGGTTCATTGTACTATGAATCGGACAATACCGCTGTTCTAAAATCATTAGATGAATTATCCGATAAAATCACTGAATTCATCACTCATAAGAAGATCTTTCTCACTTCGGTTGCCAAAGGATTTGAACTGGAAAAATATCTCCGGTCGAGAGCTTTGGTCCACCTCGAGGAACCGGAAAAGATCCGTTCAAAAGAAAAAGCCTTGACTGATACGGACGTTACTCATCCTAAACTCTACCAACAGCTAAAAGCCTGGCGGTATCAACTGTCCAATGAATCCGGCGTTGCCCTCTACTCAATCGTATCACAGAAATCATTACGCTTAATTGCCAACGAATTACCAACGACCATAAAACAGCTCGGTTCCATTCATGGTATCGGCAAGAAAAAACTCACCCAACACGGCGAAGACATACTCGAAGTGGTCAAGGGATACTGTCACCGAAATAATATCCCGCAAAGGAAAGACAACGGACAACCAACAGTTGGCAACCAAAAAGAGAATACCAAACAAATTACATTCGACTTGTACCGGCAAGGAATGGATATTCCCACGATCAGCGAAACACGAGGCCTGACGCAAGGGACTATCGAAAGACACCTCGGCTATTTTATTCAACACGGCGAATTGGAAATCACTGAATTGGTCCCGGAAGAAAAGGTAAATACAATTGCCCCACTCATTGAGCGTAACAACACACGATCACTTACAGAAATAAAACACCTGGCCGGCGAAGAAGTAACTTACGCCGATTTGCACTTTGTAATCAATCATTTGAAAAGAATGAAAACGGTAGATTTATCCTGAAAGAATGGTTTAATCAGACACGTTTAGCCGTATCTTCCCGATGGCGGACAAGTAACAATAACACATCTCTTTTCATGTGAAAAAAATTTTCTGTTAATTGATTATAAGAAATTTACCATATTTTAATCGATACATCAATACTATTGTCAAATCATGATTCATCCTTTCAAGCACATGATTCAATCATTCATAATACCCATTCGCTCATTCTAATTTACTATTTGCAAAATAAATATTACGAAAGGTGTATCTTTGTATCGGTTGATTAAAGTTCAAGTTGCCTCGCACGAAGAGGAAGAGGCAATTTTTGGTTTTTACCCCGCTGCATTCCAGCGGGTTTTTTTATATCTTGTCTGAAGGTAATTACCAGCAAAAAGACAAATATAAATGGGACTAACTCCTGAACAGATTCAACACGGCCCGGGCTATAAATTAGTAGCCAAAATTTCCCATGACAACATAAAAGCTTTTTTGCTGGACCAGTTCTCAGGTGGCTCGGGATTGGCCAAACGGTATATGATATACCAAACAATAATGGGTGCAGTGTTAGCCGGATTACTGGCCTACTGCATTGTATCTTTCTTTAAAGGCTCAAAAAAGGAACTCGAATGGTTCTCTTTAGCGGTACTTATCTCGTTTACCGTTTTGGTGGTATTGCATGAACTGCTCCATGCGTTGGCTTTTCTGATAACCGGAGTAAGAAATATTTCATTTGGGGCCAACTTCTGGCGTTTCATTTTTTACGTACAGGCCGACCGCGAAGTGATTCAAGAAAAGCAATTCCGGTTTGTGGCACTTGCTCCCTTCATTGTGATCAACCTGGTTACTGCCGCAGGAGCGTTGTGGAGTCTCTGGCAAAATTTGTCAGCTGTTATTCTATGGCTAAGCATTATGTCGATACACAGTTTTTTTTGTGCAGGAGATTACGGCTTACTCTGTCTCTATCAAAATCATCCCGACAAGGAAATTGTCACTTTTGATTTAAAGGATGAACGCTGTTCGTATTTCTACGAAAAAATAACCTGATTATTTAATCCTAAATACATACTGGTCACCTTCGCGAATAAAGCCAATCTTTTCGAGGTAGTTATTATGCGCCGTGTTTTGAACTTCGGAATAGAGCATATTGTATCCCATATACCGGAAACGGCCCATGTTTCTTCTGAAGATATAATCGGCCACCTTGTAATCGCGGTAGCGTGGCACCACATAATCGAGGACAATATGTAGCGTATCGGCATCCTTAATTTCCAGAAGGATCAGCCCGGCCATATTCAGGTCGCGGTGGACAAACATAATTAGGTATTCCTCTTTGATATCGAAGTTAAAACGCGGAAAAAACTGCTTAATATCATCATGGTAATACTCCAGAAAATCGGTCAGATAATCATTCTCCCCGGAGTGGACAAAAGCTACACGGAACGCTTCCTTCTTCCGGTAAATCCCGTAAAGATGAACCAGGTTAACACCAACAATAAAGATATTAACTCCGGCTACCGATATGGAATGAATTAAAATACCGTATACCGAAAATATAATAGAACCAAAGAGATTTAACCACCGCAGCTTAACAAGCGAAGACATCATCAGGCTAATCGCCACCAACACCGAAGCCACCAATCCAATAGCCTCATAATATTCAGAGAAATCCATAAGTAAAAGTTTCAATCCCCAAAGACAACATCCAACTGCCACATTTGGTTTGTCTTTTTCGAAATTGAGAATAAAATTAATTGTTGTAACGATGCCCACTAAACAAATTCGCCGCATGGAACGATTTAAAATTATGAACGAAAACGAAGATTTCTGCCACTGATGATCTTCTCCATCTTTTTATGGGGCATCATATGGTTCATCTTTTTTTACAAGTTTCCGATTTATAGGTCTCAATTTTCTTCCCGTGCGTCAACTTCCTAAATGCCTTCTTCGTAATCTCCATGCTGCTGCCTGATAAAACGGTAAAACTCCATTTGTGACTTGAACGGAGTTTCTTTATCGGTTCTCCTGAGTTGATTCGCCAGATCATTATCCAATACCCGGGCAGCCTCATTATCCTGCCACTGCAGTTCCAGCATCTTTTTAATCTCGGCACGCAAATCCTCGTCATAAATTGGGGCTCCTACTTCGACGCGCCGGTCGAGGTTTCGCGACATCAAATCGGACGAAGAAATGAACAGGCGCTCGTGACCATTATTGTGAAAATAGTATACGCGGGAATGTTCCAGGAAGCGGTCGATAAGCCCGATGCAGGGAATGGTATATTTCTGGTCGGGCGGCGTTGGCAACAAGGAAAACATGCCCCGCACATTTAATCGAACTTCAACGCCGGCGCGCGCCGCGTCGTGAATTTTCCGAATAATCACCGGGTCGACCAGGTTGTTACACTTAAAATAGAACTTTGCCTCTTTACCTTCGAGCTTATTGCGTATTTCCTGATTAATCATGCGGATAATGCGGCTTCGCATATTAAACGGCGAAACCATGAGATGCCGAAACCGATTCAATTTGTAGTTCCGCTCGAAAAAGTCGAACACATAATTCACTTCGCGGGTAATTCGCGGGTCGGCGGTACACAACAAATGATCGCTGAACACCCTGGCCGTATCCTCATGAAAGTTACCGGTTCCCACACAGGCAAATAGCTTATCCCCACCATGTTCCTTCCGGTTGATAATACATATTTTAGAGTGCACTTTCAGGCCCGGTACGCCAAAAATAACTTTTACATTCTCCTTGTCCAGCAAGTTTCCCCATTCAATGTTGTCCTGTTCATTAAACCGGGCCCGGAGTTCCAGCACAACCGTTACCTGTTTCCCATTCCGGGCGGCATTAATGAGCGCATTCATAACACTCGAATCGGGTGCGACCCGGTAAACCGTGAGTTTTATCTCGGTAACTTTCGGATCAATCGAAGCTTCCCGCAGAAGATCGATAAAATGGATAAACGATTGGTAAGGAAAATGAAACAGGAGATCCTTTTCAGAAATACTCTCCAGATAGGTTTTTCCCGGAAGGACGCGCTTGTGCCTCACTGGTGAAATCGGTTGATACTGGAGTTCTTTTGGTCCCACCTTTGGGAAATTCATGAAATCCTTAAAGTTGTGAATCCGTCCTCCGCCAATAATGGTATCGTCCTTTGTAAAGTTCAGCTTCTTCAACAGGATTCTCAGAAAGTCCCGGGGAAGTTTTTTATCGTAAACAAAACGGGTAGGTTCACTCTGTCCGCGTTTCTCGAGGCTCTTTTCTACTGTTTTCACATAACTCTCCGCCACATCATCATTGATATCCAGCTCGGCATCGCGTGTTAGCTTAACGATGTATGAACCAATTTCGTCAAACTCGAACATGTAAAAGAGATCCTTCAGCTCATACCGGATAATATCTTCCAACAGGATAATGTATGTGCCCCGCGGAACTTCCGATGGAATGATAACAAAACGTGGCAGCACGTCCGACGGCACCTCGATAAGGGCATAAGTAGTTTTATCCTTCCCGGTCAGTTCAACCGCCATGTATATAGCATCGTCGCTCAGCATGGGCAGCGGCAGGCTCTTCTTCAGAATAATTGGCATAATCCGTGGACGAACAACCCTCAAAAAGTAATCGCGCACAAACTTTCCCTGGCTCTCCGACATCTCCTGCTCATTCACCAGGTAGATGTAATCCTTGGCCAGTTCCTTCAGGATGCCTTTATAGATCTGCTCAAACCGTTTCCCTTGGTCGACCACAATCCTTTCTATCTCATCCAGCACTTCCCTCGGATCGGCACCTTCAACCATGGTGGTCCGTCCCATCATCGCCAAACGCCGGAGAATAGCAACCCGAACGCGAAAAAACTCATCCAGGTTGTTGGAGTAAATGCCCAAAAACTTGATACGTTCGATAACCGGCACATTTCTCTTCGATGCTTCCTGTAAAAGGCGCTCGTTGAATGATAGCCAGCTTATTTCTTTATTTCTAACTTCAATACCCATAAAATTTATGACCATAATGTTATGGTGAATTTTAAAGATAGGAATTATGCGGTAAAAGCAACCTGACAAAGACCACTTCCTGCCTAAAAAATAAGGAAAAAGATAGAATTTAACTATCCATAATAATTAGATTCAAGGTACAACTTCGCGGGCGACAATGTCAATACCCCATTCGTTGAATTTTTCCACTAAAATGTTCGGATAGTGATGACCCATGGGGCCCCAACACTCCATTGACCACAACATTCAGCGACAATTCTTCCAGCAATGCGCGTTTTATTGCATCTCCCGGGGATTCACCTGTCTTTATCTTCCCGCCCGGAAATTCCCATTTTCCGCCCTGGTCTTACCTTGTTTGCGCCGGCAAGCCCGAAATTTATCTTCGTCCTGAATAATCGCACATACTACATTCACCATGCCGGTAAAGATAGGGGAATTCGCTCTGATGCAACCTTTCCTGACTTCTTTGAAATTTTCAATTCGCCGCAACGAAACAGAGAGCTATTGTTATCAGCAATTTGGGCAACCAGAGAATTCTGCCACCCAATCGAAACAACAAAAGCCCGGAGAAATTTCCCCGGGCCTGGCTTCACTTAAATTAATATGACAGTTGATTAAAGTATCCGGATTTTACCATCCGCCGCGACCGTAACCTTGACCTCGTCCATAGCCCATGCCACAGCCGGCGCCACGTCCCTGTCCACGTCCGAACCCCATAGCTAAGTGATCGTTGGCCCATTGCTGTTGATCCTTGTCCAGTAATGCCATCAAATCGGCATGATGAGCAGCACGAGCTTCAGCCATCTGGATACCAACCTGGTCGCGTTCCTTCAGTGTCGCAGCGCGCATCCGTTTCAGGCGCAGTTCGTCCATTTGTTTCCAATGCGTTTTCTGCAAGTCAGCAATTTTATCCTGCTGCTCCTGTGTCAATCCGGGAATATTCTGGCAAATACCTGCATTCCGGTAACCATAGCCATTTCCCTGACCTTTTCCATAACCGTTACCACGGGGTTGAGCGTTGGCTCCCAATGCCAGTAACCCGGCAAACATAATCGTTAACACGACTTTAAACATTTGATTCTTCATGATTTTTTGATTTTTAAGTTGATACATTCTTGATTTATAACACATACTTTGCCCATTCGAGCCTTCGAAGCTTTCTTCGAAACCCAGGGTATTTTTCAATGATCAATCCTGATAACTAATTGTCGGGGCCACCTCCTCGCCGTCCCATACCGCGCCGTCCATTGCCGTGCCGCCATCCTCTTCCGTAACGATGCAAGGGAAGATCGTTATTGGGATCCAGCATGGTACGAAACAGCACATGCAGTTGATGTTGTTGCTCTGGAGTACATACCGAGCGTAATTCCATATAGTAATTAATGGTTTGTTCCTTCAGTCCCCGGTGTAAATTTCCGAAGGCAGCGGCCAGAGAATCGAGCTTTTTCCTGTCGGGATTCTCTTTACCCAGTTCATCGACCATCTCCTGTCGCATGTCAGCCATTTGCATCGAAAGTTGCCTGACCCGCGGGTTAAAATTTCGGTTCGCATTCCGGAACGCGTCCATCTGGTCGGCCCTCAATCCCAATTCCTGTGCAAAAAAGTGAAACCGAACAGCGTCCGGATCGGCCGGAGGGTTCTGAACATTGGCCGTTTCCGGTGTAACGGTCCGGCTGCGGCCCACCACAATCGTCACGATGGTTGCTACATTCATGGCAAACAGGATAATCACCGCCCATATCAGGAATTGTGTTTTTTTCATCACTGAATCAATTAAAGTCGAACAGGTAGCCCTCAATCGGCTCATTTACCATTTCGTTGATAGCCAGATTTCCCATTGGATTCTCGCCCGAAGTGACTGAGGTTTGTTTTACATCCATCGTACCAATCTTCACTCCACCCCAAATGCCAACCAGCAACAACATGGTTCCCAACGATGTTACCAGGGCACGTTTCCAAACCGGTGCAGGTTTGGTAACCGGCTCCAACCGACCCTGGATCCGTGTATAAAGGAAAGGCGGCACCTCCTGCGAACGTTCAACAGCTATCTCCTGAATGGATTGCTTCACCACCCCCGATTCGCGGAGGCAAGCTTCACAAACTTCGAGGTGCTGCTGAATCCGCTGGTTCTCCTCTTCCGAAAGATTTCCCAAATGGAACTCCCAAAGTTGTTCTGTGATATGTTGTTCGTTCATCATCTTCACCTCGTTTACTGTTTTGACACCGCGGCCCGAAGAAACTTGCGCCGGGATCTTCATTTTTTGTAAAAATTCATCAACTTCTTTTGCAGATTTTTCCGTGCCCGGTGAATCAGCGACTCAACCGAAGCCAGCGACACCTTCATTACAAAAGCAATTTCTTTGTAAGTTAAACCTTCATAATGATACAGCACAAAAGCGGTCCGTTGGTTCTCCGGCAAACTGTCGAGCGCCTGCTTTAACGCTTCTGCAGTTTCCCGATTTCCCATCACCGTTTCGGGGTGGATAGAACAATCAGCTTCCGGTTCTCCGGTCCAATCTGCATCATCCTGAAAGAACGCCTCGATTCGCTGGAAGAAGCCTTTGCGTTTGCGGCTCCGCAACCAGTTCAGCGAACGGTTGACCGTCATCCGGTAAATCCAGGTCGAAAGACTTGCCTCCCTCCGGAATCCATGGACAGAACGAAAAACATCGACAAAAACTTCCTGAGTAATGTCATCGGCTTCCGAACCATCGTGGACAAATCCCATAGCCGTCCGGAATACCTGTTTTTGGTACTTCCCGACCAGGTGACGAAATGCCTTTTCGTCGCCTGCCTGCAAATCAATGACCAGTTGTTTTTCGTCCATTAATGGGTTTAATCGTTGTCCGGATTTTTCTTTTGGACACTTCAAGGTAAAGAAACTTGCGCCGGAATTTGAAAAAGATTTTCCCGGCTTTCATTTACACGTTACATTAGATTAAAGATTCAGCAATCGGTTTAATTACTGTCAGTTTATATAATCGTTTCGTTTTCTTAACGCCTAATTACCAGTTCTGCATCGTTTTTTTTCTACATTTGCCGCCTCAAAAGCCTTTTATAAAAATGATTACAGTTTCAGATTTAGCCATTCAGTTTGGTAAAAGAATACTTTTTCAGGATGTGAACATGAAGTTTACGCCCGGGAACTGCTACGGAGTGATTGGAGCCAACGGAGCCGGAAAATCTACTTTTTTGAAAATGATTTCAGGAGAGCAGGATTCGACCAGAGGTTCTATTTCCATGGGGCCTGGCGAACGATTGTCAGTGCTCAGCCAGGACCACCACGCGTATGATGAATACAACGTGCTCGACGCCGTGATGATGGGTTACCGGGAGTTGTGGATCATAATGCAGGAGAAGGATGCTATTTATGCCAAGTCTGATTTTTCGGAAGCAGACGGGATGAAAGCCGCCGAATTGGAAGATAAATTCGCGGAGATGGACGGGTGGAATGCCGAAAGCGGTGCGGCCGCACTGCTCAGTGGTTTGGGTATTCGTGAAAGCCTGCATTACCGTCGTATGGGCGATCTGGAACAGAAAGAAAAGGTTCGTGTATTGCTGGCCCAGGCATTGTTTGGTAACCCCGACAACCTGCTTCTCGATGAGCCCACCAACGACCTTGACCTGGAAACCGTGATGTGGCTGGAGAACTTTCTGGCCAATTTCAACAATACAGTGATTCTGGTTTCGCACGACCGTCACTTCCTCGACAGTGTTTCGACCCACACGGTAGATATCGATTTCGGAAAAATACGCATGTTCGGTGGAAACTACTCCTTCTGGTACCACTCGAGTCAGTTGGCTGCCCGCCAGATGGCCCAGCAGAACAAGAAGATGGAGGAGAAGAAGAAGGAGTTGCAGGAGTTTATTTCCCGCTTCAGCGCCAACGTAGCCAAATCGAAACAGACCACGAGCCGCAAAAAGATGCTGGAAAAGCTGAATGTGGAAGAGATTCAGCCATCAACCCGCCGTTACCCCGGAATTATTTTCCAACCCGGGCGGGAAGTGGGTAACAATATCCTTTCGGTGAAAAACCTAAGCAAAAGCATCGACGGCGAAGTACTCTTCAACAACGTTAACTTCACAATAGAGAAGGATGAGAAGGTAGTCTTCCTTTCGCGTGATACGCGTTCGATGACGGCTCTTTTCAACATTCTGAACGGAGATGACAAGCCCGATTCCGGTGAGTTTGAATGGGGAGTAACCGTAACCACCGGCTACCTTCCGATGGATAATAACCGTTTCTTTAAAAACGATTTGCCGCTGGTTGACTGGTTAGCGCAATATACCAACAATACAGACGCCAGCTTCCTTCGCTCGTTCCTCGGAAAGATGCTCTTTTCGGGCGAAGAGATTTTCAAAAACTCAAAAGTGCTTTCCGGAGGTGAAAAGATGCGCTGTATGATTTCACGCTTGATGATGCGCCATCCCAATGTGGTGATGCTGGATAACCCGACCAACCACCTTGATCTGGAATCTATCCAGGCATTCAACAACGGTTTGATTAGTTTTCCCGGCATCGTGTTAATGTCATCGCATGACCACGAGTTCATACAGTCCGTTTGTAACCGTGTCATCGAATTGACTCCGAACGGAACCATCGACAAACTGATAGATTACGACGATTATATTTCCGACGATCGCATCAAGGAATTGCGCGAGTCGATGTACATGCAATAAGCCTTTTCAAGGCTTTACTGATTAATAATATAGTATCAAAGGCTGCGATGGAATAAAGTCTGTTGCAACCTTTTTCTTTTTCCCTGTTTGAAGGCTTTTCATTTGGCAGCGGTTTTTCCTATCTTCATCAGAACGAATCCAATAACTGCAAAATGAACCGAACAGCCTTTCTCCCGGGTTTTCTTTTCTTACTCCTCTTCGTAAGCTTTCTATCCGGGCCGGCACAAGCTCAACCGCCAAAATATGTTTTGGTAATTCACGGAGGTGCCGGTGTTATCAGCCGCGAAAATCTTAGTCCGGAACTGGAGAAACAATTTCGCTATAAACTCAGCCAAGCCCTTGATACCGGACTGGCAGTTTTGTCTCGTGGAGGCACCTCCATTGATGCCGTAGAGCAGACCATCAGGGTAATGGAAGATTCCCCGTTGTTTAATGCCGGGAAAGGCGCCGTTTTTTCCCACTACGGCACGAACGAAATGGATGCCTCTATCATGGATGGCAAAACGATGAATGCCGGAGCTGTGGCCGGAGTTGGCGATGTAAAAAATCCCATCACGCTGGCGCGGACAGTGATGGAAAAATCAGGGCATGTAATGCTTTACGGTTCCGGGGCATCGGAGTTTGCCCGGCAGCAGGGACTGACCATTGTCGACAGCAGTTACTTCTTCACACAAAGGCGATGGGATGCACTGCAACGTTACCTCGCAAAAGAAGGCAAAAACAAGTTCGGAACCGTTGGTTGTGCCGCCCTCGACCAGTATGGCAACCTGGCGGCCGGAACTTCCACCGGTGGGATGACCAACAAAAAATTTCACCGCATTGGCGACTCGCCCATTATCGGGGCAGGCACCTATGCCAGCAACCTGAGTTGTGCGATTTCCTGTACCGGCCACGGCGAATTTTTCATCCGGTACACCATTGCCCGGACCATTTCCGCCCTGATGGAATACAAACATCTTTCGTTTCATGACGCCGCCGATGACGTCATCAACAATAAACTGGTCAAAGCAGGTGGCGATGGCGGCTTGATTGGCGTAGATAAAGACGGAAATGTTGTGATGATGACGAACACACCGGGCATGTTCCGCGGTTTCGTAAAATCCGATGGAGAAAAGCAGGTGGCTATTTACGGCGACGAAAAATAATTCTGAAAACCATCGGAAATCGTTTTGGCAGGGAAAAATTATACAACGATTTTGTATCGGTTTATGCGCCTACCGGGAAGATGATTGATCCGATGATTTTGTGGCGCATCAAACGGCTATCGTTGCAATACGGAGAAATGACAAACGAGGTGGGGCAATGGCTAACCGTCATTTATTACGGCATGATAGCGGAAGAAAACAAGGAGCATGCAATCCTGAAGAAACGTATCAAGCGGCTGGGCACTCATCAAATATTAATGGAGGATAAATCACCGGAACAGGCTGCAACTTTCAGCAAAGGCAAATCGGCAAACGAACTAGATAAGCTGATGCTGGAAAAGGGATTTTAGTCGTAATTCCGAATCAGCAACTCACTGATTTCACCCCGGTGACTTCCGCGGGAATTAATGGCCCGTCGTGCCTTCACACGTTCGATGTGGTAGCCGCCATACAATTCGTCGAAGAAATGATTTTCCGGATTTTCGTTTTTTGGATCGGAATTACTAAGCATCCACCGGGATCCATTTTTGTGTAATTTATCGCATAAAGCCTTCAGTCGTTCCTGGTCGCCATCGCCAAAACCATTTTGCGAGTAAGCATTGAACGAAGCCGTTGAGCTAATGGGCTTGTAAGGTGGATCGAAATAGAAAAAAGCTTTGGGAGTAACCAGATCTCTCAGTGCATCAAAGTCTCCCAACCGAATCTCCACTTTCTGCAACGCTTCGTGTACCAAACGGATATTCGCCTCGTTGCAGATCTTCGGATTCTTGTGCTTCCCGAAAGGGACGTTAAACTGGTTATCTTTATTTACCCTGTACAGTCCGTTGTAACAGGTCCGGTTCAGAAAAATCAAATAGGCCGTATGCTTCGCCCGCGAAGCACTTCGCCCATTAAACAGTTCGCGAACCATCTGATAATGCATCTGTCGGAATTCGTCTTCCGGATTACCGTAATACTCTTTTTCCAGTTGCTGAAGAGCCTCAATCAATGCATCCGGTTCCTCCTGAACCGTTCGGTAAGCATCAATTAAATCTTCATTGACATCGTTGATAACAGCCTTTTCGATATTCGGAAAATGATGGAGCATGCGAAAGAGTACAGCACCACTTCCCACAAAAGGCTCGACGTAGACGAATGAATCCTGGTCCAGGTTCCTCGGCAAGGCATCTGTAATGACCGGTAAAAGCTGCCTCTTTCCACCAGCCCACTTAAGAAAGGGTCGGGCAGTAACCGGTTTTTTCTGATGTGTTGTATAAACCATAACAGATGATTAGCGAACGTCTCGTTACCACGAAAATACAGTTTCGGGAACGTGCTGCCAAAGAAATAGCAAAAAAGTCTTGATTTTCAATAAAACATAATCTAAATTTCAGTTTATCAAAACTTATATTGAGTATTCTCTATTCTCAAAGAAAGCCACCTGATTTCCCAGATGGCCTTCACTTAAAATATTCTGTAACTATCGTTATCGACTAATATGGGTTACTCCGTTTCGAATCCGTCGAATGGTTTCTTCTTTGCCGATCAGTTCGCAAATCTCGAACAGGTCAGGGCCGAAACCTCCGCCTACCAGGCAAAGCCGGAAAGCATTCATCACCGCACCAAATCCCCACTCTTTTCCGTTTACGAAAGCGGAGAACAGTTCTTTGATTTCCGGTGCTTTCCATTTCCCCAGTGTTTCCAGGAAATCTGCAATTTCCGTCATCATCTCCGGCGCACCTTCTTTCCAACGCTTTTTCACCACTTTCGCGTCATACACTTTTGGAGCCTCGAAAAAGAAATAACTCTGTTCCCAGAATTCCGGTACAAAGTTGCAGCGCTCTTTTACCATGCCGCAAATTCGGGCTGCCGTGTCCGGGTCCGCATCAATTCCTTTTTCCCGCAAAAGCGGAAGGAATAATTCGGCCAGCTCTTCATCGCTCTTCGTTACCAGATACTGATGGTTGAACCACTTGGTTTTTTCCGGATCGAAACGGGAACCCGATTTACCTACACGCTCCAGAGAAAAGGCATTCATCAATTCCTCCATCGAGAAAAGCTCCTGCTCTGTACCCGGATTCCATCCCAGCAATGCCAGCACATTGATGAATGCCTCCGGGAAATAACCGTCTTCGCGGTAGCCACGTGAAACTTCACCCGATTTTGGATCTTTCCACTCCAGCGGGAAAACGGGGAATCCCATTTTATCACCGTCACGTTTCGAGAGTTTACCTTTTCCCACCGGTTTCAAAATAAGCGGCAGGTGAGCAAAGCGTGGCATGGTATCGCTCCAGCCCAGTGCACGGTACAGCAGCACGTGCAATGGCATCGACGATAACCACTCTTCACCTCGAATCACGTGCGTAATCTCCATCAGGTGATCATCCACCACATTGGCCAAGTGATAGGTTGGCATGCCATCGGCTTTGTACAGCACCTTATCGTCGAGCAACGAGGTTTCGAACGTCACACGGCCACGGATCAGGTCATCCTCTGTGACCGGTTCATTGTCGGGCATCCGGAAACGGATCACCGCAGGAACGCCGTCGGCTATCAGTTTTTCCCATTTTGCTTCCGGAAGCGAAAGTGAGTTCTTCATGTTGCCACGGGTAGCAGCATTGTAAGTGAAAGTTTTACCCTTTGCTTCCGCTTCACTGCGGGCAGTCTCCAATTCTTCCGGCGTATCGAACGCATAATAAGCGTTACCACTGGCCACCAGCTGTTCAGCATACTGATGGTACAGCTCCTTGCGCCCGCTCTGCCGATATGGACCGTGCGGACCGCCCTCGAGCGGACCTTCATCGATCTGCATTCCGCACCAGGCAAGGCTTTCCATGATGTATTCCTCGGCGCCCGGCACGTACCGGTTTTGGTCAGTATCTTCGATGCGGAGCAGGAAATCGCCACCGCGCCCTTTCGCAAACAGGTAATTGAAGAGCGCGGTACGCACCCCGCCCATGTGCAGCGGTCCGGTCGGACTTGGGGCGAAACGAACCCTCACTTTTCTATCACTCATGATGGTATATTTTTCAGTTTCACGTTCTTTCAAAAGTTGGGGTAAAGATAAGAAATATGATAACGCTGCTGCGGAAAAAGCCCGGCAATAAACCGGTAACGACCGAAGGGAAACAGATTGTTGCAACCGATTCCGGACTTTAATTGTTAATCTGTTTTGCCATGACGACACTGAACAAAACCGAACCAACCGCTTTCCGAAACCTGATTCCCCGGCGGAAAAAAGAAAAGGAGTTGCACCAACTGAGGCTCCGTCTCAAAGATATCCGGGTACGGTGCCTGCTCCTCGAATTCGCGTTCCCCGAACGCTATCAGGGCAAATCCCTGTTCGTTCCCTTCCGGGAATATTATCAGCAAACCAGCCAATTGCGCGATCTAACGGTGGCTCTTCATCGTTTTCGCAAAATTTGCCGGAAATACAGGCTATCCTCCAACGGTTTTCGAAACCATTTATGGCACCACTACCGTGAAGAAGAAAAAAAACTGGAACACCTTCCCATTCCTGACATTGACACATTTGAACAGCAACACCAAAATGAAATACCTCCCGAAGAGCAACGGGAAATCATTTTGCAGCAAATGCAACAACTGATGGAAAAGACGAAAGCTGCTCACCTCGAAAACGAAATAACCGAAAATTTGCATTGGCAGCGCAAACAACTTAAGAAGCTGATATACCTCAACCGGTTACTGGCCGATAATTCTCCCGTTTGGGAGGAAGAAACCACAAAAAAGCTTGAGTTGCTCGACGAGAAGTTGGGCGCCTGGCACGACCTGCAGGTACTGTTGCAATTCACCGGACAGTTTGCCGGTCATCATCCGCGGGGACACACTCCGGTTTGGCTACCGCGAATCACCCGGGCAATCGTAACCGAGCAAATCCGGGTACTGGAATCGTTTAAAACAACTATCAAAACACCTGATTCGAATAAACTATAAAAAAGAAACATATGAAACGCATTACAACCTGGTTCCTGCAAGGGCTGCTATTGATAGCGCCGTTAGCCATCACCATCTATGTCATCTTCATCGTATTCAATTTCATCGACGGAATACTACGTGCCAGCCTCATTAACTGGTTCGGAATACACCTGCCGGGATTAGGTATCCTAATCATATTTGCGTTTATCACCCTCCTGGGAACGTTTGGAAAAACCATCATCGCCCGGCCGTTAGCCCGTTTTATCGACAAGCTGCTCGACCGGGCGCCACTGGTTCGGGTCATCTATTCGTCGCTGCGCGATCTCTTTTCAGCCTTTGTGGGAAAGGAAAAAAAATTCAACAAACCGGCCATGGTGCTTATCAACCGCGAGAACGAACTGTGGAAAATGGGCTTCATCACCCAGGAAACACTCGAACAGATTGGCCGGCATGAACTCGTGGCCATCTATTTTCCCCACTCTTACAACTTCTCAGGCGAGTTATACATGGTTCCCACCTCCAGCGTTCATCCCATTGACATCAATCCGGCCGAAGCCATGAAATTTATTGTCTCAGGCGGGATAACACAGGTGGAACTATGATATAAAATCGATACCTGCTCTTCCCGGCAGGAAATTATAAGGCAAAAAAAACCGCTCCCCCAACAAATGGAAAAACGGGAAAGAGAGGACTATACAATTTTTTTCAGGCACCTTTTACCGTAACGGTTTTGGCGGTTGCATCATAAGTAGTCGTGTAAGAAGCGAGCGGACTGCCAGCAGGCCCACGCATTACACTTCCCGAGGCAGAGAATACCGAACCGTGGCATGGGCAATAGAAATCTTTCTGCGAAGATTGATACTCCACCAGACAACCGGCATGAGTACAAATAGCCGAAAGCGCAATGAATTTGTCGCTTCCCGTGTTCACCACAATGGTGCTACCAACAATCACCGAGCCGCCGCCCTGCGTAAGCTGACTGTACTTTGAATTGGTCAAATCAATAACGAGGTCCCCTGTTAACGGAGCCCCTGCACTGGAAGATTTGGAACATGATGCCAATGCGGCAGGAACGACCATCAGCGTTCCGGTTGCTAAAAACATTTGCTGAAGGGCTTTACGTCTTTCCATGAATCATTATTTAGACTTATTAAATACAGTAGCAATATGCTGAAAATGACCAAGACGAAAAATTAAAACCTTCTTAAAAATATGGTACAATAAAATACAGGCTACGGCATTCCGGGCACAAAAAAAGAGAAAAAATGGATATGATGCAATTTATGAACGATCGATGGTCAGCGTGTCGCCATTGCGGGTCACTTTGTATTTCGGAAGTGGTTTGGTAGCCGGTCCCTGAAGTACGCTTCCGTCGGAAGCAAACTCCGAGTGGTGACACGGACACAAAATGTCTTTATTGGCTTTATCGTACCCCACCGTGCAACCCTTATGGGTGCAAATGCTCGACAAAGCGATAATATCGTCAGCAGCGGTATTGATAATAATGGTATTGTCGGTTACCACAAATCCGCCCTGTTGCTTAAGCGGTGCATTGGCTGCATCGTTCAGGTTCACAGTCAGGGTTGAAGTATCCGTATTTTTCTTTTGGCTGTTTCCGCACGCTGCCAGGGCAGTGGGTACCATAAAAAGTGTGGCGCTGCCAGTTACCAGTTGTTGTAAAGCTTTACGTCTGTCCATAAATCTATCTTTGTTGAGTTTCCAACTTATCCTTACGGAACAGAACACTAAAAGTTGGCCTGCGAGCTTCAATTTTTTGTTAAAAAAAGTGAATCGTAAACTTTAGCCTTCCCAAAGAAGTCCGGAACGATTCCTGCTTCCCTGTCAAATATCATCCCTCAAACCATAAATATTCCGTTATTTTTGTATTTAACTTGAAACTGACCACAAAGGCCGGCAAAACAGGGAGTATAATCCCCCTAAACATCTCGACAAACATTTTATACAATAATATTATGTACGGCAAAATAAAAGATCACTTGCAACAGGAACTGGATAACATCCGGGAAGCAGGCTTGTACAAAAGCGAGCGCATTATTGTTTCACCACAGAGTGCGGTTATCCACCTTGAAGATGGCAAAGAAGTTCTGAACTTTTGTGCCAACAATTACCTCGGCCTGTCAAACCACCCACAGTTGATCGAAGCGGCCAAAGAGGCGCTCGACAGTCACGGTTTTGGGATGTCATCCGTTCGGTTTATCTGCGGCACCACCGATTTGCACAAAGTGCTGGAGCGGAAGATTGCCGAATTTTTCGGTACCGGGGACACCATCCTCTACGCCGCTGCATTCGATGCCAACGGTGGAGTATTTGAGCCGCTTCTCACTGATGAGGATGCCATTATCTCTGATTCGTTGAACCATGCCTCCATCATCGACGGCGTGCGTTTATGTAAGGCACAGCGCTTCCGTTACCAAAATGCCGACATGGCGGATCTGGAAGAGCAGCTAAAAGCAGCTCAGAAGGCCCGTTTCCGTGTCATCGTTACTGACGGTGTATTTTCGATGGATGGCAACGTAGCTCCAATGGATAAAATCAACAAACTGGCCGAAAAATATGATGCCATGGTGATGGTCGACGAATGCCACTCGGCCGGTGTAGTGGGCAAAACCGGTCGCGGCGTTACCGAGTTGTTCAACCTTCGCGGGAAAGTGGATATCATTACCGGGACATTGGGTAAAGCCTTTGGCGGAGCCATTGGTGGTTTTACTACCGGGAAAAAAGAAATCATTGAGCTGCTGCGCCAACGTTCGCGTCCGTATCTGTTCTCCAATTCGCTGCCGCCGGTAGTTGTTAATGCGGGAATCCGGATGTTCGATATGATGGCTGAAACCACCGAACTACAGGATAAACTGCATGAAAATACCGAATACTTCATGGGTAAAATGCAGGCAGCAGGTTTTGATATCAAGCCCAGCAAATCAGCCATCTGTGCTGTAATGCTGTACGATGCCAAATTGTCGCAGGAGTTTGCTGCCAAATTACTGGACGAAGGCATTTATGTCATCGGGTTCTATTATCCGGTTGTCCCGAAAGGCGAAGCGCGTATTCGCGTTCAGTTG
Source organism: Prolixibacter sp. SD074 (assembly GCF_009617895.1). Taxonomy (NCBI): domain Bacteria; kingdom Pseudomonadati; phylum Bacteroidota; class Bacteroidia; order Marinilabiliales; family Prolixibacteraceae; genus Prolixibacter; species Prolixibacter sp. SD074. The sequence continues at coordinate 2,913,496 of NZ_BLAW01000001.1, forward strand.
TCAGCAGCTCACGATCGGGCGCATCTCGACAAAGCCATTACTGCTTTTACCAAAATTGGAAAAGAGCTGAACGTGTTGAAATAAAACACCATTCCATATAAACACGAAAGGCTGCCCGTTATGGACAGCCTTTTCTGTATGTCTTAAATTTCCAAACCGATTGATCATTTTTTTCTCACGGTGATGTATTTAACAACCAGCTTGGAAACGAAATGAGTTAATACCGTAAATATGACCAAACCGCCTACCATTCCTAATTGCCAGTATTTCATTTTGTCATCGAGCAAATCAGCCGATTGCGAAAACAGGTAACCAGCAATCCCGATAACAGCAATCCAGATAATGGTTCCCGGAATGTCCGCACGCAAAAAGGTTTTCACATTAATGCGGGCCGCATGCAGACGCAACAAAGTGGGCCGGTGCATTCCGTATAAAAATTTAGAACCTACAATACTTAGTATCGGCTTTCGCCGGATAAAGTGATCAATGGTTTTGGGCATACGCTCCGACAGACGTTGTACGAATGGTACGCGCATCAGCAACTTTCCTCCGTAATACCAGAGTAAGTCACCCGTCAGGACACCGGCAATAGCCACCACGATAGTATAAAACAGTTGCAACTCCTGTTGATTCACCAAAAAGAATGCTGCAAACAGAATACTTTCCCCTTCAATCAGTAATCCTACAAAGAGGATCACATAAATTAATGGCGTCCAGATGTGAAGTTGTTGTGTTAATATTGCATCCATGCCCGAAATAAATCAAAATCTTCTCCGTATAAACGAATTAAGTTGTCTTTTCGTACTCCAAATCTGCATCTAAATGTTATTTTTTCTAAAAACAGATACATAATGTTAATTCACCAATTTTTATTTCCTTTGAAATATGTTCAGGTATCAATATGAGAGTTTCAATTTTAATCATATTACTATCAGGCTTAGGAATTTTTCCCGCCTGCCACCGGGTTGACAAAAACGCAGCACAAACAGAAGGTGAGTACCTAATGGCACTGGAAAAAGCAAAGGCGGGCCCACCCGATACGACCGTAATTTCAGCGGGAGACTTTCAGCGAAAATTAGGCTGGGTAAAGGAAGGAACGGAAGGGTACGCTGTCGTAACCGCTCCGATTAACGGTCATTATTATGGCCGGCCAATCAAAGCGCGTGTTATTAGCAAAACAGACCGGGAACTGAAACTCCGTTTTCTGGAATCGGTCATGGTGGCGCCGGCTAAAAACTGCCCGGCAGAAGTTAAAAGCGGACAAACCTACTGGGAAAAGCGGGGGGATTTCTGGCAAACACGTGATGAAGCCCGCCAATATCTGGCAAAACATGGATGGCTGGGGGAATAACCCTGCATCATGGTATGACGAACGAACAATTAACCTGATGTTCAAGAGGATCAAATCGCTCCATCCGTGACGCAAATTTTTCCGGACCGGCGCCACTATCCTGAAAAGAGAAGTACATTCCGGTAAAATAACCTGGCTGTTTCGCCGGGCAATAAGCCGGCAGGAATATACCTGTGGCGGGTAAGCGATAATTCCGGTCATCCGAAAACATTTAAGCTGATCCGGAGATAGGCGAAGTAATTTTATGATTATTAACTAAGGACATTCAGTTTCCTAACTGAGAAATAAAGATTCCCATAAACGCTGATTTTCCATCGGATTTCAGGTTTCATGCTGTTAAAAACACGATGTTTCGATAAATATTATTTTATTTGCTACCATCCTTGTTTTTAACCATAAATGACAGTTCACTTCAAAAAATACTTCTTACTTATCTATTTCTGGATACTCAGTGTTCCTATACTTTTTGCGCAGACAAACGAAGGCGAATTGTATGGCGAAATTATTGGGCCCGATGGAAAAGGGATATCAGATGTATCCATAATCAGCAGTGAAACACAGAACTGGAGTTTAACAGACAGTCTGGGGAATTATCATCTAAAAGTTCCTACCGGGAAATCAGAAATCAACATCCGCCACCTCGGATACCATCCGGAATCATTCGCAATAGATATTTCTCCCGGTCAGCCCATTCAACGGGATATCAACTTACATGTCCAATCTCTTGGCCTCAGGGAAATAAAGGTTTTAGCCAGTGAAAACGAACAAAGCCTGACTTCAGCCACCACGATAGGGCAGCAAGCCATCGAGCTGGTCCAGGCTACTAACCTGGGCGATATCATGCAATTACTTCCCGGGAGACCGGTACAAAATCCCGACCTCAATTCGGCCGGGCAAGCACAATTACGAGGAACCGGTTCATCTACCGATAATAAAATTGACGCGTTTGGAACAGCCATTATCGTTAATGGAATACCACTCTCCAACGATGCGAATATGCAGGTAAGCAACACATCCACAATCGGAGCAAACGGACTTTTTTCAACCGTAAGTGGTGGTGGAATTGATTTACGCGACATTCCCGCTGACCAAATCAGCCGGATCGAAGTCATTCGCGGAATACCTTCAGTGCGATACGGGAATCTAACTTCAGGTGTTATTCGGGTGGAAACCATGCAGGGAAAAGCACCGTTTCGCGCAAAAGTTCGCCTCGATCCGACCACACAGGAAGCAAGTCTGGGAAAAGGGTTGGCATTGGGTAAAAGCAACCAAACACTTAATATCGGATTCGATCTCACACATTCACAGCAGGATTTGCACATTCCGGTTCCGGCCTACAACCGGGCTACGGCCAGTGCCAACTGGAACATACACAGCAACAATCATAACTGGCGGAACCAGGTAAATCTTTCCTTGCTTTACGCGAAAGATCGGGATAAGGGCGACAAAGATGCCGCGTTGGAGGAAAATCGATATGCCAGCGACAAAGGATTCCGTGTAAGTACAAAAGGTGAGATTAAATCCGGAGAAAAAATACTGAAGAGGCTGGCTTACCAGGTATCACTGGCCATGCGAAATCAGGATGCTTACAATAAACAACTCCGTTCAGGAGAAGCTCAACCGTTGCCAACCAACCTCGTTGGAGGGACATTTGAAGTTCCCTTTGCTCCCGCTGAATACTACACGGCCACGCGCATCGAAGGCAAACCGGTAAATTTCTATGCTTCGCTCATTCAACGTTTCGCGGTAAGCGGAGAAAAAGTGCACGACCGCTTTTTTGTCGGAACCGAATGGCGAACTGATGTTAATCACGGAAATGGAAAAACATTCGACGCAGGTTATCCGCCACCATCATCGTACCGACCAAGAGCCTATAACGATGTTCCGGCATTGAATCAGTTTTCGCTTTTTGCCGAAAATTCTTTCACTTTTCCGTTAGCCGGAAAAACAGTGCAGTGGCAGGCCGGCATCAGGTACGACAATGTGCTGCCCAATGGATTGTTTAAAAGCAGTTTCGATACAAAATGGCAGCCCAGAACGAATCTGACGTACCAACTATTTCCATATTTACGCCTTCGCGGAGGTTACGGAATTACGGCCAAAGCTCCTTCCCTGGTTTATCTCTATCCCGAAGCGGCCTATTTTGATGCTGTCAGTTACATGTTTTATTCGGCCACTTATCCGGATGAACGCCTCGCATTGATGACCACCCACATTTTCGATGCAACGAATAATCAACTGAAGTTCATGACCAACCGGAAAGCGGAAATTGGAGTTGACTTAAATGCAGGGAAATGGAGCGCCCACGTCACCTTTTACAATGAGAAAACGAGGAATGCCTATTCATTTACCGATGTGCCGGCTGCATTTCCCTACCCGGTTTACGATACCTCCTTTTACCTTCCGGGAAACGGGGAGAAGCCTCAACTCGATGAGGTGAATGTCGATACATTAACCTATCGGAGCGCTTATCTAAAACCGAATAATTCGCTGAACATCGACCGGAAAGGAATAGAATTCGCGATTCAATCACCCGAAATTACTCAAACGGGTACCTCCTTTAATCTGAGCGGTGCCTGGTCGGCCAACACTTCCTGGAGTGATGCCCCGGACATACTCGAAATTAGCCGGAATTTTCCAAACAATCCCAACGGATACATGGGCATGTATGAGTCGAACAAGACCAATCGTGAGCTGTTTCTGACGACTTTTCGCATTGTCCAGCACATTCCGGTACTTCGGTTTGTGGCAACGGCTGCACTGCAAAACACCTGGATTGACAAATATGGATCAATTTTCCGTGGTTCTGTCCCGGTAGGTTATATTGATGAAAACGGCAATACAATTCCCTTAACTTCTGCACGGGCAACAACCGGTTTTCCGTTTCTCATCCGGAGTGTTGACCCGGTGACGAATGAAAAAGTTAGCCGGCCCGCCTTGTGGAACCTCAACCTGAAACTGGCAAAAGAAATCGGGAAGAATTATCGTTTCTCCTTCTTCGCCAACAATATGTTTATGCACAATCCGGCCTACGCGAACCATCGCACCGGACAAATTGAAAAACGAAATCCCGCACTCTATTTTGGAGGAGAGCTGGCATTTCATTTTTAGATGAGAAGACTGAAGACCATAGGGCTCCTCTTGATTTGGACAGTGACTTTACTGACCGGATGCCGCGACGACAAGTTCAACGTTGAGCCACAGTTGTACGACGTTTCTGTTCAGTTGTCATTGCCCGATAGCTACTCCGGTGCTTCACCCGAAAACACAACCGTACGGTTGATCAACATCGACAACCAACTGGAAAGCGAAGGTGTGACCGGTGCCAACGGCCAATGTACGTTTCACAGAGTCACCGCCGGAAAATACCGCTTGTGGGCAGGGAAGAAGTACCCCGCTGCCGAAGCACGCTCGTTGGGTTCTTCATTAGTCACCGACCGGGATATTTTGCAAAACCGCTATGTTTCACTCAATTACAATCAGGCCGATATTACCGTAACCGGGAATACAGATTTAGGTAGTAAAACGCTGAAAGAAAATCTGGCCGGCCTACTGGTGATCAAAGAATTGTATTACACCGGTTCCCGGACCCCCAATGGAAAAGCATACTGGTCCGATCAGTTTGTCGAAATCTTTAACAACAGCGATGAAACCATCTACCTCGACAGCCTTTACATTGCCAGTGTTTACGGCGCCAGCGGCAATTCGACAGCCGCTGCCCCCTCACCATATGCCGGCGTGCAGGACAGTGTTTTCCTCGACTTTGTCAGGATGATTCCCGGAACCGGAAAAGATCATCCATTGAAGCCAGGCAAAAGCATTGTAATTGCCCAGGATGGAATGAATCACCGCGATGACCCGAACGGAAATCCAACCAGCATCGACCTGTCGCATGCCGATTGGGAAACGTTCCTATATCGTCCGGAAAATCAAAAAGACATTGATTTCGCCGAAGTTCCAAACCTGACTGAAATCTTCGCCAGCATGCAATCGACCTTTGATTGGATTTTCAATAGTTACGGAGCCGGCATCGTTATTTACCGCAATTATCATCAGGATGAAGTACATTTCGTTCCCCGTCCCAATGACACCAAAGGCAGGACCTTGATGTCCATTCCATCCGAATGGGTCTTGGACGGAGTGGAAGCATTAGCTTCGGCTGATGCCGGCGCGTACCACCGCATACCTTATTCCATCGATGCCGGATTTACTTACTGCAACGGAAATTTCAACCTGCAAAGTTGCCGGCGGAAGATTGAACAGGAGCAGGACGGACGCATCATTCTGACGGATACGAATAATTCCAGTGAAGATTTTGATGTGATTCTATTTCCAACACCCGGCACGTTTAATTAGCATGAAAAAACTCCTGAACATAAATATTATCCTCTGCATGTTGAGTTTCATGCTCCTCTCCTTAACCGGGGTGGCACAAAATCCGGTTCAAACAGAAATGGAGGAGCAGGCACTTTTCTTTTCCGGGAAACCGGGAACAGACTTGCCCTTCGCACTACTGTTGAATGACTCCCTCCCGGACTTTAACCGACTTGAATTATCCGGAACTATGCGCAGTCAACCCTTCCGGGAAACCGGAACACCGGACAAGTATAAAGGCCTCAACTTTTCAACTTACGGCTACAAACAGGTCAAGCAGTTCCGATTCTTCGGCAAAGTCGACTACCAACGCAGCCGTGAGGAAAATATCCAGTGGCATGATCGTTTGTCCCGGCATCCGCTAAATCCATTTCAATTGGTTGATTCCATTGGCGGAAACTGGAAGAAAGACAAATACCACTTAGAGGTTAATGGACTGACTCCGATCAGCAATCATTTGATGGCCGGACTGGGGGCTGCTTTCCAGGTAGAGAGCGGCGGGAAGGATCAAAATCCACGAGCAGGGAATAATGCCTTTGAAATAACAGTCACACCATCAATAATTTACCGGACAGCCAACTGGCATTTAGGGATCGAAGGATGGTATCAAAGGTCTCGTGAGGATATCGATTTTCTGACCTACCAGAATAACGTTGGCTACGACTACTTTTTCATCAATGGTTTGAGTCTGTACGGACATCCGCTGAACCATATCAGTTACAGTTACCGGTATAATGCAAATGGGAAAGGCGTGGCCATTTTCTTTCAGAATAAAACTTCGTCCGGAGCGCAATGGAATGGGAAGCTGGACTACAAATTATGGGAAGAATCAGCCATTGAGACACCGTATGCCAATAGCCTGAATCCGGAAACCGGAAGAGTTGAATCCAATCCGGCAACCGATGCGCAATATTCCCTGGAACGGTTTGACGGTTGGGTATCGCTTACCCTTCCGGGAGAAAAATGGAATCAGTATTTCAGTGTCGCCGCGGAGTACGACGATGGGAGAAATTTCATGGCCCAAACCGCGCAAACAGATTTAACGACACAATTCCTGAATGCTCAAATCGACTGGAAAGCATTGTTGAAAAAGGAAATGCAGGTGCGGTGGATTTTCAACGCCAATGTCAATCTCCTGTCCGGGAAAACCAATAATATTTTGTACGGATACCAAAATCTTGAAAAACTGACAGCACACGGTTCGGTAAGCCATTCCTTCTTTACAGGACAAAAAGGAAGAATTGAAACCGAGTTGACCGTTTCATGGGAAGCCGATTTGGGAAGCACACAAAATATTGCTCCGGCGTCAGTATTTATTCCGGAATCATCTGAAATAACAGTCCCGGTTGTTCAGCATAATTTCCGCTATCTTTCCGCCGGGAATGTGAACCTTTTCTCTCAAATCACCTGGTATCCTGGATGGAAACCCGCGCCAAATGCTTATATTCGCTTAGCAGGCGGAGCAAACAGATTCACAGCAATGGAGGAAACTAACAGTTTTGCAGAGATAGGTTTGGGCAGCTATTTTTAATACAACCGGCATGGAGAATATCATTGTGTGTAAAAACCTGACGCATCATTACGGAGCGAAACCGGTTTTCGAAAACCTGAATTTCAACGTGCCTGCCGGAAGTATTTTGGGTTTGTTGGGGAAGAACGGAACCGGCAAAACCACGACCATCAATATTTTGAATGGTTTTCTTCAACCGACCGGAGGCCAGTGTTACATTTTTGGCGAAGATTCGCAACATCTTTCTCCTGGTACAAAGGCTCGAATCGGTTATCTGGTGGAAGGGCACATTCAATATGGCTTCATGACCATCGCCGAAATCGAGCGATACTATTCTGCTTATTATCCCGGATGGAAAAAAGAGCCTTACTACGAGCTTATGGCGAAATTGGATGTGGCTCCCAATCAAAAGATTTCGGCCATGTCAACCGGACAGCGTTCGCAGGTGGCACTAGGGCTCATTCTGGCACAAGATCCGGAATTATTGATTTTGGACGATTTCAGCATGGGCCTCGATCCCGGCTATCGCAGACTATTTATTGATTATCTGCTTGAATATGCCCGGACCGGAAATAAAACCGTTTTCACCACTTCGCATATTATTCAGGATATGGAGCAATTGATCGACGATGTATTGATTCTGGATGCCAAACAGGTAGTGGCACAACAACCACTCAACGATTTTATGCAGTGTTTTCGCAAGTTTACGTTTACAACAAATACAAAAGTGGAGGACTGGAGTAATGCCCCGGCAGTGAATGTGGAACAACTGAACCAGTATTATGTAGAGCTTTATACCTGGTCTGAGGAAATTGAAGTGAAAGCCTTTTTGGACAAAAATGGAATTTTAACGGAAAATTTTTCACGGGGAAACATGAATCTGGAGGATGCTTTCATTGGCCTAACCGGAAAATATTAATTGATAAAACTTCAGGATGCTTAAAGCATTGTTTATAAAGGAATGGATAAAAATACGCTGGATTCTGATTGGATTCTTTGTGGGTTCCCTTTTTTCAGCTGCCAAATTGATACTGGATATCCACCACCAGGTTGAGCTGATGGGAGCCGCGAACTTATGGGACATCTTGCTTTTCAATAACTTTAATCCTTACCGCTGGATGAAATATCTACCGCTCGTTACGGGGATAGCCATCGCTTTAGCACAGTTCATTCCCGAAATTCAGCAAAAACGCATCAAGCTAACGTTCCATCTTCCGGTTAACGAAAACCGGGTATTACTACAAATCACCCTAACAGGCAGCCTGTTCTTGCTGATTATTTTCCTATCGGAATTATTAATCGCACTCACAGGGATTACACTTGTGCTGCCTAAGAAACTGGTAACAGATGCCCTTTTCACTCTTGCACCCTGGTTTCTTGGTGGCATAACTGCCTATCATTTAACGGTCATGGTCATATTCGAATCGACAGTGCTCCGCAAGCTTTTCCTCATCCTCATCGCTTCCGCTTTCATCGCATTGTTCTATCAAACGGCCACAACCGGCGCCTATCGTCCGGCGCTACCACTACTTACCGTTATGACGATATTGACTTTTTTCACCCATTTATACACCGCATACCGCTTCAGGAAAGGGATTAATCAATGATTAAGGTAAGTCGCTACATACTCATCCTCCTGGTAATCTTTACATTGTCCACTTTTCTGCCAGATTTCTTTCTGACAACTTTTGAACGACATGTCCCTGTTCCGTTCGTCATGTACAGTTCTTTCTCACATCAATTTGTGATACGCAAAGCCGAAGACGGAAAAACGCTTTACTACGATTCGGGGGGAAAGTCCTTTAACCGGAGCCAGTACGAACAGCAACTGCCATTGTTTCATTTTCGCCAGTTGATGGCCGACGGCCTGATGCCCGATTCCCTTTTCGGGAAACCGGTTGACGTATTCGAAATCAATAATGCCAATTTCTTCTCACGGATAACTCCCTCCGATATCGATGCTCCGCAAGCTGGCTTGTACCTGCTGTTTGAGTCAGAATCGGGCCGTGTCGCACTCGAAAAACCCGACGACTATTTCCGGATAACCAACAAAGGAATCGAATTTATCGATCCGGCTTCCAATGGCGTTAAACCCGGGAAGAGTGAGCTATTCACAAAAGTTTTAAAGGAAAAGGGAATGACTTTCCCGGCAAGGATGATCGCTGGCATTCCGAACATTCGGAAAAAGTACGATCAGGGTTATTTCATTGTCGACAAAAAGGAACATCTCTTTCATTTAAAAATGGGAAAAGGATTGCCGTACTGTCTGGAGATTCCGTTGCCGAAAAACGTTCACATCCTCTACATTGATTGTACCGATTTTAGAAACCGGGAGTTTTATGGCTACATCATTACCAGCGATAACCGTGTTTTTGTTCTGCAAACCGACACCTACAAGCTGGTAAACTGGCCGGTAAAACACTACAATGCCAGAACCGATAAACTGAGCCTGAGAGGTAACCTCGATTCCCGCCTGGCCATTATCGGTAAACCCAACGATGTCTACGCGTACGCGAGCAACCGTCAATACGTGCTTCAAAATGAATTTCACGAAAAACTAGCGCCCAATTTTCCCCGTGGGGCACAAATTGTCAACCACATCCTGTTTCCATTCAGAATTGAGTCCGGACCGGTATCTTCCGATTTTCATCGAATTATGATACAATTTCCTGAAAACATACTCTTTATCATCGGTAATCTGTTCTTTCTATTGCTTTATCTGGTAATCTTCTTCGCTATTAGAAGAAAGAGGTTGGTTATCGCCGAGTTGGTAATTATTCTCCTGACCGGACTATATGGATTTCTGGGAGTACTTTTGGTGCCAGCAGTGAAAAAATAACCTGACTGCCAGATTGTCAAAAGATTCCTTAAAGCGAATAAAACACTCCCATCATGGACTTTTTAAACGATAATTTCTATTTTTTAGAAATTCAATATAATTTTGGCTCGAATCTTGATGTAACAAGCACCAATGATGAATTAAGAAGAGAGACATGACAACAAAAATAAAACTGTATAAGATTTTACGTCGGGTAGGACTGCAAAAAAAACGGATTATGGTAGCCAACAACAAGGAAGAATTATTCCTCGACGAATTGGATAACCGTTTATTGACGTACTATTTTGAGAAGGAGTTTGGAGTAACGGTAGAAGACGAAAAGATTCCAACACTGACCACCGTTCCTATGGTGGAACGCTTTCTGTCCCGGCTGCTAAAATCAGCTTAAATAACGATATAGATCGTCTTAACAAAAATTTTGTATTTATTTTAACCAAAAAATATTGCCAATCTGGAATTTTTATTTTTCCTTTACGACGTAAACGTGAAGAAAATGAATTTGAATCAAACGATATGGCTTTGGTGGGGCACTTTCCTCTTTTAAAAGGCTAAGCTATATTGAATTTAAAAATATGACGGCTTACCTTCTCAACAGGTGAGCCTTTTTATTACCAAAAAAACAAAACGATGAATCTGCATACAAACAATAATACCTGGCGTTGGTGGTGGCACCGCAACTTTTTACAACCGTGAAGAGAGTGAGCTTGGTATGTAGTAATGCAGAAGAAAGCGGCTTATCGAATCACGGTAAGCCGTTTTCTTTTTATACGAGAAATTAAAACATAATCATAAGATATCATGAAGACCATCCAATTCAGTCCACACGTAAAAGAAATTCTTGCCGACACGGTAACACCGGTCAGTATTTACCTGAAATTACGGGACATTTACCCCAACACACTACTGCTCGAAAGTTCCGATTACCATGGCAATGAGAACAGCTATTCATTTATCTGTATCAAGCCGGAGGCAACATTCATGGTCGAGCAAAATACTATCCGGGTAACATATCCCGGCTGCCAGGATGAAATCCGGCCAGTGGAAAAACATGGTCAGGTAGCCGACGAGCTGGATGCTTTCTTCCAATCGTGCCGTCCTACCAACGGCCTTCCCAATATTCCGGCCAACGGATTGTTTGGGTATGTCAGCTACGATGGCGTTCAGTATTTCGAAACCATCAAATTCAAGAATCCGGTTAAACCGGAATACGCTATCCCGGAAATTCGTTATTCATTTTACCGGTACATCATCGCCATCAATCATCACATGAATCGCGTCCAACTGATTGAAAATCTTCCGGAAGGTGAAAAAGGATCGCTGGATGAACTGGAAGGATTGCTGGCAAACCGGAATTATGCCACCTTTACTTTCGGGACACACGGTGACGAAACATCCAATATCACCGACGAAGAATACAAGGAAATGGTCACTCGCGGTAAAGAACATTGCCACCGCGGCGACGTTTTCCAGATTGTTCTTTCACGGCAATATAACCAACCTTTCCACGGTGACGAATTCAACGTGTACCGTGCCTTGCGGAACATCAATCCGTCACCCTACCTGTTCTATTTCGATTACGGCGATTACAAAATCTTCGGCTCCTCGCCTGAAGCGCAGTTGCAAATCAAGGAGCGGAAAGTTTCCATTAATCCCATTGCCGGCACATTCCGGCGCACAGGCGATGATGAGCAGGATCGGAAACTGGCCAAAAAACTGGCAGCCGACCCGAAAGAGAATGCCGAACACGTGATGTTGGTCGACCTCGCCCGTAACGATTTAAGTCGTAATGCGGAAAATGTGGAAGTGGAACAATTCCGTGAAGTTCAATACTACTCGCATGTCATTCATCTCGTCTCAAAGGTGTCAGGCTATCTTCCCGAAAACAGCAATGCGTTCCGGGTCAACGGCGACTCCTTTCCGGCCGGAACCTTATCCGGCGCACCAAAATACCGTGCCATGGAACTGATTGACCAGTACGAAAACCAAAACCGTGGTTATTACGGCGGATGCATAGGTTACATCGGTTTCGACAACCATTTTAACCACGCCATCATGATTCGCTCGTTTTTGAGTAAAAATACTACCCTATTTTACCAGGCTGGTGCAGGCATTGTCTCCGAATCGAACGAAGAAAATGAGTTGCAGGAAGTGGGTAACAAACTGGCTGCCTTGAAGAAAGCCATCCAGCAGGCCCATAAAATCCAATAATCCCGAAAAAGTCAGAAGATGAAGATATTAGTTATCGATAATTACGATTCATTCACCTACAACCTGGTGCACGCACTCCGAAAATTTGAGGGAGTAACGGTTATTGTGAAGCGGAATGATGAAATTGACCTGCCGGAGTTGAATGAATACGATAAAATCGTCCTCTCTCCCGGCCCGGGAATTCCGGAAGAAGCTGGACAGATGCCGGAAATCATTAAAACCTATACCGGAAAGAAACCGTTTCTCGGGGTATGTCTTGGACATCAGGCTATTGCCGAAGGCTTTGGCGCCGGGATGAAAAACATGGACAAAGTGTTACACGGTGTGTCAACCCCAATTATCCAGATTAATCAATCGTATCTTTTCAACGGTGTCCCGGAGAACTTCAATGCCGGAAGATACCACTCATGGATAGTGGAAAGAGAAAATCTTCCTGAAGAATTGGAAATTACGTGCGAGGATGAGCAAGGCCGCATCATGGCCTTTCAGCATAAGACTTACGATATGGTTGGCGTGCAGTTTCACCCCGAATCGGTCTTAACACCTATGGGAATGAAAATTCTGGAAAACTGGATTAACCATTAACTCACTGACAAAAAACACAAGCATGAAAGAGATACTCAATTACCTGTTCGAATATAAAAAACTCACCAGTGAACAGGCCGAAGCCATTCTTCTGGAAATCACGGAAGGGAAATATACCGATGCTGAAATTGCGGCTTTCATCACCGTCTTCAACATGCGGACCATCAGCATCGAAGAGCTGGACGGTTTTCGCAATGCACTGTTGGTAACACGCATACCGGTTGACTTCTCCGATTTTGAAACCATCGATTTGTGCGGGACCGGTGGAGATGGAAAAGACACGTTCAACATTTCCACCTTATCGGCCTTTGTGGTCGCAGGAGCCGGGGCCAAAGTAGCCAAACACGGTAACTATGGTGCGTCATCAAGCTGTGGCTCTTCCAATGTAATGGAACACCTGGGCTACCGCTTTAGCAACGATGCCGACCGGCTGCGAAATGAACTCGACGGCTGTGGAATCACTTTTCTGCATGCTCCGCTGTTTAACCCGGCAATGAAAAACGTGGCGCCGGTACGTCGCGCGCTCCGGCTCAAAACCTTTTTCAACATGCTGGGCCCGATGGTGAACCCCAGTCAACCGAAGAACCAAATGGTCGGCGTTTTCAGTCTGGAGATAGGCCGCATGTACAGTTATTTATACCAAAAATCAGACAAGAACTTTTGTATACTGCACAGCCTCGACGGTTACGACGAAATTTCCCTTACGGGCGAATTCAAGATGCAAACCAATTACGTCGACCGACTATTGAGTCCTTCAGACATCGGTTTACCGAAAGTAAAACCTGAAGAACTGGCCAGCAGCGGTGATATTCCGGGCACGGCAAAAATTTTCACCAGTGTGTTGAACGGCAATGGCACTGAAGCACAAAATTCGGCTGTCATCGCCAACTCAGCGATGGCACTGCATTGTGTTGAACCAAAGAAAAGCATTGAGCAATGCATTGAGGAAGCCCGTTCGTCCCTTGCCGGGAAAAAGGCGTTGAAAGTATTTACCCAATTGATGGAGATCCAGAAATGACAGTCCTTGACGAAATAGTAGCCAACCGGAAAAAGGAAGTTGCCGAGGTGAAAAAACACGTTTCCCTGGAAGACCTGAAAAAACAGATCCCTTCCAACCGAAAAGCAAACTCACTAAAGGAACGGCTACTGAATCCGGAATCTTCAGGAATAATTGCGGAATTTAAGCGTAAGTCACCCTCCAAAGGCACCATCAATAATAAAGTTTCCCCCGAGTTTGTCACTAAAGGCTACACTACAGCCGGAGCCAGTGGTATTTCGGTGCTAACAGACAAAACCTATTTCGGCGGAAGCCTGGACGACTTCGCGAAAGCAAGAGAAGCCAATCCGGACACACCGATGCTGCGCAAAGATTTCATGGTAGACGAATACCAGATTTACGAGGCATGTGTCACAAAAGCCGACCTCATTCTGCTGATTGCTGCCGTATTGCAAAAGGAAGAAATCGAGCGCTTTACCACACTGGCACACAAACTGGGACTGGAAGTGCTACTTGAGTTACACGCCGAGGAAGAACTGCAAAAGGTCGATCCGCGCGTCGATTTGATTGGCGTCAACAACCGAAACCTGAAAGATTTCACGGTCGACCTGGAACATTCCATCCGGATGTTGGCAAAACTTCCCGCGGAAGCAGTAAAAGTTGCCGAAAGTGGCATCAGCGGGCCGGCTACCGTAGATTATCTCCGCGAAAGCGGTTTTCACGGTTTCTTAATGGGCGAGAATTTCATGAAACAGGAACATCCGGCAGAAGCCTGCCGGGAATTCATAAATCAACTAAAACGATGAAAATTAAAGTATGCGGGATGCGGGAGACGGAAAATATCCGTCAGTTGGTAGAGCTTGGCCCTGACTATATTGGTTTTATTTTTTACCCGAAATCAAAACGGTATGTAAGCGAACAGATCGCTCCCGAGGCCGTCGAATTAGTCCCGGCCTTTATTCAAAAAGTGGGTGTTTTTGTGGATGAGCCATTCGAATCACTGCTCGAACAGTTCCGGAACAATAAGCTCGAACTTGTCCAACTCCACGGCAATGAACTGCCCGAATATAGCGCCCGGCTGAAACAACTGGGGATTCCCGTCATTAAAGTTTTTAGCATAGGCAACGACTTTGATTTTGCGGTGACGGAACCATATGCCGGAAACTGCGATTTCTTCCTG
The DNA here is from genome assembly GCF_009617895.1 of Prolixibacter sp. SD074. NCBI lineage: Bacteria > Pseudomonadati > Bacteroidota > Bacteroidia > Marinilabiliales > Prolixibacteraceae > Prolixibacter > Prolixibacter sp. SD074. Next base: position 2,928,540 of record NZ_BLAW01000001.1, read on the forward strand.
CTCGACACCAAAGGCGAAAAACCGGGTGGCACCGGTCAGAAATTCAACTGGCAGTTACTGGATGCATATAAGGGAGAAACACCGTTTTTCCTGAGTGGTGGTATTAGTTCCGCTGATGCCGAAATCATCAGCAATCTTCAGCACCCAAAACTTTACGGGGTGGATGTGAACAGTGGTTTTGAAACTGAACCGGCGTTAAAAAACATTGAAGCGCTCAAACGGTTCATCGCCACCATCCGCGAGAACAGTACGGCTTCAAATAAATCTTATCCCGATTATCTATAACGAATACAGGAAATAAAACAGATATCATGAATTATCATGTCGATCAGAATGGCTATTACGGACAGTTTGGCGGGGCATTCATCCCGGAAATGATGTATCCGAATGTAGATGAGCTCCGAAAACGTTACCTGGAAATTATCGATAGTGAAGAATTCCGGAAGGAGTATACCGACTTGCTCCGCGATTACGTCGGAAGGCCTTCACCGCTTTACTATTCGAACCGGTTATCGGAGCAATATGGCACACAAATTTATCTCAAACGGGAAGATTTGAACCATACCGGTTCGCATAAAATCAATAATACCGTTGGTCAAATTTTACTGGCAAAACGGTTAGGAAAACATCGCATCATTGCTGAAACCGGAGCCGGTCAGCACGGTGTGGCTACCGCGACAGTCTGCGCCCGCGAAGGGTTGCAATGCATTGTTTATATGGGGGCCCTCGATGTATCGCGGCAAGCACCCAACGTAGAGAAGATGAAAATGCTTGGCGCAGAAGTCCGTCCGGTTTACAGCGGCAACCAAACATTGAAAGATGCGACCAACGAGGCCATCCGCGATTGGATCAATCATCCGGAAGACACGCACTACATTATCGGTTCCGTAGTCGGCCCACATCCCTATCCCGACATGGTCGCCCGTTTCCAGGCTATCATCAGCCAGGAAATGCGGCAACAACTAAAAGAGAAAACCGGCAATGAACTGCCCAATGCTGTCATCGCATGTATGGGCGGAGGAAGTAATGCAGCCGGTGCTTTCTATCACTTTCTGAATGACGGAGAAGTGAAACTGATTGCTGTGGAAGCAGCCGGGAAAGGAGTTGATACTGGCGAATCAGCCGCGACTACCGCACTCGGCAAGACCGGTGTACTTCACGGCAGTAAAAGTTTACTGATGCAAACAGAAGACGGACAAGTGACTGAGCCGTATTCTATCTCTGCCGGGCTCGATTATCCGGGCATCGGGCCAATGCACGCCAACCTGTATGAAACCCGCCGCGCAAAATTTATGAGCGCAACCGATGAAGAAACACTGGAAGCCGCATACAACCTAACGGAGAAAGAAGGGATCATTCCTGCGTTGGAATCAGCGCATGCACTGGCCGCTTTGGAGAAACTAAAATTTGCTTCCGGCGAAGTAGTGGTTGTGAACATCTCGGGCCGTGGCGACAAGGATATGGAAACTTACCTGAAGCATTTTCACGCAAAGCATTAGATGAACATCGAAACGAAAGATTAACAAGATGGAAAATCGCATCAATCAGCTTTTCAAAGAGAAGCGAAACAACATATTATCGGTTTATTTCACGGCCGGTTATCCCAATCTTCAGGATACGGAAGAAATAATTGTTGAACTGGAGAAAAGTGGGGCAGATCTGATAGAAATAGGAATTCCATTTTCTGATCCGGTAGCCGACGGACCAACTATTCAGAAAAGCTCGGACAAGGCATTGAAAAATGGCATGTCGATGAAATTACTTTTCGGGCAGCTGAAAGATATTCGCCAGAAGGTAAAACTGCCCCTGGTACTGATGGGCTATTTTAATAATGTGCTGCAATACGGCGTAGAAGATTTCTGCCGGAAGGCAAATGAAATTGGAGTTGATGGTATCATTTTGCCCGACCTGCCGCTGGAAGTGTACGAAAACGAATACCGAAACTTTTTTGAGCAAAATAACCTTCGGAACATTTTCCTCATTACACCCCGAACCAGCGACGCGCGTATCCGGAAAATCGATGATCTTTCCAGCGGATTTATCTATATGGTTTCCTCATCATCGACTACGGGTGCAAAGTCGAGCGTAACCAAACAGCAGGAATCCTACTTTAAACGGATCAAGGAGATGAACCTGAAGAATCCCCGCCTGGTCGGATTTGGTATTTCGGACAACACAACTTTTGTTAATTCGTGCCGTTATAGTAATGGCGCCATTGTGGGCAGTGCCTTCATCAAGGCACTTTCGAACGAAGGTCCTATTTCGCAGAACGTGAAAAAGTTCGTTGATTTTATTCGTCTTCCGGAAGAAAATTAGATGCCCGGGAAAACAGCTTTGAGTCGAAAAATGAGATTGTTAAAATAAATTAAAAGCTGTTATTGCATACCTGATTTTCGGATCTGATTTGGTATATTGAGGAAGAGAATGAAAATTCTGAGCACGTTCTTTTAAAATTGATAGACTATGATGGAATACGCAAAAGTAATCTTACCGAAGGTAAGTTTCAGTCACGAGCTTTTCGAGAAAGAGTTGCTGAAATGCATTGGCTGGACGAATGGCAATGGAAAGGAATTGGAAGAATTAAGAGATTGGTGTTATGATCAATTTGGAACCATCTATCCGGATATTCTGGACGATGCCTTTTCGGACGTTGCAGCCTGATAACATTCCCATCAGCTTTACCTGTTTTAAAATTTTCGCCCGTTCTAACGGATAACAAAGCAGCATTTCCTTTTACAGTTGTTTTCCTCGAACATTCAGGAAGTGCGCCAGCCGAAAGAATACGGCTACAATAACCTTAAAAAAAGAGGTTCTCCGAAAGGGAACCTCTTTTTACATTTATGAACATTTGCGTTTAACCGCATTTCGAAGAGCCACAATCTTTACAAATCAGGCAACCTTCCTGGTAGACTACATTTTCAGAGCCGCAACCAGCACAGGTTGCGCCATCAACAGATGTTCCATTGGGGATATATTTTTTCAATGCCCTGGCTACACCATTCTTCCAGGTATTAATCGTATCAATATCGAACTGAAGGCTGGTGACCAAATCCACCACTTTCTGGATGGGCATTCCGTGGCGCAACACACTGGAAATCAACTTAGCATAATTCCAGAATATCGGATTGAATTTGTATGAAAGTCCTTCAATGGTTGTTTTATACCCACGTTTATTAATATACTGAAAATCATACCGGGCCACACCGTTTTCGTCACGGCTCTTAATGATTCTTCCGCGGGTAACCGAACGGGGAAGCAGAATTCCGTCTTCGTCATCAGCCAACCCGGTGAAGATTTCGTAAGGCCGCTCGTCAATAAGTCCGATAAAAGCGATCCATTTGTCTTTGCTGTTCTGGAAACGAACCACATCAGCTTCGAGCGCTTCCGGACGTTTTGTCGGGAAAGCACCTTTTCCCCCGGTCTTATCTTTTGCCGAAATCAGTACACCTGAACGGGAGCCATCGCGGTATACGGTAACACCTTTACAGCCACTCTCCCAGGCCGTGAAATAAAGTTCACCCACCAGTTCCTCATCAACATCTGAAGGGAGGTTAATTGTAACCGAGATGGAATGGTCGACCCATTTTTGGATCTGGCCCTGCATTTTCACCTTGGCCACCCAATCCACATCGTTAGACGTGGCTTTGTAATAAGGTGATTTTTCCACCATCTTATCAAGCTCTTCGTCTGAATATTTTTTGTTTATATCATATCCATTCAATTCCATCCAATCTTTGAATTTATGATGGAAAACGATGTATTCTTCCCAGCTATCGCCTACTTCATCAACGAAATCAATCCGAATGCCTTTATCGCTCGGATTAACTTTCCGGCGGCGTTTATAAACCGGCATAAATACAGGCTCGATACCCGAAGTAGTTTGAGTCATCAAACTAGTTGTTCCGGTAGGAGCAATGGTAAGAAGAGCGATGTTACGACGACCAAATTTCACCATATCGTTATACAACTCCGGATCGGTTTCTGCCAGACGTTTGATATACGGATTCTCCTTTTCACGATTGGGATCGTAAATCGGGAATGCACCACGATCTTTCGCCAGCAATACAGAGCCACGATAAGCTTCCAACGCTACCAGTTTATGTACCTCTACCGAGAAATCGATGGCATTGTCGGTCCCGTAAACCAGTCCCAATGCTGCCAGCATATCACCTTCGGCAGTGATGCCAATTCCGGTACGACGGCCATTAATGGCCATTTCACGAATCTTTTTCCAGAGATTGGATTCTACCCGTTTGATTTCGCCATCCTCCTTATCCGATTCTACTTTGCCGGTGATGGCTTCAATTTTTTCGAGCTCCAAATCGATGATATCATCCATAATGCGTTGTGCGAATCGAACGTGCTTACGGAAGAGTTCAAAATTGAATTTGGCCTTCTTGGTAAATGGTTTCTCGACGTATGAAAACAGATTAATTGCCAACAACCGACAACTATCATAGGGGCAAAGTGGAATTTCACCACAAGGATTGGTGGAAACAGTCTTGTAGCCCAAATCAGCATACGAATCCGGAACTGACTCACGAATCACGGTATCCCAGAAAAGAATTCCCGGCTCAGCCGATTTCCAGGCATTGTGAACAATTTTTTTCCACAAATCACCGGCATTAATATCGCGGGTAAACGACGGATTCTTACTTTCGACAGGATATTGCTGCGTATAAGGTTTGTTTTCACGAACCGATTGCATGAACTCATCATCGATTTTCACCGATACATTGGCTCCCGTCACTTTGCCTTCCGTCATCTTGGCATCGATGAAATTTTCGGAATCGGGGTGTTTAATCGACACCGAAAGCATCAGTGCACCACGGCGGCCATCCTGAGCCACTTCGCGGGTGGAGTTGGAAAAACGCTCCATGAACGGTACAATACCGGTAGAGGTCAGGGCCGAGTTTTTCACCGGTGAACCAGCCGGCCTGATATGAGACAAATCGTGACCGACTCCTCCACGGCGTTTCATCAGCTGAACCTGTTCCTGGTCAACCATCATGATTCCACCATACGAGTCGGCATTATTACCTACCACGAAACAATTTGACAGCGATCCTACCTGATATTCATTTCCAATACCCGTCATCGGGCCACCTTGAGGAACGATGTATTTGAAATCTTTTAGCAGGCTATAAATTTCTTCTTCTGAAAGGGGATTAGGGTAACGGTTTTCTATACGCGCAATTTCTTTAGCTAAGCGACGATGCATATCGTCCGGGGTTAATTCAAAAATATTTCCATAGGAATCCTTTAAGGCATACTTATTCACCCATACGCGGGCTGCCAAATCATCTCCCTTAAAATACTTCAACGACGCCTGAAAAGCGTCCTCTGCCGAGTATACTTTTGACTGCGTAGCCGAATGTCCTGAAGATACTTCTTTCAAATCCATGGTGAACTAAATTTGGGTTTTATAATTCGGTTGTCTGTCGGATTTTTTGGTGCCCCGAATCGAGGCTGTTAATCCGATATGCAATTTACTTTTCATGTGGCAAGAATGGAACACTTTACTTTCCATTTTCTGTAAAAGTTATCAACTTACACCTGTTTGTTTTCTATAAATGTGCTACTTACATTTTTAATAACTACTAAAAGTTGATCAAAAACGGAAATTTATTCAAAAAATACAGGCGAAAATTTTCCTCCCGGAATAGTTCTGTATGCCGGATAAACAATGAAACAATGATGAAATATCAGTTGAAAATATACCGTACGATTAGATCCGAAGCACCCCGGCTCTGTGAAACATAATCACGGGCCAGACCGGAAGTAACCTGCAATTTTTTGTCGTCGTCCAGGTACTCATCCATCACCGACTTCAGTTCGTCATAATCATGAATACAAAAAGCTGCTTTTTTCTGGAGCAAGTCCAATGCTTCCTGAAACTTTTCATAATTGGGGCCAAAAACGACCGGCATACCAAAGGTTGCCGCTTCGAGGATATTATGAATGCCACTGCCAAAACCACCGCCAATATAAGCCAGGTTTCCATAACGGTAAACCGAAGTCAGGTATCCGTAACCATCTAAAATTAAAACATCTGCCCCTTCCAAATCGCCGTTTCCGGCCGTCGAAAACCGGACGTACTTTTTATCGAGGGCCTCAGTAATTCGTTGTATTGATTTATCGGAAACCTCGTGCGGTGCGATGACATATTTAACCGGGTGTTCCGACGAGTTGATATATTCAAGGAGCAAAGTTTCATCAGCTTTCCATGTACTTCCCGCAATTACCAGTTTCTTTCCGTTCGCAAACTCATCGAGTACCGCAAGACGGGGCGCTGCATCGGCAATCTGACCAACCCGATCGAACCGGGTATCTCCCGAAAGGGAAACATTGGTAAAACCGAATTTATTGAGCAAGTTAAGCGACTCCTGGTTCTGTACAAAAATATGATTGTAAGCTTGTAATGCTTTCCGGTACCAGCGGCCCCAGGGCTTGAAGAAAATTTGAGAAGGGCGAAAAATAGCTGAAAAGATATACGTGGGAATTTCGCGTTTTTTTAATGCAGTGAGGTAGTGATACCAGAATTCGTACTTCACAAAAAACGCCATCTCCGGATTTACGATATCCAGAAATCGCTTGACATTGTAAGGAGTATCAAGTGGGAGATAATAAACGTAATCAGCAAACTCGTAATTCTTACGGACCTCGTACCCGGATGGCGAGAAAAAAGTGAGCAAAATTTTCACATCCGGCTCTTTTTTCCGGATCGCTTCAATCACGGGTCTTCCTTGTTCAAATTCTCCTAACGAAGCTACATGGAACCAATAGATGGGTTTATCCGACGGTAATTCTTCTTTCAGCCGACTGAAAATATTACGACGGCCATCCAACCACTTACGGGCCTTTTCGCTGCGCAACGATGCCAGCCTGATGAGTAGCTTGTACCCCCGAACTCCTATGTCGTATAATAATCTCATAACTTTTCAGCGGGCAAAGGTAAATTACTTTTGAGAAATGGAGGCAAGGTTTTCCCAAAAATTACGTTTCAGGCTGATAACCTGCATCTTCCTTCAGATTTGGCTGTAACGCAGCCTCAACAGCCAGTTCGTCGCAACGTTCGTTTCCCGGATTATTGGCATGGCCTTTTACCCAGACAAAACGCACCTGGTGCTTCGGGTAAATATTCAGAAATCGGATCCACAGATCGGGATTCTTCTTTCCTTTAAACCGTTTCTTTGCCCAGGAAAAAACCCAACCCTTTTCCACCGCATCGGCCACATATTTCGAATCGGTGTAGATGGTCACCTTGCTTCCTTCCACCTTTAGCGCCTCCAGGGCCACAATCACTGCCAGCAACTCCATTCGGTTATTGGTCGTCAACCGGAAGCCTTCGGATAATTCTTTCTGGTGACGTCCCGACTGCAGAATAACGCCATAACCGCCAGGCCCTGGATTTCCGCGGGAAGCGCCATCAGTATAAACAATAATATTCGGTTTCTTCACATCAGTCATAAAAGCAAATGTATGCATAAAGAAAAGACCGGCATACAACCGGTCCTTTCGCATACTTGTATTTTAGGGCATTCGTTGGTTAACGAACAATCGTCATCTCATCAATCAGATTGGTTGCACCGGCATACTTATCGATTACCCAAAGAACAAAGCGGATATCAACACAAATGGTCCGCTGAATTTTGGGCTCGAAAGCGATATCTCCACTCATTGCTTCCCAGTTGCCATCGAAAGCAGCCCCGATCAATTCACCTTTGGCATTAATCACCGGGCTACCGGAATTACCACCGGTAATATCGTTATTGGTCAGGAAGCAGGTATGCAGCGTTCCATCTTTGTCAGCATACTGTCCATAATCTTTGGCATAATACAGATCTTTCAATCGCTGTGGTGTGTCGAACTCGTCATCGCCGGGAATATCTTTCTGGATATATCCGGCCAATGTCGTGTAATATTTATACCACACCCCGTCACGCGGACGGTACCCACCAACGGTACCGTAGGATAGGCGCATCGTTGAATTGGCATCCGGATATAGTTTCTGCCCTTTGTCCATATTCATTAATCCGGCAACAAACAATCGGCGCCCTTTTTCCAGTTCAGGAACCGTGGTCATATTATCACTGTTGATAACACGCATCACGTCAATTATCTGTTCGGTGGCCTGAAAGGCCGGATCTTTTTTCAGAACCTTCAGTGAAGGATCATTCAGGAACGCTTTCAACGATTCCTCATTACTGAAAATGGTTTTCTTGAACATCTTCTCAGCAAACTTACTGTAATCGCCTCTGTATTTATCTCTAATTGTATTTATATAAGCCGGATAATACTTTGGATCAACATTATCAGCATAAATTTTCGACAAGGCAGCCACCAGCTTCTCGTCGGTTGACGCATTGTAATCCTTGAAGAATTCATCAAGCGGACCTTGAATACGGGCAGACATGGCCCGAATAACATCCTTGTTCTCCGGCTGGCTTTTCATCACCTCATACAGGCCATTTGCCCGCATGGCTAACGTAAAGATTTCAGGACCACGCAGAAAAGCTTCGCGCATATAAGCACCGGCAACTTCATCATCGGTATCCTGGTAAGCATCTTTAATGAGACTTAAGGCCTTTCCGTATTTTGACTCACGTGAAGAATCCTCATCCACCCAGTTGGTGAATCGTTTCTCCAGCGCCTTTTTATCACTAATCACATTCAACGCCTCCAAGCCTTTATTCTGACCAATGGAATATTTGTAATAATTGGCGCTTCGGGCATATTTCGAAGCATACTGAATACGTGCTTTCGTACCGGTCTCCATGTATTTTTTTATGATCGCCAATTTTTGCGACCGCACCTTCATACGCACCTCGTTAGTCACATTCATCGCAAACTCAACTCCGTAAGAAGTTTTATACCGTTCAGTTCTTCCCGGATATCCCATAATCATGGCAAAATCGCCTTTATGAACACCTTCCAACGAAATAGGCAGGAAATGTTTGGGATGAAAAGGTACATTTTTAGGTGAATAGTCAGCAGGTTTACCATCCGGGCCGCAATACACACGGAACATGCTGAAATCGCCTGTCTGACGTGGCCACTGCCAGTTGTCGGTATCGCCACCGAATTTACCGATGGATTGCGGCGGAGCGCCAACCAAACGAATATCACGGAACGTTTCGTAAACAAACAGATAATATTTATTCGACTCGAAAAAGCTGCGGACACGAGCCTGGTAATCGGTACTGTCCGAAGCAGCTTTTTCCAGTTTGGAAGCAATCTCTTCCACTTTGGTTTCCCTCGCATTTTCGTCCATATCAGGAGTCAGGGCACTGTTAATTTTAGCCGTCACATCGGTAATATTTATCAGGAATGAAACCGTTTTCCCCGGATTCGGAAGTTCCTGATCCCTTGACTTCGCCCAAAATCCATCTTTCAGGTAGTCATGATCCACCGTACTGTGTGCCTGAATCTCGTCAAACCCACAATGATGGTTGGTTAACAGCAGCCCGTCGGGTGAAATCAGCTCACCTGTGCAGGAGCCATGATCCAGCGTCACAACAGCATCTTTCAGACTGGAATGATTAACACTGTATATTTGATCTGCCGTTAACTCACACCCCATAGCGTGCATCTTGTCGATATTCAGCTTCTGAACAAGAGCAGGCAGCCACATTCCCTCATCGGCTTTTACGCTACCCGAAAACACAGCGATAAAAGCAATAAGGACGATAATACCTTTCTTCATCTCTTTATTTTTGATTTTTCTGTCCCGCAAATTTAATTTTATTTAGAGCTTTTCCATGCTGTTTTTCAAACAGTATCCCATTAAGCGGTAATTTTCCTCACTTCACGGCCCCGGAAAAGTGCAATAATCAATCCAGCCAAGTGTTATTATTTCACCGGTCATTGCGCCCGGACACGCCGAAATGACGGCCTCCCGTACGGCTTAAGGAACCAAAATTCCCGCCATAACAACCGGAATGACCGACATTTTAAAAAACAACTCCCAGCCATGGAATATAACCGTTGGTAAAACTGGCTGCCTGCCGAAAGCGCTCCGGACCCATTCGTAATTTCTGCGACATCCGGGAAAACAGGAACAATATCCGCCCGGCGTGCCGTTTGTGCTATCATTGCAAAACAAAATACCACGTACATGACGCGACGTGCATTTGAGGTGCATTTCAAATTAGTTAGATTTGACGAACTTAAAGCCCCTGCTAAAATTTAAGAGAAAGCTGGTTATCAATTAACCGGAATGACTTGCGATGGTAAGGAGTGATACCATGTTGTTTGATCGCTTCGCGATGAGCTTTGGTCGGATATCCTTTATTTTGCCCCCACTTATAAAAAGGGTATTCTTTATGAAGAGCAAGCATAAAATCGTCCCGGTAGGTTTTCGCCAAAATGGAAGCAGCGGCGATAGACAAAAACTTTCCATCGCCTTTTACCACGCAGGTATATGGAATATCCTGGTAGGGCTTGAAGCGGTTACCGTCAACCAAAATATAATCTGGTTTGACTTTCAACTGGTGAAGTGCCCTGTGCATTGAAAATATAGAGGCATTGAGAATATTGACCTCGTCAATTTCCTTATTATCGTAGGAACCAACAGCCCAGGAAAGGGCTTCCTTTTGGATAACTTCCCTAAGTATGTACCGGTTTCTCCCGGTCAGCTGTTTCGAATCATTGAGCAGCTCATTCCGAAAATCGGCAGGCAGGATAACAGCCGCCGCAAACACTGGTCCGGCCAGGCAGCCCCGTCCTGCTTCATCACAACCCGCTTCAACCATTCCCTCATGTAAAAACGATGCAAGCATATTTCAAAAATAATGAATCCCCGTTTTAGAAAGGAGTTCATACTGTTTTCATCATGGATTCCCATAATAATTTAGCAGAACGTTCCCAGGTATAACTTTCCGAGCGTTCTTTCCCGCTCGATATCAAGACTCCTGCATAATCCTTATCCGTATAAATCTTTATCATCGCATCGGCTATTTCATCAACAGACTCAGGAGCGACATAACAAACCGACCCTCCCCCCACTTCGGGCAATGATGATGAATTGGAACAAATAACCGGAATACCGGCAGCCATTGCTTCGATGACCGGGATGCCAAAGCCTTCGAAAAAAGGGACAAATGTCAAAGCCAATGCAGCTCCCATCAATTGTACCAATTCCACATCAGGTACACGACCGGTGAAATGCACCTTACTTCCGCATTTCATTGAGCGATGCGTTTTTATAATTTCACGGGTTTTATGCATGTCCCCTCCAACAATCAGCAGATCGACCTCCTCATCGGTTTGCCGGCAAAATTGTTCGTAAGCAAGTAAAAGGTTTACTATATTTTTGCGTGGTTGGAGAGCTCCCACGAAAAGGAAATAAGGGCGGCTCCCGGCATATTTTTCCCTGACTTTCCGGATAGCCGGTCCTGGTAACGGATGAAACTGTTCACTAACACCATTGGGAACGATATTGATTTTCCCCTCCGGAATATGATATTTTCGAACCAGATCGTCGCGGGAAAAAGAGGATACAGTGACCAGGCGTTCGGCGTTTCGCGCATAACGTGGAACAAAATATTGCTGAAACCAGCGATGAGATAACCGCAAATCCTGAGGGCGGTGCTCAAAACTCAAATCGTGTATCACCAATGTCTGGGGAACGGTTGCTCGTAGCGAACCAAATCCATCAGTCGATAAAAATAAATGAGCGTTCAGTTCCTTCAATGCTCGCGGAACAACGCCTTCGAACCACAAATACCAAAGCAACGGATGACGAGCCTGAGGGCCAAGAACAACCGGCGTAACATTGGAACTATAAATAAACTCGCGTGAACAAGGTCGATCAAAAAGGAAGAAAAACCGGTGTTCCGGATGGCTAACCGTGATTCTACGCAGGGTTTCATGCGTAAACCGACCGATTCCTTCCAGTTTTCCGGGAAGCAGCAACCTTGTATTCACAACAATATTCATATTCCGTTCAATAGAATTGCTTAAATACCAAAGGTATTTATCCTAAGCTAACCTCGCACAGAAAATTTCTTAATTTTGAATTAACGCAAAACCATTAACCTTGCAAAAGAAATTCGTCACCAACCTGATTCTGCTGATTGTACTGAATTTGCTGATTAAGCCATTCTGGATATTCGGGATAGACCGTACGGTGCAAAACATGGTAGGAGCCGAATCATACGGATTCTATTTTTCCCTGCTTAATTTCACCTTGTTACTTAACATGATTCCCGACCTGGGAATTACCAATTACAATAACCGGAACATTGCCCGGCACACACAGCTTTTGAATAAACACCTGGCCAATGTTTCGGGCCTGAAAATTATACTGGCTCTTGTCTATGCCTTTATTTCCATGATAGTAGCCTTCATCATCGGCTATTCAGCCAAGCAAATTTCATTGTTGGTATTCCTGATTCTGAACCAGATCTTCATATCCTTCAGCCTCTACTTCCGTTCCAATTTAACAGCCCTTCATCTGTTCCGGACTGATAGCATCTTATCGGTACTCGACCGTACATTAATGATTTTATTTTGCGGCATTATTCTTTTTACCAATATAACCGGCCATACTATGCAAATTGAGTGGTTTGTTTACGTTCAGACTTTTTCCTATCTGCTGGCTTCTATCATCATTTTCGGAGTGGTTAAACACTATTCCGGCCACATCAAACTTAGTTTCCATCGTTCCTTTTTCATCATTTTTCTACGGAAGTCTTATCCGTACGCGATACTGATTCTGCTGATGTCGTTATATACACGATTAGATTCGGTCCTCATTGAACGATTACTCCCCGTATCAGAAGGAAAAGCCGAAGCCGGAATTTATGCGCGGGCGTACCGCCTGCTGGAGGCTGTTTCGAATTTCGGAGTGCTTTTCGCCGGACTGTTGCTGCCTATCTTTTCCAGGATGTTAAAAAAACGAGAAGACATTCGCCCGATGTTACGTTTTTCATTTCTACTGATCATCGCACCGGCCATATTGCTGGCTTTCTCTTCCTGGTTCTTCCGCGGCGAAATCATGGATGTGTTATATCACCACCACACGTCACAATCACCGCTCATCCTCGGCTTGTTGATGTTTACCTTCATTTCGATAGCCACTACCTATATTTTCGGAACGTTGTTAACAGCAAAAGGGACTTTGACACAGCTCAATATTCTGGCCGGGGGGGGCGTTATGCTGAACCTCAGTCTCAACTTGTTCCTGATTCCGAAAATAATGGCCGTAGGTGCGGCATGGGCCGCTTTGGTTACGCAATCAGCGATGGCTTTATCGCAGGTGATTTTAGTGTATTATCTTTTCCGGTTTCCACCGGATTTCAAACTTATTTTCAGGATACTATTTTACACTATAGCCATATTTATATTGGGCGTTTTCTGCTCAGGCTGGCAAAATTGGTTACATGGATATCTAACCATGCTGGCAGGCGGAATATTGTTGGCTTTTGGAACCGGGCTCATCCGTTTAAAAACGCTGAAAACCATATTAACAGAGCAATAAATTGTCCCGGTTCAGCGGAAAACCTACTGCGACAAAGTAAACCGGAAGCTTACACCGATATTGGAATTGGCCGTAGGATAAGAGAGCGAAATAAATGGATTATTGACAATGCGATCGTAGTATAACCGCATAATAAAGGCATCACTCAAGTTGTAATCAGCCGATAATTTGATGGTCATCGCCTGCTGGCCTGCGGTAAGCTGATTATCTGATTCCACCAGTTTCCGCAAGACCGTTTTATTCTTACGCAAGCCAAAGTCAGCCCTGATTTGCAAATCGTTATTCAATGTTTTTTGCGAATTCTTGGTTTTGATAAACAACTTCAAATCTTCAAACCGGTACCCAAGGCCAATACTCATTTCGTTATTGTACACTTCCGTCAACTGGTTGTTTGTCAAACTCAACGTTAGGTTCCGTGACTTTCGGTACTCGACGCGAGTGGTCAGGTTATTTTGCCAGGTCACATCCAGGTTAAACAGCGGACTGAACGACTCATTAATACTAATGGCATTAATATCATTTTGGGGCAGGAAGTTATTCTGAAAGTCGCGCACATAGCTAAAACCATCGCCAGCATTGTGATAATTCATATTACTAATAAACGAGCCCACATTGTAGGAAGAGCGGTAGGCATGCGAAATGCTCAGCGTTTTCATCAAGTTCTTCAGGCCGGGAATGCTGTTAACGGCTCCATTGTATTGTACCCGCCAGTTGGGCATCATGTGCTTAACCGAAGGGAAGGGATCAAGCGCCACCTTATTCGGATCAGTTCCTGTATAAGCAGCAAAGAAAGACGGTATCAACACCTGTGCTGCAGTCGGCCCGTAACCATCGGGGAAACCGGTTTCCGGATCGATTTTCGTTGGATCGTATTCCTGATCCATATTCGGGACACGTTGCGCGGCTAACCGATTGGCAATAGTACGCCGATATTTACGGAATTTATCCCATGCTGAAGATTTTTGCACGCCACTGGTTCCCAACTTATCAAACGCTGAACCAAGCGTGATTACCGACATAGAGAAGTTTCCATAGTAGCTTTTATTGAATGCCCCCCAGCCGTCCTGAGCATCGTACAAGTAGAACTCTGATGAATTTTCGGAGTAACTCCGGTTAGCCATCAAATCAATTTTCAATCCCGGGATCGGTTCGAGCTTTGCCCTTAAGCTCAACGTGTTGTTGCTGGTCATTTGGTAGGGGCTGCTTTGAGCCGAGTCCGTCGTCATCCAGCCATTCTCAATTGCTTTCCAGGCGAAATTCGGGTCTTGATTTCCTAGTACGAAAGGCCAACCCGGAGCCAGCGATTTAGCCGTACTGCCTTCCGGAGTATAATTATTCAATCCAAAGTAGCTGGTACCCGGCAAGTAACCCGGCAAAACCGTACCTTCAGTCTGCGTATAGGAAATATTCAGGTCGCGAACCATCATCAGAAAACGCGACGTGTATTCCGCCACTTTCAATGCAATATTTGAGGAGGGTTTCTGGGTCCCGATGGCCAAAACACTGGCATTGTTATAATCTTTAGCTGCAGTAAAGGTCACCCTGTTTTCATTCACCACCTTAACATCCCCGTTTATAGGTTTTCCGGTGGCATCAGTAACAGTAACCCGCACCTCCTTTGTCCCCAGTTTATGGAAAATGGAGCGGGCTTTCCCAGCTTTCAGGTTAAGACCTTTATCGGCAAACCGGACTTCTTTCCCATTTCCACCGGTAGGCCGCATTGGCGAAGGCCTTCTGCCGCCGGTTCTTCGTCGTCCGGAATATTTCTGATTCACTTTTCGCAGGAAAGGGACCTTATTGTATAGGTTAACCAGGTTTGCTTGTCCGTTAAACTGCATCGAACGAGAATTCTGGATGATATTACCCAGCTGGTAATCACCGTTGGTAATCGGTCCCGTATCCCAGTCAAATGTAGATTGATAACGAGCAGAGGCCGAAGTCCAGTTCAGTAACGGTATTTTATTGATCGGCAACGTATAGGATGCATTCACCGTATGGTGATAATGTGTATTGCGGCCTCCGTCGAGAATACTTTGAATAATTGTATCGCGACGTGCCTCATAGTCGTCCTGGTTCTTGTTCAACCTGGCTCCCAAAGGCTCCTCAACTCTTGACGTATTCTGAGCCGAAATGTCCAGCTTAAGGCTGCGGGTAAGGCTGTAACGCAAGTCGTAATAACGATCCCAAACGAAATCCTTGTCATAGGATGAAGGAATGATAAAATCGGGGTTGGTAATATTACGGTACTGCAGTTCGCTGTACCGCCGGTTCATATCCGAACGGAAAGAGATCTGCTCCGGCGAATAATAAAAATTGAAATCACGAATCAATGAGAACCATGGCGAACGGAACAACTTCACATTTTTGAAGGGCTCCACGGCTTTCGGACGCGTGTTGTAATTGTATGAAAACAACAGGCGAGTATTTCGCGATTCATTTTTTTCGGTATTGATGTCGCGGTGATAATACTGATTGAAAGAATAGGTCACTGCTAAATTTGATATATCGTAAATTTTTGGGGTCCCTTTCTTATTCGGATTATCGATGTGCACGTTCGTGAAATTGATACTTCTGCGAATCGTAAAATCCTGTGAAATACGTTTGATCGAATCCCGTTCCGATTTATTGGCGGCAGCGTCCAGCGCGTCTTTTAACTTCACATCCGGATCGAGCGGCGAATATTCAGGTGTTTGTACAGCCTTTGAAAAACCAAGATACATCGGTATCTGGACGCCCGATTTCTCACCAAAGAATTTTCCCAGTTGAAGGTTCGTGGAAACATCATACTCGTGGCTATCCTCCATGCTGCGTTGCTGCATCTTCGAGTCGATGCTTCCAAAGCCAGCCGTACTGGTTCTTCCGGCAAACGAGTAGGTCCCCAAATCAGCCAGATTACCCGAAATACGTGTCAATGCAGCCCAGCCACCTTTTTCATCGAAATCGGTTAACCGAAGTTCGTCCACCCACACCTCCACGGACTTATTCCCCGGGTGCGCACTGCCGTCCTTATTTCGGATACCAATCATGATGGAAGTAACCTCACCGAGGTTCGGACTACCTTTTACCTTGATAATGTTCTGGTTATTATTCACATCACTCTGAATCTCTTCAAACACATCATTCAGCGAAAGCTGGGAACCCGCCTCACGCATCTTGGCGTTTCGTTCCAATTTCAACCGGGGCAACAGCTCCAGTGGAATATACATCCGATTGGCTTCGGGCCAGACGATGTACCGGTCGTTTTCCGAATCATTATTATAGTAACCCGGCTGTGTCAGTTTTAGCGGAATTTCATATTCGTAATAATTATACCGATAGTCAGAGCCCAAACGGATGAAGAGCGACAAATCATCATCGCTCAGCGGATGGTTTTCAATGGCTTCGGCATGCACCTCCATTTTAAGCATTTTGTAGCGCCTCATATCCACCGTTGTACTTTTATAAGCTGCGCGGGCATCTCCGGTCGGCAAATCCAGCGTTCGCAACACCATCGACTGCTCATTCAGTTGCCTGATTTGCGGGTTGGCCGGGTCAATCACACGGCTAATTCCAGGAGGAAGCACGTAGTTCACCGGTTCCCGGTTGGCATTCTCTTCGATATTAACAGCCGAAATTTCAAATTTGGTATCAGGGGAAGGAACACTGTTGTTTTCTGATAGATCTTTCTCGTATATCCGCCAGTCGGAACGCACCAGATTGAGTGTAGCAAAACGCAGGACAACCGGTTTCTGCCACCCGCGCAGGAACATCCGCATGAACCGGACAGAGCGAAAATCGGAGATAGTACCAATAGTCGAGGTCGGTTGTTTCACCGGAATCTTGAACTGGTACCAGGTAATCTCCGTAGTTGTACCGTTTTTCAGCTTTACCCGTGCTGTTTTTGAGTCGGCGATAAAGTTTTTTCCTACCTGCAGTTCCTGACGATCCAACTTCAAATGATACTGGAAATAAGATTCATTCTCACTTAACGTGTTATCATCGTTGATGTCTTCTACATCAGGAATCGAAGTTGCAGCCGTACTATACGGTTCCGGCGACATATCGGAAGTGGGAGAGTTTCCATCGGGGTTGTTATAATCCTTGTATCGTTGAAGAATTCCCAGTTCCTCATTATCGTAATCGCTTCCGCGAAAATAGTGGAAATTATCATTCGCCGGGTCGGCATAATATTTGGCAAATGCATCCTGAGGCAACAATCCCTTCAACTGGTCGAGATACGTTTTGTAGAACGTCTCCTCATCCTTCGAATCCAAGCCATCCAAACCGATATCCTGGTAACGGCGAGCCTGTAGATTATTATCAAACGCTTTCACAAGTGATTGCCGCCTGGAAACCCGTCCCCATGCAGTCGTATCGCATGTTGCAGCGTAATTGCCATCGGCCGGCAGCCCGTTTTCAAACGATTTTCTTCCGTCCCGCAGAATGTCCTCTGACACATTTCCCAAATCGAAGTATAAATCGCCACCGGGATTTTGTTGTAGCGTATCTTCTGCAAACGGATCCATCATCCAGAATTCGATGTATTCAATATTCGCCGCTTCGAAATCACTGGTTTGAATTTGCCGCATAATACCTCCCCAACGCGTTGCCGGCTGATTCAGGGAACCATCCGAAGCCACACCTGCAGAATAAGTCGAAGGGTGCGTATCGAAGTTGTAGGGACCTTTCTCCGAAGGATAATATGCCAAATCCAATGTCGGGATATTGGTAGGCTGCCCCACGGGAGTTTGTCTATCGGGATAAATTTCACTCTGGTACACTTCCCGTACATAGTTACTCGAACGCTGGTCTTTATTTCGAATCAGGTGTTCCGGTGTTGTGGCCGTGTTCCGCTGCAAAAGCGGATCGATGACGTACCAGGCCAGTTTCGCCCGGTTGTAACCATTAGCCAGATTGTCAATCAGTTCACCTTCCGGAAACATGTCCTGGCCCTGTGGCGTACTGGCAAAGCTCCAGGCATGCTGCGTCTTCATGTCGATGGTGGTTTTCGTTCCCTCAAAATCATCGATATACACTGCACCTTCGTTCGAAATCACCTTGGAGTGTCCGGGCAGCAACTGCGCAAATTCTGCATCCACCGCCACTTTCGATTCGGCTTTTGTATCCAGAAATGGCAGCGCGTCCACCAAATTGGTAACGAGTTGCGACGAGGTTTTGTACGAAGCATTCATTCCCAACATGATATTTGAGATTGGATCTTCGCCATAATTCACTTTTTGTGTCAACGGCTTTTCGTGAAGGTACATCACCGTACCTCCAATATTAAAGTTCTTATTGAACTCGTAATTCATATGGGTGCCCAGCAGGGTTTTCCGTTGCATGCTGAACAAGTCACTGCTTTCGGTAGAAACCGAGATAGGCGTTCCCGATTCAAGCAAACCCTGGTTGATAATCTTCACTTTTCCCTGGGCGTAATCGACCACATAATCGATGTTTTCCGTTAATTCTCTTCCTCCGGCGGTCACTTTCACCGAGCCCCGCGCCACATTGATGGTGTTGAGCGAAATTTCGTTACTGGCAGTCCCTTTGTAACTTCCCGCCAGCTGATATTTATTTTTCCCGGCGTCCTGTTCGGCCACCGTTTTTGTCTCGTCGTACAGGCTTTGGAAAACGTAACGGTCAATTGCCGTCTGATCGCTTCCCAACTGCTTTTTCAGGTTCGAACCAAACGGCTGAACAACCGGGAAAAACACGCGTCCGGTAGCAGCATCGATGGTCACGCCATCCAGAAAGTCGAACAGACCATCCGGGTATGGATCATTTTGTTTATTCAGGTTATCCAGGTTCATCACTTTCAGCAGGATTTTTTCTTTCAGTGGGCCTGTTGGCAGGTAATTGAGGCTGGTACCCGAGGAATCATTCTGGAACTCTACGTCAAATTTGAAATCATCCGGCGAAAGTTGATAAGCGCCCAGATTATAGACGTTTTTCATCATCAAATCCCAATTCTTGAATTTGGGGTTCAAATTGGTCCCCTTTAATAGTTTCAACACCAGCGTTTGCGGAGCATCAATCCCATCGGTCGAAAATTCACCAACCTGATAGGTCTTTCCGTTCGCGGTATACTGATATGCAACAGCCAGCACCTCATCTGCGTTCAATGCCGAATTGAGCGAGATGTATCCTAACTTTTTGTTGACCGTGTATTCTGAAGGAGAAAGCAATCTAGCATTTTCAATCTTTTCATAATCGCGGCCGGCAACAAATCCACGACCGGCCAATGGAGCTATCACCTGTGTCAATTGGGCGATATCCCGGAAGCCGGAATACGTCGAAGTCATGGAATTATACATCTGGTTGGCGTCGTTGAACGTATACACGTTTTCCGGATACGAAAGCCCTGGCGTATCGCCAAATTCAGAGATGGATTGATTCTCACGGTTAGCCCCCCGCTCACCAAGGTCGGTCAATGCCAAAATATTTCTGGATTCCTTGAAGTCATTTGATTTATTAGTCACCCACACCTCCACCTTGTTGATGGTGATGGCCGAATTGATGACCGGCAAATTTGCCAGTGCAGCATCGTAGTGATCGTAAAAATACTGTCCCAGGAAAAAGTGCCGGTTAGCATCGTAATCGGTCACATCAATCTGGAACTTCGTCTTCTGCGCTCCACCTTCCGTCTCGATGGTTTTGGTCTCTCCCTTCTGTTGTGAAAATATCGTTGAAACGGATAGTTTGCCGAACTGCAAATCAGTTTTGATTCCAAAAAGGTTGGTTCCTCCGGTAATCAGGGAGCCCGACAACGGCATGGATACGTTACCGGCTTCCACATTCTTCACAATTTCATCCTCGTCACCGGTATAATTAAGCTTCATTTTATTCTCGAAATCGAAAGTCGCTTCGGTATTGTAGTTTACCCGCATGTCCAGTTTACT
This sequence comes from Prolixibacter sp. SD074, assembly GCF_009617895.1. NCBI lineage: Bacteria > Pseudomonadati > Bacteroidota > Bacteroidia > Marinilabiliales > Prolixibacteraceae > Prolixibacter > Prolixibacter sp. SD074. The sequence continues at coordinate 2,948,901 of NZ_BLAW01000001.1, forward strand.
TCCAATTTGTCCCACCACATTCATGTTCACCTTCTCATTGAAGTCGAATGTTGTGGTTTTACGCATCCTTTCGGGAATAGAAGGATTGTCGATACGGTTGGTTTGCACACCGAGGCTAAGCTCCACATAACCCTGCGGGCGGATACTCACCGTATTGGAGCCAAATATTTTGTTGAAAGACTGGCCACCGACTTTGAGCTGAGGAATGAGTTGCGATTGCTGTTCGAAGGATTGTTGCGCCATTCGTTGTCGCCAGTAACGCTTGATGGATTCCTGAAAATCCCAGCTACGGTACTCTTCCAACGACATGGTTCGTGGTAAACGGTAGTTAAAGTCACCAATCCGGTCGTAAAAAACGTAGTCGCCGGTTTCAGGGTCGTAGTTCACCTCCTTTTTCATATTAGACGGATCGTGAAGATATAAGGCGGATGAATCCTGTTGTCCTGAATCTCCGAAGGGGCCTTTATCCCGAAAGGGATAGCGTAATTTCCCAATGGTATCTACGGCAAGCGTATCACCTTCTTCGTAAACCGGACCGGCATTATTCCACCTTACGGCTCTTCCCACACTAACTGAGGCATCGCTGTTACCAATAATGGAAGCAACGATAATCAGCATGGAAATAGCCAGCACATATCTGCGGTACCTTCTCAACACCAGCTACTACAAATTTTATCCGCAAAAATACAGGGAAACGGAGCCCTCAAAGATTTTTCAGCGCAATTTTAATCGTTTCTTCAACAGAAATACCCGGATTGTCGGAAAAAATCCGGCCGAGTGCTTTTTCGATGGCCCGCTTGTTAAAACCTAACATCACTAAAGCAGATAACGCTTCTTCGCGGATGGTATTGTCTGCTTTATCGAAAACATGCACTGATTCTGATGATTTTCCGATTTTATCCTTCAAATCGATGATAACCCGTTGCGCCGTTTTGGCTCCAATACCTTTGATACTTTTGAGAACATTCACATTTTCGGTGGCAATGGCATCTCTCAGCTGTTCCGGTTGATACGATGAAAGCATCATGACAGCTGTATTGGCACCAATGCCGTTTACAGATATCAGTAACCTGAAGAGTTCCCGCTCATCCCGGCCGGAAAAACCATAAAGAAGATGGGCGTCTTCGCGAACAATCTGCTGAAGAAAAACCGTTACATTTTCCCGTCCGTTCAAACGGGTATAGGTCGTTAGTGAAATGTTGATAAAGTACCCAATACCTCCGGCCTCAACAATGACCGAAGCAGGCGTTAGTTCAATGATATTTCCCTTGATGTATTCGTACATCCTTTGCGTTCATTCAAGTTAATTCATGGAATTGGGGAGTGGTGGAATCACTCTCCCCCGCTTCGATCGACCTCCTGGCCCTGCAACGGATCTTTCGAAAACTCTTTATACTGCTCACGGTTCATGAACAGGTCAATGGCCAGGTATATGGCATTCCGGAACGAATCTTCTGAAGCAACGCCTTCGCCTGCCAGACTATAAGCCGTTCCGTGTCCCGGAGAAGTCCGGACAATCGGCAAGCCTGCCGTAAAATTCACACCCGATTCAAACGAAGCCAGCTTGAAGGGGGTCAATCCCTGATCGTGGTACATCGCCAAAATCGCATCAAATTTTTTATAATCAGATGAACCGAAGAATCCATCAGCCGGATAAGGGCCCATGGCAATAATTCCCTCATCATTAGCTGCTTTAACCGCCGGGATGATCTCCCGCTCCTCTTCGTCACCAATCAAACCATGATCGCCGGCGTGCGGATTCAATGCCAAAACAGCGATACGAGGCTTGTGCAAGGTAAAGTCTTCCATCAACGTCCGGTTTAGCACCCGAAGTTTACTAAGAATCATATCGGTAGTAATCGTCGATGCTACTTTCGACAACGGAATATGTTCAGTGACAATACCTACCTTCAAGTCGTTGCTCACCATCAGCATGAGGTGATCGTCCACCCTGAACTCTTCGGCCAGGTATTGCGTGTGGCCCGGAAAATGAAAAACGTTAGACTGGATGTTCTCCTTGTTGATAGGAGCTGTAATCAGCACATCGATTTTGCCTTCCTTAATATCCTTAACGGCAGCTTCGAGTGCCATGTAGCTGGCTTCGCCAGCCATTTTAGTTGATTTTCCGAGCTCCACCCGGATATTCTCATCAATGCAGTTAATGATATTGGGCCGCCTGGGCACTGCTTCATCAGCGCTATTAATATGGTTGAAACTAAAGCTATTAATATCTAAAGCCTTTCGGTGATAAGCAGCAACCTTGGGCGAACCGTAAACAATGGGAGTACAGTTTTCCATGATACGGTTATCGAGTAATGCCTTCATTATAACCTCATAACCAATTCCGTTGATGTCGCCGTGCGTAATACCGACCTTGACAATATGTTGCTTCATAGTCTTGCCTAAATGTTAGATTTTCAACAATCCCCCAGAGGGGAAAGGTTGGTCAAATTTAAACTTTTCTTCGGTATATCCCTGAACAGCCCGCGTTTTTATAGAGGTTTCAAAGCATATCAATCAACCATGCTTTTCAGAAAACGGTAAAGCAGGCGCACCCCGGTACCAGTGGCTCCCTTTCCACGATAACTGTCGGGCTGCATCAGGAATGCGGCTCCGGCAATATCAAGATGAATCCAGGGATAGCCGACAAAGTTTTCGAGGAATTTCCCGGCGGTAATCATTCCGGCCTCACGCGGTCCCAGGTTCTTCAAGTCGGCGATATCCGATTTCAACAGTTCGCCGTACTCGTCCCAGAACGGGAACTCAACCACACGCTCGTAAACCTCATATCCCGCTTTTTGAAGTTTTTGGAATACTTCCGGTTTGGCGGTTCCCATGCCGGCAACTCCGTATTGGCCAAGCGCCACTGCAGCTGCCCCCGTCAAAGTAGCGGCATCAATCACCAATCCAGGATCAAATTTTTTCGCATAAGTCAACGCATCGGCCAGCAACAGACGACCTTCTGCATCGGTATTGAGCACTTCTACTGTTTTACCGCTGTACATGGTAATCACATCTCCGGGAACGTAGGCATTCCCGTCCGGACGGTTATCGGTAGCCGGTACCAGAGCAATGATATGCAACGGCAACCGGTTCAGCGCGGCTGCATAAATTGCACCTCCAACAGCTGCTCCACCAGCCATATCCGATTTCATGTAATCCATCGAATTGGGCGTCGGCTTGAGGCTCAGGCCTCCCGTATCGTAAACCACGCCTTTCCCAACCAAAACAATCGGCTTCTCATTCACCGGATTTTCAGGTTTCCATTCCATGATGGTAAAAGTAGGCGGGTCGATACTCCCTTTGTTCACAGCCAACAGACCGCCCATTTTCAGTGATTCGATTTTCTGTTTGTGCAGAACCTCCACCTTTATTCCGGCTTCCTTACCTATTTCCTGGAAAGATGCCGCCAATCGCTCCGCATTCATATGCGAAAGCGGCTCGTTCACCAGGTCGCGCGTTTTGTAAACACTTTTCACCAGGTTAGCCAATTCCGTCACATCTGCATCAGTCAATTTTTCGGAAACCAGAAACAAGTTTTTTAGCGAACTATCTTTCCCTTTTTTATCAGTAAAATGATCCAGGAACCGATAACTGCTCAATGCCACTCCTTCGGCGACAGCTATAACAGCCTGCACTCCGGTACCCGATATGCCGAGTTCTTCCAGTTTTTCCCCTGAAGTCACTGTCGCTATTTCATTTCCTTTTTTCCGGCATTGTTCGTAAAAAACATCATCCCCTTTATCCTGCTTAGGTGCTACCAGAAAAATCCAGCCATCCATCCGGTTAATGGAAATCAATTCCGATTTGTCCTTCAGCCTTTTTTGGGCATATTTTTTCTCCTTTTCGCTAAGCGGAAGCGAAGCCAGCTCCGTTGCCTCTTTTAGTATGTATACCAGATTATTACCGCGGTATTCGTTTTGTCTTTTTAGTTCCATTTGGAAGAATTTAATTTACTGATGCAACATTATTGCCCGAAAAAGGTTGAATCCTTTTGGAAAGGATAGCCGTAAACATCAGCGATTATCTTATTTGAAAATTAGTACCTTTACGCCAAATTATTACTACATGAATTTCGAATCAATATACCAAAAAGCCTTAAACTTTGAGGCGTTGACCATTGATGAAGGACTGCTGCTGTATGAGCACGCCCCCACACCGGAGTTAATGCATATAGCAAATGAATTGCGGAAGAAGAAAGTGCCCGGCAACGTGGTAACCTGGATTATCGACCGTAATGTGAATACCACCAACGTGTGTGTGGCCCACTGTAATTTCTGTAATTTCCGTCGCGATATAGGCGATAAGGATACGTATACTACCACTATTAAAGAGTATTCCGAAAAGATTGAAGAAATGCTCAAACAGGGTGGTAATCAGTTGTTGCTTCAGGGCGGAATGCACCCTCGGTATGGTATCAAGTTTTATACCGACCTGTTCAGTGAGTTGAAACGCCTTTATCCGGAAGTGAAACTACACTCGCTGGGACCGCCTGAAGTGGCGCACATCGCCAAACGCTCACGTTTGAGTTTCCGCGATACCCTCGTTCAATTGCGGGATTCAGGATTGGACAGTCTGCCCGGAGCAGGTGCCGAGATTCTTTCCGACCGTGTTCGCCGGATTTTATCACCCGGAAAGTGCAATACGCAGGAATGGCTCGATGTGATGCGTGAAGCCCACAAATTAAAGATGGTCACTTCGGCCACCATGATGTTCGGAACCATCGAAACCAACCGGGAGCGCATTGAGCACCTGGTCCAGCTTCGCGAAGTTCAGGAAGAACGTCCGGAAGGCAGCGACGGTTTTACCGCTTTCATCCCGTGGCCAGTAATGCTCGATGATACTGAGCTCTATGAAAATATTGATGTTTCTCCGATTGAGCCGATGGAATATGTGCGGATGATTGCCATTTCGCGCATCATGCTGAACAATGTGACCAACATCCAGGCATCGTGGCTAACGGTTGGAAGAGACACGGCACAGTTATGTCTGCACGCCGGGGCCAACGACATGGGTTCCATCATGATTGAAGAAAACGTGGTTTCTGCAGCAGGAGCATCGTACCAGATGAATGCCAAAGGAATTCAGCAGTCGATTATCGACGCTGGTTTCCGTCCGCAACTGCGTACGCAAGGATACGAACATGCCAAGTTACCGGAAATTGTTCCGGAACTGCAGCCAGCATAACAATGAAACGTTAATACAGATACCATAAACAAGAAGAGGCGGGAAATTCAATATTTCCGCCTCTTCTTGTTTTATCCTTTCGAAGGAGTTATTTCGTCGAAACTGAATCAGCCGGCGTTGCCCCAATCCCATTGCCCATCTCGGCCATCCGGTTGATCCTATCATTCTTTTTCTGGTCGGGAAAACGTACCGAATAGATCATCGCCTCCACCTGCCTCATCAGTTCCCTCTTATCGTCCCTGGGTGCATAAACAAACCCTTCCAGTGTGAGTACACGACCACGGATCGGGTCGAGTGTTGTGATGCTGACAAAAGGCCCCCCCATAAAATCACCATGAACTTTCCACAAACCTCTTATCATGACTGTATAATTACCATTCAATTTAAAGGCACGGGAGAGGGTTGGTATCATCCGCTCAGTAGTCATATAAGTACCCGGAGCGGGGCCCGGTACATTTTTCTTCGACACCGAATCCCGCTTATCCAGTAAATACTTTTTGGTAAACGTACTATCAGATGTATACGGGTACCAGTATGCAATTACGTCCTGACTAATATTCGGGGTTTCATAGCGGATCCAGACAAAATTGGTGGTGTCAACCGAAACCGCAAATCCTTTTGGCACATTAATGGTGAAATGATGTTCTTTTTCCATCCGGCTGGCAACCGCTTCATTTCTAAATTTCCGGTCGGCATACATTTTCATCAACCGATCCCGCTCGCCTTTCACAAAGATGCCAACAACATCATTTCCTCTTTTGGCAAAGAAGTCAACAAAACTCTTTTCATCGGGTGCCTGCACTGTAACAATCAATTGCGGTTTCGACCAAACATTTCGCTGTATCTTGATAGAAGGTTCCTTAACCGATGTGTTAATTCTGGTCAGCAGAATATTCCGGCTGGTTTTGAAAATCTCATTAAAAGCTTCCGGCGGAATATGCACCACATTCAACATTGGCTCATCCCTGGGCAAACCAGCCACAGGCTGGGCCAGGAAGTGAAATATGGTATCGCCAACAGCTCCTTCCCAATAGTTCTTGGGAATCACTACGACTGTTTCACCCGGTTTCCCGGTAGCATTTTTCATTACTGGATTACTGTCTCCCGAGCAGGAGGAAACTATCGCTCCCAAGGCAAAGACGACCGTCAGTTGAAATAGTATCTTCTTCATGATACGCTATTTTAGATTTATTGTCGTTTCGATAAAAAATAAAAAAACCTTTCAACAAAACTGTAATTCGGCGCCCGTTCCCGGGACGGTGTATAATGAACCAGGTTTAAATTGCATTGGTTACCGAAAATTGTCTTACTAGATGATACGTTGGTTATTTCGAAATTAACAAAATTACACTAGTAAAAAAAGTTAAAGAATATCAACGAACAAACCCCGGCTCAATTGAACCAGGGTTCTGTATCGTATCCGCCTGAATATTCTTCAGACTACTCTTTGAGTGTCTCTTTTGATTTGTCTTCTTTTGATTTGTCTTCTTTCTTCGACTTTTCATCTGTCTCGCCCTCATCACTGGTGGCGTTTTTAAACTCTTTCATGCCCTTCCCAAGGCCGCGCATCAATTCCGGTATCTTCTTACCTCCGAACAGAAGCAGAACAATGACCAGTATGATTATGATTTCCTGCGGGCCAATGAACCCTGCTATCACGAATAAGTTCATAATGTCATGTTTTAAAGGTTTGGTTACAAATTTAGAATTTTTTTCACAGGATGTTCTTCGCACTCAGGAAATGACACGCTACCCTTTAAATAATTTGATAATGTCGTTTCCATTCGCGAAAATCAGCAGCGCGAAAAGAATCACCATCCCGGCAATCTGCGCATATTCCAGGAATTTATCGCTGGGTTTCCGGCCCGAGATAATTTCATAAAGCAGGAACAACACGTGGCCCCCGTCAAGCGCCGGAATGGGCAAAATATTCATTACCGCCAGAATGATTGACAAGAAAGCTGTCAGGTTCCAGAAGGACTGCCAGTCCCAAATGCTGGGGAAAATATTTCCAATAGCGATAAATCCGCCCAACGATTCATAAGCTTTCGTTTCGGGCTGAAACAACAGTTTAAATTGTTTTAGATAATTATCAACGGTGTTGAAACCTTTCGTTACACCGGCCGGGATGGATTGCCAGAATCCATAGGTAAGCGTTTTGAACTTGAACTCATTCCGAAGTCCGCCCATATTGTACTGTACCCCCATCATTCCGTCGTCGCCAACTGCAACCGGCAATGTTTTGGTTTCGCCGTTTCGCTCGATGGTCACATCCACCGTTTTACCCTTTGCACCTTTAAGTGCCTTAACAAACTGGTCATTGAAAGTAAAGTGCTGACCATTGATGGCCAAAACCTTATCACCGATATTCATACCGGCATCGCGTGCCGGTGAGTTTTTTTGAAAGCCGGTCACATCAAGAGAAAAAGGAATACGAATCCCCAGTACATTTTTCGTTTTCAGCAATCGGGCGATATCTTCCTGGGTGATCGGAATTTTTACATCTTTTCCGTCTCGCTCCACATTCACATAACTGGCCTTTTCGAGCACAATGGTTGGAACGATTTTCGAGAAATCAGCGACCTCTTTGCCATCTACATTCAGAATTTTATCGCCGTTTTGGAAGCCAATATCACGGCCCGCTTCATTGGTCACTATTCCATACTTCACACTGGCAGTAGGCAGGTATTGGTCACCCCAGGTGAAGAGCACCATTGCATACAGGAAAAGTGCAAAAATGAGATTAAACAACACACCGCCAATCATGATTAAGAGACGCTGCCATGCCGGTTTCGCCCGGAATTCCCAGGGCTGCGGTGGTTGTTTCATCTGCTCTTTGTCCATCGACTCATCGATCATGCCCGAGATTTTCACGTAACCGCCCAGCGGCAGCCAGCCGACGCCGTACTCGGTTTCGCCTTTCTTAAATTTAAAGAGCGAAAACCACGGATCGAAGAAGAGATAGAATTTTTCAACCCGGCACTTGAAGAGCTTGGCGAAAACAAAGTGTCCAAACTCGTGAAGGACAACCAGAATTGAAAGGCTCAGGATAAGCTGAGCCGCCTTGACCAAAACAACCATAGTATCTTTATCGAATCGTTTTTAACTATTTTCATTAACCAATAAGATGGCCCTTTCGCGAGCTTCCCGATCGGTTTCAACATAATCTTCGTACGAAGGTTCATTAACCAACGGAGTTTTCATCATAACAGCCTCATTGATACAAGCCATCTCGGTAAAAGCGATTTTTCTTTCCAGGAAGGCTTTTACGGCTATTTCATTGGATGCATTGAGCGAACAGGCAATATTTCCACCCTGATGCAAAGCCTCATACGAAAGTGCAAGATTACGAAAATTTTCGGTTTCGGGTGAATCGAATGTCAGCGTAGGGTAATCGGAGAACCGGAAGCGCGGGAAATCGCTGGCTAACCTTTCGGGATACGCCAATGCATACTGAATGGGTACCCGCATATCGGGCATGCCGAGCTGCGCTTTCAATGCACCGTCCTGAAACTGGACCAGTGAATGAACAATACTCTGCGGATGCACCACCACGTCGATTTGTTCCGGCTTTAAACCAAACAGCCATTTCGCTTCAATCACTTCGAAGCCTTTGTTCATCAACGAGGCTGAATCGATGGTAATTTTCGCGCCCATGTCCCAGCTCGGGTGCTTCAGCGCGTCTTCCGGTGTAACCACCCGAAGTTCTTTCGCTGTCCTTCCGTGGAACGGACCGCCCGAACAGGTGAGAATGACTTTCTCGATGGGGTTCATGAACTCGCCGGCCAGGCATTGAAAAATGGCCGAGTGTTCCGAATCCACCGGAAGGATATCCACCTTCTTTTCGTTGGCCAGCCGCATAATCAACTCACCGGCAACCACCATCGTTTCCTTGTTCGCCAGCGCAATGGTTTTACCGGCATTAATGGCGTTGATGGTCGGTAACAAGCCCGAGTATCCCACCATCGCCGTCAGCACCACATCAACAGAACCCATCGACACCACCTGCGCTACGGCACTGGCACCGGCATAAACTTTAATCGGTTCCGAAGCCAGCGCATCGCGGACTTCGTCGTATTTATCTTCGTTGGCAATAACCACAACATTGGGCCTGAACAGACGTGCCTGCGCAATCAACAACTGTGTGTTGTTGTTGGCCGTCAGTACCTCCACAGTAAACCGGCCGGGATTTTTCTCAATCACCTCCAGCGCCTGTGTTCCGATGGAACCCGTTGAACCCAGTATGGCAATATTTTTCATGATGTCTAGCCTAAAAATTGATGTAATCTTCGGGGTTCAAAGGTACACCCGATTGCCACATTTCAAAATGAAGATGAGGCCCGGTTGTTTCCATTCCGGTATTTCCCATAATGGCAATGGCTTCGCCGGCTCTCACCTTATCGCCGGCCTTTTTCAGCAACTCCGAATTGTGCTTGTAGAATGTCACCAGATTATGCTCGTGCTGAACCTCAAGCACATATCCGGTTTGCATGGTCCATCCGGTAAATACCACTGTTCCGTCGAGCACCGATGAAATACGGGTATTCTTTTTCGCCACCACATCGACACCGAAGTGGCCACCGGCCGCATCGAAGTGATTGGTGATAACCCCGTTGTTGACAGGAGGGAAGAACAGTAGCTCCGAAATGCCCCGTGTATGGGCGGGAGCGTTATTATTCAGAGAGAGGTTAAATTGCTCGCGCGACAGTTGTTCCTGGAAGAGGCTGTCGTGGTTGTATTTTTTGAAATGAACCTGGTCGAGCCGGACAATGGTATCGGGCGAAGTGGTTTCATCCGGGGGTGTTTCGCCGGCCAGCAACATGCGGATATCGCGGAAATAGCGATCGCGCACAGCCAGTTCGCTTTCCAGCGAATCAACCATCAGGGCGTTTTCCACAATGGTTTGACGCATTTCGCCGGTAGGATAACCGGGGATGTATTCCCGCAACGGCGTAAAAGCAATAAGTAAAATAACACCCACAATCAGTACAATCACCACCGAGGCAACTAACATAAACAACGACTGAGGTGTAAACCGGAACTGCCCAAGTGTATGCAGGTTCTGGTCGTTAAAGACCACCATCCGCAAGGGATTCTTCATTTTATAGCGAAGGCGCTTCTTCTGGTTTTCCGTAATCATTCGGTCCTGTTTTCTCTGGTTGCCAAAGTTAATAAGAAAAAGGAGAAATTTTTTATTCGCGGTTACCGCTTCATCGTCAATATACAACACCGGGAAGTACGGCAAGCAGCTATGTTTTTTCACAAAATTATTTGGAAGGAGGCAAAAACTCATCTATATTTGCAACCGCGTTTGAGAAACATACTCAACGCCTACATTGCGGGATAGAGCAGTTGGTAGCTCGTCGGGCTCATAACCCGGAGGTCACTGGTTCGAGTCCAGTTCCCGCTACAAAAGAGAAACCCGAAGTCATTGGCTTCGGGTTTTTTGTTAAAAAAATAATCTTAATGGTTTTTGACAAAATCATAAAAATCATTTACATCAACACCAAGAGTGCGTAAATTACTTTTGATTATAAAAGGAGGTATGGGATCAATATGTGTTTGTAAAACAATTGGTCTTGGAAGATTCTTGCGTGACCACACTTCGTGCCCACCTTTGGTTCGAATAACTCTTAGGCCCTTATAAGTTAAATAATCGCGGAATAATCGTAATGGAATATTTCGTATTGATTTAGTCATCAAAAATTATACAGCCATCGGGAGATCTATAATTTCATCAGTTTTAGAGTAGTTATGCTCATTGAATATTCTGTTGAAATTCTCGTTATTCTCCAGCAAATAACTCATAGATGGCGGTATCATTTTCTGGCGCTTGTGTCTAGGGATATACCATCCCATACGCTTTAATTCACTTTCGAATGTCCCCTTATGTAAGGTATAATTAAAAAATTCGGCAAGTGAGACTCTAAACGATGCTTCTGCTTCTTCGTTATTGTTCCCGTATCCATATACTTCTACCGCCGGACAGTAAATTATATTTACGCCATCCTCTTCAAACCGAATCAGCGACAGCTTAATCTTAAGCGTACCATGTTCAGTATTCAATATTCCGGTAAAACCACCATTAGGATTCATAATGTCAATTAATTGTTGTTCTGTAACCTAGTACGACAAACGTACAAAATCAATAACAAATGAAGTGTACAAAATTATTACTTTCTTATGACTAAAGTAGTAATTTTATTTATTTCTCATACCATACACATTTTTCCATGACTAGCTAATAACCATTGAGTTTTCGCATTTGAGTACATAAGTCCAACTATGGTTTTCTACATTATTCATGTTGATCCGTACACTATTTCAAATTTACTTGAGCAGAGAAAACACTTTTACTGAGAATCCCGATCATATAATTTTGTATATTTCATTATCTTATCTCCCTCTCTAAACATTTCCCCTTTTCCAACCCTTTACTATATTTACATTTCAAATTCATCGAAAATTCAGATATGAACTGGAAACATCTTGCGCGCGGAAGGTTTCTGCTGCTCATTCTTTCGCTCACTCTTCTCCTTTCGTCCTGCCAGGAGAAAACCGTTAATCTCGAATTCATCGAAACCAGCGATGTACACGGCTCTCTCTTCCCGTGGAATTTCCTCACCGATACGACAGCCAATCATTCCCTGGCATCGGTTTATTCCTACGTGAAAGCCGAACGGGCGAAACCCGATCAGGACGTGGTGTTGCTCGATAACGGTGACATTCTGCAGGGAGATCCCGACGTTTACTTCTCGAATTTCCTGCAGCCCGACAGCACGAACATCGTGGCACGGGTCTACAATTTTATGAAGTACGACGCGGCCACCCCGGGCAACCACGACATCGAAGCCGGACATGCCGTGTACGACAAGGTGCACAGCGAAATGCACATGCCATGGCTGGCGGCTAACGCCGTCTGCACCGACAACGGGAAACCGTATTTCCAACCTTATACCATCATAGAGAAAGAGGGCGTGAAGATTGCCGTACTGGGAATGATTACGCCGCACATTCCGTACTGGCTTCCGGAGAAAATCTGGAAAGGGATGGAGTTCCACGACATAATTGAAACCGCCCGCAAATGGGTGAAGATTATACAGGAAAAAGAGCATCCCGACGTAATGATAGGCCTGTTCCATTCGGGCGTCGATTATACCTATGGCGGCACCACCGCAAAGACGTACAAAAACGAAAATGCATCAGCACTGGTGGCAGAACAGGTTCCCGGTTTCGACATCGTGTTTGCCGGTCACGATCACCGCGAATGGAATAAATGGGTCACCAATACCGACGGCAAGAAAGTACTCATCATGGGGCCTCAGGCTCATGCACGGGAGTTTCCGGTCGCCAAAATGAAGCTGATCTACGACCGCTCCAGTAAATCATGGAAGAAGGAAATCACTTCGGAAGTGAAGCACTCCAAAAACTACCAGCCCGATCCGGAATACATGGCGCACTTTAAGCCGTTTGTAAACGAGGTAAAAAAGTGGGTGAACCAGCCGGTAGCCAAACTCACCGCCGGCATCGATACCCGCGATGCCTTCTTCGGCAGCTCCAGTTTTATGGGACTCATTCACCACGTGCAACTGGTACAAAGCGGCGCTGACATTTCCCTTTCGGCACCTACCATTTACAACACGCAGTTGAAAAAAGGCGAGCTGTACGTCCGCGACATGTTCCGGCTATACAAATACGAGAACCTCCTCTACACGATGAAACTTTCCGGAAAGGAAATCAAAGGATTTCTCGAATATTCGTATGCCGGCTGGTTCAATACAATAAAAAGTCCGGATGACCACCTCATCAAATTCCGCAAGGATAAAGATGGAAATTTGATGGAGAACAGAGGAAACAACACGTATTCGCTGGCCAGGCCGTATTTCAATTTCGATTCGGCAGGCGGCATCAGGTACACCGTCGACGTGCGCAAACCTGCAGGTCACCGCGTGCACATCATCTCCATGTCGGATGGAACGCCCTTCCGGAAAAACCAAGTTTATAAAGTGGCCGTGAATTCCTACCGGGGAAACGGCGGCGGCGGCCACCTCGAAGAAGGCGCCGGCATTCTGCATAACGAGCTGAATGCGCGGCGCATCAGCACCACCGAAAAGGACTTGCGCTTTTACATGATGAAATGGCTGGAGAAACAGGGGACCTACACGCCCAAGAATCCGAACAACTGGAAAGTGATTCCGCAAGCATGGGAGAAAAAAGCCCGCGCCACCGATGAACCGATGATGTTTGGCAAGGGTAATGACGAGTAATTGGTACCCTACCGGGAAAATATAATCGAAGAGGCTGTCTTTTTAAAGGCAGCCTTTTTTGTAATTTAATTCAGCCTATAGGGGTTGGGGGAAAATTGCAGTACGCCAACCCCCAAATTAATTGGGGGAGAGGAATATTCATCCGGCCTTCGCCGGAAGGTTACACTCAGCATCTAGTACGTTGGTTTCCCGTTAGGGTAAAATCATTCTTCACCTCCGGTGGAACCGGAGGAGCAGCGACCTTTACTAAAAAGCAACTCCAAAGGAGTTGAATATTCTTAAAATAGATACTTCTCGTCGAACGTAACCCCGTTCTCATTCAAAAGCTTGACGTATTCCTCCCGAAAATCCGTTTTTTTATGATGCTCTTGTTGATTCATCACATATTTTATGGTGGCGTCCTTTTCCCTCAAGGATATGGTAAAGGCTCCGTATCCCTCAGCCCAGCCCTTAAATTGAGGATAGAGTTTCTCTCTTTTTATCCAAAGCGAAGTAGAAACCTTTATTTCCCGGACTAAGTCGGCCAATGCTACTGATGGATGAAGATAACAGACCAGATGTACATGATCCGAAACCGCATTAATTCGATAAAGTTTGCATTTCTTGTTCTTCAAAATACCCCATATGTACCGTAATAACTTATCGTTTCCGGAGTAATGAAGCACTTTCTGGTTATTCTTGGTCCGGAATGTAACATGATAGAGGATTTGGTGGTAACTGGCCATTTGGTAAAGTTTTAAAGTTAGTGAGAGTAAAAAATTCTTTGGGTAAATAAGTTACGAAGATTTTCAGTAAATTATTCAACCCGCTGCGGGGTTGGGGGAAATTGTGGTACGCCAACCCCCAAATTAATTGGGGGAGAGGAATATTCATCCGGCCTTCGCCGGAAGGTTACACTGATTTGGGATTTAGCCATGATGCACCCTTATCCCGGTCTCCAGGGCATGAAAAAAACGCGGACGGATTTTGTTCCCCGGGGGGTCAGTGATAGAAATACGTGTGTATTTTTGACAAAAACGTCTATTCACGAACCCGCTTCAGGCCCACCGAGATGAGTTTCAGGATACCAAACAGGATGACCAGCGCAAAGATGATGGCTGCACCGGAAGGGATATTGAAGGAATAGGAAAAAAGTAGTCCGCCCATGGAGCCGATAAAGGCAAATATCACCGACAGAATCATCATGGTACCGAAGTCCCGGGTGAAGATATTGGAAATGGCCTGTGGAATGGTCAGTAGCGACATCACCAGGATGATTCCCACTACGCGAATATTCATCACGATAGTTAGCGCCACCAAACTAATCAGCACCAGGTTGAACAACCGCACCGGCGCATTATTGGTCAGGGCAAACTCTTCGTCGAACGATACAAACAAAATCATCCGGAAGAAGGTGATGAAAAAGCCAATTACGACCAGCGCTATGAGTCCCATAAAAAGAAGGTTGGCGTGCGAAACCGTCAGGATATTCCCGAAAAGGTAACTCATCAGGTTGGGTGCGTAACCCGGCGTGAGGTACACGAAAATAATTCCGATGGCCATCCCGAACGCCCATAACATGGCAATGGCCGAATCTTCGCGCACATCTGCTTTGCGGGTAAAGAACTCGATGCCCAGCGCCGAAAGCACGCCAAACACCAGCGCGCCCAGAATTGGGTTGATGCCCAGGAAATACCCCAGCCCAATGCCGCCAAATGAGGCATGTGTAATACCGCCACTAATGAAAACAATGCGTCGCGAAACAATATAAGTTCCCACCAGGCCACAGGTAATGCTTGCCAGGAGCGCCGCCCAAAAGGCATTCTGGAAAAATCCAAAGTGAAAAATTGAGATCAGGTTTTCCATTAGTGATCGTGTTGCATGAGAACGGTGTGCGGTATTGGTCCGTGCGAGATAATCTGAATCGGACATTCGTATGCCGCCAGTTGTTCGGTTGATATTTTATTCGATGGGTGATAATGCAGCGTACGGTTCACACAGGCTATGGTTTTTACGTACTGAGTAATCGTGCCCACATCGTGCGAGACCAGCAAAATGGCCATATCCTTATTCAGGATACGCAACCGTTCGTACAGTTCGCGCTCAAACTGGTTATCCACGTACGTATTGGGTTCGTCGAGAATCAGCAACCGGGGCCGGTTCACCAGCGCACGACACAACAACACCCGCTGCAATTGTCCGCCCGACAATTCGCCCACTGCTTTTTTTCGCAAAGCAAAAATCCCCATCTCTTCCAGCAAATATGTCGCCTGTTCGTTTTCCTCGCGGGAATAACGTCCTGTTAACCGCTTGCGCGACATCAGCCCGCTCCGAACTACATCAAATACGGTGATGGGGAATTTCTTATCGATCCGGTTCACCTGTGGCAGGTAACCAATCTGATGATGGTCGCCCTCCCGCATCGACTCGTTAAAAACGATTTCGCCCTTGATGGGTGGCAACAACCCCAGCAATGTTTTCAGCAGGGTAGTTTTTCCGCCACCATTGGGTCCAATCACCCCGATAAAATCTTCGGGATAAACAGTCAGGTTCACATCGCTAAGCACGATTTGCTTGTCGTAACCTGCCGACATATTGCGTATTTCGAAGAGACTTTCCATGTATATTTGTTTCCGTTTCAACCGCTGAGGAATTGTTCCGTCAGTAAGAAATGAAATTAGCAATTAAACAGTGAAGTAACAACCCTGCCCAGGAGTGGTTCACCAAAGACTGTCGAACAATTTGGCCGCGATAGAGAGTGTTTCTTTCGGCCAGTCTTCATCCAGCGGGTCGATTTGCACCACATCGGCGTGAATTTCCTTTGCAATCGTTTCGGCATCCGCTTTATCAAACTGTTTCTGAATCAGGATTAGCTTGATGTGTTGTTTGCGCGCCTGTTCCACAATTTCCTCCATGTGCTTTGGCGACGGCGACTTCCCTTCGAATTCGATGGATTCCTGAATCAGTCCGTAATCGCGCGCCAAATAGCCCAGCGAGGGGTGGAAAATCAGGAACCGCTTTCCTTTGAGGAGATTCAGTTTCAAACTCACCTCGCGATCGACACGCGCAATTTCGTCAAATAGTTTCTGCAAATTTTGGTAGTAATACTCCTGGTTACCCGGATCGATGGCCACCATTCCTTCAAAAATGTTGATGGCAATTTGTTTGGCCTGCTTTGGCGAAGTCCAGATATGGGGATCGACTCCTTCGTGATGGGCGTGATCTCCATGCTGCAGCGTATCGCCTTTAATCAGGTCAATACCGGTATCGGTGAAAAACACTTCCATGTTGGGATTCGATTCGCGAATACGCTTTAACCACGCATTTTCAAACCCAAGATGACCAACAGCAAAGTAAGCCGCCGCATTTGATAATTTCTGCATTTGCCGGGGATTGGGCGCATAGGTAGCCGGACTGGCGCCCGGTGGTACCATTACCTCAACGGGAAACCGGTCGCCGATAATTTTTTTGGCAAAATACTTTATTGGCAGGATGCTAACAAAAACAGCGGAAGAATCCGACTGAGCATCCGCAGATGATTTGTGTGAACGGTTGGAACAGGAACCGAATAAGAGTGACACAATGGTCAGTAAAATCAAAATTTTCTTCATGCAGAAATGCTACTTCAGTTTAAGGGGTTTCACTTTAATTTTTTTTGGCGGGACCGGGTCGAAACCATGTGTCCCCCAGGGATGGCAATGCAGAATGCGGCGGGATCCCAAATATAAACCTTTAATAGGCCCGTGAATTTCCAGCGCCTTTATCGCATACTCCGAACACGTTGGAATATGGCGGCAGGAAGCCGGCGTCATTGGCGAAATGAAATACCGGTAGAAATACACCGGAATTTTCAAAATCCAGATGAAAATTTTACGAAGCCACTTTCCCATCACTCAAAATCCCTGTACAGTAAACTTGGTTGTATCCCCTGATTCAATTGATATTTTCCACGTTGGTAGCGTTCGAATTCCCCGTCGATGGTGTGGTAATAAATCTGGCAGATTTCCACCCCTGCGTAAATACGAACCGGCTGGACACAAAATATTTCCAATGTCCAGTAACCACTAAATCCCACATCGCCGAAGCCGGCCGTTACATGAATAAACAATCCCAGTCGTCCGACTGATGAACGTCCTTCCAGCATCGGGACATAGTCCTCGGTGCGGGTATATTCCAGGGTACGCCCCAGATAAAGTTTATCCGGTCCCAGGGTCAGGCCTTCCGGTGGAATTTCCATCTCGCTCACCTTGTTCGGGCTCTTCATGTCGAGCACATCCTCATCGTACACCAGCAGTTGGTTATGCAAACGAAGATTGTAACTATTCGGATTTAACTGCCCGGGCCGGAAAGGATCGATAAAGATCTTCCGGTTCAGCTGCTTTTCAATTTCCTTTCCCGACAGGATCATCGTGCGATGGTTATTTCCATGAGATTCAAGTTGTAAAATTACTTTTTTTAGTACGACTGCCGAAATTTTTACAGGGAAATTCGGAGAACCATATCCAAAATATAGTGCATCAGGCCATTTTCGGGAAGCTGATGATTTTTCTGATGGCTGAACCAACCGGATAAAAAGATGTTTATTCAACCAAACGTAATATGCCTTATGGGAAAATCAACTGATTACATAAAATACGACGACGAGCTATTCCAGGTAGCCCTTCTGAAAAATGACGAAATTGCACCGGGTGTTTATGTCCTCTCATTGCCCCGACTGCATGATTTCAAAGCGGGACAAGTAGTGAAAATCGGTCTGCCGGAAGGCGAGCCGCCCCGCATGTACAGCATTTGTAGTGGCGAAAAAGAAGACGAACTGAAAATCCTGTTCAACGTAAAAGGCGGAGGCTGGCTCACGCCACGCCTGGCCAAGTTACAACCGGGCGATCCCATGCTCATTTCGGAACCAATGGGCGAATTCACCGGCGATGATGAACCCGCCTGGTGGATAGCATCCGGAACCGGAATTGCTCCATTCTACAGCATGTTCAAATCGGGCTTAGGCAAAAACAAAACGGTTGTCCATGGCAGTCGCTACCTGCAGAATTTCTATTTCGAAAATGAATTTCTGCCCGAGCTGAAGGACCAGTACATTCGTTGCTGTTCGCAGGAAAAAGGAGGTGATGTGTACCAC
This sequence comes from Prolixibacter sp. SD074, assembly GCF_009617895.1. Classification (NCBI taxonomy): domain Bacteria; kingdom Pseudomonadati; phylum Bacteroidota; class Bacteroidia; order Marinilabiliales; family Prolixibacteraceae; genus Prolixibacter; species Prolixibacter sp. SD074. The sequence continues at coordinate 2,967,465 of NZ_BLAW01000001.1, forward strand.
GGTCGGCTCACGCATTTTCTGGAAGGCAGGGATAATTTACCAAAAGACGAGAAATTCTACCTCTGCGGAAGCCCGGAAATGGTAGTTGAAACCCGTGATTTACTCATCCGGAAAGGCATTCCTTACGGGAATATTGTGGCCGAAATCTATCTTTAATGAGCAATTTACCAGCATCGTTCGCGAAGCGATTCACAATGACTATCTTTGCAGCAGCTAACGGAGAAACAGAAACGTTGGGCTAAACAGAGGAGCAGCATGGAGAAGGAAAGATTATTCGGGAAAACCCTGGACGAACTGAAAACAGTAGCAGCACAGGTTGGCTTGCCCAAATTCGCGGCAAAGCAGATGGCCGATTGGCTGTACAAGAAAGAGATTCGTTCCATCGACCAGATGACCAACCTGTCGGCGAAGGGAAGGGAAGCGCTGAAAGAATACTACGAATTTGGGCTGACCGGACCGACCAAAGTACAGGCCAGCATCGACGGGACGAAAAAATATCTTTTCCCTACCGATCATGCAAAATTCATCGAAACGGCGATGATTCCCGATGATGACCGCAAAACCGTGTGTGTATCATCGCAGGTAGGTTGTAAAATGGGCTGTCTCTTCTGCATGACCGGAAAGCAAGGCTTCCAGGAACACCTGACAGCCGGTGAAATTGTCAATCAGATTCGCAGCATCGAGGAAGCCGGCGAGGTGACCAATATTGTGTACATGGGCATGGGCGAACCCTTCGACAACCTCGACAATGTGCTCAAAAGTATCGAAATCCTCACAGCCGACTGGGGTTATGCGATAAGTCCCAAGCGGATCACCGTTTCGACCATCGGTATTATTCCGGGGATGAAAAAATTCCTCGAAACCAGCAATGCCCATTTAGCGGTTAGTCTGCATTCTCCTTTTGATGAAGAGCGTAAACAGTTGATGCCGGTTCAAACCACTTACCCGGTTAAAAAAGTATTGGACGAAATTAAGAACTGGGAATTTGGCCGCCAACGTCGCGTATCGTTTGAGTATATCATGTTTGGCGGACTGAATGATACACCGGCACACGCCAAAGAGCTGGCCCGCCTCCTGAACGGTATCAAATGCCGCATCAACCTCATCCGGTTTCACCCGATTCCGGATACACCATTAAAAAGCAGCAACGAGAAGACATTGCAGTCATTCAAGGATTTGCTCAACAGCAAAGGTATTCTGACGACTATTCGTGCTTCGCGCGGACAGGATATTTACGCTGCCTGCGGATTGTTGTCGACCAAAGCGCTGGTAAAAAAAGAAGAAGGGCCGGATTATTAAACTCATCGCAAAAGCGGAACAATCTCAAGTGGAATTTCAGGAAATCCACTTTACCTTGAACCAAAACAACTAATCTTTCGGACCTTTGCCTATTTTGGCGAAAGAGTTATAAAAGGCACCAGCATTTCCTCGAGCGAAATTCCGCCGTGCTGGAAAGTATCCTTAAAATAGTTGACGTAATAGTTGTAGTTGTTCGGATAGGCAAAGAAATCCGTTACGCTGGCGAAAATAAAGGTTGAACTCACATGGGAAGCCGGTAAAAATCCCGCTGCCGGATTCGTCATTTCGAACACCTCTTTGCGGTTGTATTTCAGGTTGCGCCCCTGCTTGTAACGAAGGTTCGTGTTCGTCGAACGCTCACCTATCACCTTCAGCGGATTGTGTACCCGAATGGTACCGTGGTCAGTTGTAATGACCAGTTTGATATCTTTCGAAGACAGCTCTTTCAGCAGCTCGAGCAACGGCGAATGGCGGAACCACGATTCGGTAAGTGATCGGTAGGCCGCCTCATCGTTAGCCAGTTCGCGAATCATATCCATTTCGGTCCGCGCATGTGACATGATATCCACAAAGTTAATGACCATCACCGAAAGGGGATTTTCGATGATGTTGCTGAGGTTTTCGAGTACACGCCGTCCGGATTTCAGGTTGGTCATTTTCTCGAAACTGAATTTCTCAGTCCGCCCGAAACGTGCCATCTGACGTGTGAAAAGTTCCTCTTCGTGTTGGTTTTTGATCCCTTCCTCCTCTTCATTCAACCACAATTCCGGATACGTCTTAGCAATTTCCGACGGCATTAATCCTGAAAAGATCGCATTTCGCGCATACATCGTCGCGGTAGGCAAAATGCTGAAGTACAACTCCTCTTCATCAGTGGTGTAATACTCGCGGACAATCTGCTGCAGAATACGCCACTGGTCGTATCGAAGATTGTCGATCAGCAACACAAAAACTCTCTCACCCTGATCGAGTAACGGGAAAACACGATGACGGAAAAGGTCGGGAGATATTAACGGACGCTCGCCGGCTGGCTGTGTAAGCCAGTCCATATAGTTCTTTTTCACAAAACGGGAAAAAGCATTGTTGGCTTCACTCTTCTGCATCAGCAGCACTTCGTCCATGGTGTGATCGTCCGACTGTTCCAGCTCCAGCTCCCAAAAAACCAGCTTCCGGTACACTTCCATCCAGTCTTCGTGGGTCAGCGAATCGTTAATCTGCATACCCAGCCTGGCAAACTCGCTCTGGTAAGCCGAGGTTGTTTTCCGGGTCACCAGTTCGGTTTTATCGATATTCTTCTTAATGGAAAGTAAAATCTGATTGGGATTGACAGGCTTGATGAGGTAATCGGCAATTTTGGCACCAATGGCCTCCTCCATGATGTCTTCTTCCTCGCTTTTCGTGATCATTACCACAGGAATGCCCGGGGCAGTATTTTTAATAGAAGCCAGCGTTTCCAAACCACTGAGGCCGGGCATATTCTCGTCAAGAAAAATGATATCAAAGTTCATTCGGTTGACCTGTTCGATGGCATCATCGCCGTTGGCAACAGCGGTTACGCTGTAACCTTTGCCTTCCAGGAACAAGAGGTGAGGCTTAAGCAAATCAATTTCATCGTCGGCCCAGAGAATTCGGATCGTCTTCATATTTTCATCCAGGATTAAGTCTTTGTCTTACCGCAGCAGCAATTTAAAAAAACTATCTAGTTCTTCAGGTAGAACTGACCAAAGAACTCAAGATAAGGAGTGAGATTTTTCTTTTCCTTCAGAATTTCCTCATTAGCAGCGCTAATCACAAAGTTCCGGTACTGCTTATTATCCAAGGGAGTAAATAATGGGCGGCTGGCAATCACCTTCCGGAAATAAACCATCGCGCTTTCCTTTCCTCCCAGGCCACTCACAACAAGCATCATGCGATTGCTGTCAAGCGGTTCGGTCTGTACTTTTATATTATCCGAACCAAAGTTGTTGTGGTTAAATTTCTCAAAACCAGATTGCATTGCAGCCAAATCAACACCTTCTGACGGGAAAACCAGCACAAAACGGTGATCGGTCCCCAACTGAGTATTGTAAGCGCCGTTATACAAAGGCGCTGGTTTTGCTACCGGAGTGGTGGTTTCCGTTGGCGTTATGGGCTTAGTTTCCGGCCCTTTCGGGTGTGGTATTTTTCCTAAGTAAGCCCTCGAGAAGAAATTCATGTAACCATCAATATCTTTTTTCTTTTCCAGCAACGCCAAATTCGTATCCGAAATGTAGAAGTTACGGTAATCACCTCCATCCAACGGAGCAAACAAACCGCGGGTTTTCACTACGGCGCCGAAATAATCACGGGCAACAGCTTCACCCGTCAGTCCGGTGACCTCCAATGCCGGTTTCCCGGAAACGGTTCCTTTTACGACCGTCGGATTTAAATCGGCATAGTTGGTCGAATCAAATGCTGCAAACAATTTCTGTAAAGGCTTCAAATTCTGCTGTGCATTTTCGGGAATCAATACAAACCGGTGCGCTTCATCAGCCGAGCGGTGGTAACTATTCGGATCGACCGTTGGTTTCACCATTACGAACTGGCCTTTTTCTTCCGGCTCTTCCTGTTTGCGGGCTTTTGCCAGCAGCTCTTCGGGGTTGGCCAATTCATCCTGCGGGAAGTCGGAGCTGATGTACCGGCTGTAATTCTTCATGAAGAACTTCAGGTATTCATGGTAATCATGGTCAGCCAGCAACGTCCGGTAGTTAGGCGACGAAGCAATAAAGTTGACATACTCAACCTCCCTGAGCGTTTCAAATATTTTTCGTTTCCTGATGATCGAACGGAAATAGATAAGCCCTTGTTCCTTATCGGGAAGACTGCGCACCACAACCATCTCCGAACGCGCATTAAGGTTCACCTTCTCAATATCGAAATCCTGCTGCGTATAATAGTCAATATCGTAGTTGGCAATATCGAAAATCAAGCGGTTTACATCCACTTTCGCCTGTCGCGGGAAGACAATGACGAAATAATGGAACACATCTTCTTTGTACGAGAATTTACCACCGAACTCATCGTTCTTTTGGTTCTCCTCGTCCATTACTTCGGGATTTTGAATATTCTGATGAACGTATCCTTCCGCCAGCATTTTTTGGTAATCGGCGAGCGTGCTGTCCTGAAGAAGTCCGTAAATTTTGTTGGCAAGTGGCAACGTCCCGGCATGTGGATTAGCAGCAATATAAGCCTTCAGGCTATCGGCAAATAATTTGCGGGCCTGTTGGGTCCCTTCCGAAACAATTTCCAAAAAGCGGGTTTTTGCCACCAAATTCGTATCGGGATGCATGTTCAGTAACTGCCGCGCCTTTTGTGTTGCTCCTTTGAAATCCCGCTCCTGGTACAAATTGAATGCCTTGCTGTACATCCGGTTCATGCTGTCGCGTTGCGCCTCCAGAGTGACAAAATAGTTTGGGTCTTTCAGGAATCTCGCATATTTCGAGTTAGGATATTTTGCAACGATAAGTTGCTCATATTTGGCAGCATCTGCCGTTTGCTCCTGCGTTTTATAAATCTGGTATAAATCAAACCACGACATGAGTTCCAGACTTCCTCCCGGAAATTTCCGCTCCAATTGTTCCAGCAGCTCAGCCGAACGCTGATAGTCGTTGAATTCCGAACGATAAATGCGTGCTGCATTGTAGTATGCCAGCATCAAGCGGCCGTTGGAAGCCGCCATCAACGAATCGGTCAACGGAACATCCTGCAGGTAATAATCCCGCTGCCGCGGATCGGATATCCGCTTTACAGTAACCTGTGTCGAATCGCTTTGCGTTTCTTCGGCTAATTGATCCGTTTCACTTACCGAAAGCTGGGCTTTGTTCAGTCTCCGCCAGTTGTCTTCCAGTTTCCGTTTTCCCCAAATACGGCGGAATTCTGCTTTCCCGATGCCTACTGTAGTTGGATTATAAAAATACCACGAGCCGTCATTGCTGCCCTGAATGGTATTCCTCCTTTGATTATACCGGTAATAATTTTGTGTCAGCTGCTGGTTTCTGGCTTCCTCCTGTTTGCGAGATTCCTCTTCGTTAATTTTTGAAACCCAGCTATCAATCAATGCATTTCGGTCGGATGTCGTCATTTGAGCGAGCCGTTGCAAACTATCTTCGCGGGTAATGGTATTCAGGTTCGTTACCAACCGGCCCAAACTGGCTGCCCGCGATGAAATCTCGTCGTATCCGGGATAAGTATTGTCAATCACGACCAATGCACTGTCGTAATAACTTTGCGACGACACATAGTTTTCATCTTCGAAATAAATACGTGCCAAGGCCAGGCATGTTTCTGCCCGCTGATCATTATTTTCTTTGCTGTATACCGCCGATGTCCGGTAGTCATCGATTGCTTCTGCCTTCATGCCTTCCTTCATCGCCACTTTTCCCATGGCGTAATATATACGGTCGCGAAACTCTTCATTCTTTTCGTCGCGGAGCATCCGGCGCAATTGCTTCTTCAAATCGGCAGCGCTTCCGGCACCGGTATATTCTTCGGCCCGGTTAATACGCGCGTTAAACGCCATCTCGTAAGGCGGATGCATTTTAATTACTTTCCGGTAGTACGCCACGGCATTGGCCTGCTGATCGGTCTCGGCATACAACTGAGCAAGAATATAATTATAGCGTAGTTTCTTCTTCCGGGGAAACCGGTTGTTCAATGCCGGTTCCAGATGCGGGACAGCCTGTTTGTATTCGGCCTGCTTCATGAAATAATCAGTCTGCACCAGCTCAAAATCCTTCAACAGCTTTTTCGGAAAGTTAGGATCGCCTTGCAGCAAGTCAAAAATATCACGGGCATTGCTAAACTGTCCGTTTTCATTATAAGCCCGGGCTAACCAAAGGTAAGCTTCGTACCGGGTAGGTTCTTTACTGAAATTACGGATGACATAAGAGAAATTCTCGATGGCCCGATAGAAGTCGTGTTTATAAAAATACGCCCGTCCCATCAACAGGTAAGTATCATCGACCCATTTATTGAATTCCTTCTTAGAAGCAAATTCCTTGTATCGTTCGGAACGGTTACTTCTTCGGCGGGGTTTCTTTGTGATGGAGTGCTGTGTAATCAACTTCGAGCACTTCATAATGGCTACGTCCATCGTCGAACGGGCAGCACCGACTGCATCCTTCTCACTGGTTTTATACAACGGAAGGATGTGTGTATATTCATTCTGTACTGCCTGGTCTACCTGGTCCAATCCCGATTTCACGCTCTCTTTCGCGTTGAAATAGATATTGTAGTGCGAGGTTAGGTTATTGTATGCTCTTGACACAACCGTATTCTTACTAGTCGAACATCCCGGAGTGAATCCACTAACAGCAAACAGAATAAAGATATATCGGATATTCAGCTTCAATAATTTTTCCTTTAGCAATGGAAAACCAAGTTTTGAAACAAGTGATAAAGTAACGAAAAGACGTCACCCTGCCACAAAGATATAAAGATAATTAAGCCAGCCATCTGCGTAACCAGGAACAAAAAAAGAGGGCAACGAATTTTCGTCCCCTCCTGGCTGACTGATGTTGCAGTTATTTTCTTTCGGTTTTCACCTTCCGTGAAGGTTTGAAGAACTTGTTCCGAAGCTCCAACCGGTGAATCACCTGATTCGCTACGTCGAGGAAAGCCTGGCCGGTTACCGAATTTTCCTTCGAGGCAGCCGGAACACCATTGTCACCGCCTTCGCGAATGCTCATTACCAACGGAATTTGTCCCAGCAAAGGAAGCTCCAACTGCTCTGCCAACTCTTTACCGCCATCTTTTCCGAAGATGTAATATTTATTATCGGGAAGTTCAGCCGGTGTAAACCACGACATGTTTTCGACAATTCCCAAAACCGGCACATCTATCGACTTGCTCTTGAACATCGCCACACCTTTCACCACATCTGCCAAAGCCACCTCCTGCGGAGTGGTGACAATTAACGACGCCGTTACCGGAATTGTTTGTACCAATGTCAGGTGAATATCACTCGTGCCCGGAGGCAAGTCGATGAGCAGATAATCCAGTTCTCCCCAATCAGCTTCAATCAACAGCTGCTTCAACGCGTTGGAAGCCATCGGACCGCGCCATACGAGCGCATCTTCCATATTCACGAAGAACCCGATGGAAAGTATTTTCACACCGTACTTTTCTACCGGGACAATCAAATCACGCCCATCCACTTTTGTCATCGTCGGACGGGCATTCTCCTCATCGAACATTTTAGGTATCGAGGGGCCAAAAATATCGGCGTCAATTAATCCTACTTTCGCTCCTTTTTTCGCCAGTGCTACCGCCAGGTTAACCGCCACGGTTGATTTTCCAACACCTCCTTTACCCGAGGCAATGGCAATGGTATTCTTTACTCCCGGAAGAACCGGCGCCTGCATCCGGTGGATGGCCTTGGGCGTAATGCTGATTTCCACTTCCATGCCCAACTCATCTTCAATTGCTTTGGCGCAAGCCTGTGCCACGGTTTGAATATCGGGATCGTTGTCGCGTTGAAAAACAAGGGTAAAACTAATTCGGGTACCGGCAATACGGATCTCCTGAACCATATCCAGCTCCACCACATTCTCTTCCGAACCCGGGAACTTTACTGACCGGAGAATATCGGTAATCTGCTTGGGAACAATAGCCATATCGTAAGTATTTTCTTAAAATTGAAAAACAAAGTTATAAATAAGGAGAACATCGTCCGTTTAAGGCGTGGGAAAAGTTTCGTCAAACGGAAGTTCTTTCATGGGGTCCCAGAAGTGCTTCTTAAAATCGATAATCTGGTCGTCAACCACTTTGATTCCTTCGCTTTCCAGCAATTCCTGCATCACATCCGGTCCACCGAAATGCACTTTACCGGTTAACAATCCCTGACGGTTCACCACCCGGTGCGCCGGAACATACGGCAGCTGATTGTGCGCATTATTCATCGCCCAACCAACCATGCGTGACGATTGCGGAGAACCCAGGAACCGGGCAATGGCGCCATAACTGGTTACCCTTCCTACCGGAATTTGGCGGACCACATCGTATACATTTTCATTAAAGTGGGACATGATGACAGACGTTGTTCGATTAATCGTCGGCCTGACGTCATTTGTTTCTTCCAAAGCTGCGGTAATCGTCTGGCTCCGGTTCCACATCAGGTTCTTTCAGTTCTCCCTCTTTCAGGTGAAAACGAAGGTATTTGATGGTTTTCCCGCGGTCGAGCCACTGCTGTTCGTAGAACGTTCTGATCTCCAAAATTTCGTTCCCCAGACCGGACTGATACAAATCGTCGGTATCCACGTCCACCGGAAGGTGGTTCTCTTCAATCATCGACCGGGTGTACTGGTACATAAAATTGCTGTCCGTTTTCAGGTGAACAATGCCGCCGGGTTTCAGGAAGCTTCGGTACGATTGCATAAAACGCGTTGATGTTAACCGCTTCCGCACTTTTTTCATCTGCGGATCGGGGAAAGTAATCCAGATTTCCGCAATCTCTTCCGGAGCAAAAAAAGCGTTCAGCAATTCGATATTGGTTCGTAAAAAGCCCACATTTTTCATTTGGCCTTCCCACGATTCTTTCGCGCCTTTCCACATCCGTGAGCCTTTAATATCGATCCCGATGAAGTTGAATTGGGGAAACCGGCGGGCCAAACCGACGGTATATTCGCCTTTTCCACATCCCAGCTCCAAAACGATAGGATTTTCATTCTTAAAGAAACGCTCATTCCACTGGCCTTTCATATCGAAACCTTCTTCATTCAGTACCCTGAAAGGAACCTGCACCACGTGTCCGAAAGTTTCCATCTCGGCAAACTTCGACAACTTATTTTTCCCCACGATTACGTTGTTTAAATATTATTCACAGGAAAGGGCCTGTTCAGCCCCTTCTCTGTTTTGTATGGTCAATTCACTTGTTCTACGCGAAAACCGAAGTCGTGTATGCCTTTCAATATCCCATTTTTACTTCTCATTCCCTGCCGCACCGAGAAAGTATAATCGCCCGGGTTTGGGAAATAAACCTGGTGTTTGTACGGATATTTTTTATCATACAAATCTCCGATTCCCGAACCATACCATTTTCCGGCTTTGTTTGCCAGCATCAGTTCCACGGTATCCTGCATCAGTTTACCACCTTCTGGCGGGGTAACTTTGATAAACAGCCACAGGTTCTGATACGGATAGGAACCTTCGTTCCGAACATTAAAATAGATATCGTACAACGTGGTGGAGTCAGGAATATTGACCGTAAAATTCAATACCGAATCCTTATTCCATTTCGAACCTTTCAGTTGGTGATATTCATCGTATACAGCACCACCGCCGCACGAATAAAGGATACCGGACCAAACCAGAAGCATCAGTCCGGCGCCCCATTTAACGTTTCCTCGGTTTTCCCGGTTTCCCATAATTTTGTTGACTATTGCCGGAAGGTTTCTGATTAGTTGATGATGGATTATTGCTTCGGGGTGACGGCTTCCTTCTCTTCTTTTTCCGGCGATTTCGTGAAGAAGATGAAGGGGTATCGAACCTGTCAAGGCTATCCTGACCAACGACCTTATGATAATCGAGTACTTCATTTTTATCAACGGCTACCGGTTCCGCCATCAGTTGCGGAACTTTTTCCCCCGCTTTATTCAGCCGGATAATCTCCTTCACTTTGTCCACCGAAACGGCAACCTGTCCACCCGGTTGATTATCAGCTGGTGCATACCAATACATCCTTTTGAAGATATCAGCTTTCAGGAAATTGTAAATTCCTTTTTCTGTTTCCAACGGAATATTATTCGGCGGAAAATCTTTTTGTGCATCGATATAGCAATCGAGCTCATAGTTCAGGCAGCATTTCAATTTACCGCACTGTCCTGCCAGCTTTTGCGGATTTAGCGAGATTTCCTGATAGCGGGCAGCGTTAGTGGTCACCGAAACGAAGTTCGTAATCCACGAGCTGCAGCAAAGTTCGCGTCCGCATGAACCTATTCCGCCAATCCTTCCGGCTTCCTGCCGTGCTCCAATCTGGCGCATTTCAATCCGGGTACGGAACGTTTCGGCATACACTTTAATTAACTGTCGGAAATCCACACGCTCGTCGGCGATGTAATAGAAAATCGCTTTGGTCTTATCGCCCTGATATTCCACGTCTCCAATCTTCATGTCAAGACGGAGATCTTCGGCAATTTTACGGGCTTTCAGCATCGTGTCATGCTCCAGCGCCATTGCCTCTTCCCATTTCTGGATATCCACCGGTTTGGCTTTTCGGTAGACTTTGCGCAGTTCGCCATCAACATAAGTAACTTTGTGACGGTTCATCTGCTTCAAAACTAAATCCCCCACCAGTGAGACCACTCCGACATCATGTCCCGGACTAGCCTCAACAGCAACTACTTCGCCCTCTTTCAACTTCAGGCCATTCACATTTCGGTAGTAATCTTTTCGGGTATTTTTAAACCGGACTTCAACGATATCATCCGGGTTGAGAATATTGGGAACGTCTTTTAACCAATTATAAACATCCAGCTTTGCGCTCGAACCGCCAACACCGGAAGAAGGGCACCCTCGTGCCAGTTTTTCCTGATAATTCATACGGGTATATATATTTAGTAGCCCTCAACCTTTTCGGGAAGGCTTGATTGTACTAATTTCTACAAAAATAATGATTTACACGAAACCGCGATCGGCTTCCGCCAAAGCCGGATTTTGGGTGTTCACGCTTTCACGAACGCAGGAAGATAGCAACCTGCAGGGCCAAATCCAAAAAAATGATGCGTGCATTACCGTTCATACTGATATCCCGGTAGGCCTTTTCAAACTCCTGAAATAACGGAATCACGTTCCGTTCGTTAATAAACGGAGCAAAACGGGCCGAAAACTCCGATTCCTTATCATCCATGTAAACCAACTCAGGCTCCTTTAAATTGAGTACAAAATTTTCACGGAGGTATTCACTACAGTAGTGCAAAAAGCTTTTCTGTTTTACCCGGCCAATCCTCGCAATCTCATCGGTCCATTTTAACAATTCTGAATTTCCCTTCCGGGAATAGGCCAGGCGCATGAGCCGCATAAAATTTTCGTGATTGAATGCTCGCAGTTCATCGTTTTCCAGTAACTCTAATGCATAAATGAAGTTGCCCCTCGCCAAACGGGCAACGGTAGCCGGATTCTGTGCTCCAATAGAAGGATGAGTTGCCAACCCGGCTTCCAAATCACGATCGCCAATACGCGGAATACGAATCACCTGGCAACGCGAACGAATGGTACTGATGATTTGTTCTTCATCTTCGGCCGCCAGGAGGAAAACCGTGCGGTCCGGTGGTTCCTCTATCATTTTCAGCAGCTTATTGGCACACTCGGCATTCATCTGTTCGGGCAACCAAATAATGGCCACTTTATAACCGCTCTCAAACGCTTTCTGATTCAATTTCCTGATAATTTCCCGGGCTTCGTACACATAAATGGAGCCCTGCTTATTTTCATCAGCAATCAGGTTCATCCACTTATCAATTGCCGGGTAGGTATTTCCCATGAAAAACGGACGCCACTTATCGATATAATCCGTACTGGTTGGCTCCTTGAATTTTTCGCTTTTCACCACCGGGTAAATCATATGCAAATCGGGGTGAATTAGTTTCGAGGACTTTCGGCACGAACTGCACTCTCCACATGAATCGCCATCCTTCCGGTTGGTACAGTTCAAATATTGCCCAAAGGCATAAGCCAACGCCAGTTTTCCGTTCCCGCCCGGTCCGGTTAACAATTGTGCATGCGGAATCCGATCTTCAGCAACTTCTTGTATCAGTTGCTTCTTCACCTCTTTCTGTCCGATAATATCTTTAAACTGCATGCAATTTTCAGTTAAATGGTCCCTTCCAATTTCCCTCAAAGGTAGAAAAAACTGTGCAACCCTTCTAACGCAGAAAGAGGGAAATAGCTCCGGCAAAAAACGGGATTTAGGTATGTTATATAGCATGATTTTCCTATCTTTGAGACAGCTAAATTTTTAACACAGCGAAACATGCAGACAATAGAGACTTACGATTTTTCCGGCAAAAAGGCGTTGATTCGCGTCGACTTCAATGTGCCGTTGAACGAAAAGTTCGAAATTACTGATGATACAAGGATGCGCGCCGCGTTACCTACCATTAAAAAAGTGATTGAAAAAGGCGGTTCACCGGTAATTATGTCCCACCTCGGCCGCCCGAAAAACGGGCCGGAAGACAAATTCTCCCTCAAGCATCTTGTACCTCACCTTTCCGAGTTGTTAGGCGGACGTACCGTAAAAATTGCTCCCGATTGCATTGGCGGGGAAACCAAAAAGATAGCTGACTCACTTCAGCCAGGCGAAGTACTCATTTTGGAAAATCTCCGTTTCCACGGTGAAGAAACCAAAGGTGATGCTGAATTTGCCCGTAAGCTCGCTGAAATGGGCGACTGCTGGGTGAATGACGCTTTTGGTACTGCCCACCGTGCACACGCCTCAACCGCTGTGATTGCCCAGTATTTCCCGAATGACAAAATGTTCGGATTCCTGGTTGACAGCGAAGTTGCCAGCCTTGAAAAAGTGATGAAAGAACCGCAACGTCCTTTCACCGCTATTATGGGAGGTTCCAAAGTTTCATCCAAAATTACCATCATCGAGAACTTGCTCGGGCGTGTCGATCACCTCATCATCGGCGGCGGTATGACTTACACTTTCCTGAAATCGCAGGGTGGTAAAATCGGTAGTTCCATTTGCGAGGACGAATACCTCGATTTGGCAAAAGATTTGATAAAAAAAGCAGAAGCCAAAGGCGTTCAACTACACTTCGCCGTTGATGTACTGGAAGCTGACGCTTTCGCCGAAACGGCCAACACCAGGGTGGTCCCGGCCGACAATATTGAAGATGGATGGCAGGGACTGGATATCGGTCCTAAAACCATTGAAAAATTCAACAAAGTCATACGCGATTCAAAAACCATTCTTTGGAACGGTCCTGTTGGTGTATTCGAAATGGACAAATTCGCCAAAGGTACCAAAGCAATTGGAGCTGCGATTGTTGAAGCGACCCAAAAAGGAGCCTTCTCACTCGTCGGTGGTGGTGATTCGGTAGCAGCTGTTAATAAATTCGGCATTGCCGATGGCGTTTCTTACATTTCAACTGCAGGAGGTGCGCTTCTCGAATACCTCGAAGGAAAAGACCTTCCGGGAATTGCAGCCGTACGTCAATAAATTAATTGCATAATATTATGCTTCAAACCCGGGCAGTTTTGTCCGGGTTTTTTAATTTGCATGAGACGAGCATGGCAATTGGAGCAACAAACGATGATGCCGATGAATGCAAGTTCCATATGATACGATTAGAAAAGCAACAATTTTAATCATGTGAAAACCAGAATCCTATGAGCCGAATCAATATCCGTCCGGGATTTTACCTCGAAAGTCTGGGAATAGAGCATGCCGACATTGTTTTTGAGGCTATTGATAATAATCGGGAACACCTGAGTAAATGGCTCCCATTCGTCAGTTTTACCAAAAGCCCGGACGATACAGAGGAGTTCATCTTGTCGATTGTCGATAAAAAACCAAATGAAAAAGAGGAAGTCTTTACCATCTGGTATGATGAAGAATTCGCCGGTTTGATTGGTTACATGAATACCGACCGAGTGAACAGGAAAACAGAGATCGGCTATTGGCTGCTGAAAAGTAAAGAAGGGAAAGGTATTATCACCCAATCAACTACACAATTAATCAAACTAGCATTCAAACGACTGCAAATGAACCGCATCACCATTCGATGTGCTGTGGGAAATAACCGAAGCAGCGCCGTACCCAAACGGCTCCGCTTTACATTCGAAGGCATCGAAAGACAAGGTGAGAAACACGATGAGTTGTATTTCGACCTGGAAGTTTTCAGTTTATTAAAAAGTGAATGGAAAAAGCAAGCCTGATAACTTGGTAAGCTAAGAAAAATATTTATTTATTGATAAATAGAAGCTCTTTTTATTTAAAATTTTCCATTCACATACCAGATCGATACATTCATCAAAAAAAAACGACCGTTCGTCAAAAAATTTTTTTTTATCGAGCCCCACCTTTTACCTTAGTTCCAGCTTTCAGAAATGAGAATCAACAATTTTTTTTAATGTTTTCTCTTTTCCCACCCAAAGCACATATATTGTTGACAGGCCGGTTCCCCTGCCGGCCTCCCCAAAAAGGGATGCTCCCGCATCCCTTTTTTTATTGTGTAATTTTAATCTACTCTCCAAAAATCTCAATCACCTCACCGGCCCTGATTTTAGCCCGTTTGCGATGTTCGACTTCCCCATTTCGTTTCACTTCTCCGTCGTCGACCATTCGTTTTGCCTGACCTCCCGATTCGGCAATCCGAAGAATCTTGAGCAGTTTAATCAGCTCAATGAATTCTGTCCCTTTCAGAGCATATTCCATTTTATTTGTTTTTAAAGATTTTCGCACTGACCTCCTGCGGAATACTATTCCGGTTCACCGTAATGGCAATGGTATTCAACCGCACATAGCGCTCCGACATATAAAGCAAACCACCATACGTATTGCTTTTGGCCGACCACGAGTTTTTGGTAATGTAATATTTGTTACCATCGGCATCTTTTGCGATGCCAACAATGTGCATCAAATGATCGTCGGTGGTTTTCCAGGTAAGGAAAGCTTTCTGACGAGCTTCCTGGTTCACAGAAACACTGTCGGGCAATGCAGCAAGACCTTTCCGGTGCGAGAAGCCTTTATCGCTTACATCACCATCCCAAATAACCGTGTAACCTTGCATAATGGCGTGATCGATCGTCTTGATAATATAGTCTTCGGGCACATTGTAGTACAAATCGTGCGACCAGTTATCAGGTACTTCGAGACTGAACTGCGTATAAAACGGATGATGCATATAGGAAGTAATCTCAACATACTGGTTCGGGTCCAATCCAAGCGATTGCATAAATGATCCCGGTGTAAATGTTTTTCCATTATACTGGAAACTTTTCGGGTCTTTTCCCATATATGCATCCAACACACCATTCAAAGCATTCAGCCAAACCATCGAAACAGAATTCATTTTATCGGAAACCAGACCTTCCAACATTCCCTTCATCATCGCCTTTAGTTCGGTATGGTTGGCATGACCGGGATGATAAAGATTTCCGGGATATACACTTTGCGGCACGACTCCGTCTTTTTCCATCACATCCAACACGTCATGCGCCTGTCCACCTTCATCGAAATTGGCATTCCCGTGTAATTCGACAAAATATTTTGCCTTTGCAGGATACGCGTTCCGCACAAAATACATTTCAGCCAAATCATATTCTCCTTTACCCATCCGGAGCAATTCCGATTCCAGAAACGAAGTGGTCGCATAACTCCAGCAAGTTCCCGTGCGTTGCTGATTTTTAACCGGGCTATACGCGTTTTCTTTAACGACTTTAAACGAATCGACATCCTGGGCAACTATATGGCCCGCATAAAAAAGTCCTGCCAACAGGACAAAGAATAATTTCTTCATATAAAAGAATCTAAAAGAGTAATATAATAACAAGTTGTTAAAAATACCTTTTTAATGAAGAGTCACAGTTTTTGTTCCTCATATAATTTTATATTTTAGCTACTTCATCTGGAATCGTAACAAAATGACGAAAAGAATCCTTCTGGCAGAAGATAATTTGATGAGTCAAAAACTGGCGCTGCTGGGATTAAAAAATTATCATGTTGATGTTGCGAAAGACGGGGAAGAAGCGGTAGAATTGTTTCGCAATAATGCCTACGATGTTATTCTGATGGATATCCAAATGCCCAAAATGACGGGGGTGGAAGCTACCCGGGAAATACGTCAAATCGAAGTTTTGGAGAATCGAACCCCCCGGACTGTGATTCTGGCACTTACGGCCGATGTGTTTTCCAGTGTCACCGACGAATGTACCGAAGCCGGGATGAACGGGTTCTTTCCAAAACCCTTCCGCCCGGCGGAAATGTCAGGCCTCATTGAGGAAATGTACACGAGATACACGCACACCACTGCACCTGAATAGATCCTAATTTACGGGAGGGATAAAGGCACCAGGATAATGTTGCAGCTCGAACTTTTCACCGTAAAATACAACTGTAACCACATCAAACCGGCTTTCCACATCCAGGTTTCGCATACGCAAAAAAGCATCTGCAGCCACCACCAGATTTCTGATTTTCCCTGTTGAAATGGCCTCCAGGGGATGTTCATATTGATATCCTGTCCGGGTTTTCACTTCTACAAAAACCAAATCATCACCGTGGTACGCAATAATATCCAGTTCTTTATGATCGAAAATCCAGTTTCGTTCGATAATCCGATAACCTTTTCTGCTCAGATAATCAGCAGCTATCTGTTCACCTTTTTCACCCAGTTCCTTTGATTTACGGGTCATAGCTGAAAATTTAGACGAGACTCCTTTTCACCAACAATTAGCTGTGTTTGAGCTCCCATGATTAATGGATAATTCGGCATCACATGGCCGGCCGGGAAACCGAACATCACCGGGTAACGATATTCGTCAACCGCCTCCCGGATAACCTCTGCAGGCTCTTTCCCGTAGGCTGTATCACCATCTTTCATATCGGCAAAATGACCGACTACCAAACCACTAAGTTGCTCAAGAACACCCGATATTTTCAGGTTCATCATCATCCGGTCGAGGTGATAGAGGTACTCACTCAAATCCTCAATAAACAGAATATTGCCTTCCGGCGATAAATCAAACGGGGTCCCGCGCAAGCTGTAAACAATTGACAGGTTTCCTCCGATCAACTTACCCAATGCTTCACCACCACGATTTAACGGATGATTTACTTCTTTAAACCACGGTATTTTCCCCTTCAATAATTCAATCGTTAGCCGGAAACTTTCGGAGGGAACGCCGTCCTGATCAAAAAATGCAGGCATTACGCCATGGACGGAAGCAACACCGTTCAGGTAAAGAAAAGCGTGAAACACCGTTATGTCGCTAAAGCCGACAATCCATTTCGGATGTTGCAAAAATTTGCTCCAATCGAGCAGTTGATGTGTTCGAAGACTTCCGTAACCTCCCCGGGCAAAAATGATGGCTTTTACCGATTCGTCATCCAATACCTTTTGCATATCGGCTGCTCTTTCGGCATCGGTTCCGGCAAAGACGCCCGATTGAGCAAAAGCATTCTCTCCGATTTCAACCTCAAAACCTTCTTCCCGGAGACGTTTTGAACCATGCTTAACGATTTCCGGATTTACTTTCCCGGCAGGAGAAACAATGGCGATTTTGTCGCCGGCTTTGAGGTACGGTGGGTATATCATAAAAACGTATTTGAATTGTTGTTATTCAGAACCAGTTAATTCAGGCCAATCCGAAATTAACTGGCCCATATTTTATCCAGACTATGAAATTAAGAAAAGAAAGCATCCACACAAAACAGTTCCCGAATACCCTCTGTCCCGGTATTTGTTTCCAAATTGTTTCTATAGTGTGAATATTTCATAAACAATTGCATTTCAACGAAATTAGACACCCGGCATAACTATATTGCTTCTATCTTTAGATTTGTAATCCCTGCATTAACAGGAAGATAAGTTTCACCAAAACCTCGTTTTAAATGAGTATCAAAAAACAGACGTTAAAGTCAAAGCCGGTATGTAAAGTAACATTCCGGATTCCGAAAGAGATGGCTCCTGAAGCCAATGAAGCAACTGTAGTTGGAGATTTCAACAACTGGAAAGAAAATGTTACCCCGATGCAAAAACTAAAATCAGGTGATTTTACTGTGACATTGGAATTATCGCAAAACCAATCCTTCCAATTTCGCTACCTGGTCAATAAATCGGTCTGGATTAATGATGAGGAAGCTGATGGCTATGCCCCTAATGCCTTTGGCGAAGAAAATTCAGTTGTCAACACGTAATGAGATGAGTAATGCCGGTACCCCACCGGCTTTTTTTATTCCGGCGCCTCCCGCGTTTTTTGCAGAATTTTGCCTCCTGGTCCGTTTCCCTTTAATTACATGATCGGCATAGTTGTTTTTCAGTTGCGGGCTTTTCACAGCATCATTTATCTCAACGGCAATAATCCCGGTGAGAACTGCAATAATAGAGTAGCCGATAAGCATTGCTGATGTATTTCCCGGGAAAATTTACACCAGGAAAATAAAAGCGAAAGAGTCGCGGATAAAGTTCAGGTATTGTGCAAAAGCCGATCCCAATTTTCGTTGCCGGAATTTACCTGACAAACCCCGTTGCATTCCGTAGGCATTGATTATCTTTGTGCTTCAACAGAAAAAATCATTCATCAACGATATTTCATACAACATGAGTCAATACAAACGAACGCTTATCACCTCGGCGTTACCCTATGCCAATGGTCCGGTTCACATCGGTCACCTGGCCGGCGTATATGTTCCGGCCGACATTTATGCCCGTTACCTTCGTCTCAAAGGAGAGGAAGTGGCATTTATCGGCGGATCGGATGAACATGGCGTTCCCATTACCCTGAAAGCAAAAAAAGAAGGCGTAACCCCACAGGATATCGTCGATAAATATCATACCATCATCAAAGAATCGTTTGCCAAATTCGGCATCTCCTTTGATGTTTATTCCCGCACCAGCGCTAAAGTGCATTATGAAACTGCATCCGAGATTTTCAAAACCCTTTATGATAAAGGCAAATTTATCGAGCAGACTTCCGAGCAATTTTACGACGAAGAGGCCAAACAATTTCTGGCCGACCGATATATTACCGGGACCTGCCCAAAATGTGGCTACGAAAAAGCTTACGGCGATCAGTGCGAAAGTTGCGGTTCATCACTCAATGCGACTGACCTCATCGACCCGAAATCGGTACTGAGCGGAAACAAACCTATCTTAAAAAAGACCAAACACTGGTTCCTGCCACTCGACCGTTATGAGCCGTGGTTACGTGAATGGATCCTGGAGCAACACAAGGAATGGAAGCCGAATGTGTACGGGCAGTGCAAATCGTGGTTAGATGGTGGATTAAATCCCCGCGCCGTTACCCGCGACCTGAGTTGGGGCGTTCCGGTTCCGGTGGATGGTGCTGAAGGCAAAGTGCTCTATGTTTGGTTCGATGCACCTATCGGGTACATTTCGGCGACTAAGGAGTGGACACCCGATTGGGAAAAATACTGGAAAGATCCGGAAACCAGGCTGGTCCACTTCATCGGTAAGGACAATATTGTTTTCCACTGCATTATTTTCCCGTCAATACTGAAAGCTGAAGGAAGTTATATTCTGCCCGATAATGTTCCCGCCAACGAATTCCTGAATCTCGAAGGCGATAAAATTTCGACTTCAAGGAACTGGGCCGTTTGGTTGCACGAATATCTCGAAGATTTTCCCGGCAAGGAAGATGTGCTGAAATATGTACTCACTGCCAATGCCCCGGAAACCAAAGACAATGATTTCACCTGGAAGGATTTCCAGACACGAAACAACAGTGAACTGGTCGCCATCCTCGGCAACTTCGTTAACCGGGCACTGGTGCTGACCAACAAATATTACGATGGTGTAATTCCGGCAGCAGGCGAACTGGCAGAATATGACCGCGAAGCCCTGGCCAGCATCAGCAAACTGAAAGAGGCCGTGGAAAAATCGCTCGATAATTACCGTTTCCGGGAAGCCTTGAAAGGTGCAATGGATATGGCCCGTTTGGGAAATAAGTACCTCGCCGATATGGAGCCGTGGAAAGTGGTGAAAACCGATCCGGAGCGGGTGAAAACCATCATGAATGTCTGCCTCCAGATAACAGCCAACCTCACCATTGTTTTTGAACCGTTCCTGCCCTTCAGCATGGACAAGCTCCGTAGTTTCATGAATCTGGAGAAACTCGATTGGTCGAACCTTGGGCGCACTGATTTGGTTGCTGCCGGCCACAAAGTAAATAAACCGGAGCTACTCTTCGAGAAAATTGAAGACGCTACCATCCAGGCGCAGATTGACAAGTTACTGGCTACAAAGAAAGCCAACGAACTGGAAACTGCTAAAGCCAAACCGGTCAAAGAGAACATCGAATTCGACGATTTTGCCAAGCTGGATATCCGTGTTGGAACCATCATCGAAGCAGAGAAAGTGGCTAAAACCAAAAAGCTGCTGAAGCTGAAAATTGATACCGGAATTGACAAACGGACCGTGGTTTCGGGCATTGCCGAATATTATACGCCCGAAGAAGTTATCGGCAAACAGGTTTCTATATTGGTGAACCTGGCTCCTAAAAAACTCCGTGGCATTGAGTCACAAGGCATGATTCTGATGGCCGAAAATCCGGACGGAACCCTGGCATTCGTTTCACCGGACAGGGCCATTAAGAACGGTAGCGAAATCAGATAATCATCTGGGTTAAGAATAATTCAAACGGCCATTCCGCAAATTTGTGGGATGGCCTGGGGAATTGCCAATGGCCTTCCTGACAAAAAAACCTATCTCCCGGTCGTGCAAAAAGGATGGAACGCATTCGCAAAGAATTTTTAGCAGACAACCTTCGAAAGATTGGAAAACCTTCAAACGAATAAATCCATAATATAGTAGATTAATAAAACAATAAAATCCGTTTCATAAATCCTGGTATAGCAGCTAAAAGGCTCTTACCAGGATTTTTCTATTTTCTCCAAAGCCTTCTTCCGCTGTCAGTCTTATCGGAAAACTTTTTACGATTTGAATACCTGATTGTACAATCTGAAAACTATCGAAGACGACTTTAGTCGTAACTTTCGTTTGGTACTTCTTCTTTCTAATCATATGAATTCTGTGCGTATCCCACTTTTCGTCCTCTGCACAGCATAATCATTCTCATGAAGAAAAAATACCTAACCAAAAATCAAATTAGTAACCTAAACCTTATTAATATGTCTTTCCTCTCTACGCCTCGAAAAAGTCTGGCATGTATGAAACATTTCACACTGTTATTCATGCTGGCAACCATCAGTCTGGGATCGACTGCCCAAAACCTTCCTTTTAGTCTTACCGGCTTAAACGAATCAGGGAATCCGGTTTACGCTCCGGAAATGGCTGTTTCAGGAGAAACGGTTCACACCATATGGATAACCAGAAATACGGATAATACGTACACCATGAACTACCGCAGGTCTACTGACAGCGGGATAACCTGGGAAGCAGTGAAGACACTCTTTACCAGCGATGCCGGGTCATGGCAAGGTATGGCCACCAGCAACCATTTCAAACGGCTAGCTGTAGATGGCAATAAAGTATTCGTCATGATACAAGCTGGAAATGTGGATGATAAGGCAGTGCTTTATTTGGTTTCTTCATCCGATGGTGGCGCTACATTCAATACACCGAAATCAGTATACGAAGGTGATGTGTACTTTTCCGTTGATGATTCCTATGTGCAATACACCAACGGAGTTTTATACAATGTGTTTATCACACACAACAACAATAACGGTGCGACACAATTTCACCTTTTGCGTTCAGCCAGTGACGGTGCCGATATAACAATCAATCCGTTTTTGGCGCCGGACAGTTGGGGAATCGATGATTTTCTGGCCGATGGAAATGATCTCTATATACTTTATTCCTATTCCCATTACTATTACGGTTTTAACTCAGGCATCGTGAAAATGGCCGTTTCGCATGACGGGGGAAGCACATTCAGTGAAAAAGGGCTTTCCATTCCCGCAGAGGGATATACCGATGGCCGCCATCGTGCGCTAGCCTCTTCCGACCGGAATGCTCCCCGCATCGGGAAATCCGGCTCAACGATTTCAGTCGTTTGGTCGCTGGTCGATTCCGATGAGAAACATCATTTGCGGTATGCCCGCTCTACCGATAACGGCGATACCTTTTCCACGCCGGTCTCCCTGGCAAGCGACGATGACGTATCTGGAACCATTTACGCGAAGCGAATGACGACGAAAACCCTCGGCGAAGACATCTACATCATGTTTCCCGATTACATCATCAATAAGGCTTCTTCCATGTATCTGTTATCCTCACATGATAATGGCAACAGCTTTTCTGCAGTTAAAACACTCAGCGCCAATTACAGTTACCCGAAAGGCGACCTGCCATTGCTATCGCTTACAACTGATAAAGTGACGGCGGCCTGGGGACCGGGAGTCGCGCGTTATTCCAACGATAAAGGTGAAACATTTGACGGCGGTCAGATGCTCTATCCCTATTCAACATACTTGTATGCAATGAATTTGCGCGACTTCTTTACAGATGAAGAGGGGAACGTATTATTCCTCGGAAACGGAAGAGTTACCTCTGATGAAGAAAATCAGGTGATTCTTGGTCGGTTATTTCCTGCTGTCACACCTTCGGAAACCAACAGTGCCTATTCAATCACCAGGGGCGCAGATAATCCATCCTACCTGGAAATTCCGGAAACTCCGGAAGTAGCGATCGACTCTGCTATCACGGT
This sequence comes from Prolixibacter sp. SD074, assembly GCF_009617895.1. Lineage (NCBI taxonomy): Bacteria > Pseudomonadati > Bacteroidota > Bacteroidia > Marinilabiliales > Prolixibacteraceae > Prolixibacter > Prolixibacter sp. SD074. The sequence continues at coordinate 2,990,136 of NZ_BLAW01000001.1, forward strand.
CGAGTTTTGGGCCCGGATTGACATTACCACTGAAGGAAGTTCGAGCTTCCTCCTCTTCGAAAAGCTCGACAGCCATGCCGGTTCCAACAACAAACAGTTCGAAATCGAAGTGATGCGCGATTATGGCACAACCAATAACCCCAGGCTGAGAGGAACACTGATTACCGACAAAGGAACGTTTGTGAATGATGCATATATCGATTTGTACGATAATAAATGGCACCACATTGGCTATAGCTACGACGCCCGTGCCGGGCTGAACAATTACAAACTATTTGTTGACGGAAAAGAGGTAGCCCGTCAAACCGTTACCGGGAAGATTGAACCCGATCCGGGCGTTTTCGTTTTTGGCCCTTATTATCTCAGCAATGCGTTAAATCTCGGACTCGATGAAATCCGGATCTGGGGAAAAGGCCTGACGACGGATGAAATCCTTGAAAACGCCGTGCATTCGTTAACCGGAATGGAAGACAGTTTACTGGTTTATATCAACTGCAATGAGAGTTTGAAAGACCTGACCGGTCATGGTGCCGACGGTTTCAATCTGGCGTCAGGCGAATTCACAGCCAATCCGCCTCAGCCGCCCATAGTTAATTTTGAAGCGTATCAGAATATCCAAACTGTTAGTTTCAATCAGGAATCAGAAAATGCCACCCAATACACCTGGGATTTTGGAGACGGCGAAACCTCTGTCTTAGCGAATCCAACGCACGAGTATCCCGGTCCCGGCGAATACGAAGTTACCCTGACGGCTTCGAATAACGGAACATCCTTTTCGGCAACCAAAACCGTAACCATCGGGGGAATTGCCAAAATTGAAGACAACGTAGCCGGAAACACCGGTTATGCCACGGTGAAAATTTATGGCGGCGGGTTAAACGATAATTCTACTTTCAAAATTACGATGGGTGGCGAAGAAGTTCTTGCCGAAGGAATCAGTCTGTATCAACCCGGAATACTTATCGGGACACTCGATTTGCATGAAAAAGCCGTTGGGAAATGGGATGTCGTGGTACAGACTGGTTCGGGGACCGTTACCATTCCCGAAGGTTTCACGGTAGTGGAAGGGGAAGAAGCCTCGCCTTGGGTGGAAATACAGGGACGTGGCCGCATTCTCTTCAACATGTGGCAAACCTATACCATTCGTTACGGCAACGACAGTAATGTGGATGCCCTGGGCGTTCCGCTTTTCGTTATTGTTCCATGGGAAACGGAAGTCGAATTGATTGATTTTACCATCAGTTTTAACGGTTACGCTGAGAGTAACGGGGAAGAAATACCAGCGGAATTGCTCCAACCATACTATGAAACAACCCAGGTAATGGGAGAGGAATTCCATGCCAAAGTTTATCCGTTTTATGTGCCGATTATTCCGGCCAATTCCAGTAATGAAGTACATATCAGGCTAAAATCGCCATCCGATATCCGGGTTCTGGCCTGGGTTTCCGGGCCATTCTTCGGCTCGCCCATGGATGAAGAAATTCAGGATTGCCTGCTACGTGCTCAGGCCGGGGCCGTTACCAACGGTTTAGTGAACCTCGCTGCCAGTGCACTTCCCGGTGCCGGATGCGTAAAAGATGTTGTGACCACTTACATTTGGAACCCGTTGGATTTCTCCAAACCGAAAGCCGACGAGAAACCTTCGTGGGGAAGCTTGATTTGGAATTACGCCAAAACCGTGGCCGGTTGTGCCGTCGATTTTGTTCCGGCTGCCAAAGCCTACGAGCTGGCCATCGGAGTCTTCCAGTTTGGAGCTGATATTTACGATAATTATCAGAAAGATCAGGAATGTCGCAAACTGGCGAAACAATCGAAGAAGGATCGGGGGATAACAGCCGTGTCTTCGTTCGACCCCAATGAGATCGTTGGACCGGACGGCCCCGGTGCAGAAAAATACATCGCCGAAACACAGCGTTTCCCCTATTCCATTTACTTCGAGAACAAAGCGACAGCCTCGGCGCCGGCACATATTGTAACGGTTACCGACACCCTCGATTTAACACGCTTCCGCGCCAGCGATTTCATCTTCGGCTCTTTCGGGTTTGGTGATACGATTATTACGCCCGCAACACAAGAAACTTATCGCTTTTCATCCGATGTTGAACTTAACGCGAACTTGCTTCTTCGGGTAACCGGAAAAATCGACACGCTGACCGGCGTGATTAGCTGGCAATTTGCTTCGCTCGATCCGTTAACCATGGATATTCACGAAGATCCGGCAGTAGGATTTCTGCCACCCAACGTCACATCGCCCGAAGGAGAGGGATTTGTCTCCTTCACGGCAGGAGTGCATGACCCGGCTGCGAATGGAACGGTTTATGAAAATCAGGCCACCATTGTATTCGATGCGAATGAGCCCATTAAGACCAATATCTGGCAAAATACAGTAGATGTTATTCCTCCTGAAAGTCAGGTGCAACAACTGGAAGCCCAAACGGGGCCGACGAACTTCACCGTTGCCTGGAGTGGCACAGACAACGCCGCCGGAATTGAATACTACGATATCTACGTAAAAGCGAACGGGGAAGGCCCGGTACTATGGCTGGTCCACACCAAAGAAGTTTCGGCGGAGTTTGGTGGCGAAACGGGCTCTGTCTACAAGTTTTACAGTGTGGCTACCGATAATGTAGGCAACACAGAAGAAACTTCCACTACCTATGATGCCGAAACCCTGGTAACCCGTTCAGACGATGTTATTTCACTGAATGAATCATGGACACTTTTCCCAAATCCGACAAAGGGCGGGTTAAATCTTTCTATTAACGATATGGAAGGTGAATTGGTCCTGTTGGAAATTTATTCGGCTACCGGGAACAAAATCTGGGAGCAACAGATTCCGGTCCACGGCTGTCAACAGAATGAACAGATTAATCTGAGCCGTTATCCTTCCGGCATTTACTTTGCCCGATTAACAATCGGAAACGAAACGACGAACAAAACAATCATCTTGAAATAACCAAAACCATACCCCGAAACCGGCTCCTCTTTTTTGCAGAAGCACCAAAAGCCGGATACTCCCCCCATTCTGCCATCCCGTTCAACCGGGATGGCTTTTTTTGAGCCGGGATCAGACATAAAAAAGGCCGGCAGTCATGCCAGCCCGATATGGATAGTCATTATTTTTCTATTCTTCCAATAACCAGATTCCCGATTTCGGATTGCCCCTGGTCAGATTGTCCAGTACCGCCAGTGCTTCATCCCGGTCGTTGTACGACTGAATGGTAACACGATAGAAACCGTTGTCCAGATTAAGGATCCGGGAATCGTACCCCTGACGGACCAATTCATCCTGGTATTTCTTTGCGTTCATCTCGCTCTTAAAACTTCCGCCAACCAGGTAAAACCGGGTGGCATTAGCATTTGAAGCGGGCTTGCCGACCGTAACAACAGGTTTGTTAACCGCCTGATTGTCTGCCAATGCTCCAACTGTATTCGGCTTAGCTTTGGATTCGGCCGGTACCGGTTCGTCCGGGATTTTATCAGCCCCCACAAACGTATCAGCCGGCGTGCTGTCAATCACTGATAAAACAGAGGAAGTAGTTGATGCCTGATCGCCTGTCTGAACATCTCCACGTTGCATGTGCTCGGAGAGCGGTATCAAGGTCAGTGCCAACATCAGCGGAACGCCGATAAGCAATTTTTTCGCTGTCCGCGAATTGAAGACCACCCGCACAGTTTCCTTGTCTTCGAAACGGGAAGTGGCCCGAACGATATCGGTACGCTCGATTTTCGGAAAATGAAAATCTCCCATTCCATAAGAACCAATCAAGAGGTTCTCTGTCAACTCCGGCCCAAAAATCAGCTTCTCATGCCTGTCGTAATGCAACGAACCGATATAACTGAATTCCAGTTTCTCACCATTTTCGAGCTTCGACCATGCTTCGTCAACAAATTCGGCAATCATCTGCCGGGCTTCCAAATACCCGATTCCATCGCTTTCAGAGATATGATTTACCAGCAAACCATCGTTCCCGGTTAACTTGCTGTTAAAAACAATTTCTTTTCGCGGGGGAGCAAACGTATTTCGGTTATAATCGATCCCGGCCGGTTGGTAATTCGAGATAAAACCACCCAGTTCCGGAACGATAACACAATCGTGAATTCGAATCAGTTCAATAAGATAGATGCTGATATCCATTTTCCCTTTTAGCATTTCTTAGCAATCAAATGTAGCGAAAAAATAGGTGAAGACAAACCATACTTTACAATAAAGCCGTCAAACAAAATCCTTAAAGAACTGATCCTCCTGAAAGGCAAAATTTTATCCTATTATTCCTATTTTTGGAATTCGACAAAAACGAAAGGGCCCTATTCATGAAAAAGCAAATTCTGGTAACCGGTGGAACGGGTTACATTGGATCGCATACCGTTGTTGAGCTTCAGGCAGCCGGGTACGACGTAGTCATCATCGATGATTTATCGAATTCGAGCGCCGATGTCGTAGATAACATCGAAAAGATATCCGGTATCCGTCCGGCATTTGAGGAATTTAACCTGCAGGATTACAAGAAACTGGAACCATTCTTTGCCAGGTATCCCAAGATCGGGGCCATCATCCATTTTGCCGCCAGTAAAGCCGTAGGTGAATCAGTGGAAAAGCCACTGCTATACTACAGAAATAACCTGGTCTCGCTGATGAATTTGCTGGAGATGATGCCCCGGCACAAGGTTCCGAATCTTGTTTTTTCCTCATCGTGTACTGTTTACGGCCAGCCCGATGTACTACCGGTAACCGAGGACACCCCGCGGAAGGAAGCCGAATCGCCCTACGGGAATACCAAAGCCATTTCGGAAGACATTATCCGCGACAGCGTGAAAGCCATGGAAGGAATCAACGCCATTGCTTTGCGTTATTTCAATCCAATCGGTGCGCATCCGTCGGCACTTATCGGGGAACTGCCCCGTGGTGTACCGAATAATCTCGTTCCCTTCATTACCCAGACAGCTGCCGGTTTGCGCGAAAAGCTGAGTATTTTTGGCGATAATTACAACACTCCCGACGGGACCGCTGTCCGTGACTACATCAACGTAGTCGATTTAGCGAAAGCCCATGTGGTAGCTATCGGACGCCTTCTGGATAAGAAAAATCAAGCTCACTATGAGTTTTTCAATATCGGAACCGGAAAAGGGGCTTCGGTACTGGAACTGGTGAAAACCTTCATTGAAGTTACGGGAGTAGGCCTAAATTACCAGATTGTAGACCGCCGCGCCGGTGACATCGAGCAAACGTATGCCGACACCACAAAGGCAAACAAAGTTCTGGGCTGGAGGGCCGAAAAATCGCTGGGTGAAACCTTGCTTTCGGCCTGGAATTGGGAGAAAAAGGTACGAAACATTCAGTAGATTGATTTATTTCCCTTAGCATCCCTTAAAACATATGACTATGCAGAAGACCATGCCCGGGCCATCGATCTCATTTTCCACGAAGGAAAACAAGGCGCTACCTACAACATCGGCGGGAATAACGAGTGGACAAACATCAATCTCATCCGTACCTTATGCAAGGTGATGGACAAAAAATTGGAACGAAGCCCCGGAACATCGGAACAGCTCATCACTTACGTGAAAGACCGTGCCGGACACGATTTACGGTACACTATCGATTCATCAAAGCTGAAGAAAGAATTAGGCTGGAAACCATCGCTACAGTTTGAAGAAGGCATTGAAAAAACCGGAAACTCTATTCTTCCCCGGAAGGTGAACAGCCCATGCACATTTGATCACGGCTTCCCTGGGACTTGGACGGCCCATTCACATTTATGCACGCCTTCCCTGAGAGTTGGATGAGGCACGCACATTTGTGAAAGGCTTCCCTGAAAGTTGGACGGCTCATGCACATTTGTGAAAGGCTTCCCTGAAAGTTGGACGGCTCATGCACATTTGTGAAAGGCTTCCCTAATGGATTGGACGGGGCACGCACATTTGTGCACGCCTTCCCTGAGAGTTGGACGGGGCACGCACATTTGTGCACGCCTTCCCTGAGAGTTGGATGAGGGACGCACATTTGTGTATGGCTTCCCTGTGGATTGGACGAGGGACGCACATTTGTTTTTTTTCAGGACAGCTCCCGTTTAATAACGCAGGCTCCTATTCGTTATCAACTATTACGTTGTCCTATTTCTTCAACTCCCAGGAAAATCCATCCTTGGTGTCTTTTATTTCAAATCCAAGGGCACTCAATTCATTTCGAATTTTATCAGCGGTTCCCCAGTCTTTGTTTTTCTTGGCCTCCATCCGAAGGTCCAACAGTAAATCAACTACGGAGTTCATCGTGTCGTTGCTACCGCAGCCGGCCTGTTCTTCGGCCTGCAAGCCCAGAATGTCGAATGCAAAGGTGCGATAAAGTTGTTGAAGCGCGGTCAAATCCCCGGCAGATATCTTTTCCTTCCCATCGTTGATGGAATTAATCATCTTCACGCCATCAAACAAATGCGCAATCAGAATGGGGCTGTTCAAATCATCGTTCATCGCTTCGTAGCACTTTTCCTTCAAAGCGGCTACATCAACGGTTGATTCAGCGGATGTTGGCAGATTTTCCAGCATTTCAACCGCTTTCATCAAACGCTCCATCCCTTTTCCAGCCGCCTGCAGCGCTTCGTTTGAGAAATCGAGCGGACTGCGGTAATGCGCCTGAAGGATGAAGAAACGGACCGTCATTGGGCTGTAGGCCTTCTCCAGCAAACTGTGCTTACCTTCGAACAACTCGTTGAGCTTAATAAAATTCCCCAGCGACTTGCCCATCTTCTGACCGTTGATGGTAATCAGGTTATTGTGCATCCAGTAATTCACCGATTCATGTCCGGTACAGGCTATACTTTGTGCTATTTCCGCTTCATGGTGGGGAAACAGCAAATCCATTCCGCCCCCGTGGATGTCGAACCGTTCGCCCAGGTATTTGGTGCTCATGGCTGTACACTCCATGTGCCATCCCGGATAACCGTCGCTCCAGGGCGAAGGCCAGCGCATGATATGTTCGGGCGTTGCTTTTTTCCACAACGCAAAATCCATCGAAGATTTTTTCTCCGATTGTCCGTCCAGCTCCCGGGTATTGGAATAAAGGTCTTCCACTTTTCTTCCGGAAAGTTTGCCGTAGTGATGGCCTTTCGAGAATCTCTCTACATCAAAATAAACCGAGCCGTTGCTTTCATAACCATACCCGGCTTTCAAAATCTTCTTGACTGCCTCAACCTGCTCAATGATATGCCCCGATGCCATTGGTTCGATACTCGGTGGAAGGTTATTCAGCCGGGCCATATTTCCGCGGTAGCTGTTGGTATAAATCTGCACCACCTCCATGGGCTCCAATTGCTCGACCTTCGCTTTGCGTTCAATCTTATCCTCTCCTTCGTCAGCATCGTCAACCAGGTGTCCTACATCGGTAATGTTCCGCACGTAGCGTACCTTATAGCCCACGTGTTTCAGGTACCTGAAAAGCATATCGAACGTGATAGCCGGCCGGGCGTGCCCCAGGTGTGCTTCACCGTAAACTGTAGGCCCGCAAACGTACATTCCCACAGCTCCGGGATGAATGGGTTTAAACAATTCTTTCTTCCGCGTAAGCGTATTGTAAACGACGAGCTTGTCCATTCGGGTTAAGAATTAAAAAACAGATGCACAAAGGTAGGAAAATCAGGGAGGATGAAAAAGCGACATACCACAGCTTTCGCCGATAGGGGCCGGATTGACATTTACCGGCCAATAACTGCCATTCGCCGATTTTTCGTTTTATCTCTATTTTGGTTGTCCGGTTTTTGATTTGTGTTTGACAAGATTGATATCCCGGGGTGAAAATAAAGAACATAAGGATTTCCCGTTTTTGGAAACTGAGACGACCGGCCAAACACTTCGTCCTGGTTTTGCCAAATCCGATTTCACTCCGGGTTCAACCAATCTTATACAGGAATTAATATTCCCAAAGATCCTGTTCAAAGTTGAAAATCTCATTTTTAATTCGTCGCGATTCGTTTGTCGCATACTGGCCTGTGGCATATTGACTGATTGCCCGATTGTTGTAAATATTGGATTCTTTGGTAATATAGCTGTCAAACTTTCGTAGCAGGAAAATATCGTCGAAACTGAGGCTTCTGGAGTCATTATTTGGATTCAGCACCTCATATTTTGCAAACAGCGGGCGAACTTCCGGGTAATATATCCAAAACACCTTACGGCGAAGTGGGCGATCATGATTCACGTCATCGTCACGGAAGAATTCCTGGATAGGACATAACCCGATAATACGAACCTGCAGCGTTGAAGATTGCTTATCGAAATACCAAACTTCCTTCACCATGATCTGCTTAATATCCTCCGGATTAATATCCCGATCCACCTTGACATTTTCCATTTCGCCCGTTTCAAAATTCCGGCGTTCCACAATTTTAGGTACCGCACCAAAAGCCTCCTTCACCTGATCGAACGTCATGGGAAGTTTGAACTCATTGTCGGTAGAGGCATCATAGGCAGTTATCTGCCCTTCTTTAATGCCCTTCAGCAGAAGGTTAATGAGGCTCAACCGACCGTGCACCTCCCGAGTCGGATAATACAAGTCCTGGTTCATCTTCTCACGCAGATCGACGATCCGCCAGATAGTTTTAGACCAGAACACATCTGACTCCCTGACTGCAGGAAGCGGGGCTGGTTTCCGGTCGCGGGTAATTTTTTTCTGGTAAGGACCATCAACAACCTGCGCCGTTGCTGGCTGGGTTGCAGCAGAAGCCAGAATTATGGCAAACAGAATCAAAAATAGCTTTTTCATTCTTCTCAAGTTTGTTCTTCCAAATTAATAATCTACCAGTTAGCTAATCAGTTACGTATTCCTGTTACTTCCCGTAAATATTAGGTTCAGTAACATGTTTATCTGATTCTGAAACTGATGGCCGAAAGGTTACGGGTTGTCCCGTCTTCGCCTTTGGCTACAATATTTTCAATATATAGTCGACTACCGGAATTTAGGCTTTTCATCAGGTTGGCCTGATCCGGTGTAAACAGATTGCTGTTGGATTTTTTATCCACTACGAAACCTCCGCGCGTAGTCGAAACCACAAATGAGGTTACCGTGAATTTCATATCGAAATCGAAATCGGGAATTTCAGCATAAACCCCTCGTTCGAGCAATAATTCGTTTTTAGTAATCTGACCTTCGTTCTTGCCACCTACGGTTGCAACTGGATCGGGTACCCGCTTAACGCGGAAATCAGTGGAGCCGATTGTTTTTACCTGACCATCTATTTCCGCTTTTACAGTAATGACTGATTTCACTCCCGGCTTCTTCGGATATACCAGATAATTTCTCCCGTTCGGCTTCATGGCCGCATTGGTAATCGACGGGATTATTTTATCCGAAGGCACACCGGGAACGGAAATAGACACGGGGTTGGCCAATCCGGCATAGAACACATTCATTTTGGTCGGGGAAATCGTCATGGTTGGTTTGGCCACCTGGTACTCTCCTTCGAAAGGATATTGAACGATCTGACCTGAAGGGTTTTTGAAATTGATAACACCGTTCCATTTATGATATCCCTCAGTGGTAGCAGGCACCTTATACAATCCCATTCCTTCGCCCTCAATAATCGGTATCTGTTTGTTATTCACCAGGATCTGAGGATCGGAGGTCGTATCGACTGCCGACAGAAAGATTTTGGCTTCATAGGTACCGCCCTCTAACACATAATCGGTTTTGGGCAATACCTGGGCTTTTAATTTATTAAACTTGAATGAGTTTGCGTCAATTTTGACATACAGATAGTTGGCTACATCGGATTCGGTATTACGGATATCACTTTGCATTTTCGACATCAACGTTACAACAGCAGCCAGCGGATATCCCTGAAAAATGGACTCCTGCCATGAAGGAGAATTCCCTTCAACCGGAGGTGGATCGGATGTATCGAGACTACTTTTTATACTTGAAATCAACGCAGTATCTTTGGGATCGACCAACGACAGGAGATACTTACGGTACGATTCTATTGATTGCTTTAATTCTTTACCTAAACGCCCGTTGTGTTTTACCAGCATTAACTCGGGTGCTACATGGGTATCATCCTTCGTCTTTATATTGTGGATATTACCATCTTCACCATCAGCCGCTACAACCAGCATCTTTTTCAACTCTGTAATATAATTATAGAGTGAGTCTGTTCTTGCTTTAACGGTTTTCGCTTCCAGGTTCAGATCACCTGACTTTTCAGGATTTTCAAGAGCAGCCTTTGCAAAATCGGCATAAACCCTGGCATTCTTGGAATTGAAATTCTCGATAGTCTTCGATAACCCCTGATCGACAGTTTCAAAAGCATCCAGCACTGATTTATCTACGTTCAGTGCCAACATTGCCATCAGCACCAGGTACATCAGGCTAATCATTCGTTGCCGTGGAGTTTCCGGACAATTTTTTGCACTCATTTCAAATCGAGAATTTGGTGAATTACTTCTTGATATTCATGGCTCCAAGCATATTTCCATATACACTATTGAGCGCTTCAAGATTTTTATTTAACTCTTCTGTCTGGGACTGATATTTTTTAGCCTCCTTTACCGAACTGGATATTAACTCATTCATCCGGGCAAAATCCTGGTGCACAGAAGAAGCAGTTTCGGCTTGTTTACGAGCTCCTTCCAACTGAGCTTCGTATGAAGCATTCAATGATGAAAGATTCGAATTGATCCGCTCCAATTCTTCAGTATAGTTGCCTGAATGATTGTTCAATGCCTTGAAATCGCGCTGAATAGTATTGACGAACTCGTGATAGGATTCAGCCAGTTTCTCTCCTGAATGAACCACCTTGTTAACGGTGCTGTCAACACTCTCACCTGCCCGGGTATTCACTTCTGCAAATATGTCCATTGACTCCGATGCAGCGTTCAGGTTCTTCACATAAACATCAGTGGCCATAGTGGCTGAGGAAATATCAGCAAAACTTTGAGCCGTGTTGCTCAAATCAGTAAGTCCTTTTTGCAGTTTATTCAGTAATTCGGGCGATATTTCCGTCGACTCCAGGAATGTATCCATATCGAATGTACTTTTCGGCTTCCTGTTCATCGATTCTTCGAAAAGTGCGTCTGCATCGAGATGGGCAAAATCTTCTTTTAATTGCGGATACACTTTTGTCCAATCCGGCGGTTCGTTCGAAGATTCAAAAGCGGATAGGAAGAATATCAAAGCTTCAGTCGACATTCCAATCGTCAGCATAATCGGGCCCCCGGGCCAGTGCTGAAGTTTAAACAATGCACCCAAAAGTACGATGGACGCTCCAATACTGTATACATAATTCATGAAGCCCTTCCATCGTCTGGAATGTGTAAAATCGGTCAATCCCATGGCAAAAGCAATTTAATGGTTTAATTCCCTTCTAAAATTCATCTCCAAATGACGATCGTATGCAACGGAACCCGATGTACGATTTCGCTGTATCCTGATACTCATAGGTACGTGTACCTACCTGCAGGAAATATGAAATATCCTTCCACGAGCCACCCCGAATCACTTTTCTTTTCATCGCCGGCGGATCACTCGGAAGAGCATTATATTCGTAGTTTGGGTTAAAGTCATTGATGAAGTTATACTCTGCTTCATCATAGGCGGTAATGGTCCATTCAGCGACATTACCCGCCATATCGTACAATCCGTAACCGTTCGGATCGTATGTCCCGACTTTAACCGTTGTCAAACCGTTATCATCGATATAATTTCCCCGCATCGGCTTAAAATTAGCCAGAAAGCAACCTTCCTGTGTACGGGTATAGTAACCTCCCCACGGATACATGGAATTTTCGAGGCCGCCACGGGCCGCGTATTCCCATTCAGCCTCCGAAGGCAAACGATAATCCTGGACAGCATATTCTCCCTGTTCAGCAAGTGCTGCATTTTTATACCGGGTTCGCCAAATACAAAATGCTTTAGCCTGTTTCCAGTTGACACCTACAACAGGGTAATCGTCAAAACCGGGATGCCAGAAATACATAGTTGCCCAGGGTTCATTATATGAATAGGTATAATCTCTGATCCATATCAGCGTATCCGGGTAAACATTCACCGCATCGCTCATGATAAAGCTGGAGCGTCCTTCGATTGGGACTTCTTTACCATCAATATCATGTACGGTTCCCTTATAACTTTGGGTTTTGTAATCATAGGCATTAGCACGCTTTGCAGCCTGTTTCAGGTCAACCCAGAAATATTTGTAATTAAGTTTCCGTGTGTCAATTTCTTTCTTTCCAAACAAACGATCTTTGGGAGCGTAATACAATCCCGAAAGTGCTTCCCGGTAATCCGGATCATTCCAATCAATACGTTCGTCCCAGTTCAATGTTGGGGGATCGATTGGATTTCCGTCTCTATCTTCTGTATTCAGGAATTCGTCAAATTGGTCACCCAGCATTCGACGCGCAATGGAGTCCCGGACCCAGTACACAAACTGTCGGTATTCGTTATTGGTAATCTCCGTTTCATCCATCCAGAATGCATCCACCGAAACAGTTCTTGAAGGTGGTGTTGAATGAGAGATATCCTGATCACTCGGCCCCAGGGTAAAGCTTCCCCTCGGGACCATGGTCATTCCAAAAGGAACGGGCTCAAAATATTTACCTCGTTTACCCACTCCGACAAGTTCTCCGTTTCCTCCGCGGTTACAACTACTCAGAGACAGGACGATGGCAATTACACTACCAAAGAAGAATAATCGTCTCATATTATTGTTCATATGTGGCACAAAATTTTCACGATTCAATAAATTATTATAAAAACCGAACACTTTTATATTTCTGTTCTCTTCTTCGGTTCAGGTTAAACGAGTAAGCGACAAAAAACTCGTGAGAACCCGAACTGTAGCGGGCAAGCGGTGAAATGGTCAAATCATATGAATAACCTAATTTTATTCCATTTCGAAACTCGGTCCCGAGCAAAACGATTACAGCATCATTCAGTCGATAGCCAAGGCCTCCCCAGATGCGCTTGTCATAACGCACGTTAAGATCCAAATCAACCTGATAACTGGCAGCATCTGTCTTAAACAATAACGATGGCTGTACTTCAAATAACGGGTCGGATAAACAAATATTGTATCCTCCGGAAAAATAATAGTCCCTTACCAACGAATATTTTCCACTCTCTTCATAAGAATATGCGGCCTGGTTCAAATGTTTTACAGACAGGCCCAGATAATAATCTTTAGTTTCATAATACACCCCCAACCCAACATCAGGAACCAAAGCATTTACCTCACTTTGAGGAATCAACGGGTCTCCCTGATCGATTAAACCGGCCCCGGCATCAGAACTCCAGCCTGGTTTGAGGTTTTTATTCATCAATCCAATGGAAATTCCGGTTCCCAATTTTCCGTTCCCTACGTCAGTACGCCAGGCATACATCAGGCTGACCGAGATATTTGTTTCATAACCAATCTTATCGTTCATTACCGAAAACCCAATACCATCCTCCTGGCCAATCAGGCCAACGGTAGCATCTGCATTAAAAACGGTAGTAACTGGCGCTCCTGGAAATCCTACCCATTGAAAACGATTGAGCAAGGAAGCATTAATTGCGTCACTTTTTCCTGCAAATCCCGGATTGATAGTCAAATGGTTGAACATATTTTGGCTAAACTGAGGATCCTGCTGGGCCCTTGCAACGAAATTAACAATAAGTAAAAGAAACAAAAATATCAGTAATCGCTTCATAGAATACGCTAACCTTGTCGAATTTCAACTCCTGAGGCCAGGTCGAAAAATGATTAATTCTTCCGTCTAAAAATGGCTTAATCTGTAAATTAATAACTCGCTCCTAACACTATTATTGTTTGGTTGTTTTTATCCAATGCCCCAGTGACGAATCCAACGTTCCGGGATTTCATTTTTCTGCGCCAAAAGGTAATCATTTTCAGAACAGGCAATTCGGACTTCTTCATTCTTTTTCGAATTTACCTCCATCCACCATCTTCCGGATTGGGGATGTTTGAGGAAAACAATTGGCTCGTCCAGTCCTTCAACCGTGACCAGCAAATGCAGGAAATCAGGTGCTTCTCCCCGAGGTTCCTCATCCTTTTGTTTTACCGCCCCCTTCAAAAAATACCAGGCAATTTGTGCGGCCATTACGGCACCCCATCGTTGTAAATCGAGTGATGGTGCATAACCGAATATACCTGTGATATTTAAGCGGGTACTCATTCCTGCATACCAGGCTAATTGGCAAGCCTCTTCGCCATAAAGCCCGTTGGGCGATAACCGCTGTTGGCCTGGCGCTTCGTGTGCTTTTAAAGCACCAAAATCAAAACTGATTACATCAGCCTCACGCAACATTGGCTCGCTTTCGCGGATATTTTCACGCAAGTCTCCCAACGGCAGTTGGCTGCCCCGGTATTGTTTCAGTAAATCTTCGGTTTTATCAGGGGAAGAGAAATAGGCTTGTGTACCCAGCAAATGAAGGGTTGTATCAGCCGGCAACTTTCCCAGGAAGTTCTCATCCGCACCAAACTCTTCTCCAGCTTTGTAGTCAGGGCGATCGTCAATCACAGTTAAGATTTGACCGGATTTCTGTTTTCCGGCTAGTAAAGGCAACGTCAAATCCTGGCTTCCGCCGAAAACTAAAACCTGTACGCCTTTCGCCACCAATGATTCAACGATCATCCGAACAGCCGCATACGTATCAGCAGGTGTATTTCCCGGACGCACATTACCGATATCAGCAACAAGTGCAGGTTCGCTAACAGAAGTCAACTGATATAACTGCTCCCGAATCAAATCGGGAGCATTTTCCAATCCATCAAATCGTGACAAACGACTTTCCGGAATACCCAGAATCGCTACTTTCAGTTTCTCATTCCCTGCCCAAGGCCCGCTGTGGACCAATTGCATTCCCAAAGAATCAGAAGCGCCCTGAAACAATCGGACGACAGTCAGCTCGTTAGCCGGAATAAGCAGGTCGTTTAACATAGGCAACAAAATACGAAATCTGAGATTGGTTTGGTAGTAAAGAGCTAATATTAAATCGTTATAAAAAGGGCAAACCCGACTAAGTATTTGCCCTTTGCTGTTCTTTATTTGGTTTTCTTCTTCGTCGTTTTTGCCGTCTTTGTCCTGGCTGTTGATGTTTTCTTTTTCGTTGTTGTCGATGCCTTTTTCGTTGTTGTCTTTTTGGCAGCAGTTTTCTTCGCTCCTTTTTTCCCCGACGTTGGACCTTTTTCAATAATTTTCCGACAATCTTCCAATGTCAGTTTTTCAGCATCGGTACCCCTGGGTATTTTGTAATTGTTCTTATCGAAAGAGATATAAGGGCCCCAACGTCCCTGAAGAACTCGTATTTCCGGCTCTTCAACAAACACCTTAATGATAGCCTTCCGGTCTTTCTCCCTTTTTTCCTCTATCAATTCGATGGACCTCTCCAAGTTAATGGTGTACGGATCATCCACATCTTTTTTCAAGGAGACAAATTTCCCGTCGTGGCGCACGTAAGGCCCGAACCGACCTATACCAATCACCACTTTCTTTCCTTCGTACTCACCAACATCGCGGGGCAGTTTAAACAGTTCAAGCGCCTCGTCCAACAAAATTGTTTCGATACTCTGCCCGCTGCGAAGGCTGGCAAACTGAGGCTTTTCATCCGATTCTTCAGAAGCTTCACCAAGCTGGGCAAATGCTCCATAGCGTCCAATCTTAACCGACACCTCTTTCCCGGTCACCGGATCATTCCCAAGTATACGTTCGCCGCGGGTTCGTTCGGAAACGTTGAGCACCTCTTCGATATTTTCGTGGAAGGGACGATAGAATGCGTCGATCATTTCGTACCATGGCAATCCGCCCAGGGCTATATCATCAAACTGTTCTTCGACGGAAGCGGTAAAATTATAATCCATGATGCGTGGGAAATACTTCAACAGAAAGTCATTCACAACCAAGCCAATATCCGTTGGGAAAAGCTTTGATTTCTCGGCCCCGGTTATTTCTGTTTTTTCTTCTTCCTGAACATTACTGTCTTTCAACAGGATGGTTTTATATTTTCTTTCAACGCCGGGACGATCTTCTTTCACCACATAATTCCGGTTCTGAATAGTGGTAATAATGGGCGCATATGTTGATGGACGTCCAATACCCAGTTCTTCCAGTTTCCGAACCAGGCTTGCTTCCGTGTAACGCGGTGGTTTCAACGTAAAACGCTCTGAAGCGATAATGTTATCAAGATCCAGTTTCTGGCCTTTATTCAATGGAGGAAGTAATCCTTTCTGCTCCTCATTCTGTCCTTCATCATCCGTCGATTCAAGGTAGACGCTCAGAAAACCATCAAATTTCAAGACTTCGCCGTTGGCCACAAAATGTTCCTGAGCTCCGTTTACATTGATAGTTACCGTTGTCTTTTCCAACTCGGCATCTGCCATCTGAGAAGCGATGGTCCGCTTCCAAATCAAGTTATACAACTTCTGCTCCTGCTGTGAACCAGAAATATTTTCCTTGCTCAAATCGGTCGGGCGAATCGCTTCGTGTGCTTCCTGTGCACCCTTTGCTTTTGTCTTAAATTGCCTCGTTTTTACATATTTTTCACCATACAATTCAGTAATCATTGCTTTCGCAGAGCCAATCGCCAGATTCGACAGGTTCACCGAATCTGTACGCATGTAGGTAATCTGCCCGGCTTCGTATAACCGCTGAGCAACCGACATGGTCATGCTCACGGGGAAACCAAGTTTCCGGCTGGCTTCCTGTTGTAAGGTCGAAGTAATAAATGGGGGTGCAGGTGATTTTTTTGCCGGTTTGGTGACAATGTCGGCAATATCGAAATCAGCGGAACTACATTTTTCCAGAAATGCCTTCGCTTCAGCGGCTGTTTTAAAACGCTTGTCGAGTTCTGCTTCGAGCGGGGCCATTCGCCCACTCTTATCAGGGACCAAAAATAGGGCCCGAACGCGGAAGGAAGAAGTACTGACAAAATTATTGATCTCACGTTCCCGCTCCACAATCAAACGCACCGCAACGGATTGCACACGGCCTGCAGACAGCGATGGTTTTACTTTTTTCCAAAGTACCGGTGAAATCTCAAATCCCACCAACCGGTCGAGTACCCGACGGGCCTGCTGAGCATCCACCAGGTTTTTATCCAGCCTCCGCGGACTTTCGATTGCCTGAACGATGGCATCTTTAGTGATTTCATGGAAAACAATACGATTAGTGCTATCCGGGTCAAGTTTCAGGACCTCCATCAAGTGCCAGGCAATAGCCTCTCCCTCGCGGTCTTCATCCGATGCTATCCAGACTCGCCTGGAATTCCTGACCATTTTCTTCAGGTCGCTGACGACTTTCTTTTTATCATCAGAAACAATGTACCTCGGCTGGTATTTATTTTCGACATCTACACCAAAATCTTTCTTATCCAAGTCCCGGATGTGTCCGAAACTGGAGGTAACCTGGAAATTTTTCCCCAGGAATTTTTCTATCGTTTTTGCCTTTGCAGGCGACTCGACAATGACTAGGTTTTCTTCCATTTTCCTTCCCGATAATTATGCAATATGCAGTGAAAACTATGCAAAGTAAAGGAAATCACTACCTATGTTCAAAATTTTTTTTTGTTTCTTTATCAAACTGGCACGGTTTTTTGTACATGCAATCGCTTTGAAAGTGTCTATTTTCATCAGGATCACCACAGACCATCCATCATTTTGATCTAGATAACCGTTTAACGGAAGGAACATTAATTTTATATCTTTGTCCGTGTTCATCAGGATTGGCGCCATGACAGAAAATAAAAAACCATTCAGGAAATATCTCATAGCGTTTTGGAGTTTGTATGCTCTCGGCGTATTAGGAGTTATTGTTCTGTTTACTCTGATTGCAAAAGGAGATTTGGGTTTCATGCCCACATTTGAGGAATTGGAAAACACCGAACCGGCCCTCGCGTCGGAAGTTTATACCGATGACGGAGAAGTGCTCCGGAAATTCTTCAAGGAAAACCGGACCTATGTTCGTTATGAGGATTTAAGTCCAAATCTTGTTAATGCCCTTGTCGCAACCGAAGATGTGCGTTTTTACCAACATTCCGGGATCGATCTTCGTGGCCTTTTTCGTGTTGCAAAGGGTGTACTTACCGGGAATGATAGCGCCGGTGGAGGCAGTACCATTTCTCAGCAGGTTGCAAAAATGCTTTTCCCGAGGGAGCGTTACGAGAATAAAATTGATTTCATTATCCGGAAATTCAGGGAATGGGTGATTGCCGTTAAACTGGAACGGAGTTTCACGAAAGAGGAAATTCTGACCATGTACCTGAATAAATTCGATTTCCTGAATTTGGCCGTTGGTGTAAAATCGGCTGCTCAAATTTATTTCGACACAACTCCCGACAGTCTGAATGTGGATGAATCGGCAACGTTAATTGGGATGGCCAAAAATCCGTCCCTGTTCAATCCGGTCCGCCGTCCCGAAATGGTACTTGGCAGGAGAAATGTTGTGCTTTCGCAGATGACAAAATACGGCTATCTGACACCCGCTGCATACGACACGCTGAAAATCAAACCACTGGATTTAAAATACAAGAAAGAAGACTTCAAAAGCGGTCCCGGCACCTACTTCACAGAGTATTTGCGCGTAACGATGACCGCATCGAAACCCGACCGCAGCAACTATGCATCGTGGCAGGACGAAAAGTTCAAAGAGGATTCGATTGAATGGCAGACCAATCCATTGTACGGCTGGTGCTCTAAAAATCTGAAACCAGATGGCACCAATTACGATATCTACGACGATGGCCTGAAAATTTACACAACCATCGATTCCCGGATGCAGCGATATGCCGAACAATCGGTCGTAGAACATTTAAGTACCGATCTACAACCCACTTTTTTCAGCAAATTGAAGGAACTAAAGCATCCACCGTTTTCAGATGATCTGTCGGTCAACCAGATTGAAGATATCCTTGACAGGGAAATTCGCAAAAGCGAACGTTACCGGGTACTTCATGAACGTGGATTAAACTTCGAAGAAATTAAGAAAGAGTTTAACAAACCTGCCGAGATGAACGTATTCTCCTGGAAAGGAGAAGTGGATACCACCATGACGCCGCTTGATTCCATCAAGTATTACCTAAGCTACCTCCGTTCGTCCATGATGACGATGGATGTAAAAACCGGTGCAGTGAAAGCGTATGTCGGTGGCCCCAACTACAAATATTTCATGTACGACATGGTAACCGGCGGAAAGCGCCAGGTAGGTTCCACCGTGAAGCCGTTCCTTTACACGCTGGCCATGCAGAACGGTTATTCGCCCTGTACATTAGTTCCGAATACCGAGCAGACGTTCTACCTTCCGGATGGAACAACCTGGACGGCGAAAAACGCTTCATCGGAGCGCGATGGACAAATGGTTACCCTGAAATGGGGATTGGCCAATTCGGTGAATCAAATTTCGGCCTGGATCATGAAAAAATTCAATCCGCAATCCATGAAAAACGTAATGCGGAAAATGGGGATTATC
Organism: Prolixibacter sp. SD074; assembly: GCF_009617895.1. Lineage (NCBI taxonomy): Bacteria > Pseudomonadati > Bacteroidota > Bacteroidia > Marinilabiliales > Prolixibacteraceae > Prolixibacter > Prolixibacter sp. SD074. Next base: position 3,009,585 of record NZ_BLAW01000001.1, read on the forward strand.
AGTCCTATCGATGCTGTACCCTCAATGTTCCTGGGAACATCAGATATTTCGCTTTATGAAATGGTCGGAGCTTTTGGAACATTTGGAGACCACGGTGTTTATACCAAGCCCTATTTCGTTGACCGGATTGAGAACAAAGACGGAAACGTCCTGGCCCGGTTTACGCCACAGCAGCACGAAGCGATTGATCAGAAGACAGCATACCTAATGCTGAACCTGATGGAAGGCGTTGTCAACGAAGGAACCAGCCGGCGTTTGCGGTGGCATCCGGTTTACGGTCATCTAACCGCTGACATTGCCGGTAAAACCGGGACCACACAGAACCAATCAGACGGTTGGTTTATTGGCATCACGCCGGAACTGGTAACCGGGGTTTGGACCGGAGCTGATTTGCGGAGTATTCACTTCAAGGGTATTCATTTCGGACAGGGGGCCAATATGGCACTCCCGATTTACGGCCGATTTATGAATAAAGTGTATGCCGATTCAACGTTGAATTTGTCTCAGGACTCCAGGTTCGACCGGCCGCCGAATTTCAATATCAACCTCAATTGCGATGAGATGGATAAGCAAAATAGTCAGAAAAACAAGACAACGACCCAGGATGACTTTTTCTAATAAGAGAAAAATCCCTGAATAATACAGATACCCAAAAGGCGGAATGTTGAGTCCCGCCTTTCTTATTTTTGTTGAGAAAAAACCATCCGGACCATTTTTTCAATCCGGTCGGCCTGGTTCACCTGTATTTTAAACCGGGAAAAATCAATCCCCTTATTATATCTCGAGATATAAATTTCGCTAAACCCCTGCTTTTCCGCTTCTATAACCCGCTGTTCAATTCGGTTTACCGGCCTGATTTCCCCGGTCAATCCCACTTCACCGGCAAAACAGGATTGCTTGCTCACCGAAATATCGAAATTCGATGAAAGAATTGACATCATGACAGCCAGGTCCATGGCCGGATCATCAACGCGCAGGCCGCCGGCAATATTCAGAAAGACATCTTTAGCCATCAGTTTAAAACCGGCGCGCTTCTCTAAAACCGCCAGTAACATGTTCAAACGACGTAAATCGAAACCGGTAGCCGAACGTTGTGGCGTTCCATAGGCAGCTGAACTAACCAGTCCCTGCACCTCGATCATGAACGACCGCATTCCTTCAATAGAGGCAGCGATGCTGGTGCCACTCAATCCGTCATTATGCTGCAACATCAACATCTCCGACGGATTGGAAACAATGCGCAAACCATCGGGCCGCATTTCGTAAATCCCCAGCTCGGATGTTGACCCAAACCGGTTCTTCACCGAACGGAGAATCCGGTACAGGTAATTCCGGTCACCTTCGAATTGCAAAACGGTATCGACCATATGTTCCAGCACTTTCGGCCCGGCTAAATTTCCATCCTTCGTAATATGCCCGATTAAGATCACCGGAATATGTGCCCGTTTGGCCATTTTCAATATAGCAGAAGCGCATTCCCGGATTTGCCCCACACTACCCGGCGCTGACTCCAATCCATCGGCAGTTAGCGTTTGAATAGAATCTATAATAACCAGGTCGGGCTTTTCATTTTCCATATGTGCCAGGATACTCTCCAGCGAAGTTTCACTTAAAAAGAGACAATCGGCACTGTCCTGTTGCAAACGCTTTGCCCGCATTTTCAACTGCTGCAAGCTTTCTTCACCGGAAATATACAACACCTTTCGATCCTTGAGCGCCAAGGCCACCTGCAACACCAATGTCGATTTTCCAATACCCGGCTCGCCTCCGAGAAGAATCACACTTCCGGGGACCAATCCACCTCCCAGCACACGATTCAACTCACTGTTACAGGTATCAACCCGTTCCTGTTTCCCGCTGGTGATTTGCTCCAGGCGCAACGGGCTTGAATAGCTTTTTGGTACCGCCTGCACCGGGTGCTTACTTTTTACCACAATTTCTTCGACCAGCGTATTCCACTCACCACAGCTGTTACATTGTCCCATCCACTTAGGCCATTGGGCACCACAACTCTGACAGGTATAAACGGTTTTGGCTTTAGGCATTTTCGGGGAGTTTGAAGTTGTTATGTACCAAAATTAAAAAACCCCGCGGGAAAACCCACAGGGCATTAGCGCTGAAAATATTTTTATTACTTAAACCAACTTGTTGGTTTCCGTATCAGGAAAAACCAAACTGGGTTTCCATTTTTTCGCTTCCTCGAAATCCATGGTCGCATAGGAAATGATAATGACGACATCACCCACGGCCACTTTCCGCGCAGCAGGCCCGTTCAAACACACTTCGCCGGAACCGCGTTCGCCTCTGATAACATACGTTTCAAGTCGCTCACCATTGTTAATGTTGACGATTTGCACCTTTTCGTTCTCAATCAGGTTGGCCGCATCCATCAGGTCCTCATCAATGGTAATGCTCCCCACATACTGCAAATCGGCAGCTGTAACGGTTACCCTGTGAATTTTTGATTTGCAAACTTCAATATTCATCACCTGAATTTAATGTTTTTCAAGAATTACATTATCGATTAGCCGTACCTTGCCGGCATGTACAGCAATACAACCTACTTTTACGGTAGGTTCGTCCCATGTTTTTACAGGTTGAAGGTAGTTATCATCAACTATCTCAAAATATTCAACCTCAAGCAGAGGACTTTTGTTTATTTTTTCGTGTACCCATGCTGTTAATTCTTCTACGCTTTTTTCTCCAACCAGTTTCTTTGCTTCGAAAAGGGTCTGTGAAATCAACGGCGCAACAGCACGATGTCCGGGCGTCAAAAGCTGGTTACGGGAACTCATCGCCAAACCATCGGCTTCGCGAACAATTTCGCAGGGGACAATTTCGGTATCATAGCGCAATTGGCGTACCATTTCCTTAATGATGGCCAGTTGCTGAAAATCTTTCAGCCCAAAGTATGCCCTGTCAGGCCCAACGACATCGAAAAGTTTGCTGACAATCTGACCGACACCGTTAAAATGCCCCGGCCGAAAACGACCTTCCATAACCGTTTCCAGATTTCCGAAATCAAATTGGCGGGCATCAGGTTCGGGATACATCTCTTCCACCGAAGGTGCAAAAACCATTGGATTGCCAACCGTTGCCAGGCTCTTCATGTCCTCTTCCAGTGTCCTGGGATATCGTTCCAGATCAGCTGGATCGTTAAACTGCGTGGGGTTAACAAAAATCGAAACCACCACCAGTTCGTTCTCTTTTCCGGCCTGGCTGACAAGTGACAAATGCCCTTCGTGGAGTGCTCCCATCGTGGGAACGAAACCGATGCTTTTCCCTTGGTTACGAAAAGCATACAAAGCCTCTTTCATCTCATTCCGGGTAGTAAAAAGTTTCATCTTTTCATTTGGTTACAGCGTGCAAAGTAACGAAATATATAAACACAATAAAACACCGTTTCACTCCTTGCTGACAGGGCCATAACCCTTTTAACGTTGAATATCTGGTGGATTTTTTCTACTTTTGCAAGATAAATTCTCAAAAGATCATGGAAAAGAAGAAGGTTTTATTCATCTCCCAGGAAATTACCCCTTACCTGCCTGAATCGGAAATTTCACAAATTAGTCGTCACTTACCCCAGGGCATACAGGAGAGAGGTAGAGAGATACGGACCTTTATGCCACGATACGGCAGCGTGAACGAACGCAGAAATCAACTGCATGAAGTTATCCGGCTTTCAGGAATGAACCTGGTTATTAACGACACCGATCACCCGTTAATCATCAAAGTTGCCTCGATACAGGCAGCACGTATGCAGGTTTATTTCATCGACAATGAAGATTACTTCCATAGAAAGGCCAAATTTGCTGATTCAAAAGGAAAAGAATTTGAAGATAACGATGAACGTGCCATCTTTTTTGCACGGGGAGTTTTGGAAACGGTAATAAAACTGCGCTGGGCCCCTGATTTAATTCATTGTCACGGATGGTTTACCGGCCTGGTACCCATGTTCATCAAAAAAGGTTATAAAGACAATCCATTATTTGCCAACTCAAAGGTAGTTTACTCCGCTTATAACGACGCATTTAAAACGCCAATGAACCGTCAAATTATTTCGAAAATTGCAGAAGATGGTATCCAGAAGGAAGATATTTCCGTTTTGTCCGATCCTACCTTTATAAATTTGAGTAAACTTGCGGTGGATTATTCTGACGCAACCATAAAAGGGAGTGAAAGCATCAATGAAGAGGTTGAAAATTACATGAAGCAGTCAGGAAAGCTCTTCCTTGATTACCAACCGGCTGATACATACATTGAGTCCTATTCGGAGTTTTACGATAAAATTTTATAATTTCCGCGTCTCTTACAAAAACTACTAAAAACGGAAATACGTTGACACACAAATATTTTTTCAAGTCCGGGGGTGTTGTAATAGCTTTGGCCCTCACCCTGCTGATGTTAGGAGGATGTAAAAAGAACGATGAATCGCTGGGCCTTGATTTACTACCCGGCAGCAATTTGTTTGATGCCCGCTACAGCAACGAAACAGGCACTATTTCGTCATATACCTTTACTGACAATAAAATAAGGGTCGATAAACCCGGTTTTAATATTTTCGGGAGCTTCAACGATCCTCTGTTTGGACGCACAACTGCATCATTTGCAGCTCAGTTTCGTTTGCTTTATTATCCATCATATAGTCAGGGCGCCATTCTCGATTCGACCGTCTTGAGCCTTGTTTACCGGAAGGTATACGGTGACACCATTACATCCCAACAGGTGAAAGTGTATAAATTAGTTGAACCGCTGAATTTTAATGCTCAGTATCTTTCGTCATTCGATCCGAAAACACTGACAAACGACACGGTTGTCGGGATGGCTGATTTCACGCCTAAGTTCAGGACCGATTCAACCGGTCAGGATACCATCGTTCAGGAAATTGCCGTCCGCTTAAACAATGAGATTGGCAACCAACTGTTACACGCCGATTCACTGGATATGGTAAATAATGAGGCATTCCTCAACTTTTTCAAAGGTTTGTATATCGAATCGCAGCCCTTACAATCGGGCGGCGGATTGGTTTATCTGAAAGCAAACGCATCATTGCTTCATTTATATTACCATACTGCTGATACCGACAGTTTGTCTTCCTACTACCAATTGACGAATAACTCGGCTGATGTACCCTATTTCGAACACGATTATACGAATGCATGGTTCGCCGATCATCTGAATCAGGAAAACGTCGAGGACTCACTGATCTTTGTCCAACCAACCGGAGGAACGAAGGTAAAAATAGAAGTCCCCTCTCTTGACAACTGGGCCGACTCGACCAATTACGTGATCAACAAAGCAACGTTGACGTTCCATGCTGATACGACCATGTCAGATTTCCATCAGTACCCGATGCCAAACCAACTTTTTCTAAAAATAATTAAGGACGACGGAAGCGAAGCCTTTCCGGTTGACAGTCAGCTTTCACTGTCTTATTACGGCGGTATATATAATTCAGCTGATGCAACGTACACATTTAATATTACTCAGCATTTACAGGCAATACTTGATGGAACTGTTCAGAATTTAGGCTTTTACCTGGTTCCTGTCACCCGAAAAGAATCAGCTGAAAGAGTCGTATTAAAAGGAAGCAAAAGCTCGCAGCCTATCCAGTTGGAAGTGAATTATACGCGGTATAAATAATATACTGGCAAAATTGTCCGTTGTTTCCTTGATTGACAGATAATATTTTTAACCTCAAAAGAAGAAATTTATGTGTGGAATCGTAGGCTACATTGGCGACAAGAATGCTTACCCCATTTTAATTAATGGATTAAAGATGCTCGAATACCGGGGGTACGACTCTTCCGGTATTGCTCTTTTAGGAAGCGAACAACGTGTGTACAAATGCCAGGGGAAAATTGCCAACCTCGAAGAGTTGGTTTCTGACAAAGATACCAGCGGAAAAATCGGGATAGGACATACCCGCTGGGCAACCCACGGTGAACCAACCGACCAGAATGCCCATCCGCATACCTCGATGAACGGACATTTTACCCTCGTTCACAACGGTATTATCGAGAATTACAGCAATTTGCGCGACGATCTCATCAATCTAGGGTACCAGTTCCAGTCGGAAACCGATACCGAAGTATTGGTCAACCTGGTTGAATACGTCTATCTCAACAGCGAAGAGAAATCGGCCGAGATTGCCGTTCGTGCCGCATTGAAAAAAGTGGTGGGCGCATACGGAATTGTTGTTGTTTGCAAAGAAGAGCCCAACAAACTCATTGCTGCCCGAAAAGGAAGTCCGCTCGTTATCGGGATTGGTAACGACGAATATTTTATCGCCTCCGATGCCACGCCCATTGTCGGCCACACCAACCAGGTTCTCTACCTCAACGACCACGACGTAGCCATCATCGAGCGCGGCAGCCTTACGCTGAAAAATATCAACAACGACCCGCTGGTAGCCAAAATAAAGCAGGTCGATTTGAGCATCGGCGAACTACAGAAAAATGGTTACGACCATTTCATGCTGAAAGAAATTTTCGAACAGCCCAACACCATTGAGCAATCGTTCAAAGGCCGCATTAAAACCGACAACAGCGACATTGTTTTAGGCGGGCTCCATAACGTAATGCCCAAACTGAAGGATGCCCGTCGCCTCATCATCATCGGGTGCGGAACATCCTGGCATGCAGGACTGGTGGGCGAATACCTGTTCGAGGAATATTGCCGCATTCCGGTAGAAGTGGAATATGCTTCGGAATTCCGCTACCGCAATCCCATCATCGACGAAGACGATGTGGTGATTGCCATCAGTCAAAGTGGTGAAACAGCCGACACCCTGGCTGCTGTTAAATTAGCCAAAGAACGCGGAGCAACCGTTTTGGGTATTTGTAACGTGGTGGGTTCGTCGATTCCGCGTGAAACGGACGGCGGCGTATACATTCACGCTGGTGTGGAAATCGGTGTGGCCTCCACCAAAGCGTTTACAGCCCAGGTAACCATCCTGACCATGATGGCCGCTCTTCTTGGTAAAGAAAAAGGCCGGCTGAGTGTGGAAGACTACCGCGTCATTATCCAGGAACTTTCGGAAGTTCCCGAGAAGATCAAAACCATCTTGCAAAGCACTGACCACATCCGGAAAGTAGCTGACAAATACAAAGACGCTGTGAACGCTTTGTATCTGGGACGCGGAGCTTTATTCCCCGTAGCCCTGGAAGGTGCGTTGAAGTTGAAAGAGGTTTCTTACCTGCATGCCGAAGGTTACGCGGCCGCGGAAATGAAACACGGCCCCATCGCGTTAGTCGACGACAACCTGCCCGTTGTAGTGGTAGCTGCCAAAGACCGCTACTATGAAAAGATCGTTTCCAACATCCAGGAAGTAAAAGCCCGCAGAGGAAATATCATTGCAGTGGTATCGGAAGGCGATACACAGCTTGACAAAATGTGTGACGACATCTTCGAGATTCCCCGTTCGCACCCGGCCGTCACTCCGCTGCTCGCCATCATCCCATTGCAGTTATTTGCTTATTACGTAGCGATATTGCGCGGAACAGATGTAGACCAGCCACGAAATTTAGCCAAATCGGTAACGGTAGAATAACGAACAAGCAGATCAAAAAAGCAGCAACTCCCATACAGAAAAACGGAGCCGGTAAACTTTCCCGGCAGGTAATCAAAATACGACCGTTAGTTACGCGCCCACTCGTTCCGCGAGGTATACATACGGATACTCTGCTGCCACAACTCGTGCGGGTCGCGGGTTGTTTGCATCAGTTGGTATGCCTGTTCGGTCAACTCGTCGATGGCGGGGCCGAAACGATAGAAAAGCTCCATAAACCACGTTTCATCAATGTCGGTTTGCTTTGCCTCATAAAACTTCCGCTGTGCGAGCTCAAACACCTGGCTGATGTGCCGATTGTCTTCTTCGGGAAACCAAATATCGGGAAAGGTCCGATGGGCGATTTCCGGGAAAAGCTCCAACAATCTCCCGTTCATCTCCCCGGCAGGATAATCGGGAAGTGTTAAATCGGGCTTTACCGGGGGAGTTGACGTGGATTCTGGTTTCCCGGCAGGTAAAATATCTTTCCGCGAAAGCGAAAGAAGCCGGCCAAATGCTTCGTGAACGGCCTGTTCGTCATTCACTGCATTTTTCGCGTAAGCGAGCACCCGTACCTGTTCATTTTCCTGCGAAAGAATATAATCAGCCAGTTCGCCGGAAATACGCACCGGATTTTTCCAGTCGCGGTTGGGCAGGCTTGCGTTGAACACCAAAACCCCCGGATCGGGAATCAGTTGAATGACCTTCCCCGCCTCTATCTGTCTGGTATCATGGGTCAGCAGGTCTTCCAGAAGCAAACCGCTGCCGCCGGCATGGACCGGTTTGACAAAGTTTCCAACCGAAGCCCCCTTTTGGGAAGCCGCTTTCAGCCACTCCACCACCAAACGCGAATGGTTGTACCGGTATTCCCGGCAAAGAATTCCGTGCGGGAAACCCTCTTTTTCGAAGAACGAAAATTCGGGATACTCACGCAGCTTTAAAGTACCGGCTTTCTCCGAATGATTTCGTACCGCCAGCTGGTTATAGGCCTGGGTGATGAGCCGGTTTGCGATAGCATTTCCCCGCAGCCAGGCCATGCGTTGCTGTACGCATAAATGCGGCGCCGACTGTTGCATTTGCCCCAATTGCCCCAGTTGGGCCCCGACGGAAGGGAGCTGCTTCATGTTTTCGGGGAAAATCCGGGTAAACCGGAAGTCATCGTGCCGCGCAAAATCATCAGCACAAAACACCGCGACCCTTTTCCCGGCGGAAGCCAGACGATATGCCGCCAGTACTCCGGGCAGGTTCACGCCCAGGAAAACAACATCGAAGCCAGGTGTGTTAAAATCGTTAAAAATGGGTGTCAATCCGTCTTCCTTCATCTATTTTTCCTTCCTTACCGTGAATATTGGACCAAGTTACCGGTTTTACCGAAAAAAAGAATGCCCGGTAAAACCTCTTTAGGCCAGTTTTCGTAAGTTTGTAGCGTTTGTAAATCCATAATATCAACAGTTTGGACAAGAAATTTCTTTATCTGATTATCCTTGTATTTGGCTCAATAACATTTTATACCTCCTGCGCCAATATGGGCATGCCTTCAGGAGGCGCCAAGGATACCATTCCACCAGTTGTCGTGCGGAGTATTCCGGTAGCGAACCAAATCAATTTCAATAAAGACCAGCTCCAGATAACTTTCGATGAATTTGTGGTACCCGAAAAGCTGAATGAAAAATTCGTCATATCGCCTCCCATTGACAAGCGGCCGATTTTCCGGACCAAAGGGAAATCATTAATCGTCGATTTAAACGGGGCGAAATTAAAGGACAGCGCCACCTATTCGCTCGACTTTAAAGACGCCATTGTCGACAACAACGAGAAGAATCCGTTGAAGAATTTCCGCCTTGCTTTTTCCACCGGTCCCGTGCTCGACAGTTTACGGGTGGTAGGCTTTGTATTGAACTCTTTCAATCTGGAACCGTCGGAAGGCGCTTACATTATGCTGTACAAGAATTTGTCGGATACAGCTGTGTTGACAACCAAACCCGATTATATTGCCAAGACCGATGCCAATGGCTTTTTCGCAGTCACCAATCTGCCCAAAGCCACTTACAACGTTTACGCAGTTACCGACAACGACAACAACATGATGTTGACAGCGACAGCTGAACCTGTAGCATTCCTGGATTCGACGGTATCACCATCGGCAAAATATTTCCCGAAACAGGATACTGCAGTGGTGGGCATGGACACCTTACTGGTTTTCGGAAAAACCCGCTTCTATCCCAATCCACTCTACCTGTTGCAATTCGAACAACCATTCTTCGACCTTCGATTGGATAATGAACAGCGCCCAACCCGTAAATATGTTGATTTGACCTTTACACAATCGGTAAAAGACACCTTCGATATTCAGCTTTTAAACTACGAGCCCAAAGATAACTGGAAATATATTGAACATTCGGCCAACAACGATTCGTTGCGTATCTGGCTGACTGATTCGATGGTGTACAAAAAAGATACACTGCAGTTCAGGGTAACCTTTGAACAACAGGATTCTACCGGTGTGAAATATGCATACAACGACACCATCCGATTGTTCTTCAGCGATGCCCCTACCGGGAAAAGGCGGGGACGGAGAGACCGCAGAAAAATCGAAAAGAAAGATATAAACGTATCGCTAAGTTTGAACACACGCGCTAATGGTTTCGATGTGTACAGAGACGTTGCTGTAGAATCGCCGGAACCTGTAAAAAACATGGACACTACCATGATTCACCTCTTTGTGAAAGAGGATACCGTGTTTAATTCGATTAATTTTAAGATACTACCGGATTCAGTCAATAAACGCAGGTTCTTTATCCATTATCCATGGGATTACCAAACCACCTACCGGTTGAAAATTGACTCGGCAGCCGTAACCACGCTCTACGGGGCTGTGTCGGACAGTGTCGAGAATACTTTCGTTACCCAGGAAGAAGAACATTATGGCAAAATCAATTTTGCCATGCAAAATGTAACCGGCCCGACAATTATTCAGTTACTGAAAAACGATGACAAAGAAGAGGCCGTCAGGGCTAAAACCATTTACAAAGACGGAACAGTGGAGTTTCCTTTCCTCGAGCCACAAAAATATAAGGTAAAAGCCATCTTCGATCGTAATGACAACGGTAAATGGGATACCGGGAACCTGGAGGCCCACGTGCAACCCGAAGAGGTATTCTATTATCCGGAGGTGCTGAAGCTGCGCTCGAACTGGACAATGAACCCAACCTGGGAAATTCCCACACAACAGGTATTTAAGAAAGAAATTATTGACAAGGAAAAACAGGAAGAGGAAGCCAGGAAAAAGAAGAAACAACGCAACAGCAAGGCTTTTTAATCCTGGTTAGATGCAAAGCGATTTGTATCTTGCTTTGGGGCTGAAGTTTCGCAGGTTGTCCCTCTTTCATAATTAGCGAACTGCTTATATGGCATCGGCAGTTTTCACTTAAAAGAATAGATGCCGTTGACTACAAAAACCGATCATCATGGCAAGTGTCAGAAGATTAAAAAAAGACATCGTTGAGCTGACAGCGCAGCTTATCGGCGATTGCATCGACTACGTTGAATATTTCGATAATGCAGACGAAGAAAAAGCCATCGCCATCATCAGCGACGCGGTAAAAATGCACAACGAAGCCATAGACAGGGCCAATCACCCCGACGGGAAAGACAATCCCAAACTGGTGAAAGCCCACTATAATAAGCTGCAGGAAGATTTTGTGAAGGGTATCGACGATGCTTATGCCGAACTCGAGAAGCTCGTAAAGGAATAATCCGCTTCCGCGGAAAAACTGAAAAGGGACCGCCAAGAGGTTGGTTCCTCTTTTTATTTAGCGACCAGGTGCAATGCCTTTTGCGCTACAATTTTACCATCCTTTTTTACATGACAGCCAAAAGCCAACCCGTCGACCTCATCATTAGGAATGCCAGGATATACACAGTCGACCAGGAATTTACCGTAGCCGGGGCCCTGGCCGTAAAGAACGGCCTGTTTGTCGGCGTAGGTTCCGATGAAGAAATCCTGAAGAAATTCACCAGCGACCAAATTATCAATGCCGGCGGAAAAACCATCTACCCAGGCTTCATCGACGCACACTGCCACTTTTTGATGTACGGCCGGACGTTACAAAAAGCCAACCTGCGTGACACCAAATCATTCGACGAAATTCTCGCGATTTTAAAAAACCATCACAAGGAAAACCCCACTGGCTGGCTGGAAGGAACCGGCTGGGACCACAACGATTGGCCGGTGAAGGAGTTTCCGGATAACCAACAACTCAACGAGCTCTTCCCCGATGTACCGGCGCTTCTCACGCGCATCGACGAACATGCGGTGCTGGCCAACGAAGCAGCCATCCGGGCTGCCGGCATTCAACCCGAAGATTTTGCAGGCACCGAAATCATCCGTAAAGACGGGAAGATGACCGGTATTTTCCTGGAAAATGCAGCTGGTGCACTGAAGAAAGCCATTCCGCCGGTTTCCCGGGAAGGCAAAGAAGAAGCGTTGATGAAGGCCCAGCGAAATTGCTTTGCAGTTGGCCTCACCTCGGTACACGATGCCGGCCTTTTGTATGATGATATCGCTTTAATTGACTCGCTGCAAACCCGTGGCGATTTGAAAATGCGCATATACAGCATGATGTTGCCGGACGAGAAAAACATGGCCCGGCTGGCAAAAGGTCCCGTCGATAAACCGCGGTTGCATGTCGCGTCCATTAAGCTTTTTGCCGACGGAGCGCTGGGATCACGAGGCGCCAAACTGTTAGCGCCTTATTCCGATGCCCCACAAACTTCGGGGATTTTTGTAAACGATAAGGAGTACCTGGAAAATATCTGCCACAAGGCTTATGAAGCCGGATTTCAGGTAAACACGCACTGCATCGGCGACGCTGCAGTGAGGCGTATGCTCGACATTTACGAAGAAATTCCGGGCGGTCCGAATGACCGGCGCTGGCGGATTGAACACGCACAAATAGTTGCGCCCGAAGATGTTTCCCGTTTTGGTCAACTCAAGGTGATTCCCTCCGTGCAAACCGCTCATTGCACCAGCGACATGTACTGGGCCGAAGAACGAATCGGCGAGCGGATTCGAAACGCATACATTTACCGGGAACTGCTAAAGGAAAACGGCTGGCTGCCGAACGGCAGTGATTTTCCCATCGAGGAAATTAATCCCGTTCTGGGATTTTATGCCGGAACCGTACGAAAAGATCCGGCAGGTTGGCCGCCCGGACGTTTCCAGCCCGAAAACTCGATTAGCCGGCGGGATGCGCTGCGGGCCATGACCATCTGGGCTGCCAAAGCGGCCTTCGAAGAAAAGGAAAAAGGTTCCATTGAGACCGGGAAACTGGCCGATTTCGTCATGCTCGATACCGACCTGATGGAAGCCAAAGAAGATCAACTCGTCGGATCGAAAGCGCTGATGACCGTTTCCAACGGAGAGATTGTCTACCGGAAGGAATAAATCAGGGAGCCAAACGCGTCAGTTTCCAGTTTTCTCCGTCATGAAGGTAAAGGACGCGATCGTGCAGGCGGTTCGCCCGTCCCTGCCAAAACTCGATCTTATCAGGAATTAACCGGTAACCGCCCCAGAAATCTGGCCGCTCAATTTTTTTGTCGCCCATCTCCTTTTGTTTCTTTGACCAACGGTCTTCCAGTGAGGAACGATCCTTTACTTCTCTGCTCTGCGGCGAAATGGCCGCACTTAGCTGGCTTTCCAACGGACGCGACGCAAAATACGAATCCGACAATTCAGGGCTGGCTTTCAGCACCTGACCTTCCACGCGTACCTGGCGTTCCATCTCCGGCCAGAAAAAGAGAAGAGCTGCGTGGCCATTCTCCTCCAGTTCGGTCCCTTTTCGACTTTCGTAATTCGTGAAAAAGAAAAAGCCGTCGTGACTAAAATATTTCAACAAAACAATCCGGGCCGAAGGCTTTCCTTCCGCCGAAGCGGTAGCCAATGTCATAGCAGTGGGATCGGATATTTTAGCATTCAACGCCTCGTTCATCCAGATTTCGAATTGCCGAATGGGATCGTTGTCGGCCTCTTTGGGGTCAAGCTGTTGTAATTGGTAGTCTCTTCGTATATCGGATAAATTCATTGTACCCTTTTCAGTTTGTTTCACTTCGGGCGGTAACCGGCAAAACCGGTTTTATCGTTTGTTTTCCGGCTACCGCATGATGGGACTTAAAACAATAGTTTAAGATATATTGTTGTCTTTTGACGAAATATCCCGTTTGAAAAACGGAATATTTATCCATCATTCTACCTCCTGCTAAGGCGTTTGATCAGGACTAAAATAATATTACTTTTGTACGTGCTCTAATTGGGTTGAAACCTTTGCAATACAGGGAAAACATGGCAAATCAGGAAAATAAATCATCGGTTGACAAACGGAACAACATCATCGTTATCGTCCTGGCCGTTTTATTGGTTGTGGTAGGAGTCCTGTTCTTTTTTCAACGAAAGAATAACCAACAAATGGTGCAACAGCTGAATGTGGAGAAAGATTCGATTAAAGCTGAACTTTCCCGGATGGTAACCTCCTATGACTCGCTGCATACCGAGAATGACACATTAAGTACGCATATCGAACAGGCCCGGACCAAGGTCCAGAATTTGCTAACGGAAATAGAACAACTGAAAAAAGCCAGCTATTCGCAAATCTCCAACTACCGTGATGAAGTCAACACATTACGTGGAATTATGCGGAATTATATTGTCCAGATTGATTCGCTGAACACGCGTAACAAGATACTGATGGCCGAAAACAAACAGGTGAAGCAGCAGTACACCGAGGTGAAGACCCAAAACAAGCAACTGGAAGATCAGAAGAAAAAACTGGAGCAGAAAGTTTCATTGGCGGCACAACTTGACGCTTTGAACCTGGCTGCCACCGGAATCAACCGCAAAGGAAAAGATACGCCAAAATCGAACAAGATCGAAAAGATTAAAGTCAGTTTTACGCTTAGCAAAAATGTGACCACCAAGCGTGGTCCCAAAAATATCTACATCCGCATTCAGCGTCCCGATCAATTGTTATTGGTCAAATCGAAAGATAATGTTTTTAAATTTGAAGATCTGAAAATCCCTTATTCTGCAATGCGTACAGTTGAATATGAAGGAGCGCTGCTTCCGGTAAACATTTTTTGGGACAATACCGGTGAACCTCAGCTGATGGATGGCGCCTACACCGTTGACGTATTTGCCGATGGTTTCAATATTGGAACGACAACCTTCGAAGTAAAATAACGACTGTTAATTGATTGAAAGGCTGAATTTGTCCATGTATCAACTACCCGAACTGAAAGAGAACCTGAAAAACCGCAATGCCGGGCACTTGCTCGATATCGCCACCGGTGAGGGTGATTTTCTGGCTTTCCTGTTGAATGCATTTGCCTTGTACGAATCGGGTACCGGCCTCGATATAAACCCGGCAAACCTGAAGGTCGCGGAGGAAAAATTATCCAATCCGGCAGTCACCCTGGTAGAAGGGAATGCCGAAAAACTGGATTTCGATGGCGAATACTTCGATACGGTAAGTATTTCCAACTCATTGCATCACTTCCCCAATCCACGGCTGGTATTAAAAGAGATGACCCGGATACTGGCACCCGGAGGATTATTGCTGATTAGCGAATTGGTATGTGAAGATTTGACCCCGGCGCAGGAGTCTCACCTTTCCTACCATCACCTTAAGGCCGATATGGACATGGCTGCCGGACATTTTCATCGTCATACGTTTACCCGGGATGAGGTGGTCAACCTGGTAGAAGGTCTTCCCATGGTTGTTGATAAGGTGTTCCTGGCTTTCGACAACGAACCGATGTTAAATTCCAGCGAACGCATGTGGCGGTTTTTCCGGATGCTCGACGAACGGGTAAATGAATTTACCGGCCACGACCGAGGGAAAGAGTTCGAAGAAAGGGCCGAAACGGTTAAAGAAAATATCTCCACACACGGTTTTGTGCGCCCACCACAGGTTTGTATCATGGGATTGAAAAGCGGTTTCGGACGCTGATAGTCTGCTACGATTATCATACCTCGGGCCAGGAAACATACTTACACTCTTTCCCGGTAGGAATTGCCGGCAAGTCCTAAACAATATCCTCAAACAACATTGGCTATAACATTATTTTTTCACGCCGATAGCAATGGTTATGCCCTTTTTTGTTATTTTCGATAATAATTGATTTTCAACCTGAACCCACTGCAATGAAAAAGTTATTGCTATTTAGCCTTGTCGGATTTGTGTTCATTATAACGTCCTGCGTTTCGCCGGGAAAAATCCGTACGACCAATAAAAACAACATGTTGCAAATCGAACCGGGAATGTCGAAATCCGAGGTTATCAGCATCATGGGAGGAGTGGAAACCAAGCCCGATGAGTTTGGGAAACTACAGGTAAACCCATACCACTACGAAATGTTTCAGGTAAACCCTGACGAGATTGTAGAAGTTCTGTGGTACTATACCGACCAGGTTTATGCCGACGGTATCGTCAACCAGGCCGAGTTGACCCCAGTTGTGCTGGATAACGACAAAGTGGTGGCCATTGGCTGGAAGTTTTATCAGAACTTTTTAAAACTGAAAAAACTGCCCGTCGAAAAACGCGATGCCGAACCTATCAGCGACAAAGCCACCACCGATAACTCCGAAGCCAACTAACCGGCAACGAAAACATAAAAACAGAAGGAAAGAAGAGCCAATTACCAAAGAAATGTAAATGAACAAACTTAAAGCATTCGCATTAATGGGACTTATAGCGCTGATGGGCTGCAGCAGTGCATCTCGCCAAGCCATTAAAGTGGAACTGAAAGACGGCTGGCAATTCAGCCAGGCTGATAAAAATGATTGGTTGCCGGCAAGTGTACCGGGCTGTGTCCACACCGACCTGATGAAAAACGGTAAAACAGACGATCCGTTCTACCGGTTGAACGAGCATGATGTGCAATGGGTTGATAAAGTTGACTGGGAATACAAAACCACTTTCCAGGTAACACCGGCGATGACGCGTCATGATCGGATTGCACTCGATTTTAAAGGCCTTGACACTTATGCCGATGTTTTCGTCAATGATGAACAGGTACTCTCGGCCGACAACATGTTTCGTGAGTGGCAGGTTGACGTAAAGGACGTGGTGAAAAAAGGCAAAAACGACTTGCGTATTGTTTTCAAATCGCCCATAAAAGAAGGAATTAAAAAATACGATGCCAACGGTTATGTTATTCCCGTTTCGGATAACGATTTGGCCGGACTGGGGAAAGTACCGGGCGACAAAAAAGTTTCGGTTTACACCCGAAAAGCCGGTTACGACTATGGTTGGGACTGGGGCCCGCGTTTGGTTTCCAGCGGCGTTTGGCGCCCCGTTTACCTGAAAGCCTGGGACTCCGACCGCATTGTTGATCTGCACCTTGTACAGGATAGCGTTTCCAAAGCACAGGCAGATATGACAGCCATTTTCGAGATCGAGGCAGAAAAAGATGGTCCGGCACAACTGACCGTCAGCAATGATGGTAAGGTCCTGGAAACAGCCAATGTCAATTTGCAAAAGGGAACACAAACCTACCCGGTGAGATTTTCCATTCAGAATCCCAAACTCTGGTGGACAAACGGGCTGGGCGCACAAAATCTATACACCATTAACGGTGAAGTGAAGAACGATGTGACCACCGCCACCCGCTCGGTGCGCATTGGTATCAGGACGCTGAAACTGATTCAGAAGAAAGATGACAAGGGACGTACTTTCTATTTTGAACTGAATGGTGTACCCGTCTTCATGAAGGGCGCCAACTACATTCCTAACGATATTTTCCCATCAAGGGTAACCACGGAAAATTATAAGAAAGTCATCGAGACAGCCAAAGAATCGAACTTCAACATGTTGCGTGTATGGGGAGGTGGTATCTATGAAAATAATATTTTCTACAATCTGTGTGATGAAGCCGGCATTCTGGTTTGGCAGGATTTCATGTTTGCCTGTGCCATGTATCCGGGCGATAAAGCCTTTATGGACAACGTCAAACAGGAAGCCATCGACAATGTGAAACGGTTGCGCAACCATCCGTCGATCGCTTTATGGTGCGGAAATAACGAATGCCTGGTGGCCTGGAAACAATGGGGATGGCAACAAAAGGAAGAAGCAAAGAACAAGGCAGATGCCGATTCCATTTGGAAAGCTTACACCACCATCTTCCACGATATTCTGCCATCGGTTGTAAAGGAATACGATCCATCACGTGCATACTGGAGTTCCAGCCCATCGTCGGGGCCCGGGGTTGTGCCTGATTTGGTTAGTGGCGACGAGCACTATTGGGGCGTTTGGTGGGGTAAAGAGCCATTCAGCAATTACGATACGCACCTGGCCCGTTTCATGAGTGAATATGGTTTCCAGAGTTTCCCGGAATTGAAGACCGTGAAACAGTATGCTGAACCGAAGGATTTCAACATCGATTCCGACGTAATGAAATCGCATCAGCGCTCATCCATTGGCAACGGCACCATCGTGGAATACATGGATCGCCACTACAAGAAGCCGAAAGATTTTGAGTCGTTCTTATACGTAGGCCAGGTATTACAGGCCGAAGGTGTAAAAGAGGCAATGGAAGCTCACCGCCGGGCCATGCCGTACGTGATGGGTTCGCTTTACTGGCAAATTAACGATTGCTGGCCGGTAGCATCATGGTCGAGTACCGACTATTACCAGCGCTGGAAAGCGCTGCAGTATTTCGCCAAAAAGGCTTTTGCCCCGGTACTCATTTCGCCCATCAAAACGGAGAAGTTTATCAAAGTGTATGTGGTGAGCGACCGCTTGAAAGCATTCGAAGGGCAGATTCACCTGCAGATTGTCGATTTCGACGGAAATGTTTTATGGCAAAAAGATGTGGAAACCACCATTAAACCCAATAGTTCCGAGTCGTATGTCGATTTCCGGAAGGACAATGTATTGAAGCCTATCGACACGCATCACTCGTTGTTGGTTTGCCAAATATCCGAAAATGGAAAAACACTTTCATCTAATAATTTGTATTTCCACGACATCAAATATTTGCCGCTACCGAAGGCCCACGTCAAAGCTGAATTATTTGAATTGCCCAATGGTTACAGCATCACGCTTTCGGCAAATAAACTGGCCAAAAATGTTTATTTGAGCGCTGACACCGATGCCGATTTGTCCTTTACCGACAACTATTTCGACCTGCTGCCCAACGAAAAGGTAACCATCGAATGTTACACCAACGGGAAAAGTGTTCCGGACCTGGCAGACAAGCTGAAAATAGAGACCATTTCGGATACGTATTAGATAAGAGATATTACATCAAAATACAACGAGGCTGCTTCTTTTCAGGGGCAGCCTTTTGTTTTGCCTGCATATCTCCCCCGGAACAGCAGTAACATTTGCTGAAAATAAACCTAATGGAACTTACAAAAGGCAAAAACGTATACGCACACAAAAAGTCTCCATTTTCTATTCGTCCTAATACCAAAGAGGGATTTATTGTCTATTTCCCTTCCATAGGAAATGTTGCTAAAGCAGCCACTTTCAATAAAAGTAGAAAGTGCATTGAAATTCCACGGTGGCCTTAATGGTAGTGTATTTGAAATCCAAGTATCATTTAAATTATAAAAAATGAAACGAACATGAACTTTTTTAATCAAAAGTTCGCCAAAGGCAATGATTAAAAAAAGTTCATGTGAGAGCGAAGCGGTTCCATCCGTTCTCAAATTTAGAATTAAATTATGAACCATAATTATAAATTTTAAACGTATGAAATTAAACAAACTGCTTATTACCGACACTTCAAACACACTGGCACTGGTAGCCAGGCTGGCTTTAGGAATCGTGCTCTTCCCGCATGGGGCCCAAAAACTATTGGGTTGGTTCGGAGGTGGTGGTTTTGAAGGGACCATGGGATTTTTAACCGGCACTATTGGTGTGCCTTATATCATTGGGCTATTGGTCATCATCATCGAATTTTTTGGTTCGCTGTTTGTCTTTTTTGGATTCCTCACCCGGGTAGCATCCTTCGGAATCATAGCAAACTTTATTGGAGTTGTCCTAAGCGTCCATATTCATGCCGGCTTTTTTATGAACTGGTTCGGACAAGCCAACAAGACCGAGGGCCTGGAATATTTTATTCTGCTATTCGGACTGGCCATCATCGTGCTGATTGCCGGCGGAGGCAAAGCCAGTATTGATGGACAATTGCCGATAAATTCCAGGAAAACGCCCTGAACAACGGCAACAATCACAAAGCCGACGGCAATCCATAACCGGTCGGAAAAATTCAGGTTATGCTTCTTCCCATCCGGCATGTACCAGGAAGCTACTTAAAACGGAAGGCATTGCCGAACCTGAACCAGCACAATATCAGATACCCAATTAAAACGCCCTGATACTCTCACGGAGCGTTTTTTTATTGTCTTCGCTGAATCACTTTTTCAGGAATATGACGAAGTTCCGTGGTGCTTTCGTAAAGCCTTGTTACTTTTAACAGGAGAAATTTCTTACGGAAAACAAAATAAAACCAGCACCAGTGAAAGTTAACGAGCAGCATTATCATACCATTTGGGTAAACGAAAACGATGCAACCCAGGTCGAAGTCATAGACCAACGGCGTTTGCCCTTTGTTTTCGAAACGGTACAACTAAAAACCGAAACCGATGCCTTCGATGCCATCCGCAACATGACGGTCCGGGGAGCACCGCTTATCGGAGTGACCGGTGCCTACGGAATATACCTGGCCCTTTTGCACTTCGACAGTAAAATTTCCTTAAAGGAATACCTCAACGAAAAAGCGGCATTCCTGAAAACATCCAGGCCTACGGCCGTCAATCTTGCCATTTTAATTGATGAAATGGTTGACGTCTTGCGTGACTGTACTGTAAAAGAATCGGCCTTAAAGCTGGCACTGGAAAAAGCAACCGAATTAAAAAACCGGGAGATTTCACGGTCAGAGCAAATCGGTGAATATGGAAGCGAGCTCATCGAAGCCATTAGTAAAAAGAAAAACGGTGCGCCCGTCAATATCCTCACTCACTGCAACGCCGGCTGGTTGGCCTGCATCGACTGGGGAACCGCTACCGCTCCTATCTATAAAGCCTTCTTAAAAGGTATTCCGGTTCATGTTTGGGTCGACGAAACCCGGCCGCGCAACCAGGGAGCACGGCTGACTGCGTGGGAACTGGGGCAGGTAGGCGTTCCGCATACCATCATCCCGGACAATACCGGAGGGCACCTGATGCAGCACGGTATGGTCGACATTTGCATTGTGGGCAGCGACCGAACCACTGCCACCGGCGATGTCGCCAATAAAATTGGCACCTACCTGAAAGCCCTGGCGGCGAAAGACAACCAGATACCTTTTTACGTGGCGCTACCTTCCAGTACATTCGATTTCAACCTGAGTGATGGGATACACGAAATTCCCATTGAGCAGAGAGGTGCAGCTGAAGTCAATGAAATGGAAGGCATTTCGCCGGAAGGAGAAGTCCATACCGTTCGCATCATGCCGGAAGGCAGTCCCGTAGCAAACTACGGTTTCGATGTTACGCCGGCCCGACTCGTTACCGGTCTTATCACCGAAAGGGGTATTTGCAAAGCCAACCGCGAAAACATATCTTCTTTATTTCAGAGATAATTACGGATGTTACAAGAAGAAGGCTATATTAAATTCAACTGTCACTGGAACAACCAACCAGCAGATTTCCCCGGGAAGGGAATAAATGAATTGAACTATTGGCGAAGCAAACTTTATCAGCAACAGCTGATTGGTGTTTATCCCGACGGGATTGGCTTTGGCAATATTTCCATCCGGATAAACAAGGACAACCAATTCATCGTTACAGGTTCGGCTACCGGCCAGTTGGCAGAAACCGGTCCGGAACATTATGCCCGGGTCGATTCATTTCGAATTGATACCAACGAAGTCTGGTGTACCGGACAGGTCAAGGCTTCCAGTGAATCCTTATCACACGCCATTGTTTACCAAACGTTGCCGGAAATAAATGCGGTTGTTCATGTACACAATTTGAAACAATGGGAGAAATGGCAACATATTCTGCCGACAACAAACGAAAGTACGGCTTACGGAACGCCTGAAATGGCAATGGAAATCTCCCGGCTTCTTGCTGTTCCGGGTAACCTGGGAAAAGGAACTCTTATCATGGGTGGTCACCGGGAAGGAATTCTGGCATATGGAAAATCGCTGGAAGAGGCCTGTGGAATTCTCCTTTCTCTTGAATAACTTTATGAAATAATAATTAGAAAAACGGAAACAAACAGATGAAGTACATTGCCATCATTGGTGGTTCAGGACTTGAAAATCCTGCTATCCTGGAAGACTCGCAACGAATTGATGTGGAAACGCCTTACGGTGAACCCAGTTCCGATTTTCTTACCGGAAAGATAAACGGAGTAAATGTGGTTATCCTCTCGCGACACGGACGTGAACATACCATCCCACCTACCCAGGTAAACAACCAGGCCAATATATGGGCCATCAAGGAACTGGGTTGCACGCACATTTTATCAACTACAGCATGTGGAAGTTTGAAGGAAGAAATTAAAAGAGGCGAGTTCGTTGTACCCGACCAGTTTATCGACTTTACCCGAAGACGTCCGGTCACGTTTTTCGACAAGTTCAAACCGGGCAAAATGAAACATACCCCCATGGCTGATCCTTTTGACGAAAGTTTACGGGCCCGCATATTGCAAAGCGCCGGAAAGCTGGATATCAAAACACATAACGGCGGAACGGTAATAACCATCGAGGGGCCACGTTTTTCGACACGCGCCGAATCCAAAATGTTTCAGATATGGGGGGCCGACATTATCAATATGTCAATAGCGCCCGAAGTCATTCTGGCAAATGAATTAGGGATCCCATATGCTACCATAGCCATGGCCACCGATTACGACAGTTGGAAAACAAATGAAGCACCCGTATCGTGGGAAGAGATTATGAAGGTTTTCAATCAGAACGTACAGAATGTCACAAGCCTTTTAACGAAAGCCATCGCATTAATCTAAAAACAAACAAAATGCTTGTGAAATACGGGACAAATCCGTAAAATTGCATTCCAAAATTCCAAGCGGATTTCGGGCCCATAGCTCAGTTGGTTAGAGCGGATGACTCATAATCATTAGGTCGCTGGTTCAAGCCCAGCTGGGCCCACCACCAAAGGGAAGCAGGCATCTGTTTCCCTTTTATTTGCAGAAACTGACACATTTCGTTGTTTTTAATACTCCTCAACCGCAGCAAATTTGCCATTGAATGCTGAATTTCGTATCTTCTTAAGATTCAACAGGAGGATAAGTTATGATTTACAAACAAATTGACATTCGTTACGAGGCCATTCTGGATGGATACCGGAAAATTATCAAAAATGCCACTGAAGTCACCTGCATCCGTAACCGACTTGCTCCATTCGGTTACAATGACTCGCACCTCCAAAAAGCATTAGTCTTATGTGAAGAGGTGGATGAGCTATTGAAACAACAAAGGAGCGAATCAGAGGAAAAAGATAAGGCCATCCGGACCTATCTGGAATTGAAAGAAATTGCCGACCTCCATTTCCGGCGGGTTCGCAAAATCGCACAATACGTTTTCCGTCGGGACCTGGCCAACTGGCAGGCACTGCGCCTGGGACTAATGATCCCGGAACGAATTGACCGATGGCAAAATTTTGTGACACTATTCTACGAGGCCCTGCTCGAACATCCGATGTGGCAAAAACCGCTCGAACCATTTGGTTACACACACGAAGTAATTAACCAGCTTTATCAACAACTAAACGAACTGAAAAACCTTCAGGCAGCCATGCTGACCGAAGATGGGGTTTTCCCCAAATCGTTACTGCGGTTAAATGCCAAGCTCGAGAAATTGAAAAACTGGTGCAATGATTTATCTGAATTGCTTCCGTTAATCCGCGAAGAAGATGAAAACCACTACGTCGAAAACATTATTCAGTTTGAAGAGGCCTAATGCTGATTTAACAAAAAAAGAAAAGCGTTGAAAAAGGTATAACAGCCGTTTCAACGCTTTCTTTTTTAATACCGGGTATATCTATCAATCTCTTTCCAGGTAATCCGGCTGTACACCCACCTGAAATCGACATACCAAATCAATGTTATATACAAGGGAATAAGCAGTAAGCTGGCGTGAAACGGCATACTTAACAACCCCCAATGCAGCATTGCAATAAACACCACGATAAGCATAGAAAGCATCACCCGTAGTCCATTGGAACCACCCTGGACAGCCGATTTTTCCAATGTAAACGGAAATCGTGGGGTCTGGTAATAAAACAAAACAATGGACATCAAATAATTGGCCAATAGCGCAATAACGATGTCGCTAATTTTGGAAAACCCCCAAAAGAAGAGAACCACAGCAGCCAGGATAATGTAAACGGGTATCAGGAAACGGACAAATCCCGCCTTAATAATCCCTTTAAACAACTCAGCAGGCGAATCCGTCGGGCTGGAACGAAATATCCAACCACTCATTTTCTGTTCTCCTACCAATACAGCATTAGCTAATGTGGACGAGATGAGAATCGGGAAATATAACAACGCGATGTACAGCTTACCGGAAACCACATTATTTATGCTTTTCCCTTGAAACATCAACGGCAAAAGCACGAGAATATAGCCGATAGAGGGTAGCAACATCAATTTAAATTGCCTTTCCCGTCCAATCATTTTCCACATCACCGTAAATGAGGCCCGCTCTTCCGCTTTACGCGTGAAAACTTTAGCTGCAGTACGGCTCCATTTTCCATGGGTTTGTCTGGTTTTTCGAACTACGGCACTCTTATCTCCCTGCTCCATATCAGCCAGCTTTTGATTAAAAAGTGGCGTCAGGTATTTACTGGTGATAATAGCTGCAGCTAATGGCATACCAATGGCCAAAACCAGAAAAATAAGATGATTCAAGTCCCAATTGAATGTTGCAACGGCATCGATTGTTCCGGCAAACCACGATTGTGGCAACAGAAAGGCGTACCAGTGAATCGGTAAAAACACATTGAAAATATCGGTATTGTCGATGAGCCGGATGCCGTACTGGTAAAATGCCATGAAAAAAACCGCGATGGCGACCTGAAAATACATCATCAGGCTTTTAAGTTTCTCGCCAGATGCCAGCTGCATAATTCCCAGGTACATAATGTTCGTCAGAAATAAAGTAAAGGCAGCATTCAGCGCCAGCGAAAGGATATAGGCCAACAGCGTGACAATACCAAACCGGAACGCTCCTATGATCATGGGGACAAGGGAGAAACTAAAACCCAGCAGAAAAAGATAAACAAAAATGTGCGCATTTCGGGCCAGGTTTACGGTTTGCCCGTTTACCGGAAGAGAATGGATCAGGCTGTTATCGGAAGTGGCAAACAGAATGGCATAAAACTCAGATATAATCAACATGGCCGTAAAAATCATTACCATCGAGTGGATGGCAAAATAAAATACAAATGCCGATTGAATCACATGAAGTATACTGGTAAGAATCGCCCCGAACAAAGCAAACATTCCGCTTTGCATCATCAGCATGTTTCTTGTTTCACCACCTCTGTTCGAAGAGAACGACGTACTGCGACGGTTATCCATCAGCAGCTTGAGTTTTAACACCGTTATGAATTGCCCATAATCAACACCGGTCCATTCAATCAATTTCCGGAAAGGTAAAAAGAGGGAAACGATAAATCTGATCATAACCAACTACTTTTCTACAGAATGAATGAATTCCTCAGCCCTGTCGGAATATCCGGTAGAACCCGTCAGGCGGGTAAACAGTTTCTCAAGCGATTCATCATTTGCCTGGGCTTTCAGCTCATCAAAAGTGCCGTCGGCTATTACATTCCCTTTATCAATCAACACGATGCGATTGGAAATTTTTTCCACCACATCCATTAGGTGTGAGCTGTAGAAAATGGTTTTCCCGTCACGGGCGAGCTGGGTCAGCACTTCTTTTACCATGATAACCGAATTCGCATCGAGGCCCGAAAGCGGCTCATCCAGAAATATAATCCCGGGGTTATGTATCATGCCCGAAATAATCAGCACTTTCTGGCGCATGCCTTTGGAGAAGGTGGAAATGCGCTGGTTGGCATTCTTCTCCATTTCAAAAATACGTAACAGGTTCATCGCTCGGCCGGCTACCTTTCCCGGTTCCATTCCGCGCATTTCACCCAAAAAAGAAAGGAATTCCAGCGGCGTGAGCGAATCATACAGAGAGGCATTTTCCGGAATGTAGCCTATCCGTTTCTTTATCTCCATCGCCTCGGTCCGCAAATCCATTCCCATCATCCGGATATCGCCTTTAAAATCGGTAATTAAACCGCACAATATCTTCACGGTAGTAGATTTACCAGCGCCATTCGGGCCTATGTAACCAATAATATTTCCGCTTTTTATATCCAGATTGATCCCTTTTAGTACCTCAGTTTCTGAACTTCCACTCCAGAAACTTTTGTACAGATCACGGATTTCAATAACATTATGTTGAGACTCCATAAAACAGGTGAGTTTAGATAATTGATTCTAAAGTTAGAATTTTGTCCCGAAATAGTTGCGCCCAAATGAAAAAGTTACCTTCATATACAGCTGTTTCAGTCAGCAGAAAACCTAATCACGAATTTATTTTTACCGAAGAGGTTGACTTTTCCCAATCCCTTTTAACTTTGTAGTAAACCATACGAAAATGAAACGAACATGAACTTTTTTAATCAAAAGTTCGCCAAAGGCAATGATTAAAAAAAGTTCATGTGAGAGCGAAGCGGTTCCATACGTTCTCAAATTTAGAATTAAATTATGGATCATAATTATAAATTTTAAACGGATGAAAAGTAATATACCGGTTATTTTACTAATATGCCTAACTTTGGGGTTGGCATCTTGCAAAAAACAGAATATACCGGAATATTTTGCGCAGGCCAAAGTCGATTTTACGTATGCAGAACCCGATGGTGCAACTGACTCTATTCATCCGGTAACGGTTACTATCAACTGTGAAGCGGTGAATCACCCCGAGTTTAAAGGTTCACTCGCCCCTTACGCGAATGATTCCTACTGGAAATTAACCATGGCTGAAGAGGGAAAGATCAGCCACACCTATAATTTCGCTGTCACCGACGGACTAACGGCCATTTATAATCAATCAGTTGAAGTCACCCGAGGCGATACGGTTATTTTCGCTCTCAGTGGAAAATTCCAGATGAATGTTTCAGCTGACGTAACCAAAGTATACCTGATTAATCAATCGGATACACTGATTGTTCCCTGATAGTTACCGGCCGATGGGATGGATCTTTCCCGGAATCCGGTTTGCATAACAATAAACGCATCCCAACGGACAGGTATCGTACTCACCAATATCTTTTGAAGCAATGCACCCGCAATCAGCACGTTGCGACTTATCCTTAATTTTTAAGTATTGCCCATTTTCCTTTCCGGGAAAAAGCGTTTCCTGCCCTCCAACAAAAGCCATCAACTTTTGATCCTCCGGGAATAGTTGCCGGATTAAATCGTCGTCGATGCATTTGTTCGGCTGAATACCATACTTGCTCAAGTCAATAGCTTCGCAACAAGAGCGCAATTCGAGGTCATACTTCTTCCCGATAACCGCCAACAACTGTGCTGCTCCCCGCATTAATTCAGGTGTAAATTCACGGTAATCTACCTGGGCATTCCGCAGGTTCCTTTCCACTTTCCGGTAAGCCGAAATATCAGCAAAACTGAATACCAGTTTTCGGGTATACCCACTCAGTTGACCAGCCAAAGATTCCACTCGTTGCATCACTTTTTTCAACGAAAGTTCGCCGGTAATCAACAACGGATCGAAACGCCAGATAACTTTCTCCGGTCCAATCATTTTAGACAATTTCCGAAAGGTTTCTATTCGTTTCGCCACCGAAGGGACAAAAGGCTCAATACCTTCCGTTTCATAATCATTCAGTGTAAACTGGAAATAGTAATTCAGATGACGCTCGTCGAGCATTGGAAGAATCGAAAAAAAAGAAGCTGGATTTTTGCTCCAGAAGACGAAAAGTCGCACATGAGCGAAGGAAACATAGCTGACTTGCTGACTGTAGGGATTTTTCCAACTTACATAGCCTTCCTCCAACCACTTTTTGAACCACGCACCGTAATTGGCAGGTATATCGGTGCGGCGACTGGCCGAGATAACAAGCGGGGCGACAGCTTTCTGTTCGCTTCCGTCGGGTAATTGTATGGTTGTCTTCTCCCAGTTCATACAGCCGTGTTTTCAGCGTCATCCAAATATCCTCCGGCCAGCATACGACCGGGGCAACCGGTAAATTAACGAGCCCGGTATTTCAATGAAGGAGGGTTTTCCGTATTAATAATCGCCTGTTTTGAATCTGCAATGGTTATTTCCCGCCAGGGGAATGGAAACGGAAAGAAATTGATAACCGTTCCGGTCTCGCTAATGATATCGAGGGTGAAGTCGCCGGTTTTCCTAAGCGAAGCAGTAGGTGTTTCCTCAGTATCCGCGATCCGCACCCAGGCATTTCGCGAACTGAACCAAACGGGAAAATCAATGTGGGTATCAGGCTGGACCGGATTTTCACCTTTCATACCACTAAAGAAGTTATTTTTTCTTCCTTTCGGGAGGATAAATTCGGTCAATTCTCCGTTGATATCAATGTTCTCCGATAAACCGGAGAGAACTTCATACCGGAATGCCATGATATTGTTCCTATACAACCGCACCAATATCTTCATGCGCCGGTCCGGGACCTCCTTGCTTCGCAAATAGATGGCCATCTCGTTATAGCTGTGCGCATCGGCGGCTTCGCCAGCCTGTTGCTCGCGGAATAAACGACCAATCACCTTTTCAATTTCAGGCTGAGCCAAAAAAGGTTTGTTCTGAATATTCGTTAGCCCAAGTCGTGATGGTTCAAGGATATTTCTTCCCTTATAATTGATACTAAATAATATTCCCTTTTGCGGGAAAGCTTCGAAAAACAACTTAATCTGACCACTTGGAGCATGCACCTCCAGCGCGCTTTCTCCATTAAACCGATAGAAATCTTTCTTGGGTTGGTAACACCCTGGGAGGAGGAGAAGGAATACGAAAATGGCCAAAATGTATGTTGCTTTTTTAAACAGGTTCCCGGATCGTGTCATCTTTCTAAATTTTTAAGTCAGGTTATCATGTAGACAAAGTAAATGCTTTCATGATAATATTCTAACTTTGCCGGAAGAAGTTTTGCCATTAAATATCCCGATATGGGTACCATCAAAAATATCATCTTCGATTTAGGGGGCGTCATCCTGAATATCGCACCGGAACGTACGGTTGAAGCATTTGCATCGCTTGGGCTGGAAATTCCGTTGGGTGAACGTGGCTGGTTCTACCATCACGATATGTTCTACCTGTTGGAGCAGGGGGCTTCGTCGCCTGAAGAGTTTCGGGACAATGTGCGTCGATTACTCAACCGGGACATTCCCGATTCGGCTATTGATCATGCCTGGTGTGCCATGATTCTCGATATTCCGGCTGACCGGATTGAGTACCTAAAAAGCCTAAAAAAGCAATTCCGGATTTTTTTATTGAGCAATACGAATGAAATTCACCGGCAACAATACTTCCGGGATTTTCAATCGGCATATGGTTTTATTTTTTCCGAATTATTCGAGCAAGATTATTACTCACATCAAATGGGAATGAGAAAACCCGATCCAACCATTTTTACCCAGGTTTTGAAAAATCATGATTTAATGCCTGAAGAGACCTTGTTTATTGATGATTCGGAAGTAAATATCAAAGCCGCATCAGTCCTCGGCATACAGGCATTGCATATCGAACCCGGAACACTAATAACAGCGCTCCCGGATTTTCTCAAAGGTTAAAATAAGTTTTTGAGTATTTATTCTACCTGTCTACCTGGAAACAACCGGCTCGTACCAGTCTCCATTTTCCATCATCAGCTTTTTCAACTCATCCACAGCTCTTTCAGATGGCACATGACGTTTCACCAGTTTCTGTCCTTTGTAAAGATTGATATGTCCGGGGCCGGAACCAACATAACCGTAATCTACGTCGCCCATTTCGCCCGGGCCGTTTACCACGCAGCCCATCACACCAATTTTCAGGTGGTTGAGATGGCGGAAATGTTTTTTCACTTCGGATAAGGTCCCCTGAAGTTCGAAAAGGGTCCTACCACATCCCGGGCAGGAAACAAATTCAGTACGCGTTACCCGCATGCGGCTGGCTTGTAACAATCCGAACGAAAGATCTTTCAGCTCGTTGTAACCAATAGGTCCCTGGTTTGATAGCAATATACCGTCGCCGTAGCCGTCAATCAAGAGCCCTCCCAAATCGGTGGAAGCTTTTATCAGAAGATTCTCATAACTATCTTCCCGGTAGGAACGGTGCAGGATGACGGGATTTTTGCAAATATGAGCATCCAGCTCCATGAAGAAGGCACGTAACTCGGCAAAGCTATTCAGGTTATCGCTCTCCATAATGATAACCGCTTTCCGCTCGTTCTTCAGCTTTTCAACGATTTCGGGATTCTCCGCCTTCAATGCATCATATTCCGGTTTGCTGGCGCGAATAAACCGTTCCTGATTGGTATACATATCATTAAAAAGGTAATCATCCAACGAAAGTATCGGGAATGCACGACCAGCTTTATTGAAAATGCGTTTGCCATCGAAATAGTAATCAGGTTCAACCCCGGTATTCAGCGAGCGCACTTCTTCCAGTGTGTAATTATTCAGCGATGCAATAACAACAACCGCCTTTTTACCACCAATGTCGCCCACCGGCCGGCTACTTCTCCGCTCATACTCAAACGGGTTCGTTTGTGAAATCATCGGAGCAGATATCGGAGCATGATTCTCGCGCCCCTTGAAAATATCGACCAGTTTACGGGCAAAGCCTATTTCATTGGCCGGATCTTCCGTCAGCGAAACCCGGACAGTATCGCCAATTCCATCGGCCAGCAACGCCCCCGATCCAACAGCTGATTTAATGCGTCCGTCCTCGCCTTCTCCAGCTTCTGTAACGCCAATGTGGAACGGATAATTCATTCCCTCCAGGCGCATTCGGTAGTTCATCAAACGCACGGTATACACCATCAATCGGGTATTGCTTGCTTTGATGGAAATAACCACATTGTGAAAATCGATCTTTTTGCAAATACGGAGGAATTCCATAACCGATTCGACAATTCCTGCCGGTGTATCGCCATAACGGCTCATAATCCGATCGGAGAGCGACCCATGGTTGGCCCCAATCCTGAGTGCGGTTCCACGCTCAGCACATTCTTTCAAAAAAGGAATAAAGCGCTCTTCAATACCCGCCAGCTCGTCCCGATACTCGTCATCGGTATAATCAACCTTTTGAAATTTAGCTCGCGGATCGTAAAAATTACCAGGATTGATACGAACCTTCCTCACATATTTTATTGCGGTTTTAGCGGCTTGCGGGGAAAAATGAATATCGGCCACAAGTGGCGTCGCGGCATAGCCTCGTTTGTCAAGTCCGGCCCGGATATTTTTAAGATTTTCAGCTTCGCGAAGCCCCTGAACAGCCATACGGACAAAATCAGCACCAGCCTTAATAATCTGGATAATTTGCTCGACCGTGGCATCCGTATCTGTTGTATCTGTATCGGTCATCGACTGTAAACGAACAGGGTACTCTCCTCCAACCTTTACTTCTCCAACCTGTACGATAGCCGTTTTTTGCCGCTCGTACCGAAATAAACTTTTCACAAAATTAAAATTCTTATCCTTCATGGTTATTGTCGCTCCGGGACATTTTACTGTAAAACAGACTCATTGCACAACGTTCCATTGACAACACATAAGTCTGCCTGAAATTCTCGAAAATAGTTGATTCATGGTTCACTGCCACAAAATTAGCAAAGATTTTCAGAGAGATTTGAAAATTGTCATTGCATATTGCTATTTGGGAATAAAGTCATCAAAAACAAACCAGATTTGTATGCTTGAATTCTCATTCCCTTGTAAGATGGAAGGAAAAGCTATTTTTGTACAAAAGCAGAATTATGTCGATACAGGTTGAAAGGATTACGCAGCGATATGGAGAACAGAAAGCCTTGGACGATGTTACATTTTCCATTCGCACCGGTGAGGTGACTGGTTTCCTGGGGCCGAATGGCGCCGGAAAATCAACTATGATGAAGATAATCACGGGTTTGCTTACACCTTCGTCGGGCAACGTAATGGTGAACGACCTGCCCGTTCGGAAACATTCCATCAACATAAACCGCCAGATAGGTTACCTACCCGAAAATAATCCCCTGTACCCTGACATGTACATTCGGGAATATCTTGAATTGGTTTCCGGTATGTACCCGATAAAAAACCGGAGAGAGAGAGTTGACGAGATGATAAACCTCACCGGGCTGGTCCCTGAGTTAGGGAAGAAAATCGGTTCACTGTCAAACGGTTTCCGGCAACGTGTAGGCATTGCGCAGGCGCTAATTCATGATCCGGAGGTTCTCATTCTTGATGAACCAACGTCTGGGCTCGATCCGGCCCAGCTGATTGAAATCCGCCGTTTGATTCAGGAAGTAAGCCGGAACAAAACCGTCATGCTATCCACCCACATCATGCAGGAAGTGGAGGCTATTTGTAACCGGGTTCTCATCATCCACAAAGGGCAAATTGTAGCCGATAAAAACCGTTCTCAGTTTCATACACTCCGAACCGATGCGCCTCAAGTGATCCGGATTGAAACACAGGGAGACGTAACCACTCAGATGCTTTCCTCTGTCGAAGGAGTTGGGCAAGTCGAAAAAACGGGCGATGCCGAATGGTTGTTAACAGCAACCACTGCCGAAGATATCAGGCCGGCCGTATTCCGCTTTGCAGCAAAGCATGGATTTATTTTACTTACGCTGCAGCGCGAAACGACTACACTCGAAAAAGTATTTCTGGAAGTGACCGGCCATTAAACCGAAACAGGCCAATGCCACTAATTCAATTTTTATGCACCTTTTTACGTAATTAAATATTTTCGATGTACATTTGTCCTTCGGATGTGGATAGATTTGATTGATTGCAACCACGGAAAAAAATGCTAAAGCAATGCCTTCCCGTCTATTATCAATCAACCATTGAATGTCCCGTTCCGTATATGTTTCATCAATAGGCGGCTTGAGCCGTCCAAAAAATTATAATTATGGGATTTCTATTTACTTCAGAATCAGTATCGGAAGGACATCCTGATAAGGTAGCCGATCAAATTTCCGATGCATTATTAGATGCCTTACTGGCATATGATCCGGACTCGAAAGTGGCAATTGAGACCCTGGTAACCACCGGGCAGGTAATAATTGCCGGCGAGGTAAAAACCCAGACGTATATTGACGTTCAGAGAGAAGCCCGCGATGTGATTGCCCGCATTGGGTACACCAAGGCCGAATATCAGTTCGACAGCGACTCGTGTGGCATTCTGACAGCCATTCACGAACAATCTGCGGACATCAACCGGGGTGTCGATCGCGAAGATCGCGAGAACCAGGGAGCAGGTGACCAGGGAATGATGTTCGGTTATGCGTGTAAAGAAACAGACGATTACATGCCCCTTGCACTGGAATTGTCGCACCGTCTGTTGCTTGAGCTGGCTGAAATTCGCCGCGAAGGAAAAGAAATGACTTACCTCCGCCCGGATTCCAAATCGCAGGTAACAATTGAATATAATGATAAAAACGAACCGCTACGGGTTCATACCATCGTAGTATCGACACAGCACGACGACTTTGACAATGATGACGAGCGCATGCTATCCAAAATCAAGGATGATGTTCGCAAAATTCTGATTCCTCGCACGGTTGCCAAATTGTCTGCCCGTTTGCAGAAACTATTCGATGATCAATTCATTCTGCACGTTAATCCGACTGGTAAATTTGTAATCGGTGGACCGAATGGTGATACCGGACTGACCGGGCGTAAAATTATTGTCGATACCTATGGAGGTAAAGGTGCACACGGAGGTGGGTCATTCTCGGGTAAAGACCCGTCGAAGGTAGACCGGTCGGCTACTTATGCTGCCCGCCACATTGCCAAAAACCTGGTAGCTGCTAATGTTGCCGATGAAATGTTGGTCCAGTTGGCCTATGCTATTGGCGTAGCACAACCCGTGAACATTTACGTTAATACTTATGGGCGGGCCAATGTCGACCTGTCAGACAGTGAAATTGCAGAAAAAATTAGAGAGATTTTCGACCTTCGCCCATTTGCTATCGAAAAACGGTTAAAACTCCGTAACCCCATTTACGAGGAGACTGCAGCCTACGGACATATGGGGCGTACCCCAAGAACGGTTGTCAAGAATTTTGAATCGCCATATTCCGGTAAGCTGGAACGCGAAGTAGAACTCTTCACCTGGGAAAAACTCGACTATACTGAGAAAATAAAAGAGCATTTCAAGCTCAAATAAATCTCATTTCTTAGATAATTGCCAAAAGATCGCTCATTTAGGGCGATCTTTTTTTGTTCCAGCGAACCTTCCTATCAGCTAGAAAACCAAAACCCAAGTTCACCTTTGTACATGCATTCATTAATCAAATTTTCCTTCTGTAAAACATGCGACACTCACTAAGTTGGGCTTTCCGGATTTAGTGTTTGCTTGAAAAACAAAGGGCAAAAGATAATTTGTACTAACATTAGCTTAGCGATGTTCGTTCAGAAATATTTTTGCAACCCTGGCCACACTTTCCTCAACAGTACTGTATTGAAAAGGCATTATCCGGGTTATCTGAGCCCCGTCATAATGGCTCATCCGGTTTGAACCATTGACACTATCGTGGGTAATAGCCGGACTGGAAGAACTAAACCACGATACAATAAGGGCGAGTCGCCACGCAATTGCCAGGAGCCAATCACCGGCAGGAATAGTCGGTCTCCTTTTACCCAGATTATCAGCAACCAGATTAAAAAATTCGCGGAACCCCACATTCCGGGCCACCAATACATATCGTTGATTCTTGACAACTTCCCATTGCGATTGATCCATCATCGACACGATGGCCGCACTCACATCAAGGACATCAACAAAGCCGGTTCCTCCCCTTGTATAAAACTTAAAGCCATTCCATATGGTTTTAAAAAACTGAGGACTACCAGAATCCCAATTTCCTGGCCCGATAATCACTCCCGGATTCACAATCAGTACCTCCATTCCTTCGTTCATACCCCGCCAAACCTCCATCTCAGAAAGGAATTTACTCTTGCCATAAGCGGTACGTTTTCGGCTGTTATTCCAAACATGCTCCTCTGAGGAAGGAACGCCTTCAGGCGGATTTCCCAGCGCCGAGGTAGAACTCACATGACAGAACCGGTTGATTCCTGATTCCCTGGCTAAATCAACCAAATTGGCGGTTCCCTCCACGTTATTATGCAGCATGGCATAACGATCTCTTCGATTGAAGGAAACCATCGCAGCAGCATGAATAATGAAATCAATGCCTTCAAGATGCTCCCTGATTGAATCCCGATCGAGCAAGTCGCCCTCTACCCATTCGATTTTTGCCAGAAGTTGTTTCGCTTCTTCTTCAGAACTATAATAAGAAAATATTTTTTTTGTCTGGTCCAGGTTGCTGTTTTCGCGTTTCAATGCTCTTACCTGGTAGCCCGATTTTGTCAGGCGATGGAGCAAATGAGCCCCCAGCATCCCGGTCCCGCCGGTTACATATATCATTAACGAATTCTTTTTATTTAAAGAGAACAAACCATAAAGATTGTATGTGATTTTGAGAAAACCAATCAATGCCCCTATGGGTTCAAAAATTAATTGTTCTTTTTCCGAGTTTATCAGACAACTCCTTCTCTACCTGTTTCAGATTCTGAATATTGCGTTGCAAATCGGCAATTCGTTCAAAATTATCACTTTTAGCAGCATCCTTCATCTCCTCAATTGCCTGATTAGTTAAAAAACGAACCATCCGGAGCTTATACTCCTGCAATACCCTGGGCACCAAAACATACAATATATCATGCTCCTCTTCGACGTAACTTCCCTGCTTTTTCCAAAACTGGCTTTCAGTATATTTTTCCGAAAGGATATTTGAACAAACCTGGCTGACAGACGAATCGGGATGTTGAACAAAGTAACGTAACGGGTCAAATCCCTCTTCACCAAAGTGTTCATCGCACTCCTCGAAGACTTTCCGGTTAACCGGATCAACCGATTCGATACCATCGGCTTGTAGTTCCGACAGAAAATAATCGGCCACGGTAATTTCTTCGCTTTCGCCTTCATCGTTCTCCACCTCGTAGAGTATCTGATCGCCGTACTTCAGCATCATGCGCAACACTTCGCGCTCTTCGATGGCACACGGATTATTGACAGGACCGGCCTCCTTCTTCACTTCAACAACCGGAGTTTCCGGAATATTTTCGCGCCGAACCTGGTCTCGCTGTTCCCGTCGGAACATCTCATCATCGCGCTTGCGCTTCAGCTTCCTCAACTCCTCGTAAAGCACCTCCTCACGCACATTCATCAAACGGCTACACTCTTTCAGGTACTCCGCCCTGACAATTCCGTCCGGGATAACCGAAACTGAACGTACAATATCGGTCGTTACACGGGCCCGTGTAACCGGATCGTTTTCGGTCCCCACTAACAGCAATTGCGTTTTGAATTTGATAAAATCCGTTTCGTTTTCAGTGATATATTGCTGCAATTCAGAAGAGCCCATCGAACGCGAAAAGGAATCCGGGTCTTCGCCTTCCGGCAGCGGAAGTACTTTCACATTCAGGCCTTCTTCCAGCACCAAATCGATTCCCCGCAGAGATGCTTTGATACCGGCCTGGTCTCCATCATAAATAATGGTAATGTTATTGGTAAACCGGCGAATCAACCTGATTTGATCTATCGTGAGTGAAGTGCCTGATGAAGCCACTACATTCTCAATTCCCGACTGATGCATCGCAATCACATCGGTATATCCTTCGACCAGGTAACTCTTATCATTTTGTATGATGCTGCGTTTCGCCTGGTAAATTCCATACAACACCCGGCTTTTGTGGTAAATATCCGATTCCGGCGAGTTCAGGTACTTGGCAATTTTCTTGTCCTGCGAAAGTGTTCGCCCACCAAAGGCAATCACCCGGCCAGATACGCCATGAATGGGAAACATCACGCGCCCGCTAAACCGATCCCGAATCCAGTCTTCCCGTTTAATTGTCAGGCCCGTTTTTTCCAGGTACTTCATCTCATACCCGGACTTTAGCGCTTCCTGTGTAAAATTATCGTTCCCGGCCGGGCAATACCCCAGTTCAAATTTTCGAACCATATCGTCACGCAATCCGCGTTCGCGGAAATAACCCAACGCAGCTATCCGGCCTTCGTTGCTGTCCCAAAGCTGGCTTGTAAAATATTTTTGGGCAAAGGAGGTAACAATCATCTGGCTCTCCCGATCATTCCGCGCCTGAATGTCTTCGGGCGTTTCCACCCGTTCATTCACCTCAATGTTGTACTTTTTTGCCAACCACTTCAGGGCCTCCACGTAGGAAAGATGCTCGTGCTCCATCACAAAGTTGACCACACTTCCGCCTTTTCCACAGCCAAAGCACTTATATATTCCTTTGGAAGGAGAAACATTAAACGAGGGAGTTTTCTCGTTATGGAAAGGGCACAAGCCAATAAAATTGGTCCCGCGCCGCTTAAGCGTCACAAAATCTCCCACGACATCAACAATTTCTGAACTGTCCAAAATGCGTTGTATGGTACCCTGATCAATCATGGGGCAAAAGTAATGAAAATTGATGGTTTGAACCCGTATCGGGTTGATTTGAAAATTATTCTATACAATTGTTAATTAACACATAATTGAAAAAATCTTTACCAAAGGTTGATATCAATCTGAAATTTTTAGGTTACTTTTGATTTATAGATTAGAAATAAGTTCAGTGAGTTAATAGAAAAATACCTTGCTTTGCTTGTCTCTCTTCTACCACGTTCATCACCCTTTTATTTATTTAATAATTTTTATTTATCATGAACATTTTTGTAGCAAAGCTTAGCTCCGAGACTACAAGCGAAGACCTTGAGAATCTTTTTGCACATTATGGCGAAGTTGCTTACGCCAAAGTTATCTTTGACCGGGAGACCGGGAACTCCAAAAGATATGGATTTGTTGAAATGCCTAACGACCCGGAGGCTTATGAAGCAATCAGTGAATTGAACGATTCAGAGCTTCAGGGTAGCACTATTATCGTTAAGAAATCAGCTCCCCGTGAAGGCGGACGTGAAGAGCGCCGTGATTTTCGTCGTGACGGAGGCAACCGTGGTGGCGGTAGTGGATATCGTCGTGAAGGAGGTAACCGACGCGAGGGTGGAAACAGAGATTTTAATCGGGATGGTGGAAACAGAGATTTCAACCGTCGCTCCGACAGAAGGTACTAAAAAAGGAAGCGGGCAATGCCCGCTTTTTTTATGGCTTTTCCCTAAACCTGACAATGCCGTCCCCGTCCACTTGTCGCTAAAATCTTCCTCTCCCACCAAAACCACTTTGTTCCTTTATCCGGTTCTGCCAATAGCAAGCGGAGGATCTTCTCCAGCCGATTTTCATATACCGCAATCCCTTTCTCTTCCAGGTAGTGAACCAATCCATCATTTGTCATCTGTATCCTGAAGAAACATTTATCCCTTATCTTTCGTTTCTTCTGTAAACACTTTCCCGGTTAACCGGAAAAGACTAAAAAATATAATGAGAAAGAAACTGGTGGTCGCCATTACCGGAGCAAGCGGCTCGATTTACGCAGCAACATTGCTGAAAAAACTGGAAAGCATCAAGGATCAAATTGAATCCTGCGGTGTTGTTATGTCCACGAACGCCCGCGATATCTGGTCGTATGAGCTGGGCAGTGAACCACCCGTTCTGGAATATCCCTTTCTGAAATATCAGAAAAATAACTTTTACGCACCCTTTGCCTCTGGTTCAGCGGGCTATGATGCCATGCTCATTGTACCGTGTTCGATGGGAACCCTGGGAAGAATCGCTGCGGGGGTTTCTGATGACCTGGTCACACGAGCTGCCGATGTGATGTTGAAAGAACGAAAAAAACTGATTGTCGTTCCCCGTGAGACCCCATACAGCCTTATTCATCTGCAAAATATGACACGACTGACCGAAGCCGGGGCCATTATTTGTCCGGCAAGTCCGTCATTTTACAGCCGCCCCGAGACACTCGAAGAGGCAGCCTCAACAGTGATTAACCGGGTAATCGACTTGGCCGGGCTCAAAGTCGACAGCTACCGCTGGCCGGGTGCCCCTTCTCATTAGGCACACGCTAACGTAGCAATACTCACTCTAACACCCGGAATTTTCAACAATGGTACACAACAGGCCTCGAGGGTAGCGCCGGTAGTTACCACATCGTCAACTACCAGCAAATGCAGATTTTCCAGCTTTTCCGGTTTTATCGCCTGAAAAATACCTTCTACATTTTCCCACCGGTTGTAACGGCTCTTGCGGGTTTGTGATGAAGTGTGCACATTTCGGATCAGCGCATCGGTTATAACCGGAATGTTTATCGCCTCACTGATCCCATTGGCGATATACTCACTTTGATTGTAACCTCTTTTCTTTTGTTTCTTCGGATGCAAAGGAACTGGTATAACAGCGTCCAGCGTCTCAAACATCGGACTGGAAAACAATTCGAGCCCCAGTTCCCGTCCCAGGACTTTGCCAACCCCTGGTTCCCGTCGGTACTTCATCCGGTGAAACATATGTTGCAATCGGCTGCCTTTTTCAAAATAACAAAGCGAAACAGCATATTCCAGCGGAACACGTCCCCAAAAAACCTGCGCTACTTTGTTATCAGCAAATCGGGCAAATCCTGTTCGGGGAAGATCCGCAAGACAGCGAATACATATCCCCTCCTCACCGTGGACAAGTGGTTCGCCACAGCCGGCACATAATCGGGGAAAGAAAAGTGATATGAAATCGTAGACAACAGACATAACTTATCTTCGGTATTCAAGTTACTATTTTTCAACCACAATCGTACATCCAATATTACCCGAACTTAGTGATTGAAACATATAAGTTCATATGTGTGAACATAAAATCTGTGGCTGGTTGACATGTTCATGTTAATTTCCACAATCAGATAAGGCATCCAGTAGCCTATGAGCAGCAAAAAACAGATAGGAACAGAACAAATGTTAATAAAAAAATTTGGTTAGATCTCCTGAAACTACTATTTTGCAGCACATTTAAAAAGCAGGCATTTTAAGGACAAATTTTGTTATTCTTTTTCCATTTTCCCAATTCCCGGAAGAACATGTTGCCCTTAAATACACAAAAGGGGTTGCACGGGTTGCAACCTTTTTTTTGCACTAAAAATCAGAAAAATACTTTCACTTAGAAGCATAAAAAAGCCCGCTTTTACGGGCCTTTCTTCTGTATTTTTGGTAATTGGTTACTGATTATACCTGTTCAACCGGCTCAGATATTTTCCAATAATATCGAATTCGATGTTAATGACTGAACCCGGTTCAAATGTATGGAAGTTCGTGTGTTCCTGGGTGTAAGGAATAATTGCCACCTGGAAACTGTTGTCCTTTGCATTTACAACCGTGAGACTGACACCATTTACACACACCGAGCCTTTTTCAACGGTCATGTAACCCTGCCGGGCTTTTTCGATGTCGAAATCATAAGTAAACGTATAATACCAACTTCCGTCAGCTTCTTCCACTTTCCGGCAAACAGCCGTTTGATCGACATGGCCCTGAACAATGTGCCCGTCCAGTCGTCCGTTAATCGGCATGCTGCGTTCCAGGTTAACCTTATCACCGACTTTTAGCAAGCCCAAATTCGATTTTAAAAGCGTCTCCTTAATAGCAGTCACCGTATAAGCCTTATCGGTCCTTTTCACTACCGTGAGACAAACTCCGTTGTGCGAGAGACTTTGATCGATCTTCAATTCATTAACAAAGTCACACTCCAGTGTGAGATGAACATTTTCCTGTTCTTTATCGATAGCCACCACAGTGCCCATTCCTTCGACGATTCCTGAGAACATTTTCGCGTATCTTTAAATTTTTTACGAAGGTAATTATTTTTGAAGAGAGAAAAGAGGAACAACCGGTCCAATACCGTAATGGTAACACAAGTCATTTTCCTGATAAAACTTACGCCGAATTTCTATTTTTGATAACTAAAAACACGAACGATGGAAAAACCCGATAAACGCATTCGCGATTTTATTACCGAACATCATGTATTAACACTGGCTACCAGTCAAAACGGACAACCTTGGTGTACTAACTGTTTTTACGCTTATCACGAAGATGAAAACGTGCTTATATTCACCTCGGATGATGAAACCCGCCACATTCAGGAAGCATTAAAAAACAAGCAGGTTGCCGCTTCCATTGTACTGGAAACAAGTGTTGTCGGTAAAATCAGGGGATTACAGATGACAGGAAAACTGGAATTACCCGAAGGCGAATTAGCCGGTAAAGTCAAAAAACGATATCTGAAAAAATTTCCGTATGCAGTGCTAATGGAAACTAAACTTTGGGTGCTGAATATTGAATCCATAAAAATGACCGATAACCGGCTTGGATTCGGCAAAAAACTATTTTGGCCATCCGAGTCACAAAAAACAAACTAACTAAAAAATCGAAAACAGCTCGCAAACGAACATCCTGCCATTGCTGAGTGCCAAAGTACCTGGCATGTTTGTCACTCAGCGCGGATATAGTGGATTTGGGGTCGCAAGCGGTTCGGCCGGGCAAATTACTATTCGTGGTGTTGGACTAAATGGAGCCACCTCAGAAGTATTGGTTATGATAGATGGGCAACCGCAAATGATGGGATTGATGGGGCATCCGTTTCCCGACAGTTATGTCAGTTCCGACCTGGAAAAAGTGGAAGTCATTCGCGGGCCAGGCTCCTTGTTGTATGGCACGAATGCCATGGGAGGCGTTGTGAACCTCATTACCCGCAAGGAGGACAAAGATGGTTTCTCGGGGCAGGTTCGCGGACAGTACGGTTCTTTCAACACAATCAAAACTGCAGGTTCGGCCGGCTATCGCGAAAATGGTTTTAACCTGTTTGCCTCGTACAATTACGATTCGACCAATGGTTCCCGCGAAAATTCCGATTTTCAAAACCATACTGCCTATCTCAAAACCGGATATCAGCCAACAGTTGTTTTCATACTTTCCCAGGGCGAGAAACCCTGCCGACAACCGTTTTCATGCTTTCCCGGGGCGGGAAACCTTGCCGACAGCCGTTTTCATGCTTTCCCGGGCCGAGAAACCCTGCCGACAGCCGTTTTCATACTTTCCCGGGGCGAGAAACCTTGCCGACAGCCGTTTTCATGCTTTCCCGGGGCGGGAAACCTTGCCGACAAATATTTTCTTGTTTTATATTGGGAACCATGTAAAAAACAATCGAAACCACCGTTATAAAAGCAAAAAAGGCTATTCCCTTCGGGAACAGCCTTTTATTGTATGAATAATTGAATTTATTCTTTTTCCAGTTCTTTCCAAACCAACGCACTGGCGCCAACGATGGCCGCAGAACCCGCTTTCAGTTTCGAGGGAAGAATTTCCACCTTGTTACGGAAGATAGGCAGTATATGTCTTTCCATACTTTCTTTGGTGGGTTTGAAAATCAAATCGCCGGCAGCGGTCGGTCCTCCAAACAGGAAGATGGCTTCCGGGCTCAGGTGACAAACGGTATCGCCCAAACCCTGGCCAAGATGCTCACCGGTAATTTCAAACGCTTCAATAGCAATTTTATCACCACGCTCAGCAGCTTCGAATACCTTCTTCGAGTCGAGTTTTTCGAAAGAATACTTCGCCATTTCACTTCCGCCGGCGTTATATTTTGCTAACAGCTCGAACACGGTGCGTTTGATACCGGGCGCCGAGCAGTAAGCTTCGAGGTGGCCTTCGCCGCCACAACCGCAAACGCGCCCGTGAGGAATAACAGTAGTGTGGCCCACTTCACCGGCAAAGCCATCGTGGCCATAAACCAGGTCGCCATTTACGACAATACCACTTCCCAAACCCGTACCGAGGGTAATCATCACAAAGTTTTTCATGCCTTTGGCGCCTCCGTAAATCATCTCACCCATAGCAGCAGCGTTAGCATCATTGGTTAATGCCAGCGCTTTCAGGTGAGGGAAATTTTGCTTGAGCAGATCAACCAGCGGCACCACGCCTTTAAACGCCAGGTTAGCTGCCTGCTCAATAGTACCTTTATAATAGTTTCCGTTGGGAGCGCCAATGCCGATACCCATCACCTCTGCATCAGCATTCAGCTTTTGTACGGAGTCGATCAACTCGTTGATACTCTCGCTTAACGAAGCAACATATTTGTTTACATCACCGTGGTTAGGTGTTGAGATGGAATCTTTAACGAGTACATCGCCATTTTCGTCAACCACACCCAGAACAGTGTTGGTCCCGCCGATATCTATACCTATAGCAACTCTTTTCATGTGTATTTTATGTTTTAACGAAGGAAATAAGTCCCAAAGTAAAAAGCATTACGTTTGGGACCTGAATCC
Source organism: Prolixibacter sp. SD074 (assembly GCF_009617895.1). NCBI lineage: Bacteria > Pseudomonadati > Bacteroidota > Bacteroidia > Marinilabiliales > Prolixibacteraceae > Prolixibacter > Prolixibacter sp. SD074. Next base: position 3,052,659 of record NZ_BLAW01000001.1, read on the forward strand.
TGTTGATATTTTTATGAATTCTTAACGAATTTTACTTCCCTTAACAGCATAAAAGAAAATGTACAGGTAACTGAATGCCGGTACGAAGAATGCCCAGGTATAACCATAGCTATCGGCAATGCTTCCCATAATGAGTGGAAGAACAGCGCCTCCAACAATCAGGCTGTTGATAATTCCGGACGCGGTACTTTTTTCTGCATTGTCCAGGTCTCTCACCGCAAGAGCAAAGATATTCGGGAACATGATGGAATTAAAGAAACCGATCGAAACAATCGTCCAAAGCGAGATACTCCCGGTAGTAACAGCGGTCGTAATAGCAAGAATAGCAGCGACTCCGGCAAATACGGCCAATGTGCGGTTGGCACTACCTTTACCAAGCTTCATAATCGCAAAGTTGATCACAGCAATTAACAGAAAGTATGCACCATAATTAAAGTTCCAGTCGGTAACAAAAGCACCGGAAACAAGAGCAAGAACCAGCACGCCCAAAATATAGGGTAATTTATTTCCCTTCATTTCTGAAAGCAAAATAGAACCAAAGAAACGGCCAATCATAGCGCCCCCCCAATAAATAGCAGCAAAACGAGATGCAATTTCAGAAGTGATATTCAATCCCTGGAGAGACTGTAAATAGTTTACCAACAAACCGGCATTTCCTACCTCGGCACCCACATAGAAAAAGATACCTAATGCTCCCAGCAATACGTGTGGATATCTCCATACGCTTTTCTTGATGCGTTCCGGGTTGGCCATTTCCTCGCTGTCAAGCAAAACAGGAAGCTTGATTGCCATAATTGCAATAGCAACTAATGCAATAATAACGCCCATGATGATGAACGGCAGCTGAACGGTCTTTGCTGAAGCAGCAGCATCGAGCATATCGCCTGCACCTTTAAAAATAGCTACTGAAATAATCCAGGGAGCAATCATGGTCGCAATCGAGTTCAAGGCCTGCGTCAGGTTCAGGCGTCCCGAAGCGCTTGATTCCGGGCCGAGAGCTGTCACATATGGATTGGCAGCAGTTTGGAGAATAACAACACCGGCTGCCAACACAAATGTCGCTGTCAGGAACAACCCAAAAGATGGAATGGCAGCTGCCGGAAAAAACAGGAAACTGCCAATCGCCATCACGATAAGTCCTGTTACTACAGCAGTCTTGTATCCAATACGATTAATAATATAGCCCGTTGGGATCGATAAAACCGGATAGGTAAGAAAGAAGGCAGCGGTTAAAAGCTGGGCTTCAAATTCCGATAAGGTAAAAATCATCTTCACCTTGGCGCTTAACGTGATGATGAAGGTGGTTGCGAAACCAAAAATGAAGAAAATGGCTCCGAAAACGGACATGCCTAGTCCGTAGTTAGCGTGCTTTTGTTCCATTATGCTTTGTTTTCAGTTAATGATTTGGTTTAGAATAAATCATTTCAAGTTTGAACAAATATAAAAATTAATCTGTCTTTCGTCATGAAAGATCTCAATCTTTACCTATTTGTCACTTACGATTTTCAATATTCCGGACCTTTATTTCACCTTTTTATCCAGGGATACTGTAATTCATCCAATAAGGCACCGGGCTCACATGGGTTTCATTATTGATTGTTATATCCTGTCTACTGCTGAATGGGTAATTGAGCTGTTCGGACAAGCAACAAAATAATCCATTGTGTGGTCAATTTCAGATTTGGGCCGATGAATTCCTGAGGAAAAAGGAAAAATGTGGGACGTACTGGATTCGAACCAGTGACTTCTACCCTGTCAAGGTAGCGCTCTAAACCAACTGAGCTAACGTCCCGTTGAGTGAAGCCAAAAATAGGATATTTGCCCGAATAAAAAAAACCTTTCCAAAACTTGAAAAGGCCTTTTTTAGTCGTATCTAACTGGAATAAATTCTATCTAAACCAAAAATTTTAAGACGAATAAGACACCCAGAACATACATGATAACACTCACATCCTTGAACTTGCCCGACAGTACCTTCAGCAATACATACGAAAGCATCCCGAAAACAATTCCATCAGCAATACTATAAGTAAGTGGCATCATAATGATGGTCAGGAAAGCAGGAATGGATTCGGTGTAATCGTCGAAGTTGATTTTCAAAATCGGGGACATCATAAACGAACCAACCAGAATCAAAGCCGGAGCCGTAGCGGCCCCCGGAACCATCAGGAAGAGCGGAGCCAGGAACAAAGCCAGGAAAAACATCCCGGCAACCGTCAGCGATGTCAAACCCGTCCTTCCACCTTCGGCAACACCCGAAGCGCTTTCCACATACGTGGTAACCGTTGACGTTCCCAGCATTGCACCAAATGTTGTTCCGACAGCATCGGCAAACAGGGCCTGCTTTACCCGTGGTACACGGCCTTCAGCATCCAGCATGTTCGCTTTTGATGACACACCTACCAATGTTCCCACCGTATCGAACATATCGACAAACAGGAACGTGAAGAGGATGATCACCATATTAAGCGAAAAGAGCTGTGAAAAGTCGAATTTAAAAGCGATAGGAGCTACCGACGGAGGCAAGCTTAGTATCTGTCCTTCCGGAAGATGGGCCACCCCCAGCGGAATACCCAAAATGGTAGAGGCAAAAATGCCAATCAGCAAAGCGCCTTTTACCCGGAGAGCCAGCAATACGCCCGTAAACAGCAATCCGAAAAGGGTAACCAATACGGTAGGAGAGCTCATGTCGCCCAATCCAACCAGCGTGGCGTCGTTATTTACAATCAAACCCGATCCCTGCATCCCGATAAACGCAATAAACAATCCAATACCGGCAGAGACAGCGTGTTTCAGGTTAATTGGTATCGCATTCACAATCAGTTCTCGGATATTAAATGCAGTCAGGACCAGGAAAATAATTCCTTCGATGAAAACAGCGGCCAGGGCAAACTGCCAACTGAAGCCCATCCCCAGACAAACAGTGTAAGCAAAGAAGGCATTAAGTCCCATTCCCGGGGCCAGGGCAAATGGTAGGTTCGCGAATAATGCCATTACCAGTGTAGCGATAATGGAAGCCACGGCAGTCGCGGTAAAAAGAGCATTTTTATCCATTCCGGTTTCCGAAAGAATCGTCGGGTTTATGGCAAGGATGTATGCCATGGTCATGAATGTGGTGATTCCGGCCACCACTTCGGTTTTCACCGATGTTTTGTTCTGTGTAAGTTTAAAAAGCTTTTCTAACATAACGGTTTATTTAGCAATGTCCGGTATCAAAATGTCCATTTACCTGCAATGGTCGGATTCACCATAAATCCATAATGCTGCGAGAAATTGGTACTCAATTCAATTTCACTACCTACCGAGAAATTCTTGGTCACGTTGTACCAGAACTGCGGTTCACTCAAGAAAACAAACTTGGTTTTATGTCCATTAAGTGTAAAATCTTCGCGCCAGAAGTCGGCAAATCCATCCAGTGTCACCTTGTTGTTGAAGAACTGCAAGGTCCATACGCCAGTGACCTGGAAGGAGTTTTTGTTTTTCCCGCGGATGGTTTTGTACATCAGCTGTAAGGTAAAAATCCTGGAATAGTCAGCCGTGTTCCAGGTGTAGTTCCCACCAAACAACCAGGCATCGTTTATCTGATAAGCACCACCGGGGGCATACTGTCCAAAACCACCATTGTACTCTACATGGATTTCGAACGGATTATCCCAGAATTTGAGCCCGCGGGCAATTTCCCAGTAAGCCAAAGCAACCCCTTGTACATTGTTGGCGCCATAGTCCATGTCAATAAAAAAGTAAGTACTACCGTACGGGCCGGGTTTAAACATCTCAACCGTCGATGTAAGGTACTTGCGGTCTTTGCCCATGTCGTAATGGAGCTGAATGTCCTGGGCTTCCAATGCCGTAAAGGCCATCAGAAAGGAAAGGGCAAAAAGGATCTTTTTCATGTGATAATTGTTCGTTTTTAACGCCACATGTCACGCACCGCTACATTGATTACCATAAGATTTGCAATGCTCATGGCTCGTTTCATGAAATGAGGGTTTATTACGGAAATGGTTGCAAAACCAATGAAATATCTCCGCGATAATTTTAAAAAATATTAACAAATCCGTCGCGAAATTAACAATATTTGCAAATTGACTTACAGATTAGTAAATCAGAACGATAGTTTGTAATAAATCTACATTTCGGTACCTTTTTACTTCTCCCGTTTTTACTGATAGCGTGAAGGCCGTTTGAACGGAATTCAGGATTTCAGACGATCATCAATGGCCTGGTTCAAATACTGATTCATTGTCGAAAGCACTTTAAAAGTTTCCAGTACATTTTCCATGAACAAAGGCGAAAGGATCTCTTCTGCTGTTAGATTGCGGCCATAGGCATAGGATTTATTCCGCAACAAGTGGATATATTCCCAATCCTTGGGAAAATCGCGGGGAGCGGTTTTCAACCTGGCATCGTATTCATCAGGCAGATGTTTCTGAAATTCCGGATTTTCCTTTATCGACAAAAACCCTTCCGGATCGAGGAAAATTTCCTGGCGAATAGCTTTAAGGTTAGCTGATGGCGGCATAAAAACGCCCCCGCCGAGGAATGAACTTCCGGGCTGCAGGTGCAGATAATACCCGGCATATCCTGATTTCCGACCACCACGAGAGATGAAACTTCCGTAATTTGTTTTGTAAGGGCGCTTGTCATTTGAAAAACGGACATCCCGAAAAATCCGGAACATGCAGTCTTTTGGAGCAAGCATCGGAACTTCCGGATCAAACGACTTGATTTCGTTATTCAGAAGCTCCGTAAACGCCAAAAACTTGCTCCTCGTTTCTTCGTAACGGTCCCGGTTTCGCTCAAACCATTCGCGGTTATTGTTCTTTCCCAAATCGGCCAGGAAATCAAGAATATCTTTCATGATAAAAATCGCTTTAGCAGTTTCACCAAATTTATTCGAAATCACCGTAAGGTTTGTAAAGGGAAGGGTAAATTTGCATAGGAAACAGAAATCAGAGCTGAATTGTCATGAATAAACCCGACCCTCATTCCACCAAACGTTCCGTAATTGTTGTTGCCGGAGGCAGTGGTTCCCGGATGAAAAGTGACCGGCCGAAACAGTTCCTGGAATTATTGGGAAAGCCGGTCCTGATGTACACATTGGAAGCATTCAACCGGTTCGATTCCACCATGGATTTGATTGTTGTGTTACCCGCTGACCAGATTCCCTTCTGGGAACAATTATGCCTGAATCATAATTTTGTCATTCGTCATCAGGTAGTAGCTGGCGGAGACACCCGGTTTCATTCGGTAAAAAATGGTTTGTCGGCTTTGTCCGCCTGTGATTTGGTTGCCATTCATGACGGCGTACGACCATTGGTGAGCCAAACAACCATCGAGAATTGCTTCCTGATTGCGAAAAAACAAGGCACTGCCATTCCGGTGCTGCCGGTCATCGAATCGTTGCGCGAAGGAAATATGGAAGAATCTGCCCCTGTGGACCGTAGTCGTTACTATTCAGTGCAAACGCCGCAAATTTTCCGCACCTCAACATTGTTGAAAGCCTACGAACAGGATTTTAATTCCTTATTTACGGATGATGCATCGGTTGTTGAAAGTGCCGGTTTTCGGGTTAAACTAGTGGAAGGAAATCGCGAAAACATCAAGATCACGCATCCGGTAGATTTAAGAATTGCCGAATTTTTCCTTTCCCTACCGGGAAGAAAATAATCACTTCAGAATACGGATGCGTTTCACGCGTATGTCACGCAAGGGCCGGTAATATTTGTCCACACTCACGGTATCGATCTTGTCTGCCACATTCATTCCCGAAGTCACTTCACCGAAGATGGTATATTCGCCGTCAAGTGTCGGTGCGCCGCCGGTCGTCTTATACACCCGGCGCTGTTCGGGCGAGAATTTGATGTGATTTTCCTTTTCGATATCGTCCAGCTCCTTATCGGAATAAGTTCGTCCCACTACAATATAGAACTGGCTTCCGTCCGAACGTTTGTAACGGTTTTGCCTGTCGGGAAGACGGGGAACACCGACTATTCCACGCCGGTGAAAATACTTCGGGTTGATATTAGCCGGAAGCGTGTATCCGGGACCTTTCCAGCCCACCATATCATCAGGCCTGGCATGCCGTGTATCAGCTGCACCGGTCTGAATCACAAATTTGGCAATAACCCGGTGCCACAGCAACGAGTCGTAATAATGTTCCCGAACCAGTTTCAGGAAATTATCGCGGTAAAGCGGCATATTATTAAAGAGCCTGATGATGATGTTTCCGTAATCGGTTTCCACCAGCACGCCTTTTATTTTGGCATTTGCGGCGCTCACTTCCGGAGGTACCTTCCCTCCAAGTCGCGAAATCGGCTTCAGTGGCTCATTTTGTTTTTCCAGTAATTTGGCAACAACCTCTGCGGGGACAGCCAGGTAATCCTGATCGATACCCGCCGAATACAACTTGCCTACTCCCAGGACTTCCCGGTTATTCAGAAAAACCGGCCGACCATTGGTTGAACTGTAAATAATGTTGGAAATCCGAAAAACGTCGTTTCCCTGAATCGTTGATTCTTCCAGCATCTTCCCTTTACCAATCGGGACTGTTTTTCCCCGGATGGGGCTAACAACATAGGTTAGCGCTCCCCGGGGAACATGCCCGGTATATAATTTCAGGCCGGGCCGATGCAGGTTCTTTATTTTCAGCAGGACCAAATCGTTGATCCGGTCGACTGCCAAAAATCCGGCAACCTGGTAAGTTGCATTCCCATCCAGCGGTTGTACTTCTGCACGATTCGAGTTTCCGAAAAGAGAATAGGGACTAACAGCAACACTATCGTTCAGAAAAAAACCCATCCCCTGCTCCAATCGACGTTTCCCGTCGTACGTAGTCACCGAAAAAACGGATGGCAACAAACTTCCAAACGAGACTTTCTCCGGTACTTTTTTTCCCGTTTTATTCTTATTTTTTTCCGAAGTATTTCCTTTTCCCCCGGAGCCTCCGCACGAAACCAATGCCACGGCTAACGTAAGAATCAGAAATTGTTTCATCCGTGCCATTTACCTGATCTCATTAATGTTTACTATTTTCACATCCTCCAGGGGACGATCATTTTTATCGGTTTTCAGTGATGCAATTTTGTCAATCACATCAAAACCGTCAATTACTTCGCCAAAAACCGTGTACTTACCATCCAGCTCCGGATAACCGCCAACAGTCGTGTAGGCTTTTCGTTGTGCTTTGGAAAAATTCAGGACATGGGGATTCAAAGCATATTCCGTTTCAATTTGTTGCTTTAGCGGATTAGCAAGGGCCCTGAATTCGTCCACTTTCTTCTCTTTCTTCAGCTTTGCCAATTTGGCTTTAACTTCAGGGGTCAGGACCTGTTTAATGATCTGCTTCTTAATCGGGACATTATTAGCCAACTCCATTGTATCCAGCTCTCCGGGGCGGTATACGCGTCCTTCCACAATGTAAAACTGCGAGATATCGGATTGTTTAAACGGATTCACATCGTCGGGTTGGCGGGGAGCACACAAAGCTCCTTTTTTGTGAAAATGATCCGGACGGATTTCATCATCAACAGTGAAAGCCGGATTCCCATAACCAATAAGTTTTCCCGGAGGGGCATTCCGGGAATCGGCAGCCCCACCCTGAACCAGGAAATTACGAATGACCCGGTAAAACAAGGTTCCGTTGTAATATCCCTTTTTTACCTCCTGCAGAAATTTATCGCGGTGTTTGGGCGTATCATTGTACAACTTGCATTTCATATCGCCGAAATTGGTCGAGATAACGACAATATGTTCCGGCTCCTGAGCCTTAGCCCCGGCTACGGTAAAAAGAAAAACCAACAAGAAAACGATCTTCTTCACAATCCGGTCTGTTTTTGAATGTTTTCCGTGAATAAAATGAAAATTGAATAAACAGGCAAATAGCCTGACTTCTTCGCTAATCCTTCAGTATTTTCATGGTCATCTTCACATCTTTCACGGGCCTGTCGTGATCATCCGTCTTTACATGAGCGATGGAATCGATGACATTCAGTCCTTCTATCACCTCACCGAATACGGTATAATTGCCATCGAGGTGAGGAACGCCACCAATGGCCGTATAGGTTTCCCGTTGCTGTTTGGCAAAATGGAAAGGGTGCAAAGCAGCACTGTCCTGTGCCTGTTTTTCCAGCCGGTCAAGCAAATCGGCGTACTCAATTTGCTTTCCCTGTTCCTGTAATATCCTCACCGAATCGGCCTTTTTCATAAACAGCTGATGATAAATATCCTGCGCCTCCCGTTGAGTTTGCATTGTTTCGAGCGAATCGAGCGCCTGTGGAGTAAAAACTTTCCCTTCGACAATATAAAACTGCGAACCTGACGAGCGTTTCTCCGGATTGGCCTGGTCGCCTAATCGCGCGGCGGCCAATGCTCCTTTCTTATGAAAAAAACCAGGCCTGAATTCTGCAGGAAGCGTATAGCCCGGACCTCCATTTCCCAGCATCTGTCCCGGTTCTGCATCGCGTGACTGCGGATCACCACCCTGAATCATAAATTCAGGTATGACACGATGAAAAAGCAATCCGTTATAAAATCCCTGCTTCACCAGCTTGAGGAAATTATCGCGGTGTTGCGGCGTTTCGTTGTACAACAGCACTTTCATATCGCCGTACTCCGTTTTAATAAGTACAACCGGTCGTTTTTGTTTTTCCGTTTTACCGGAATGAGAACAGGACGTTAGAAACAATATGGTCAAAGCCAGTAAGAAATGGATTTTTCGTTGCATAATTTTCGAATTTGGTGCCTAAGGTATAAAAGATCAGTTATATCAGGTGACAGACAAAACAACAAAAGCCTCCTTTTTTGGAAGCCTTTGCCCTTGTCGTGTATCGTGCGGGTTATTTTTTTTCTTCAGCCAGGTTCATATCCGCAACAAACTGGCGGATTTGCTGCTCGTCATCTTTTTTACAAATCAACAGGGTATTATCCGTTTCCACCACAATGTATCCATCAAGTCCTTGTACTACCGCTGTTTTTTCTCCGGACATGTTGATGATGCTGTCCCTGGTTTCATATAGAAAAACCTTGTCTCCCCATACAGCATTCTGATTCTCATCGACATGGAGATTTTCATGAAGTGATCCCCATGTTCCCAGGTCGGACCAACCAAAGTCCGAGCAAAGTACGTAAACATTATCAGCCTTTTCCATAATCCCGAAGTCAATGGAAATATTGGGACACTCCGAATAGGCTTTATTGATGAAATGGACCTCGTCTTCCGTATGGTAATATTTGTATCCTTTTTCAAAAATCGTATTGACATCAGGAAGATACTTCGCCAATGCTTCGTGAATGGCTTGAACGGACCAAATAAATATACCGGAATTCCAGAAAAATTCGCCTGTTTCCATGAACAGCCGGGCCATCTTACGATCCGGCTTTTCAGTAAATGTTTTTACGTGATACAAATTATCGTAATCAGCCATTTCACAATTATCAGCTACCTGGATGTAACCATATCCCGTCTCCGGCCTACTTGGTTTAATTCCGAGGGTAAGAAGAACCTTATTCTTCGCGGTAAATTCCATTCCTTTTCGAATTTCTTCAAGGAAAATATTCTCTTTCAGGATCAGGTGATCAGATGGAGCGACTACAATATTGGCATCTTTACAGCGACTGATAATTTTATGCGTAGCGTAAGCCACACACGGTGCCGTATTTCTTCTCAGCGGTTCGCACAACACCTGATCTAACGTCAGTTTAGGCAACTGTTCCAGCACCATTTCGCGATAGCGTTCGCTGGTTACCACCAATATATTTTCAGCCGGGAATATCTTGTTAAAGCGATCAAAAGTAAGCTGGAGCAACGATTTTCCCACTCCGAGAATGTCAATAAATTGTTTTGGCCTGTCCTGTGTACTAAGTGGCCAGAATCGGCTTCCGATACCGCCGGCCATAATAACACAGTAATTATTGCAATTGTCCATGAGAACGGTTTTGTATCAAATTTATCCAAATTTTTGCAAAGGTAAAGTCAAAATCCTTCCGGATGATCAAATGGCGAAGAAAAGGCAGGAATAAGGGCATTCCTTAATAATTTTGTACTTTTAGATAAATATTCCAAAGGGGTAATCCACGCTACCCTGAAGGTTCGGCAAAAGAGATGAAACATTAGAATAAGTAAAACGAGATATATGAAATTCATCTTCCACCTGGGACAGTATATGTTGCTGATGAAGAAAGTATTCAGCAGGCCGGAACGCCATAAGATATACTGGCGTCAATTATTGGTAGAGATCGAAAAACTGGGGATTGATTCCATCGGCATTGTAGTTATCATATCGGTTTTTATGGGAGGAATTATCACGCTCCAGTTGTCGTATAATATGTCCAATCCGTTTTTGCCTTCTTATCTGATAGGTTTAGGTAATCGCGATACCCTGATCCTGGAATTTTCATCTACGATTCTGAGCCTGATGCTGGCGGGAAAAGTAGGTTCAAACATTGCCACTGAAATTGGCAGTATGCGCATCACGGAACAAATTGACTCGATGGAGATCATGGGTATTAATTCAGCGTCATTTCTCATTCTTCCCAAAATTCTGGCTTTTGTGATTGTTAGTCCGATGCTGTTTGTTTTAAGCATTGCTACCGGATTGATTGGAGGATTAATTACTGGACCGATGTCGGGCGCTATTACCACAGCTGACTACCTGAACGGTGTCACTTACGCGTTTGTGCCTTATTACGTAACCTTTTCAGGTTTGAAAACACTGGTATTTGGATTTCTGATTGCCTCGGTACCGGCTTACCTGGGCTATTATGTCGACGGAGGCGCACTCGAAGTAGGAAAGGCAAGTACGCAATCCGTCGTAACAACCAGTGTTCTGATTCTGTTTTTTGATTTAATTCTCACGCAAATCTTCTTCAAATGATTGAGATAAAAGGCCTATGTAAATCCTTTGAAGGTCGTCCAATTCTGAAAGATATTTCCACCAAATTCGAAAAAGGGAAAACAAACCTGATTATCGGGCAGAGTGGTTCAGGAAAAACCGTCTTGCTGAAATCCATTGTTGGATTGCTCGATATTGATGAGGGCGAAATTCTGTATAACGGCGAAGATGTTTCACATCTGTCAGATAAGAAAAGAAAAAGCTTACGGCAGGATATCGGGATGGTTTTCCAGGGAGGTGCCTTGTTTGATTCACTTACGGTAGAAGAAAATGTGCGGTTTCCACTGGACATGTTCACGAAAAAAACAGAGAAGGAAAAAGCCGATCGGGTAAAATTTTGTCTCGACCGAGTCAATATCAAAGGCGCCAACGATTTGTACCCGGCTGAGATTTCAGGAGGGATGCGCAAGCGTGTAGCTATCGCCCGGGCCATTGTGTTGAATCCGAAATACCTGTTTTGCGATGAACCCAATTCGGGCCTCGACCCGATGACTGCCATTCTGATTGACAACCTGATCAATCAGATTACGCAGGACCTGGATATCACCACCATTATCAATACTCACGACATGAATTCGGTAATGGAAATTGGCGATAACATTCTGTTCATATCCCAGGGAGAAAAATGGTGGGAAGGCAACAAAAATGAAATTTTGTACACATCCAATGAAAAGCTGAATGACTTTGTTTTCGCGTCACCGCTTTACCGCGAAATGCGGACATTGAAAAAGCAGGAGCTAAAAGACGATCAATCATAAAAAAATGATAGCCGCCTGACTACGTTTTCCAGCTATTCCACACGTATTTACAGGCCTTCATTTGTCTTTCATACAATGGGTAAATATCTTTGGTCACATAAAACAGAATCATGCGGATAAAAATTTTCCTGTTCATATCGGCACTATGGCTACTGGCATCGTGCTCCAACAGCAATAAGGTACCGGAAGGTATTCTTTCCCATAAACAGATGGTGGATTTGCTGGTTGATATACATCTTTCCGAGGCCATCAACGGTCAACGGTTTCGCCTCGACAAAACCACAAAGAATTTTTCCAACGACCTCTATTTTTCCATTTGTAAAAAACATGGTGTCGATCCGGATGTGTTTGCCCAATCAGTTCTTTATTATGGTAAACATCCGAAACAATATGATGTCATCTACGACCAGGTGCTGAACCGCCTCAACGAGATGGAGGAACAAGTGAAGAAAGAAGGACCCAAACTCAAGCCCGACGATGGGAAACAATAAGTTTGCAGCACATTATATTTTCACCGGAAACGGAACGTTTTACAAAAACGGGATTGTTGTCACCGATAAGGATGGCACGATCAAAAAGATCGTCGACACGGGTGGCCAACCACCCGAATCGGCCGGCGTAAAATTCTACAGCGGGGTGATTGTCCCGGGATTTGTGAATGCCCACTGTCACCTCGAGTTATCGCACCTGCGCAGTACGTTCCCCGAGAAAACCGGTATGGCCGGATTCCTCTCACGCATTGTTAAACAGCGCGAAATTCAGGAAAATCTCATCAAAGAGGCAGCAACGATAGCCGACGCTGAAATGCAGCGAAACGGCATTGTGGCGGTTGGCGACATTGCCAACAATCCACTGGCATTCGATATTAAAAAGGAGTCTTCCATTCAGTATCACACCTTTATCGAAGCTTTGGGATTTTCCCCGAAACGCGCCGATGCCGCCTTTGAATACACAAAAGTCTTGCAACAAAAAGCGGCCGATGCCGGGTTAAAAACCTCCATCGTTCCCCATGCCCCTTATTCTATCTCCGGGCAGCTTTTCCGTAAAATTGGTGAATTGGCGTTGGAACAGAACGCGATTATCACTATGCACAACCAGGAGAGCAGCGAAGAAAATGAGCTCTACCAAACGGGAAAGGGCAAAATTGCCAAACATATCCGGAAAAATCTCGGCATTGACCTGAAGCCATTTCATCCTACCGGGAAAAATTCAATGGAAAGCGTACTGCCTTTCTTGCCGGCATCAAGTCAGTTACTCCTGGTGCACAATACGTTTACCGGGAAAGAAGAACTCGGGTGGTTACATGCTAACCGCGAAGAAGGAAAAACGTCGCTGGTGCTGTGCCCCAACTCCAACCTGTTTATCGAAGACCGGCTTCCCGATGTAGAACTCCTTCGTTCCGACGGCCTGAACATTTGCCTGGGGACCGACAGTCTGTCGTCCAACCATTCCTTATCGGTGCTAGATGAAATGATTACCCTGCATCAACATTTCCCCGACATACCTTTCAGCGAATTGGTGCAGTGGGCTACCGGAAACGGAGCTAAAGCGCTTCGGATGGAACAACAACTCGGCACAATTGAGCCGGGGAAAAAGCCCGGACTAAACCTCATCACCGGCATGGATTTGCAACAAATGAAACTTCTTCCGGATTCGCGGGTAAAACGATTAATCTGATTGGAAAAGATTTTCCCATCTTTGTAGCAAATTATTACCATGTCCACATTCCTGTTCGACCAAACTATTTTCGGGCCCGTCAAAAGTCGGAGGCTGGGCGTTTCGCTCGGCATCAATTTACTACCCAACAACACCAAAGTCTGTTCGTTCGATTGCATTTACTGCGAATGCGGATGGACGCCTCATAAACGGGAAAAGAAAGCAGAACTTCCTTCACGGGAAATCGTTGCCCGGTTGCTGCGCGAAAAGCTGGAGAAAATGGGAAATGCCGGGGAAGCTCCTGATGTGCTGACCTTTGCAGGAAACGGAGAGCCGACACTTCATCCTGACTTTGCTGAGATTATCGACGACACCATCGCCATTCGCGATGAATATTTCCCAAAAGCACGAGTAGCGGTCCTTTCCAATTCCACCATGCTACACAGGCCGAATGTGGTAGAGGCGCTGAAAAAGGTGGACGACAATATTCTGAAACTCGATTCCGCGATACCGGAAACCATCCAGCTACTCGATTGCCCACTTGGCCGGTTTCACCTGGTGGAAGTCATCAAAAACATGAAAAAATTCGATGGCAAACTGACCATCCAGACCATGTTTATCCGGGGGGAATTCTCGGGCCATAAAATTGACAATACCACCGAAGAAGAACTCTCGGCCTGGTTAAAACTATTAGCCAACATTCGCCCCGAAAGGGTGATGATCTATACCATCGCCCGTGATACGCCTTCGCAAAACCTCACTAAGGTATCCGCCGTTGATCTGGACAAAATTGCTGCCCGCGTTCATTCGGAATTGGATATCGATGTACAGGTAAGTGGTTAGGCCGAGATTAATGGGCCTGCCAGCCAATCGATTGGCTAACGGACCTAAAAAATTGGCAAAAAGCCCTAATCAATTAGGTCGTGAACCTAAAAATTTGGGTAATATAACCGAATGGATTACGTTAAGTAGAAATTGTCAGGTACAAAAAACCTGTCAGGAACAGCTGACAGGTTAGGTTAATTATCTTCTCCGGGAATCAATCCCGTTTCATGATACCATAATTGATGATGCTCACAATGGCATCGACGCTTTTTTCGATATCGGTGGACTTATAGGGACCTGCCGAAAGTGGCATCTCCAATCCGCGAATTGCAGTGGTAATCCCAATAGCTACCAGCGTAAAATCACGTACGGAAAATTTCCCGCGACGGGCACCTTCCAGCAAGATGCGCTTCATCATCCGGATCTCTTCCAGATCGTACTGCGACTTAATTTTATCCACAAACTCAACAGCGGCTAAATCACTTTCAATCGCATTGTAAAAATTGGCCAGCTGACGGTAAGTGGTAATTTTCGTCATGATATAGTCCTTCAGTTTTTCTTCAGGACTGATATCCTTCACGAGAACCTTCGATAATTCAGCCCGGAGTATATCGGCTTCCTTTTGCACCACCTCCTGGAAAAGATCCTCTTTACTGCTAAAATAATAATATAAGGAGCTTTTCCCTTTTCTGACGGCATTGGCTATGTCGTCGAGTGTGGTTTTTTTATAACCATACTTACTAAAAATCTCCTGGGCAATGGTCAGAATGTTTTCCCGAACGGCATCGCGTTTTGAACTTCCGTTTTCAGTAGTCATTTCTATTTAACTTACTATTGTGCCAAATATAGGTGAATTTTTCGAATTTTCGCCCCGCCTGTTCACCATAATATGATGAAATCACCTGTTAACCAAACGGATTCGGCGTAATTTTTTTGGAATAACGAAAAAAATATGTTATTCAACATCTTCCACCAAACGGAAATCCATCTGCTTCTTTTGCAGATTTGTACGAACAATTTCCACATTTACTTCATCACCCAACTGGTAGCGCTTGTGGGAATGACTTCCGATAATGCAGTAATTCTTTTCGTCGAATTCGTAAAAATCGTCGGTCAGATCGCGCAAAGGGACCATGCCCTCGCACTTGTTCTCTTCCAGTTCAACGTAAATTCCCCAGTTGGTTACACCGGAAATAACACCTTTGAACTCTTGTCCGATCTTATCGCTCATAAACTCGACCTGCTTGTATTTCACCGATGAGCGTTCAGCATTACTGGCCCTCACTTCCATTTCGGAGGAGTGGTGGCACATTTCCTCCCATTTCTGGGCAACCACCGAACGGCCTCCATCGAGATAACGTGCCAGCAGACGGTGTACCATTATATCGGGATAACGCCTGATAGGCGAAGTAAAATGCGTATAAAAATCAAAAGCCATGCCGTAATGACCAATGTTTCGGGTAGAATATTCCGCCCGGGCCATGGTCCGGATAGCCAACGTCTCGATGACATTTTGCTCTTTCTTTCCTTCCACGTTGGTCAGCAGCTTATTCATTGAATCGGAGACTGCTTTCGGATTGTTGGTTTGTATGCCATAACCAAACCGTTTGATGAAATGATTGAACGAATCGAGTTTATCCGGATCGGGTTTATCGTGAATACGGTAAACAAAGGTTTTGGCTTTTTTATTGGGAGTCGGTTTCCCAATGAATTCAGCCACATATTTATTGGCCAGCAACATAAACTCTTCGATGAGTTTATTGGCATCTTTTGCTATTTTAAAAATAATGCCCAGCGGTTTCCCGTCGTCGTCAATATTAAATTTCACCTCAATGCGGTCGAACGAGATGGAACCGGCCTGAAACCGTTGGTTCCGCAACTCTTTTGCCAAACGGTCGAGGGTTAGGATTTCCTCTTTCATGTCGCCTTTACCGGTTTCAATTACTTCCTGCGCTTCTTCATAAGCAAAACGGCGGTCGGAATGAATGACCGTGCGACCAAACCAGCTATGATGTACCGTGGCCCGGTCGTCGAGCTGAAAGACGGCAGAAAAGCAAAGCTTGTCCTCATTCGGACGCAGCGAGCAGACGCCGTTCGACAATCTTTCGGGCAACATCGGCACTACCCGGTCGACCAGGTAAACCGAAGTAGCCCGGTTGTATGCTTCTTCATCAAGAATAGAACCAGGTTGTACGTAATGTGTCACATCGGCGATGTGGACACCTACCTCCCAGAAACCATTATCGAGTTTTTGAACGGAAAGGGCATCGTCGAAGTCCTTGGCATCAGCCGGGTCAATGGTGAAAGTGGGTACTTTCCTGAAATCGCGCCGGTTGGCGTATTCTTCTTTCGGGATTTCGAGCGGAATCTGTTCTGCTGCCTTTTCTACTTGTTCAGGAAATTTAGACGGCAAGTCGAATTCGGCCAGGATCGCGTGCATTTCGGTGTCATTATCGCCCACATTTCCAAGTACCTCAATAATTTCGGCATATGGATTTTTAGCGCGTTCGGGCCATTCTATGATCTTCGCAACCGCCTTTTGGCCGTCTTTGGCCCCGTTCAGTTTTTCTTTCGGAATGAAGAGATCGAACGGTGATTTGCCGGAGGGAACCAGGAACGCATGAAATTTCGACACTTCGACCGTTCCCACGAAAGTGGTTTTCGCCCTTTCCAGAATTTCCACCACTTCGCCTTCCGGATTGCGTTTTTTCCGTCGGGCATAGAGATAAACCTTCACTTTATCGCCATGCATGGCGCGCTTCAGGTTGGCTGCCGAAACAAACACATCCTCATCGATTTCGTCGGAAATAACAAAGCCAAAACCCTGCTGTGTCAATTCGACCGTACCGGTAACGTAACCCCCTTTTGAGCGCAATTTGTATTTACCGCGCCCGATTTCCTCCAGATTTTCATTCTCCCTCAATTCTTCCAGTACCACATGAATCAATTTCCTGGTGGCCATATCGCGAATATACAGTTCGGATGATAACTGCTTGTAGTTG
Source organism: Prolixibacter sp. SD074 (assembly GCF_009617895.1). Lineage (NCBI taxonomy): Bacteria > Pseudomonadati > Bacteroidota > Bacteroidia > Marinilabiliales > Prolixibacteraceae > Prolixibacter > Prolixibacter sp. SD074. The sequence continues at coordinate 3,069,792 of NZ_BLAW01000001.1, forward strand.
AACGTTTTTTTCGGGTCCGTGTAAAAGATATCGAGCACCGCCTTCTTTAAGCCGGCTTTATTAAATTTCAGTTTCTTATTTTTTTTCTTCTTGACCATATGGTTTGATTTTGATGATTGAAGGTAACGGAAATTTACCAAATCCGTCATTCTATAACAAAAAAGGAGGATCACAGAGCCACCCTCCTCACAAATCCCAGAGATTCAATGAATCAATCACACACTCTCCGGATTTTTTACTGCTGTTATAAAGTGTGTACATTGGAAACGATTTCCTCGGAATGAGAATCGGGGACCAGCTCATGAAAAACTTAATCGACGAAAGGGAGAAAGAAGGCCTATTGGACGCTGCAATTCTTATTAACGATTAAAACGCGGCTTTGGCAATTTGCTTTGTATTATCTGATATGCCGTAGGTATATATATGAAGACAAGGTACATTGTGCGCAACCAAATCCTTTGCCTGCGCAATGGCCCATTCGGTGCCCACCTGACGGGCATCTTCATTGTTCTTGCATTTCCGCACTTCCTTCGCGAATTCTTCCGGAATATCGATACTAAAAATTCCGGGTAATACCGAAACCTGGTTTTTCAGCGAAAGCGGTTTAATTCCCGGAATAATCGGAACATTGATTCCGGCAGCGCGGCAACGATCGATAAAATCGTAGTATTTCTGATTATCGAAGAACATCTGGGTCACAATGTAATCAGCTCCGGATTCGACTTTCCTTTTGAGATTTATCAGGTCCACATCGGGATTGGTTGCTTCGGAATGTTTTTCAGGATATCCGGCCACTCCAATGCAAAAGTCCATCGGAGTGTTGTTCTTTAGATCCGGATCGATATATTTTCCCTGCCGGAGATCGACGATTTGTTTCACCAATTCGTTGGCGTAGGCGTGTCCCCCCGGCTCCGGCTTGAATATTGATTCTGACTTCAGTTTATCACCGCGGAGCGCCAACACATTATTAATGCCCATAAAGTTGAGATCGAGCAGCATGTTTTCGGTCTCCTCTTTGGTAAAGCCGCCACATACCACATGCGGTACGACCGGCACATTGTAACGATTCTGTATGGAAGCTGCAATGGCGACCGTTCCCGGACGTTTGCGAATAGTTCGTTTTTCGAGCAACCCATTGGGCAGCATTCGGTACTCCATCTCGTCACGATGGGTTGTAATGTTAATATATTTTGGGTCAAAATCCAGCAACTCTTCAATTGTCCGGTAGAGTTTATCAGCGTTTTGCCCTTTTAGCGGAGGTAATAGCTCAAAGGAAAAAACCGTTTTATCGGATTGGTTGATGATGTCAATTATTTTCATTCACTAATCAATTTTCTTCTTCCATAAACACGCATCAGGATCTGATGAACTTTTCAAATTTGTTATAATAACTTATCACAAAGTTACGAATTGAAAAGAAGCTTCCCGAGTTGAAAAGACAGCAAGTGCAGAACTTAGTATTATAATAACATATTGTTTGACTGTAATTTTCTATATTTAATACTTCTAAGGACTAAATTAATTCAGACCAGATGAGGTACTTTTTCCTTTTCCTTGTTTTTACCTTGTTTTCTGCCCCGTATTCATTTTCGCAAGTCCTGATAACTTCGGTCTCCGGCGGTGAAGTACATGAGGGTACATCGGTCATGCATTGGAAAATCGGTGGCTTTGTTGGCAGCAGCACAACCAACTTCCAGCTTTCAGGCTTTCCTATCCTGATGCAGGGCACAAAACCGGACGCGGTAAATGACCAACTGGAGGCGGGAAACCTGTTTTATCCCAATCCCTTTTCCAATCAATTAAACATTCAACTTCGGAACAAAGAAACGGAAATGGACATTACCCTCTACGACGTAACTGGCACGGCAATTAAAACTTTTACGCATGTGGTGAATAACTTATCGGTAGAACTGTCCGAATTACCCGATGGTATCTACCTGTTCCGGTGCACTGATACACGAACACACCAAATAGTCGAGACGCAAAAAATAATTAAAATACACTAACTCCTATCGATTTCCCCGGTCATGTTAAAATCAAAACCCATACTACTGCTTTTCCTGTTCCTGGCATCCATTTCCCGGGCACAGGCAGCGCCAACCTTCTTATATCAGGCGCAATTAACCGATGACAATGGCACTTTGGTGACCAATCAGAATGTCAATTGTAAAATCGAATTAATTCGGGGTGAAAATTCATCCGAAACGCTTTACCAGGAATATCAGGAATTAACAACGTCGGCTACTGGTATGCTCGAAATCCTGGTAGGGAATGGTACGGACACCATTGGTAGCCTGACTGATATTGACTGGCAGTCGGGCAAGATATTTATCCGCTTGTCTGTCGACTTACCAGATGGAAACGGATTTCACCTTTTCAAGGAACAACCCATCAATGCTGTTCCTTACGCATTGATGGCCGGGAGCGCCAAGCCTGGCTGGAAGTTGGAGAATAACCGGCTTTCCTATACAGCTGGAAACGTTGGGATCGGCACGGATAATCCGGAAGAAGCGCTCGATTTTGGAGTCAATAAGGCTATTCGGTTTAAAACCACATTGACCCACCTGAACGAAAGTGCCATGGTGAAACTGAAATGGAAAACCGATTCGGCCAAACCGGCTATTATGTGGGTGGACGAAAACGATAATCCACGGGCAGCATTATACACTTACCAGCTGGGGGTAAACGGAGAACCTGACAGTATTTTTTGCATTGCCACATCCGATTCGAACGGCAAATTAGTTCCCCGGTTTAACATTCCCTGGGGCCACGACAACGTGGAATTATCTACCACAAACAGCAATTTTAAGGTAGCCGGGAGCAATAAATTCATTGTCGGAACCTCCGGTAGTCCGGGTCAAACGGCCTTCAACGGGAATGTATATATCGGGGCAGGTAAAAAACTGGGAATAGGAGACAAGGACTGGGAAAATACCGGTGTAGATGAGTATGCCGAAATGGAAATCTACCAGGAAACCAAGAATGCCCAGCTTCTCCTCAACCAGGCCGCAGGAAATGCTCCCGCCGCTATTTTACTGAGAAAAGGAAACAATACCTGGAAAATTGAAAATAACGACGACTTACATTTCTCCTACAATGGCCAGGATATCGTAACGATGACACAAGAGGGCAACATGGGAATTGGCACTGTTTCGCCGACCGAAAAAGTGGATGTCGCCGGCAACATAAAAGTGACTGAAGGCAATAGTTTCAGATCGGGAAACAGCGGTACCGCATCCTATATGGCCATAACGGGAGATTGCCCGGCAGGCAATTTAGTCGGACTTAATCCGGCTACCGGAGAGTTGAGGGACTACCAAACCGGAGACGAGTTCATCGGGATAGCCACTGATAAAGCAGCATTCATTTCCAATGAGACGAAAACAACGGGCGAAATCCTGATAGGTACCCATGGCCAGTTTGCCGTTAACACTACCGCGATACAAACCGATGGGCACAAAGCCCTGACGCCTGACGGGAAACTCATTGGTTATATTTTAAGTAACGGAAACTTATTTATCCGGTAAAAGCCATGAAAAAGCAACTGATTCTTATCTTATTCCTTACCATACCGTTCCTGGGGACCGCCCAATCAACGCAGCGGCTTTCATTCAATGCCATCCTGCAGAATGACAACGGGACGGTTCCGGAAAATCAATCGATAAAACTTGACGTTCAACTTGTCTCGGCCGTCAACCATTCCCAGGTGATTTATGAAGAAACGCAGACCGAAACAACCAACAATACCGGGTATCTGTCAGCATCCATCGGAAACGGAACAGTAAAAACGGGCAATTTTGATCAGATTGACTGGAGTAAGTCTTCCGGATATTTGTTCCACATAACAGCCCAAATAGTAAGCAGCGGCGATATTTTTGATTTGGGTTACGCCAAAATTTATCCGGTGCCATTGACCCTCGACGCACAAACCGTTATCGACAGCTCCAACTGGTACATTTCCGGGAACCATCTTTATACCCTGAAAAATACCTCGATCGGTTCCATTGATTCGACCTATGCTTTAGCGATGCGGGACAACGGGCGAATGCGCCTGCAGACCGATCAAGCTGAACTTCCGGAATCTGCGCTAATTATAATGAAATGGCCCGCAGACACAGCCAAAACAGCAACCGTTTGGTACGACAAACACGACGACGGGAAAATTGCGATGGTCGCTCACTACTATTTGCATTACCCGAACCGCCTGCACCAACATTTTTCGATTGAATGTGAAGATGATTCAGGTTTCATTCAAACCCGCGTTGAGTTCCCGTGGGGAAACGATACTGCCCTCATCGCAACGCACAATGCCAGGATGCTTGTTAATGGGCTATTCTCGACGGGGACACTCTCAGGGCCGTCGGAAAATGATATTTACGCCAATACCTGGATTTATGGTACCGACGCAGAACTTAATATCGGAACAAGCCAGTTTCACACAGGTAATTATCCGGTAACCATTCAGGCCAATGAAACGCCGGCAACGATTCTCTTACAATCGAAAGCAACGGACAAGCGCTCCATTCTCATGTTGAGAAAAGGAGATAATGAATGGAACCTGGACAACAACGACAACCTATTCCGTGTTCAGAGTACCGGTTATGGCTATTTCATGCACTTTACGCAGAGCGGAAAACTGACCTTTGATGACCTGGCTGACACTTCTGAAGTTTTCAATGTCAATGGAAATATCACAGTCAATCAACATGCCTTTATTAGTCCCGGGACCGATTCTTATGCCGAGTATATGCCGGCAGAGGAGACATTAACTCCGGGCGATATTGCCGGAATTGATCCATCGACAGGGAAAATCAGGAAATACCAGGATGGCGATTTTCTGGCCGGTATTGTCAGTTCATCAGCGTCCCGCATAGGAAATGCCCAGGCAAGTTATATAGGAAACCCGGGATATGCATTGGTCACTATAACCGGAACGACAACCCACAACAGTAACGGGGTAGTGACTTCCGGAAAAATATTGTACACATCCGATAACCAGAGAATCGGTATTCAAATCGCAACCGGGAAAGTACTGCTAAAATAAGAGAAGAGGGAATCGAAAAATGGTCCCCTCTTCATCCTAATATTATTTATAATTCAGGTTCACCGGAAGGAATTTCTCGATGAATTCGACTGATTCATTTTTCCGTCGCGCGTAATCTTCCACCTGATCTTTACCTACTTTATCCACACCAAAATAAATGGAGCGGGGATGTGCAAAATACTGTCCGCTAACCGAGGCTGTCGGGTACATGGCAAAATGCTCGGTGAGCTTAATGCCGGTATTTTTCTCTGCATCCAACAGATTGAACAGGTTCTCTTTCTCCGAGTGTTCCGGGCAGGCCGGATAACCCAACGCCGGGCGGATTCCCTGGTACTTGACCCGAATCAATTCTTCTTTCGTTAAATTTTCATCCGGGACATAAGCCCAGAACTCTTTACGAACTCGTTCGTGCAGTCTTTCGGCGAAAGCCTCGGCCAGACGATCAGCCAGCGCTTCCAGCATAATCGCTTTGTAATCGTTGTGATCCGCTTTGTACTCTTCTACCCATTTCTCGATGCCAATCCCGGCTGTCACGGCAAAACCACCACAGTAATCCTTCACGCCACTCTCTTTAGGCGCTACAAAATCACTAAGACAATAGTTGGGTTTGCCATCCTCTTTTTTGATGGTTTGCTGCCGCAAATGATAGAAAGCGCCCACTTTTTCAGTACGTGATTCGTCGGTGTACAGCTCAATATCTTCACCGACTGAATTAGCCGGCCACAAACCAAACACACCGCTGGCCCTGAGCATTTTCTTCTCAATGATCTCGTCAAGCATGGCATTGGCATCGGCAAACAGTTTGCGTGCCTCTTCTCCCATTTTCGGGTCAGTCAGCACATCCGGGAAATGCGCCCGCAGTTCCCAGGCTAGGAAGAAGAAGGTCCAGTCGATATACTCACGTAACTCCTCCAGCGGGTAATCGTCAAAAACTTTCACACCGGTAAATTTCGGTGTGTAAACCGGCTGTGTTTTCCAATCAGGACGAAAAGCATTTTTCTTTGCCTGATCAAAAGTTAAGTACGACTTCGGCTTTCTATTTCCATGAAATTCGCGAATACCTTCGTATTCGGCTTTTATACCATCCATGTATTTCTGGTCGCCGGTTGTCAGGCTTTGCACCACACCTACGGCGCGGGAGGCATCCTTAACATGCACCACCGGCTGACTGTATTCAGGCTCAATTTTTACGGCTGTATGAATTTTTGACGTAGTAGCCCCACCAATAATGAGAGGGATTTTCAACCCCCGGTTCTCCATTTCACGGGCCACCAGTACCATCTCCTCCAGCGAAGGTGTAATCAGGCCGCTGACTCCAATCAAATCGACTTTTTCTTCCCCGGCTTTCGCCAGGATAGTTTCCGTCGGGACCATCACACCCAAATCAATTACATCAATGTTATTACAGGCCAGCACCACCCCGACAATATTTTTACCAATGTCGTGCACATCACCCTTCACGGTAGCCAGCAATACTTTGGTGCGATTCTTTATTTCCGTGCCATTTTCAGCTTTTTCCCGCTCAATGTGGGGCTGCAGCCAGGCAACAGCTTTCTTCATCACACGGGCCGATTTAATGACCTGCGGAAGAAACATTTTACCATCTCCAAACAGATCGCCGACAATGTTCATCCCATCCATCAGCGGGCCCTCGATAATGTTGAGTGCGGCATCGAACTGAGGCATTATTTCGGCTAAATCCTCTTCCACATAATCGGGAATTCCCTTCACTAACGCATGTTCGAGCCTTTCCTTTACCGGCAATTCGCGCCATACATTTTTCTTCGCCTCTTTATGCCCGGAATCTTTTACCTGTTCGGCGAATTCAAGCAATCGTTCCGTTGAATCGGGACGTCGGTTCAGAATAACATCTTCAACACGTTCGAGCAAATCTTTTGGAATCTCATCATAAATCTGGAGCATGCCCGGGTTGACAATTCCCATGTCCATACCCGCTTTAATAGCATGGTACAAGAATGCCGAATGCATGGCTTCGCGGACCACATTGTTTCCGCGGAAGGAAAACGACACATTCGAAACACCTCCACTCACACGCGCTTCAGGCAGATTTTCCTTAATCCACTTTGTTGCCCGGATGTAATCAACCGCATAATTGTTGTGTTCCTCAATTCCGGTTCCAACCGTCAGGATATTCGGGTCAAAAATAATATCCGTTGCCGGGAAATGGACCTCCTCGGTAAGAATACGGTACGCCCTTTCACATATTTGGATACGACGTTCATAGCTGTCAGCCTGACCGTCTTCATCAAAAGCCATAACGACTACTGCCGCTCCGTACTGTTTTATTTTGTGGGCATGTGCTTTAAATTCTGTCCCGCCTTCTTTCAGGCTGATGGAATTGACGATCGCTTTCCCTTGCAAACATTGCAACCCTGCTTCGATTACTTCCCACTTGGAAGAATCAATCATGACAGGTAGCCGGGCAATATCCGGTTCAGCCATCAGCATATTAAGAAAACGGACCATCTCTTTTTTCGCGTCAAGCATGGCATCATCCAGGTTCACATCGATAACCTGCGCGCCACCTTCTACCATTTCGCGGGCAATGGAAAGTGCTTCCTCATACTTTTCTTCTCGAATGAGACGGGCAAATTTGCGCGATCCCGCCACGTTACAACGTTCTCCAACATTAATGAAGTTCGAGGCCCGATTCACCGTAAGGGGTTCCAATCCGCTCAGGCGCATCGCCACGTCCGGTTGAACTTTTTCGTGTGGCTGGGCCTTTTTCGCCAGTTTGGCCAGTTCACGAATGTGGTCGGGCGTGGTACCGCAACATCCACCAACAATATTTACCGTACTCTTGTCGAGAAAACCTTTCACCTGCTCAGCCATCATTTCGGGCGTTTCGTCGTATTCACCAAACTGGTTGGGCAAGCCGGCATTCGGATACGCACTGATATAAAACGGCGCTTTCCGGCCCAGCTCTTCCAGGTACGGACGCATATCTTTTGCACCCAATGAGCAGTTCAGCCCGATGGTCAGCAAGTCCATGTGCGAAACCGAATTGAGAAATGCCTCAACGGTTTGCCCGGAAAGCGTTCGGCCACTGGCGTCGGTAATCGTACCGGAAACCATCACCGGTTTCCGAATACCACGTGCTTCAAGCGCTTCGTCAATAGCCATCAAAGCGGCCTTGGCATTCAGCGTATCGAAAATCGTTTCCACCAGCAACAAATCCACTCCGCCGTCGAGCAGTCCGTCCACCTGTTCCCGGTACACCTCTTTCAGATCGTTGTAGCTAACGGCACGAAAACCCGGGTCGTTCACATCGGGTGACATCGACGCTGTTTTATTGGTTGGTCCGAGTGACCCGGCGACAAAACGCGGCTTACCAGGCATCGAGAATTTCTCCGCTGCTTCACGGGCCACCTTCACCGAAGCTACATTCAGTTCATACACCAACTCTTCCATTCCGTAATCGGATTGGGAAATGCGGTTCGCATTGAATGTATTTGTTTCGAGAATATCGGCCCCCGCCTCGAGAAATGCTTCATGAATTTCCCGGATGATATCGGGCCGAACGATGGAAAGAAGGTCGTTATTCCCTCTCAGCGGGTGATCCCAGTCGGCAAAACGGCTTCCGCGAAAGTCTGCTTCATCCAGTTTATGTTGTTGGATCATTGTCCCCATAGCCCCATCGAGCACCAGGACACGCTTTTTGATTTCCTCTTGTATGTCGTATTTGCTTGTCATATCAATTATATCTTTTCCTCTAAAAGCACCTTATTTCTTTGTTGTGCACAAAGCTATGAGTTTCAAAAGAACATCTCACTTATTATCATATTAAACCCCTACGGTTACTTTAACCTCTTCCTAAACAGAGAATCTACGGTCCGGTTCATTTCCCTGTTGCACAGTTCAATTCCGTTAACAGAATCCCGAAGTATTTGAATGGAAACCGGATGGTCATTAACTTTCCGAACAACTATCCATTGAGATATTATGTCCTGCGGGGAAAGCAGAAGCCTGTCCGCATGATTTTTTAACATACGTATTGGGTATGTATCTTCGAAAGAAAGCAATAACAGCGGGGACGACTGGAAGTAATTAGCGCTAATCAGCGCATACATTGATTGGAAAAATGCATATGACTAACCATAAAAAGACCATTCCCCGAAGATTTTCGGATGGCCGGTTTCAGCGTTTCTATGCTCGTTCTTTCAATCATTTTAAAAACAGAAAAAGATATTCATCTTCAGATTATCAGTATTTAAACTGAATAAAAAAGAATTTCGCGCAAATATAGCACATTTTACCCGGCAGCAATTAAGGTATTCCTGTGCAAACAGAAAAAAAATTTTGACGAACGTCCGATTTTATGTGGTGAATGACCGGATCCTTTCTTTAAACGGAAAATCCGAACCTCTATTTCAGGCAAAAAATCATACAGTCTTCAGCAACCAGAATTAGTATTTCATCACCTTCCGTGTTTCCACATTGCCGGAAGTGGTAATTACTTTTACAATATAGGTCCCCTGCGGCCAGCCATCGGATTGAATCGCCACTGATGTTTTGCCGTAGCCAGGAAAGCTTTTATCGAGCAATACCCGGCCGGTAATGGAATACACGGTGACACGGTTCATGTCTTCATCAGCCGACAGGTTCAAACTGTTCTGAACCGGATTGGGCCATACCTGTAATGGGTTATCGTTAGCAGAAACAGCCGGTACATCGGTTACAATTTTGTCTTTCGTAAATTTCTCGGTTGAATATAGCCGGTACTCACCCGGAGCTAAATTAACCATGTATGAATTGTTGGTAAGAGTAATAGAATCGCCGGTAAAATATTCATACCACTTTCCGGTAACCGGGAAGTCAACAGACATATCCGCACTCGTTAATCCAAAGTTCCCCTCGACTACCACGTGCTGATTATCCTTGTTCAGTTTAATCCATTTCGTGACTCCGTTCAATGAGTAAGTAAAATCGGTGGTTGAGAAGATGCCATAATTGCGCTTCAGGTAAAATAACTTGGCATACGTCTGGAAAACATCGGTGCGATCCGGATCATCCACATAGCTCCAAAGAGGCTCTTTCTCTCCTGTACGACTCGGCACATTGATGTCCTTATCATTACCCAATTCGTCGAACATATAAAACATTTTCGGACCAGGAATGGTAAAGAATAACGCAGCATTCAGCTCGATTCGGTTTAACGTAGTAGGTACATCTTTTATGTTGTAATCTCCATCAGCCAACCCTGAGGTTTCGGCTACATAGGCTACCCGTTGTTCATCGTGGCTTTCCATATATCCAACCAGTCGGGATTTATTCCAGCCACGTTGCGAGTATGAAGCCCAGGAAAAATCAGCATTATTATTAGCCACATTTCCTTTCGCTGCATTTTGGGCCGCCCCCGACATATTGCCCCAGAGCAGAATTCCTTTATTATAATCGGCTAAAACCGTTTCCTCATTATTATCAGCCAGATGCTCAAAAATAACCAGTGCATCCGATTTCCGTTTCCATACCTGATCGGCCATTCGCTCCAAAATCCGGATACGATCGGCATCATATTTACTTCCCCACGGATCGGTTGCCAACGGTTTGAAATTATTGGAAAATCCTTTGGTAAAGTCATAGCGGAAACCATCCACTTTGTACTCGCCCATCCAGAAGGAATTGATGCTATCGACCAGCTGTTGTGTCGCCGCACTTTCGTGATTAAAATCGTAGCCCCATTGAGCATCCGGATTTTCGAAATTACTTTGCTGATTATACCAGGGATTTTGTGCGGTAGGCGCACCATCTTTAAAATATAATTGCACAAACGGGCTTTGGCCGTACGAGTGATTCAAAACCAAATCAATCACGACAGCGATACCTCTCTTATGGCATTCGTCAACCAGTTTCTTCAGTTCATTTTTCGGGCCATAGTACTTATCCGGTGCGAAATAGAAATCGGGGTTATACCCCCAACTGCTGTTGCCTTCAAATTCGTTTACCGGCATCAACTCCAGCACATTGATATTCAAATCCTGCAGATAATCAAGATGATTAATCACCCCCTGGAAAGAATGTGATGCATCAAAATCTCTCACCAGCAACTCATAAACGACCAATGAGTCGGGAGATGGTGAAGAAAAATTGGTAACCTGCCAGTTATAAGGTGTTTGCGCCGTTTGAAAACTGGAAGTAATCCCGGTTGTCTTCCCGGTAGGATAAGCAATCAAATTTGGATAAGTGGTACTGGAAATATATTGATCGTTCCAGGGATCACTCACCTTTTCCGTATAGGGATCGGCAATCTTGATGGTCCCATCAACCAGATACTGATACAGATACTCCTTCCCTTTTTCAATATTCAAAGTAATCCAATAATAATCGCCATCCTTATGCATCTGGTATGCTGCGGAGGGTTGCCAGTTATCGAATTCACCCAACACATACACATCTTGTTTATATGGAGCCCAAAGCACCAGACCGACGGTCGTATCATCAACGTAATTAATTCCTTTGTGGTAAGCAGCCGGCATTGTTCCGGTCAAATCCTGCCGAATGGTGACAAAAACCGAATCATATTTTATTTCAGCGCCAGCCTGGGCCTTGGTAATCAACCAGTGATCGCCCGATTGCGGCAAAGTGGCTGTATAATCGAGGCTTGTTCCTGTTGCAGTTTGCAATTCGGTATCATCAAGCAAAAGCGTGATATCGGCCGGTTCACTGGCCACAATAGAAACCGGGAGTGATTCACCAGCCATTCCAATGTACGGAGATGTGACCGAATTCTGAATTTCCAGCACGCCTTGTGCTGTCACATCCAGCAAATAATCCGGATTGGTTTTGTTATCTCCGGAGCCGTCTTTCGCTTTAGCAATCACACCAATTTTCTTAATCGTCGTCGGATCGACGTTCGGCCAAAGAGCCGAAGGAGTAAAGGTGAAAGAATACTGATTATTCCCCTCGCTAGTCATTTTATACGCATCGCTGGTATTGGCCCAGGTTCCCTGGTCGGTTGGATTTCCGGTATCCGGATCAGAAAGCCAGATCCACAGGTAAACATCCCCCCAATTTGCTGCTGTATCAAAACTTTTCAGGTCAAAAATTACTTTTACCTGTTGATTTGCCGTAATAAAAGCCGGTTCAGTAGTTACAGAATAATCTGTAACGGTTTGTGCCCCTGCCGTCAAGCTCACAAGCAGGAGTGCGATCAGGAATAGTGTTTTCTTCATCAGTGTCATCTGGTTCTCAGTATTATGATTGGAAATAATTTATTATTATTTATGAAGCCTGTCGGCCCGCACATATATGGATATACCTCTTGAAGGCGCTTTTAGTTCCACAAATCCACTTCCGGATACATTCACTTCATCGCCGGGCCGGAGCAAATTCATCAGCTTTTTACCCGCCAAGTCGGAGTAGCACTTTGCTTTCGTGTCAGCCACGCAACTTAGCTCTTTTGAGTCATTATTGTTTAAAACTAAAATGGCACCGGAGTTCTTCTCTCCGCCTTCACGTATCGCCACAAATAAATTACCGGGAGCAGAACATTCGTTAAACTTCAATGGAATCATTGAACCGTTAAGGTATTTGGCCCGGATTTTAATTAATTTATCAATAAAGGATTTCAGCGAATCAGGTGACTGAACCGAAAATTTCTTGTCGTTAACGTCATGTTGCTTTACCCCATAATAATGTGGATAGAAAATGCAAGGCCGTTCAGGCGCAAACAAAATGTAGGCATAGGCCATCCGCCAGTCTTTCACGATCCACTTATCATGTTCTTTCCCTGTATCATGATTCTCGGCAAAGCTGACCACCGATGAAGCCGGCAATTCATACTTTTCGTTATTGCACATCGAAGCCCTTGCCAGGCGTTTCATCGAAAACGACTTTCCATCGCCATTACACATGTCGGTCAATGCTTTCTTCAGCGGAAAATCGAAAGCAGTAACATTGGGATGTTTTCCGTAAAAACGGTAATTATTCACACGTTGTACCCAGTCATGTATCCTGCCGGGATAATTGGTAAAATATTCACCGACAATAAAAGGTTGTTTTCCGGCTGAACCCGGAGGGAGGTTCGTCACCCATTTGGCGACCATTTCCGGCTGGTAACCCTGAACAAAATCCAGGCGATAACCATCGAAACCAATGGAATCGGCCAGCCACTTGCCCCAATCCATCAGCCGTTGCTGAACTTTGGGATTCAGGGTATTCAAATCGTTTCCAAACCATTTCACATTGGTCATCAGTGTATCCCGGTTTCCCGGAAAACCAAGCGAATCCGTTGCATCGGAAGGATGAAAATCGGAATAACACCATTTCAGGTTAGGAAGATTTCCGTGATCGACATAGTGGATACCTGTATGTGTTAAAGCAAAAAGGGAGTCGTTTACCGATTTTCCACTGAAGGTTACATCGGCAATGTAATAAGCATTGGCCTGATCGGTCCATTGAAAGTTCTTGTCATCAGTACCTTTTTGCGCGGCCAAACGAATAGTGACGGGCTGACCTGTTTTACCTGCAGGAACTTTAACCCGAAAAGATTGCTCACTTTCAGGAGATAAAATATTCCTGTAATATTTTTTTTGAGGTGCTTCCTCTGATTCATTTCCGGCAAAGGCCGGAAAATTGCATTCAAATTGAAAAAAACGTTCTGATGCCGGCGCACCGAAGTTCAAATGAAATCCACGGATGTGGAATAAATAATTACCGGGCCGGGAAGGAATGAATTGCCAGACAATCTCATTGGTTGGATATGGAGCATGGGCTTTTCCATCAATCACTGCTTGTTCCTGCATATACTTTTTTACAACAGGGTTTCGCTCCAGGTCTTTTCCCTGGGTCGAATACATGTGATTCATGACCATGTCGGCGTAAATGTCCATTCGCCGACCTTTCGAAGTATCATGTGCCACATGGAGAAGGTTCATCAATTCGGCTTTCGAACCGAAACGGGTCTCTACGGTTCCACATTGGTTGAAATTTCCCAGGTCGTAATGATCATAAATGCCATAACCCATGTCATATATTCCCCAATTCCCTTTACAGGGAGAAGGAATCCATAATGCTTTGATCCCTGCAGCTTCCAGTTCCGGTATTTCACCGGCCAGTTTATCCCACCAAATGCCATTCAAATGTGCAGCATCAACTGGCGGATCCCAGTAGAATGCCTGCATCATGACATCAGACTGAGCCCGTGCAATTGAATGAAGGGCAAGAAAAATAAATACTATGGAAAGTAATTTTTTCACTGTAGGCAAATAAGCTTGGTAATATAAAGTGACTTGAAATAAATAATCAAAAACCCCTTCAGATAAAATAAGAAGAGGTTTTTGATAGAAAGAATCACTACAGCATTTCTGCTGTAGTGATATAATTGCATATTAGTTTTTCGTTATCGTTGCTGTTAATCCCCATGGATCAAATGTAATGGTATAATTACCGTCTGAATCAATAACGAAGTTAGCGCCACCTGGAGTCAGAGCATTAAGGTCGCCACCATAATCCACCAGCCAATCATCATTTGCACGGAATTTAGCTTCTCCGGCAGTCAAATCAAGCGTAATCGTGAATACATCATTCACAGCATCCCAGGTCATATTCTGATCGGAATTCCATCCGTCAGGAGTAGCACTACCAATAAGTCCCCAACGGTTTACGCTGTAAGTGTATTCGTTCGGATGGCTAAGATCCAACTGAATGGCATAATCCGATTCAGTATCCACTGCGATGTTGGCTCCGCCCGCTTGCAATGTGCCGTCCGCATTGTCGCTTCCGTAGTTGTAATCCCAACTGTGATTAGCTCTGAACTTATACTCTCCGGCAACGAAGTGAACCACACCTCTCCATGTTTTTGAGGTTTGATCATAAGAAAGTGCGGTCTCATCATTCCAGCCGTTCGGGGTTGCACTACCAATAACACCCCAATCGGTCATGGTAACAGAGTAAGACATATCACCAAGGTTGGCTTTGATCAGGTAATATCCATCAGCAGGAATGGTAATATCACTTCCCGGATTGGTTAAGGTATTGGTTCCGGATCCGTCATCACCAAAAGTATGAGGATCGTCCCAGCTGTGATCTGTCACAAGCTTAATTCCTCCCTGGGTCAGGTAAACATAGCCTTCAGCGACTCCACCACTAGTAGGCGTTGAAATAATATATTCCGCAGCATCGCTGTTATCCCAACCATTATAAGCTCCGACTACCCACATTTGGGTAATATCGGCCAGTGTAGTGAAGGCAATATCATCACCGTAAGCGGTTCCTGCACTATTCGTTGCGTAAGCACGAACATGATAAGTAGTATACAATGTCAGCCCGGAAAGATTACTGGTAAATGCACCGGTACCTGTGCCTCCGTCAATCACGTTATCAGTGATAGTTGGATTCTCAGTTTCACTCCAAACAAGTCCTTTGGCAGTTACGTCCGCTCCACCATTATAGGTAACATTACCTCCTGACACAGCAGAAACTTTTGTTATCTCAGTAACTGCAGTTGTAGTGACAACTGGCAAATCCACGAGAGTCTTAAACGTCACCTCGGGGCCATAACCAGTACCTGCACTGTTGGTAGCATAAGCACGGACATAGTAAGCCATGTTCCCTTTCAGGTTTTCCAGACTACTGGTAAAAGTACCCAGGCTATCACCATCGGTGGTGAAGCTGTTAGAAAGGGTTGGATTATGTTCTGTACTGAAACATACCCCCCGGGCAGTAACGTCAGCACCTCCGGACACAGTCACTTCGCCGCCTCCCTTCGCTGAATTACCCGTGACATCGGTAATGTCAGCCGTAGTTACCGTCGGAACAACCGGCAAAGTAGTAAATGTCAGCTGCTCACCATAAATTGTTCCGGAAGAAGTAATACCATATGCCCTTGCATAGTATTTAGTCGCATAGTCCAGGCCACCAATTTTCACGGTGAAGGCCGCTGTTTTCTCGTTACCGGAATAAACCGCCTTGTTATCGTCGACTGTGGGAAGGGAGTCTTTACTATAGACAATCCCCTTTTCAGTGAATCCCTGTCCTTCCGACACGATAAATCCAACAACCGTTGCCGAATCAGAAGTGACGTCCATTTTCTCCGTCGTGGTGAGCTTGGACTCCAAACGCACCTCCGACATATCCTTTGTACAGGCGGCAAAAACGATTGCCGCTGTAACAAAGGATGCTATCATCATATAAATTGATTTTCTTTTCATAGAAATATCGTTTAATCTCATCCAGATTGATTAATTCTTGATAAAAGTAACTGAACCCGAACTACCATTCAACGTAAGATGGATGGTGTAGTTTCCGGCAGATGTGATAATAATGTTACCATTACCATCAGGTAAGGCCAAAGTTCCGCCATCTGCTGGCAGGTCAGTATCTGCACCAGGTCCCCAGTTGACACTCCAGTCACTGTTCAGCCTGAATTTCATTGGGCCGGCAGGCAGGTCAATGTCGATATACCAATATCCTTTATCTGTATTGTAGGCCATCATATGGTCAGGTTGACCACCCCAATCGGTAAATGCACCAACGACTCCAACATTATAGGGTTGAAGGGCATAAGTAAGATTGTTGATGTCTGCATCCAACTGATACCATCCATCTCCCGGAGAAGTGATAGCATCTCCATCAACTTTCAGTTTACCATTATTGCTGCCGTTGTCACCATAGTTGGTAGCTGCATCCGGATCATTCAGTGTAAACAGATCGCTAGCAGTCAGACTTACATAACCAGTGTAAACGCCATCACCTAACACGGATTGAATCTTCTGGGTCGTGCCCAAACCTATCAAATCCAAACGGGGCAAACCATAAGGGGTCACATCCACCGTTTTGATTTCAGAACTGTAGGTTAATGGCTTTGAGCTCGTACCTATAGCTCCGGTACCGGCGTCTACCACCAGATTAGCACGCAATCTCAAATCAACTGATGTCGCTACATCTCCCTTGAATGATCTGAGAAGAATTGTGTTTAAATCACTAACCTTGATCTTCATTACATCAGGACTAGTGCCAGAAATCAAAGTAATTGGATCAGCAAAGTTTTTTCCGCTGGCACAAGCTTCGAGAAAATAGTTAGCTGAAGCCTGGAAACCCGGGTCAACAGGGGTCCCACTAAATGTCAGCGTATCATTACCTGCCGACCGCTGAAGGGTCAGGTCGGGCACCGTTGTTAGCGTTGGTGCAATTGGATTGTCCAGCATTACCACTTTCATGCCGTCGTTGTCACACGAGGTAAAAAGTCCGATCAATCCAATGAAGACCAATAATATTTTTAAATGCTTATTCATTGTTTCGAAGTTTTAAGGATTAGTAACCTGGATTTTGCATAATGTTCGTGTTCGCTGATACCTCATCTCCAGGAATTGGGAAGAGGTTCAGATGGCTATCCGTACTGATACCTGCGTAGGAGCCACCTTTCCAGGTCCAGTTATAAGTACCGTCAGTAAATTGACCAAAACGGATCAAATCGGTACGACGCTGAGCCTCGTAGTAGAATTCACGTCCACGCTCATCCAACAGGAACTGATCTGTAAGCTGTCCGGCCGTTATATCTCCGCTGGTGTTACCATATGCACGTTCGCGGATTACATTAACATCCTTAACAGCATCTGCATCATTACCCAAACGATGTAAAGCTTCCGCTCTCATCAGGTAAGCATCTGCCAGACGGAAAATGGGGAAGTCGGTACAAGCAAAAGCCGGGTTGTAATCTGCCGGTTTTGAACCGTCAAGATTAAGGGCCGTGAACTTATAAACCCCCACGCCAAAGTCACCATTGGAAGAAGGACTTGGAATATTAATGCTCCTCTTCTGTCTCAGGAATACGCGATGATCGGGTGATTGGGCGAAAATGGTATCGGAAGCCGGAACCGAGGTATTACCATAAGTTGCCAGGGTATCCACCATAACATTCAGGAAGTCTTTCCTTGCTCTGTTACCGTTCCAATTGGTATTGGAAGTTAATCCGGCATATTGCTCAGCAGGAATATAGGTTGCATCACAACTTGACTCGATAATGAAAGTCGTACCCACATAACCCTGTGTATGGACTCCATCCTGCTCAAGAGCAAAAATCATCTCCGGGTTGTGGTTACCATCATTGTCAGCGCTAAAGTTCTGGCGATAATCGGTAGCCAGCGAATAGTTACCGCTGTTGATTACTTTATCGCTATAAATCTTACAGCTGTCCCACTTGGCTTGTCCTGTGTAAACCTCTGCATTCAGGTAAACCCGTGCCAGCAACATCCAATCAGCCGCTTTATCCGCTTCAGGATACGAAAATCCAGGTTCACCCAATGTAGGTTCGATAGCGTGAAGTTCAGAGACAATGTAATTGAACAAATCAGCCCGTTTGATCTGCTTAGGGAAGAATTTACCAACCCCGTCGGCTTCGGTTGTAAAAGGCGGGTTACCAAACAGGTCCATCTGGTAATAGTAAGCTAAAGCTCGCAGGAAACGTGCTTCAGCCGTATAGCGTTGTACGGTTGGATCGGTATTATCTTTGGTTTTGCTAATAAAATCGTTGGCATAAGTAATACTCAAACTCAATCGTTGGTACAATGCGGTAAGGAATGGGTTACTCGGGCTCCAGGTCTGGGTATTCAGGTCGGCAATGCCGATATCACCCCAGGCACAAATTGCTTCGTCGGTGGTAATTTCCTGCAGGTTCCAAAGAGCCCGGGAAGTGGTGAAGAAGTTAGCATCAGACGCGCTGATATCAGCGTTGTCATTACTCTGACCAGAAACGATAAAACTGGCGTAGATTTTCCCCAATACTTGCTTCATATAGACAGGATCGTCACCTAAGTTTCCTGCCATAATCGTATTGGGATCGATTGGCTTCACATCCAAATCATTCACGCATGACTGCATCAGCAGTGCGGAAAGAAATATTCCTAATATGATATGTATTTTCTTCATGTTACTTACTGTTGTCGATTAATAAGTCAGGTTTACACCAAGCGTAAAAGTACGTGCCCTGGGATAGAAATTGCTGTCAATTCCGGGTGTTCCACCAGAGTAAGGTACTTCTGGGTCAATACCATCGTAATTGGTAATGGTAAACACATTCTGGACGGTAAAACTTACCCGTGCACTCAGGTTGTCAACCAGGTTGTCAAACTGGTAACCTGCACTCACATTATCCAATTTAAAGAATGACGCATTCTGAACGAAATAGTCACTTGAGAACTGACGCTTCACAAAATTGGTATTATTCAAGGACCTTGGGAAGTTCTTCCAGTACCCAATTTGCTGCATCTGATCCAGCGATGAACCAGCCTGCACCATGTTGTAAACATAGTTGCCAATGTTTGCCCTTGACGAAGCAGAGAAATCAAAATTCTTGTAATTGAAACGCAGCGACAGTCCCATGGTATAATCCGGAACCGGGTTGTGATAGATATATTTATCATTGTTATCACCACTCACCGTACCACCATTACCGGAACGATCGACGTACAATCCTTCAATTGGGTTACCGTTGTTATCGTACACCTGTTGGTTCACAAAGAATGAATAAGCTGGATGTCCAACGCGGGTTACCTGGTTTTGACCTGTCATTCCACCACCATACAAGATACCAATATATGAAGGATCATCTGTCATCAGCAATTTGGTAATCTTGTTTTTATTGTAGGTTAAGTTGAATCCAATGTTCAACGACATGTCCTTTTTGGAAATCGGGACCATGTTGAGAGAGAATTCAACTCCTTTATTTTCCAGGCTACCGACGTTGGTCAACAACGTGTTGGAGAAATTACTGCCACCGGGAATAGTCACCTGGTTCAACAAGTTGTCAGTAACACGGTTGTAAACATCAACCGAACCGTAGATGCGGTTATCAAGGAAACCGAAATCAAGACCGATGTTTTTCGTAGTAGTCTCTTCCCATTTGATGTGTGGATCATATGCATCCGGCCGCAAAGTAGGGAGAAACTCACCACCAATCTGATAGTAATATCCCTCATTCGACAATATATATTTTGCCTGGGCCGGGTAATCGCTTCCGATATCCTGCTGACCGGTGATACCCCAACCTAAACGCAGCTTCATTTCAGAAATCGCATTCACATTTTTCAGGAATGACTCCTCTTTCATTTTCCAGGCAAATGCAGCAGATGGGAAAAGTCCCCACCGATTCCCTTTGGCAAAACGGGAAGAACCATCATCACGAATGGTAAAGGTCAACAAATATTTATCAGCCAGGGTATAGTTCAAACGTCCGAAGAAAGATACCAGGTAGTTTTCTGTAGGAGTTCTGGTACTATCAGTTTTCTGGTAAGGATGATTTTCGTCAACAATGCCACGTGTATAGTTGAAATTTTCATGCTTAAAGTGTTGCCAAGAATAACCACCTGTTACATCCACTTTACTGTTAATTGACTTAATGTCCCTCTTGTAGTTCAGGTAGAAATCAAGCAAGTCGTTGTAGTTTTTACCATCATAGTTACTCAGCCTGCCCCAGAGAGGATTGGTTAGAGTGGACGGAGAAGTAGTCGGACGGTTGTTATGCCCCTCACTTTTGCTATAATCCGTTGCCACATTCAAATTAGCATGCATATCAGGAAGGAAGGGCAGCTTGTAGTCTACCTGAACATTACCGACAAAACGTTTTACATTCGACTTATTATTGACGGCCAAAGCCTGCTCCACCGGGTTAGGCGTGCCCAGGTTGGCTCCATAATTCTGCCACTGATAATAACCTGCCGAACCTGTTTTAGTAGGGTCGTAAACCGATTGGGTCGGGTCCATGTTAATGGCTGAACCAATGGCACCGGTATCACCAAAATTATTATCGGTATTCATCCCCTTTGCACTAACGTTGAATTTCAAATCGCCATTCAGCAATGAAGGATTCAGGTTGATGGCGGCTGTCATTCGCTTCATCCCGGTATTTTCCAGAATACCTTTTTGGTTGGTATAACCTACCGATACGCGATAAGGCATCCATTTTACAGCACCGGATAAACTCAGGTTGTGTTGATGAGAAATCGTTGTACGGAAAATCTCTTTCTGCCAGTTGGTATTTTCCTGTCCCAGGTTACTCAGGTTCTCAGCACCAAACAAATCCATATGGTTGGCAGCGATTTGTCTCATTTCATCACCCGAATACACATCCATATATTTTTCGGGAGTCGCTACCGATACATTACCATCGTAGGCAATTTTCATCGGAGCGCCGGCTTTCCCTTTTTTCGTGGTAATCAGGATGACACCGTTCGATGCACGTGAACCATAAATAGCAGTAGCCGAAGCATCTTTCAGCACGGTGAAAGTCTCAATGTCGTTCGGGTTAATGAACGACAGGAAGTTGCCACTACCCGAAATTGTATTATTATCCAGTGGAACGCCGTCGACAATAATCAACGGATCATTGGAAGCATTCAAAGAAGAGCCCCCACGAATACGAATCGTTGCACCACTTCCGGGAGCGCCGCCGCCGGGAGTAATCACCACACCAGCACTTTTACCTACCAACAGGTCCTGTGGAGAGGTAATGGCCCCTTTATTGAAATCTTTCGAATCAACAGCGACTACCGAACCGGTAGCATCGCTCTTCTTCACTTGACCATAACCAATCACAACAACTTCATCCAGGCCTTTGGTTTCAACGGCCAAGGCAACGTTAAGTGTAGTTTGGCCACTTATGGTAATAGTTTGTGATCTGTAACCAATAAACGAATAAACCAGACTCTGGCCCCTGGTCACATTTAGCCGGTAATTACCATCAAAGTCGGTTGTTGTACCATTTGTAGTACCGGCAATCACAACTGTTGCTCCCACCAAAGGCTCCTTGGTGGACGCGTCTGTGACCTTACCGGTAATTGTCATTTCTTGCGCAAATGACACGTTTGCCATGAGTAGTGCTGAGAACAGCAACAAAACATGTAATTTTCCAAAGACAAACTTCATAAGGATCAAATTATAGGTTCATAAAAACAGAATTAATACGATTGAAATGATTCCTTTTTTGAAAGGAATTAAACAGTTGAAAATCATCCATTATTCTTTCCGGAAACAGAGCTGATCACACTAATTTCCAATTCAAATAAACATTTTTTAACTTTAAGTTAGGGTATGATTATGTTCATCACGTCATAATTTCTTAACGCAAACGATTGCGATGACGTTTGCACCCCACATGTTTTACAACATATATACTAAGAAATGCTCCTCTTCGTTAAAAAAACGAAAAGATATATTACGGCTCAGATGTTTTGGATTACTTTAAATTTTCTTTACTTTGACACAAGTAGTGCTTTTCATAATATTTTGACCAGCGGAATAAAAAAATGAAGGGTAGCCAGGTAACCATTAAAGACATAGCAAAAGAATTAGGCATCTCTGCATCGACAGTTTCCAGGGCGCTGAAAGACCATCCGGATATCAGTGTGGAAACCAAGCGCATGGTGAACGATTTGGCTAAAAAACTAAAGTATAAGCCGAACGCTGTTGCCTTGTCGTTGAAGTGTAGCCACACCAATACCATAGGTGTTATCATTCCCGAAATCGTCCATTATTTCTTCTCGTCAGTTATTAGCGGGGTGGAAGATGTCGCCTACGATGCCGGGTACAACGTGATGATTTTCCAGTCGAACGAAAAGTATGAGCGTGAGGTAACCAATGCACAGGCCCTTCTGTCCAACCGTACCGAAGGTGTTATGGTTTCCGTTTCGAAGGAGACACACAACTTTGAGCATCTTCACATGCTGGAAGACAGTGGCATACCCTTGGTATTCTTTGACAGAATCGCCACCGGGTTCACCTCCGATAAAGTTATTATAGACGATCACAAGGCGGCCTACGCGGCAACGCAACATATGATTAAAACAGGATGTAAACGCATTGCACACCTGGCAGCGCCACAAAACCTGGCCATCGGCGAAAAAAGACTGGAAGGTTATAAGGATGCATTAAGGGATGGAGGCCTTCCTTATATCGAAGAATATGTCTATCCCGCCGACGCCGTGGAATTGGCCGAAAATGCCATTGAACACCTGATGCATCTGCCTGAGCCGCCTGACGGTTTATTTGCCAATAACGATTTAACGGCCATTGGAGCGATGAAAGCCCTCCAGCGTAGGGAATACAGGATCCCGGAAGATATCAGCGTCATGGGATTTTCTGCTGGCCGGTTCTCCGATTTTACCACTCCAAAATTAAGTTCGGTCGACCAGCATGGTTATGAAATGGGCGCAGAAGCCACTCGAATTTTATTGAAACGCATTGCCAATCCGGATTATAGCTATGGCGAAACCAAAGTCATCGATACCAACCTGGTTATTCGGGAATCGACACGCCCGCTGTAAAATATACCATGCACCGCAAACGATTGCAACAAGGTATATTCAACAAGAAGATTATATTTTTTTGATATAAAAGCGGTTACCGCTTGCAAAAAACAAGTGGCTTAACTATTTTTGACCCGAAAATCATTCCATTCTATCTTTCCACTTCGCACGGAATTGCTTCCGGCGCACAATTGATCTATCTACTTTCCATGAAAGAAACAACGGGCAGCCCATGCTTTAAGCATTGGTATGTATCACCGTTTCAATTATTTATTAATTCTGACGATAATTTATTTAACGTATGGCAAAAAAACCACGCCTAAACTTTTGGCAGATCTGGAACGTAAGTTTCGGCTTTCTGGGGGTCCAAATCGGATTTTCCCTGCAAAATGCCAATGTCAGCCGTATTCTGTCAAATCTGGGCGCCGACTTGCATTCGCTTTCATTTTTCTGGCTGGCCGCTCCCCTGATGGGATTAATTGTCCAGCCCATTGTTGGCGCTGCAAGTGATCGCACATGGAACCGGATGGGAAGGCGCGGCCCATACATCTTTGGAGGTGCACTGGTAGCCACCATCGCTATGTGGCTCATGCCGAATGCATCGGCCTTGGTGGCCATCATTCCTCCCATTATTTTCGGGGCCATGATGTTCGCCCTGATGGATGGCTCCTTTAATATTACCATGCAACCTTTCCGGGCATTGGTCGCCGATATGGTACCAGAAGAACAGCGGACACTGGGTTATTCCATCCAGAGTTTTCTGATCAATGCAGGTGCAGTCATCGGTTCGGTATTACCCTATTTCCTGACCAACATTTTGCATGTGCGGAATACGGCTCCCAGCGGGGAAGTACCGCCTTCGGTTATCTGGTCGTTTTACATTGGCGGAAGTATCTTGTTGTTATCGGTCCTTTGGACCGTGTTCCGCACAAAGGAATACCCTCCGGAAGAGTATTGTGAGCAGAATGACCTGGATTACGAAGTATGGCAAAATGCTAAAACGGAAAAAAAATCGTTGCTCACGAACCTGAAAAACTTTTTTGAGCTTTTTGCTAAAATGCCTAAAACGATGGCTCAGTTAGCTATCGTTCAATTTTTCTCGTGGTTCGCCCTTTATTTAATGTGGGTTTACACCACTCCGGCAGTTGCCCAACATGTCTATGGAACGCCAATTGGAGATTCTTCATCAGCTGCTTACCAGGAAGCCGGAAACTGGGTTGGCATTTTGTTTGGGGCATACAGTCTTTTCGCCGCCCTGTTTTCCATTGTCATGACCAAAATCGCCAGCCTCATTGGAAGAAAACCAACCTATTCGCTTGCCCTGGCGCTGGGCGGAATAGGCTACATCTCCATGTATTTCTTCAACACACCAAATTCACTACTCATCTCAATGGTGGGTATTGGTATTGCCTGGGCAGCCATTCTGGCTATGCCTTACTCCCTGCTGTCCGAAGCACTTCCGGCTGATAAAATGGGTGTCTATATGGGAATATTCAATTTTACGATTGCCGGCCCGCAAATCATTTCCGGAATTGTTGGCGGTACAATCGTGCGCGACATTTTTGGCAACCAGGCCATTTACATGATGATCATCTGCGGAGTATCCATGTTACTGGGTGCCGCAACCGTATTTTTTGTAAAAGTGAAAAAACACGAAGTTATAACCATCGAATAATTTTCATGACACAGATAAAAGCTTGTTTGTTCGATCTGGACGGGGTAGTAGTCGATACAGCTAAGTATCATTTCATTGCGTGGAGAGAATTGGCGCAGGAACTGGGGTTCGATTTTACCGAAGCCGACAATGAGCGGCTGAAAGGAGTGAGCCGGGTGCGTTCGCTGGAAATTCTGCTGGAAATTGGCGGTATTGAGTTGGATGATGAGAAAAAAGAACAACTCGCAGCCCAAAAAAATGAAAACTATGTCAGTTATATCCGGAAAATGAAACCGGATGAAATCCTTCCCGGTGTCGAAGATTTCCTGAAAAAATTAAAAGAGAACGGAATACTGATAGCACTGGGATCGGCCAGTAAAAACACACCGTTAATCCTGAAACAAATCGGTTTAACAAACATGTTCGATGCCATTATCGATGGGAACAGCGTATCGAAAGCGAAACCGGATCCGGAAGTATTTCTGAAGGGTGCAGAGGCGCTTAACGTAGAGCCAGGTGATTGTGTGGTTTTCGAAGATGCACAGGCCGGAATCGAAGCAGCCCGCAATGCAGGAATGCATGTAATTGGTGTTGGACATCCCGACAACCTGAAGAATGCGGATTTTGTCATTCCGGGTTTTGAAAAGATGACCATCGAAAAATTGAAATTCGATTAAAATAAGATACTGACTAATTATCAATTAAGTAGTCACCCGATAGAAAAGTTAAATAGAAGTTCGTCTGAGAAACACAAGGACGGGACTTGATAAACCAAATGGAAAATGAAACGCGCCATGAGCAAATTCCTTTCATGTAAATGCCTGATGGTATATGGCGGGTTTCGTGTGATCTTAAGGAATAATTTATAAACACATGAAACAGTACCTGATCAATGACGAGTGGAAAATTGTAGAGGACAAATTTCACCCGGAATACAATAAGATTTCAGAAAGCGTGATGAGCCTCGGTAACGGACGGATGGGCCATCGGGCTAATTTCGAAGAACAATATTCCGGTGAAACCCTCCAGGGTAATTATGTTGCGGGTATCTATTATCCTGACAAAACCCGCGTAGGTTGGTGGAAAAACGGTTATCCGGAATATTTTGCCAAAGTGCTGAATGCCGCCAACTGGTTGGGTATTGACGTGCGCATAAATAACAACGTCCTGGATTTGGCCCAGGCCGAAGTAAAAGCATTCCGGCGCGAACTCAACATGAAGGAAGGTCACCTCACCCGAACAGTAACAGCCGGTCTTTCATCCGGTGAAGAGGTTTCTATTCATTCTCAACGACTGCTCAGTATTGTTGATTCAGCAACCGGAGCGATCCGTTATTCACTGAAAGCAAATAACTTCTCCGGCGAAATTACCCTCCGGCCTTACGTTAACTTCGACGTGAAGAACGAAGATGCCAACTACGACGAGAAGTTTTGGGACGAAGTAGGCAAAGAAGTAAACAGGGGAGAAGGCTACGTTACAGCCGAGGTCCGTAAAACCTTTTTCCACGTGACGACCGGAATGAAATTCAGGGTACTGAAAAACGGACAGGAAATTAAAATTAATGCTGCCACCGAAGAACGTAATAAGTACATCGCAAATAGCTTTACAGTAAATGTAACTGAGGGAGATGAGATTACCATTGAAAAGTTCGGTGTCAACCTCTCATCGGAATACCATCCCAAGCAAGGTCTTCAGGCGAAAGCCAAAGAACTGCTGCATGCCGTTTACAACAAAGGTTTCGACCGGATGATGAAAGAACAGGCCGATGCCTGGGCGGTGAAATGGGAAACCAGCGATATCGTCATCGAAGGCGACGTGTCGGCACAACAAGGAATCCGGTTCAACATTTTCCAGCTGAACCAGACCTATACCGGTGAAGACGAGCGTCTAAACATTGGTCCCAAAGGATTTACCGGAGAAAAGTACGGCGGTTCTACCTATTGGGATACAGAAGCCTATTGTGTGCCCTTCTATCTGGCAACGGCTCCGCAGAAAGTATCACGCAACCTATTGTTGTATCGTCATAAGCACCTGCAAAAAGCTATTGAGAACGCCGAAAAACTCGGTTTCAAAAACGGTGCAGCCCTCTACCCCATGGTAACCATGAATGGAGAGGAGTGTCACAACGAATGGGAAATAACCTTCGAAGAAATTCACCGTAACGGCGCCATTGCCTTTGCCATATACGATTACATCCGGTATACCGGCGACGAGGATTATCTCGCACCTCATGGATTTGAAGTGCTGCTGGGAATTTCCCGTTTCTGGGCACAGCGCGTCAACTGGTCCGAAGCAAAACAACAATACGTGATGCTGGGCGTTACCGGTCCGAACGAATACGAAAACAACGTGAACAATAACTTCCACACGAACCGCATGGCACAATGGACCCTGCGATACACGCTGGAGGTAATTGATTTCCTAAAGGAGAATCACCCTGACACCTATGCGGAGCTGACAAAGAAATGGCATTTCGACGAAACTGCCGAAATGGCTAAGTGGAACAACATTATAGAGAAGATGTATTTCCCTTTTGATGAAGAACGCGGAGTATTCCTCCAGCAGGATGGTTTCCTCGATAAAGACCTGACGCCGGCTGCCCAGCTTCCGGCTGAAGAACGCCCGTTGAACAAAAACTGGTCGTGGGATCGAATTTTGCGCTCATGCTACATCAAGCAGGCCGACACCTTACAAAGCATCTTTCTATTCGAAAATGAATTCGACAAGGAGACCATCAGGCGTCATTTCGATTTCTATGAGCCCATTACGGTTCATGAATCCTCGCTTTCTCCATGTATTCACACCATTTTGGCATCAACCTTAGGCAAAGAGGAAAAAGCTTACGAAATGTATTTGCGGACTGCCCGTCTCGATATCGACAACTACAACAGCGATACCGATGAAGGTTGTCATATTACCTCCATGGGCGGAACCTGGATGGCCTTTGTGATGGGCTTTGGCGGCATGCGTGTGCGCAATGGCCATGTCATACTAAATCCGTTTATCACGAAATCCTGGAAATCGTATGCATTCCGCATCAACTTCCGGGGTGCCTGGCTCCAAATTAAAGCCAGCCAGGGAAAGGTCTACATCGAGAACCACTCGGCAACTGCTTGCCCGCTGACCATCTACGGAAAAAATTACACCCTTGAGGGCAAGCAAAACATCGAGGTTGAACACCAAAGCCTAATCACTAAATCTTAATAACAATGCCAAAGTATAGAAATCTATTAGCCCTAATCGCCCTGATGTTGCTAACGACGTTAGCAACACGGGCAACCGTTAAACCAAAACTTGACCGGGTAGAACCGCCGAACTGGTGGGCCGGAATGAACGATCCACACCTGCAACTGATGGTGCACGGACAAAACATCTCGGATACGAAGGTAAAAATCGATTATCCGGGTGTCCGGGTAGAAGGTGTCACTTCCGTGGAAAACCCCAACTACCTGTTCATCGATCTGATCCTGGCCGACACAGTTAAGACAGGCTCATTCGATATTCTCTTTACCAAAAATGGTAAAACTGTTCAACAGTATACATACAAGCTGTTAAAAAGGAGAAAAGGATTAGCTGAGCGGAAAGGTTTTTCCGACAGCGATATACTCTACCTCATCATGCCCGATAGATTTGCCAACGGCGACCCGTCGAATGACTCGGTTGACGGACTGCTGGAAAAAGCAGATCGGAGCGATCCCAATGGCCGTCATGGTGGTGACATTAAGGGAATTGAAGATCATCTTGATTACATCGCAGCACAGGGCTATACTGATATTTGGGTCAATCCTGTTCTCGAAAACAATCAGCCTAAATATTCTTACCATGGATACTCCACTACCGATTTTTACAAAGTCGACAAACGTTTGGGTACGAACGAGGAGTACAAAGAACTTTCGGGAAAAGCCAAAACCAAAGGCATCGGCCTCATCATGGATATGATTTTCAACCACATTGGTTCCGGCCACTGGTGGATGAAGGACATGCCGATGAAAGACTGGCTGAACGGTTATCCTAATTACGAACTGACCAACTTCCAGAAGGCTGTAACGCAGGATCCGCATGTCTCGAAGAAAGATTATAACCAGCTTTACGATGGTTGGTTTGTTCCGTCGATGCCCGATTTGAATCAGAAGAACCCCTACGTGGCCAATTACCTGATTCAAAACTCTATCTGGTGGATTGAATACGCCGGTCTGAGCGGCATCCGGATGGATACCTATTCTTTCCCAGACCAGCACATGATGGCGCGTTGGACCTGCCGGGTAATGAAAGAGTACCCGAATTTCAATATTGTGGGAGAAGAGTGGAGCACTTCACCCGCCATTGTTTCATACTGGCAAAAGGGGAAAAAGAATCCGAATGGATACACGTCCTGTCTCCCAAGCTTGATGGACTTCCCCATTCAAAATGCACTAAGCGTTTCGCTTACCGAAAAAGACAAATGGATGCACTTGTACGAAACCCTGGCGATGGATTTCCTATATGCTGATCCCGACAACCTGGTTGTTTTTGCCGACAATCACGATACGGAACGCTTTTTCTCCCGTGTGGGTGAAGACTATGGCAAGTTTAAGTTGGGAACCGCTTACATTTTAACCACCCGCGGCATTCCGCAGATTTACTATGGAACGGAGATATTAAGCACCGGTGGCGTCAATGGTGAAGGAGACGGATTCAAACGGAAAGACTTTCCCGGCGGATGGGCCGGTGATAAAGTGAATGCCTTCACCGGCGAAGGTCTGACGGCGCAACAAAAGACCGCTCAGGAATTTGTCAAAAAATTGGTCAACTGGCGGAAATCAAATGAAGTGGTAGAACACGGTAAACTGATGCACTTCATTCCGCACGACAACATCTATGTCTATTTCCGTTACAACGACAAAGGCATGGTAATGGTGATTCTGAACAAAAACACTGAAGCCAAATCTCTGTCAACAGCCCGTTTTGCTGAAATCATGAACGGATTTACCCGTGGACACGATGTGGTTAGCGGCGATAATATTACCGACCTGTCAACCATTACGGTTCCGGCCATGTCGCCCATGATTATTGAACTGAAAAAGTAACAGGACTAAAAAAGCATATCGCAGTGAAGTATGTAAAACAACTTGCGGTTTTATTTTTACAGTTCGCTTTGATTTCTCCCCTCATGGCAGGGGAGAACCCGTTTTCAAATCCCCGGTACCGTTCGTCGGTTTATGCCAACGGGCAACTGCAAATCAAAACGGACGAAGGCCTTCTGACATTAACGCCTTTCGGCCCGAAAATGGTCCGGGTTGCGTTGACGGAGAACGGGGAATTACCACCATCGTATGCAATCGTTGCTCATCCCGACACGGCACATATAACTGTCAGGGAAGACAAGAATTCTGTTACCCTGAGCCTGTCTTCGCTTCATGTTTCAGTCCGGAAAAATCCGCTTCAGATAGCTTTTATCCGTAAGGGAACAACCGATACCATTGCCGTACAAAAAACTACATTTTCCCGGCAGGACACTACTGGTTTTCGTTTCCGGCTGCAACCGGGGGAAATGATATTTGGCGGTGGAGAACGGGCCATTTCGATGAATCGAACTGGTCACCGCCTGCACCTCAACAATGAAGCCCATTATGGCTACGGATGGGGTGAAGAGAACCTGAATTTCTCGGTTCCTTATTTTGTGTCGTCCAACGAATACGGCATCCTGTTCGACAACCCGTCCATCGGCTATGCCGATTTGGGTAAGACAAATGCCGGAACAATGGAACTGGGTGCATCAGGCGGTCAATTGGTTTATTATTTCATGGCGGGAAAAACCTTCGAAAGCCTGCACCATTCGCTGGTACACTTAACCGGGACGCAGCCTATGCCTCCACGTTGGGCGCTGGGCAACCTGCAGTCGCGTTTTGGTTACCAAACCGAGCAGCAGGCCCGAAATATGGTCGACAGCATGCAACAGGCCGGTTATCCGCTCGACGGTATCATCCTCGACCTGTATTGGTTTGGCCAGGGAGAAAAAAACTGGCGTATGGGCGACCTCGACTGGTTCAAACAGAACTGGCCGACACCGACGAAGATGATCGCCGATTTCAAGAAGAAAGGCGTTCACACGATTCTCATTACCGAGCCGTACATTCTGCAATCATCGAAAAACTTCCCGGAAGCCGATAGTCTGGGTATCCTGGCCGATGATGAAAGTGGAAAGACGGGCATCATTTCGAAGTTCTATTTTGGCAAAGCCGGATTGATTGACATGTTCGATCCTGTAGCACAGGATTGGTTCTGGGAAAAATACAACAAGCAAATCAAGATTGGCGTTTCCGGCTGGTGGGGAGATTTGGGCGAACCCGAAACACTGCCGTCCAACCTGGTTTTCATCAATGGGAAAGCAAACGATGTTAAAAATGCATACGGCCTCGTCTGGAGCAAAATGCTGCACGACAAATACGCAGCGAACTATCCGGATGTACGGTTGTTCCACCTCAACCGCGCCGGATTTGCCGGTTCGCAGCGCTACTCCAGCTTCCCGTGGTCGGGCGATGTGGGGCACTCCTGGGCGGGATTGAAAGCACAGGTTCCGATTATGCTGGGCATGAGCATGTGCCAGATTCCATACGCCAGCTCCGATTTGGGTGGCTTTTCCATTGGGAAAAAGGACGAAGAATTGTATCGCCGCTGGTTACAATTCGGTGTGTTCAATCCCATCTTCCGCCCACACTCGGGAACAGTGCCTCCCGAACCCATTCACTATTCCGGTTCAACGCAAACGATCGTGCGCAATTTCATTAAACTGCGTTATCGGTTGATGCCCTATAATTATACCCTGTCGTGGCACCAAAGCGTAACAGGAGAACCGCTGGCCTCCCCCGTTTTTTACAAATCGGCTTATCCGAAAAAATACTGGTCCAACAACGACCTGTATTATTGGGGTGATGCTTTTCTCGTTTCGCCGGTATTGGAAGCAGGCGAAAAAACGAAAGACATTTTGCTGCCGCGAGGTACCTGGTTCGACTATTTCACCGGAAAGGAATATGATGGCAATGGCTGGGTTCATTATAATTTGAACGACTCAACCATCCCGGTATTTGTCAAGGCCGGAAGCTTTATTCCATCGGTGCCGCTATTCTATTCAACAAGTCAATATTCCAGCCGGAATCTAACGGTCGACTATTATCATTCGCCGGAAGTAAAAAAGGCTGAGTACACGATGTACGAAGACGACGGCCATACGCGGGATGCATACAAAAAAGGCGGGTATGAATTGCTGCACTTCACACAGAAATCAAACACAGATAGCATGAAATTCCGGTTTGCCCGAAACGGTGGACAATATTCCGGTGCACCGGAAAACCGGGAGATGCGACTGGTTGTTCACCATGTAGGAGTTATCCATATTGTGCAGGTTGACAATGTCCAAATTCCGGTAAACGAGAATAAGGGACCATCACAATATTCCGCTGAGTTAAAAGATGATATTCTCGTTATTCATTTTCCGTGGAAGATGAGTGATGAAGTGACCATACAACTGAATTAATCGTTATTCTAAAAAAGAAAGTGATGCTTAGATTAAGAAACTTATTTGTATTGGCCCTGATGGCTGGCGTATTTTTTACCGCATGCAACGGTACGTCAAAGAAGAAAACCGAGAAAGCAGCCACCGAAAACGCTGCTACTGGTTCTGTTAAGTCAGAAGCTATTTTCCCCGATTGGTCCCGCGACGCCACCATTTATGAGGTAAACATCCGTCAGTATACCAAAGAAGGAACTTTTGCCGCTTTCGAAAAAAGCCTTCCGCGCCTGAAAAAACTGGGTGTTAATATTCTTTGGATTATGCCGATCAATCCCATTAGTGAAAAGAACCGCAAAGGTAAATTAGGTTCGTACTATGCTGTTCGGGATTATAAAGGCGTAAATCCGGAATTCGGCAACCTGGCTGATTTCAAACACCTGGTAGACAAAGCACATGAAATGGGCTTCCACGTACTGCTCGACTGGGTGGCTAATCACACCGGCTGGGACAACAAATGGATTACTGAACATCCCGATTGGTACACACAGGACTCGCTGGGTCACATTATCTCTCCCGTTCCGGACTGGACTGACGTAGCCGATTTGAATTACAACAATCCGAACATGCGCGCGGCCATGATCAACGCCATGAAATACTGGGTGAAAGAAGCCAACATCGACGGTTACCGTTGCGACGTTGCCGGCAGCGTTCCGGTCGATTTCTGGAACCAGGCGCGTACGGAACTGGATGCCATCAAGCCTGTTTTCATGCTGGCCGAAGATGCTGATAACATGGACCTGTTGAAGAAGGCATTCAATGCCAATTATGGCTGGCCTTTCCTTCACATCATGAACGAGATTTACAAGGGGGACAAAACCTCGGCTGATATCGTCAATTACTTCGAAAAAACCTATGCTGCCTATCCCAAAGGATCATATCCGATGATCTTCACCACCAACCACGACGAAAACTCTTGGAATGGCACCACCTACGAACGCCTGGGCGATGCAGTAAAAACCTTCTCGTCACTGACTTTTGTCGTTCCCGGAATGCCCTTGATTTACAGTGGACAGGAAGCTGGCCTGCGCAAACGTCTCGCATTCTTCGAAAAAGATGAAATCGATTGGAGCGACCTGTCGATGAGCAATTTCTTCCACAAGCTTATCCAGCTGAAAAAAGATAATAATGCGCTTTGGAATGGTAACTCAGGCGGCGACTTCGTTACGCTGGAAAATTCAGCCATGCCAAAAGTGCTCACATTCTCCCGACAAAATAATGGCAACCAGGTAGTATCTGTATTTAACCTCTCGCCGGATCCGGTATCATTCGAAATTACCGGTTCTTTCCAGGAAGGAACATTCAAAGAAGCCTTTACCGGACAAGAACGTACGTTAAACGGCATTTTCAAGCTCGATCCCTGGGGTTACCAGATATTTGTAAAATAGTTTAGTTTGGTTTAGTTAGTTTTTATCGTTGAAGCATCTTCCTTTCGGGGAAGGTGCTTTTTTTTTGACTAAATCAGCAAAAATAAAATTTATGTCCACTCTAAATAAGATTTACAATGCATCAAATACACAAACTCAAGTTCCAATTGGATACTCAACTATTTCTTTTTTTATAACTTAAGCGCGAATTAACCCAACGTAACCTGAAAACGTCATGACTCAACCGAGATTAGATCGCCGTCATTTTTTACGGTTGGGAGTTACTGCTACGGCCGGACTGGCAACTGCCGTTGCTTTCACTCCCGAAAATGCGAGGGCTTCATCAAAAGCCGACAAGAAAATCATTACCCGGAAACTGGGTAATACCGGCATCGAACTTCCGATTGTTAGTATGGGCGTAATGCGCGCTGACAATCCCAACATCCTGAAAGCCGCCTACCAGGTTGGCATCAAACATTTCGATACAGCTCATGGTTACCAGGGTGGCCGAAATGAAGAGATGGTTGGAGCGTTTTTCAAAGACAAACCACGTGATTCGTTTATCGTTTCCACGAAAATCCATCCTGACCGCCGAGGCATTTCCACCGAAAAATTCATGGAAATGCTGGACATTAGTCTGAAAAGGCTGATGATGGATCACGTCGACATTCTTTATCTGCATGCAGCAAACGACAAGGATTATACACTCGATCCGCGCTACCTGGCCGCCCTGAAACAAGCCAAAGCTGAAGGCAAAGCGAAACACCTGGGAGTCACCACGCATTCCAACATGGCAGAGGTGATCAACGCCGCGGCAGACAGCAAAATTTACGAAGTTGTTTTAACCGCCTATAACTTCCGTCTGGCGAAAGACGAAAAGCTGCACAAAGCCCTTAAAAGAGCTAACGAAGCAGGTTTGGGTATCATCGGGATGAAAAGTATGGCCGGAGGCTTCCTCGACAAGGAAAAACAAAAGCCGGTAAACTGCAAAGCCGCTTTAAAATGGGTGCTTTCCAATCCGAATGTTCATACCTGTATTCCCGGCGTCACTACTTACGAGATGCTGATGGAAAACTGGTCGGTTGTTTCAGATATCGAGCTGGATTCAAAAGAAATGAGCGACCTGCAACTGGCATCCAGCGAAGCAGGGCTGTTTTGTCACGGCTGTCAAAACTGTACCGGACAATGTCCCGAAAATCTGCCCATCCCCGACCTGATGCGGTCGTACATGTACAACTACGGTTACAGCTATCCGGCAAAAGCATACGAAACAGTGGCAGCACTCTCGCTTCCGGAAAATCCGTGTGCCAACTGCGATGAATGCACGGTTAACTGTCCCAACGGTTTGAATGTTGGCGAACGGGTGGCCGATATTGCCCGTATCCGGAATATCCCGGGAGAATTCCTGGTATAATCATAAATCAATTGACTTTCAACTATCCGGGAAGGATTGTTCCCGGAATTTCTAACGCTTAACGTTCCACTCATGTTAAAGAAAACACTACTTCTGTTTGCACTGATAATCCCACTTTTCTCCCCTGGGGAAGGTGTTAAATTTCCTGAGATTGATGGTTGGCAACGCGACGGTGAAGTGAAAACCTACAATCGCGACAACCTGTTCGAGCGAATCGACGGAGCCTCGGAATTCTATTTCAGTTATGCCTTCGAAAAATTGTATGTGGCATCCTATAAGAAAGGTGGTTCGGACCTCACCATCGAAATTTACGACCAACACGATCCGGTCCATGCATATGGCATTTACAGCATGGAACGTCCGCCATCCGCCGATATCCAACCAATTGGGCTGGAAGGTTACTACGATGATGTCATACTAAACTTCACCACCGGGAAATACTACGTGAAGATGAATACTTACAATGTTGACAATGCCGGGGAAGCATTACTAATGAAAGTTGCACAACAAATGGCAGCTACCTTGTGCAAAAACCCCAAACTGCCAGCCCAGTATGCTGCTTTTCCAACGGGAAACATGGTACCGCATACACAACAGTATGTCTCCACCAATTTCATGGGATTAAGCATGATGGGATCAGCTTTCAGGGCAAAATATACCGGTCGTGAAGGCGACTTCACGCTTTTCATTATGCATAAGAAAGACAAGGAAGCTGCAGCCGAAACCATGAAGAAATACCAGGAGTTCAGTCAGGCTGAAACCATCCGAACAGAGGAAGGAAAATACACCATCGACGACCCGTTCAATGGTACGATTTACCTGTTCTGGAAAGGAAATTATCTGGTAGGCGCTTCGGGCAAAGTAACTTCGGAAGAGGCTTTCGGACTGGCCGAAGAAGCAATGAATAATCTGAAACCGGAATAACCTTCCAACATCAATTTTCATGAAAAAAGGCTACCGTAGCGGGCGGCCTTTCACATGTTAATATGATTGAGCCTTTAGTGTGCCGATTTGAATTGATTCAGGAACCGTACGTCGTTCTCGAAATAGAGGCGCAAATCGTTAATTCCGTACTTCAACATGGCAATACGCTCAATTCCCATTCCAAAGGCAAAGCCGGTGTACTTGTGGTTATCGATATCCGATGATTCCAATACATTGGGATCGACCATTCCGCAACCGAGAATTTCCAGCCAACCGGTATATTTACAAACGTTACATCCTTCGCCACCGCAGATGGAGCACGATACATCCATTTCAGCCGATGGTTCGGTAAACGGGAAGTACGACGGGCGCATCCTTATTTTTGTTCCTTCACCGAACAGTTCCTGGGCAAAATAAAGCAGGGTTTGTTTCAGATCGGCAAACGAAACGTTCTTATCGATATACAATCCTTCAATTTGGTGGAACATACAGTGAGCACGTGCCGAAATAGCTTCGTTCCGGAAAACACGTCCCGGCGTAACCGTACGAATCGGTGGTTCCATCTCTTCCATGTCGTGCACCTGCACCGATGAAGTGTGAGTACGCAGCAGAACATCCGGATTCCGCTGAATAAAAAACGTATCCTGCATGTCGCGGGCCGGGTGCTCTTCCGGGAAATTCAACGCCGAGAAAACATGCCAGTCATCTTCAATCTCCGGACCTTCCGTTACCACAAATCCCAATCGCTTGAAGATATCGAGAATCTCGTTCCGTACAATGGAAAGCGGATGACGGGTTCCCAGTTTCATCGATTCGCCCGGAAGGGTTAAATCGACGCCAGCCGAACTGTCCTTCTGCCCCTGAACACCACTCCGCAAAACCTCAAGACGTTCCTGTGCAAAATCCCGCAAGGTATTAATCGCCTGTCCTACTTCGCGTTTTTGCCCAGCCGGAACATCCCGGAATTCAGCAAAAAGTTTTGAAACCTCTCCTTTTTTACTGAGGTATTTAATACGCAATTGTTCCACCTCATCAGCCGACTGGGCCACCATGGCTTCAAGCTCTTTCTTCAGTTGTTCGATTTTATCTAGCATTCCTTCCGGATTTTTTTTCTGAAGGGCAAATTTATAAAATAATCAGCATAATCGCCGGACTTTCACCATGAAGAGGGAAAAACAGTGGTTAAAGCAGATGCTCTGCAAAGCTAAACCAAACTTACGCGTACTTTCTTCTTCTTAAGCTTGCTGTTATTGAGCAATTCAATAATCTGATTCGCTTTTGATGCCTCAACCGCAACAAAAGCACAATCTTGTTTAATTTCAATGGTTCCCAATTGGTCGTTGCCGAGTTGGCCTTGTTTCAGGAATAACCCGGCGATGTCTCCTTTTGAAATCTTATCTTTTCTTCCGCCCGAAATATAAAGTGTTTTCCATCGGGGAACGGCAGCCACGGAAGCTCTCTTCAATTGGTTGCTCTTAAAACAGTCAGGATTCAAGTCCTGGATAAAATCCGGTATATTTTCATGCTCCCACTGCAGAATATAAGCGGTTCCTTCATTATGCATCCGGGCTGTTCGTCCGTTCCGGTGAATAAACTCATGATTTCGGTGAGGCAGTTGATAATGGATAATGAATTTTATTTCCGGAACATCGATACCTCTTGCGGCCAGGTCGGTGGCGACAATCAGTTGGTGTGTGCCATTACGAAACTTGATGAGCGCCCTTTCCCGATCGATTTGCTCCATTCCGCCGTAAAAGCAGCCGTGACTAATCTTCCGTTCAGTAAGAAAATCGCTTACCTGTTGAATCGTATCCTTGAAATTGCAAAATATAATTCCCGGCTGATTGCCAATATGAGCAAGCACTTCGGCCAGTGCCTCCCGTTTATCCTTCGAAGGAGAAAGAATGCTTTTCACCTTCAACTGCGGTGTGCCCTCGTGTAGATAATCGACAATAGTTGGATTCTTCAGTCCCACAAATTTGGGAATGTGCACGTCCTGCGTAGCCGACGTCAACACTCTTTTTTGGACCTTCGGCAGCAATGCCGCAATTTCACTCATTTCCGTTTCATAGCCAATTTCCAGCGATTTGTCGAACTCATCGAGCACAAGTACCCGAATATGTTCCGCCGAAAAAGTCTCCCTTCTCAGGTGATCGGCAATCCGGCCCGGCGTACCAATCAAAATAGCGGGCCGGTGTTTCAAATCAATTTTATCCTTCGAGCCTGCGCGCCCTCCGTATACCGCATTCGTTTTGTAACCGCTCCCCATCTCCCGGGTAACCTGTTCAATCTGAATCGCCAGTTCCCGTGAAGGAACAATAATCAAAACCTGAACTTCGGCACACGCCGCGTCCAGTTCTTCAATAATCGGCAACAGGAAAGCCAGTGTTTTTCCGGTTCCGGTAGGCGAAAGCAAAATAACATCAGAGCAGGAACGAATGGCCAGATGAGCCTCTTCCTGCATGGGATTGAGCTTCCCGATGCTCAGTTTATCCAGTATATTCTTTTGATTTTTAATCGTCTTTGTCATGGGGTCGTTGCTCCGTTTCTCCTACCGATTGGGCTACCATCGCCTCAATCCCTTTCGTCAGTTGTCCGGCTTTAATCGAACATTCCCTCCGAATTTTTTTCTGAATGGCAAAGCTATAAAACAATCAGCATAATCACCGGATTTTCACGAGGAAGAGGGGAAAAACACGATCGGGCACAGCTCGTTAGGCTTCAGTTGACTCCTTACCTGGCACAAGTTCCAGCTGTCCCGCTTTCCGGTCGAGCATTTCGTGATAGGCATTCTTTAAATCCCCGGGAAGAAAACTCGTATCGACCCATTCGTGCCATTTGGGCAAGATTCGCGTGAAGCGCTTAAAAATATTGGCAATGACCTTTGCATCAATATCGGCTCTCAGCATGGCCGTTTCAAAATCACTTCGCTTCAATTTCCGCTTCTTCCCATTCAGGTTGAGAGCTAACTCTTCGGTATCACCTTCTACCACCAACTCCGATGCCACCATATCGTAAGCAGGACAAAGGTTGTAGTTTCGCTGGTCATCCTTTAGCAAGGAAAAATTCTTCAGATGCATATCGTTGTTTCCTGTCAGAAAACTAAAAACGACCTGCTCATAAAAGTTGACCACATCCAATCCGGGATGAGCAGCATATTTGAGTATTGCTTTGGCTATTTGCTCGTACGAACCTTTGTACTTGTGCTCGGTCAATCGCTCAGTTAACTGACACATGTCCTCCATATGCAGCTTTTTGCCCCGGTTCCGATCTTCCCGTTTCGTTATGTAAGCAAGCTGGCCCGATCGTAAGTATTCCCATTTTCATCTTCGATGAGCAAGCCGGCCAAATTATCATGCATGTAAACGTTAGCTTCCTTCATGGGTCAAATCATTTCTGTCGACAGGAACCGGGCCCAGTTCGTACCCGAAAAGTTTTAGTACCTGATTCACTTTGTTCATTTGCAAAGTTGGTTTGCCCTGCTCGATCTCACGGATAAACCGCAGGCCGACACCGGCTTTGAACGAAAGTTCTTCCTGGGTTAAACCCAAAGCCTTTCGTTTCTCTTTAACAAACTGATGTACCTTCTTACTATCCATAATATACCCGTTCGGGATGAATTTGACACAATAAAGAGTCCCCCGGGTTAAAAATTTTGACCACAATCCATGATTATGCCCGCGTTTAACCAATATTGAAGTTGACAGCATCCGTAACAACCTCGACCGTATTCCGAAAGACAAAAAAATATACATCTACTGCGGTGTAGGACTTCGTGGTTACGTGGCACCCCGTATTCTTCGCCAAAAGGGCTTTAAAGACGTGTACAACCTTTCCGGCGGATTGAAGGTGTGCAAGGACGCCACCGCCGAACAATCCAATCGCATTAGTTACCACGAAGAGCTTTACGTCCACGAAAGTGACCCAACCGAACATGCCAAAAACCATTTCAATGTAAAAACATAAGTCTATCAGTCAAATAAAAAGGGTGTCCCGCATTGGGATACCCTTTTCGTTTATAGTGCAGCATGATTATTCTTTCAATCCACTTCTTTCCAGCAAGGCATCAACAGTCGGTTCCTGCCCACGGAAAGCTTTATATAGTTCCATCGGATGTTTCGTTCCACCTTTTTCCAGGATATTCTTCCGGAACGATTCGGCGGTAGCTTTATCGAAAATACCGTTCTTTTTAAACATCGAGAAGGCATCAGCATCAAGTACTTCAGCCCACTTGTAGCCATAATAACCAGCGGCGTAACCTCCGGCAAAAATGTGTGAGAAAGCGGTGTTAAAACAGCTACCCTCCACATACGGAAACAGTTCTGTCTTATCCATCACACGACGCTCGAACGAAATTACATCTTCGGTGACCGGCTTGGTAATCGAATGCCAGGCCATGTCATCCATCCCGAAGCTCAACTGACGTTCGCTCAGGTAACCCGACTGGAAGTTGCGGGCTTTGATCAATTTGTCGACCAGCCCGGCCGGAATCTTTTCCCCTGTTTTGTAATGCACAGCAAACAAGTCGAGCCACTCTTTCTCTGTTGCCCAGTTCTCCATGATTTGCGAAGGAAGCTCCACAAAGTCGCGATACACGCCGGTCCCCGACATGCTCGGATAAACGGTGTTTGCCAGCATCCCGTGCAGCGAGTGGCCAAATTCGTGCAGGAACGTCTCCACTTCGTCAAATGTCAGCAATGACGGCTTGGTTTCTGTGGGCTTGGTGAAATTGGTCACAACCGTGATGATCGGGCGTTCCATCTTACCGTTGATATTGCTTTGTGCGCGGAAATCGTTCATCCAGGCGCCACCCCGTTTCCCTTCCCGCGGGAAGAAATCGAGGTACAACACCGACAAGAGGGAACCATCCTCATTGAGTACTTCGTAAGCCGTAACATCCGGATGGTACACCTGGATATCCTTATTGGCTTTAAACGTTAATCCATATAATCGGTGCGCCAGTTCGAAAACTCCTTCACGCACTTTTTCCAACTGGAAGTATGGTTTCACTTCCTCTTCGTCGAACCCGAATTTCTCCGTTTTCAACTTTTCCGAATAATAGGCCCAATCCCAACGTTGCAGGTCACCTTTCAGCCCATTTGCTTTCGCGAAACCGGCTACTTCCTTAAATTCCTTCTCGGCATACGGTTTCGATGCTTCGTGCAACTCCTCCAGGAAACTGTCCACCTTTTCAGGCGTCTCGGCCATTCGCTCGGAAAGCACATAGTCGGCATGGCTTTTAAAGCCGAGCAAATTGGCTTTCTCCAAACGAAGGTTCACAATCTTGTGAATAATCTCTTCATTATTGTACTCGTTGTCTTTAAAGGCGCGCGAAGTATATGCCTTGTACATTTTTTCCCGCAGTTCGCGGCTATCGGCATACTTCATAAACGGCAGGTAACTTGGATACTGCAGGTTAAACATCCAGCCTTCTTTGCCTTTCGACCTGGCCAGCTGCTGCGCCGCCTCGCGAACCGCTTCCGGCAGGCCGGAAAGGTCTTTATCGTCGGTAATCAACAGCTCAAATGCGTTGGTTTCCTCCAGCACGTTTTCACCAAATTTCAGCGAAAGCTGGGCCAGCTCGGTAGTGATTTCCGCATACCGTTTTTTTGCGTCACCCTGGAGATTTGCTCCGCGGCGAACAAACCCCTTGTAGGAATTCTCCAACAACCTGGCTTGCTCAGGCGTCAAATCCAGCGATTCACGGTTATCATAAACCGCCTTTACGCGCTTGAACAGATTTTCATTCAGTGAAACGTAGTTGCCGAATTCCGACAGCTTGGGCGAGACTTCGCGGGCCACCGCCTGCAACTCTTTGTTGGTTTCAGCCGAATTCAGATTGAAGAGCACGCCGGTTACGCGGTCGAGTTGCTCGCCGGAAACCTCGAGTGCTTCAATGGTATTCTGAAAAGTTGCCGGGTCCGGATTATTGATAATCGCATCAACGTCTTTGCGTGCTTCAGCGAGTGCAACATCGATAGCCGGGACAAAATCTTCGGTTTTGATTAAATTAAAAGGTGCCGTTTCGTGCGGCGTATCCCACTTTATTAACAGCGGATTACTTTCCGTTCCTTCGGAAGCTCCCTGTGAAGAAGCTATGCTAAATAGAATCATCATCGACAATACAATTGTTTTCTTCATGATTAACAATGGTCAGCTACTCTGGTTATTATTATTTTTCCTTTTAAGTCTTCATAACGTCTTTTTCATTACATGAACAGGCAAACATCCTGATTAAATATCATTAACCGGACGCAATTTCATAGTAACAGAAGGGTTACAGAATAGTTTAAATG
The DNA here is from genome assembly GCF_009617895.1 of Prolixibacter sp. SD074. Taxonomy (NCBI): domain Bacteria; kingdom Pseudomonadati; phylum Bacteroidota; class Bacteroidia; order Marinilabiliales; family Prolixibacteraceae; genus Prolixibacter; species Prolixibacter sp. SD074. The sequence goes on from NZ_BLAW01000001.1 coordinate 3,112,297, forward strand.
AAAAACGCCTGTGAAAATTACTTCTTCCCGCCGCCTGTTTTCCTCTTTTGCCGGGCCAGGCGTTTTCTTGTTTTGGTCTTCATCACGCTGTAGCCAAAGCGCCCGATTTCTTTCCCGAGTGAATAGTAATGACCATGCGAATATGCAATCGGTTTGGAGCGAATCAGGCTGAAGGCATCGGTCTCCGGATCGATATACCGATCGTCAGCGATCACGTTCACCACTTCGGCCATAAACATATCGTGGCTACCCAGCGATTTCACCTCTGTCACGCGGCACTCAATACTCACCGGCGCTTCCTCCACAATGGGACATTTCACTACCGATGCCTCGGCAGGCGTTAAACCTGTTTCTTTGAACTTGTCGTAATCGCGGCCCGAGCGCACACCACACCAATCAGTCACGTTGGCCATTTCTTCGGTCGTCAGGTTAATGACGAATTCACCGGTCCGTTTGATGATGTCGTAGGAGTGCCTTCCGGGACGAACCGAGATGTAGCACATGGGTGGATCGGAGCAGATGGTTCCCGTCCAGGCAATCGTAATCAGGTTATATTCTTCCGGGGTATGTCCACAGCTCACCAGGGCGGACGGCAGCGGATACAGCATATTCCCCGGTTTCCAGTTTTGTTTTCCCATATTCACGAAAATTTAGGCTAAAGTACAAAAATCGAAAGAAGGAAACTGAGCTTTGGGCGCTTCTGCAACTGCAAAAGCATTGTGCCGGAATATCAAATCCCTTCCGGCTTACTGAGCGATGTACATTTTGCGTTTTTACAACAGTTCTTTATACCTTTAACGAACTAATCGATAAAAATGAAAACACATGAACTATTTACCGGCATCCGATCGATACGACAACAAAATTCCGTACAACCGCTGTGGACATAGCGGACTAAAACTTCCTGCTATATCACTGGGCCTCTGGCACAACTTCGGCGGAGTTGATGTAATGGAAAATGGCCGTGCCATGCTGCGTTATGCATTCGATCATGGTGTAACACATTTCGATTTGGCCAACAATTATGGCCCACCTCCTGGTTCAGCCGAAGAGAACTTTGGTATCATCATGAAAAAGGATTTTATACCTCACCGCGATGAACTGATCATTTCCACCAAAGCCGGCTACCTGATGTGGGATGGCCCTTACGGGGAATGGGGTTCTCGTAAATATGTACTTTCAAGTTTGGACCAAAGTCTGAAACGGATGGATTTGGACTATGTGGATATTTTTTATTCGCATCGATTCGATCCGGAAACACCGTTGGAAGAAACGATGGGTGCACTCAATTATGCCGTTCGTTCGGGAAAGGCACTGTATGCAGGCATATCAAACTATCCGGTTGAAGCCACCCGGGAAGCTGCCCGCATTTTAAAAGAATTGGGGACACCTTGTCTCATTCATCAGGCTAAATATTCCATGTTCGAACGTTGGGTAGAAGATGGGCTCACCGATACGCTGGAAGAGGAAGGAATTGGTTTGATTGCTTTTTCACCGTTAGCACAGGGGCTTTTAACCGATCGTTATCTTCACGGTATTCCGGAAGATTCGCGCGCGGCTAAATCGTGGGGATTTTTGCAAGAAGATGCGGTTCAACCGGCACTTTCGAAGGTGAAAAAATTAAATCAGGTCGCTGAGCAACGCGGTCAGTCATTGGCACAAATGGCGATTGCCTGGTTACTGCGCGACCCGCGAACAACATCCGTACTTATCGGATCCAGTTCGGTAAAACAGCTACAGAATAATCTGGCCGCACTAAAAATTCTTTCGTTTAGTGATTCTGAATTGACGAAAATCGAAGAAATTCTGAAATAGAAATAGAAAAAGAAAGATAATTTTCATTAGCTCATCCAGTTCTTCAGGGCAGGGAATAACAATTTTACAAAATGGTAAATAATATACCAAGTATGATGCCATACCAATTTTAACCCGTTTCATACGATTACCACCAAACGTAAACACATTATCCCTGATTTCGTTTGAAAAAGCGGCGATACAAATGAATAGCTAGTGGAGGAATAAAATGAAACCCGATTCTCAGCAACCTGAATTCAGCCACGAACTTATCAACGAAAGTAGCCCATATCTGGTTCAGCATGCCCACAATCCGGTTAACGGGTACCCGTGGGGAGATAAGGCTCTCGAAAAAGCGAAAACGGAAAATAAGCTGCTTCTCATTAGCATCGGTTATTCAGCCTGTCACTGGTGCCATGTGATGGAGCACGAAAATTTAGAGGACACAGAGGTTGCAACTTTGATGAACCAAAACTATGTGCGTATTAAGGTTGACCGGGAAGGACGACCAGACATCGACAAAATATATATGACGGCTGTTCAATTGCTGACGCGACAGGGATGATGGCCCTTGAACTGCATTGCCCTTCCCGATGGCCGCCCAATTTGGGGTGGTACCTATTTCCCAAAAGAACAATGGCCCCATTACCTGAATACCGTTGCAGGATTATATCGTGATAACCGGCGAAAAACCGTTGAATACGCCGAACAACTCAATCAAGGCATTATCCAGACGTCACTGGCTTCAGGGCCTGCAGAAAATAAATCCATCACGCCAAAAGAATTTGATGCAGTTCTGAAGAATATCATCGATGATATTGACCAGGAATATTGGAATATGCCTCCATCTTTTTATATAGCAAAGGGCTTAATCTGCCACATTGTCTTCAAAAACCTTGGAGAAATAACGAATCGCACAATCCTGAAGCGTTTTTTGCTTTCGTTCTTCGGTCCAGTTCGTCAGAAGAGATTTTTCGCGAAACATCGGCCAGCCATCCCGATCGGTTCCCATCTCTTCCACCATCCCAATTTCCTTATACAAAACACAACTACCCAAATTTATCAGACTCCATTTCTCAAATTTAGAGAATTTACGTAGAGTCAATCCGCGCTCCCTCACTCCAACCAGGTACAACACGCCGTTCAGGTCAACATCCATGGCAAACATATCACTCAGCCGGTCACACAACTCTTTCCAATTTTGCGGTTTACTCATTTTCTTATTCTTTTTTGCAAAGGTAAAAAAAGACCTTAAAGTCGGCTATACTGTTTTCCTGCGTCTCTGTCCCCTGACAATTAAAAAGAATTAAAGTTGTGCCCACCCTGTAAAAAACAAAAATCTTACTTTTGTATTTCTGTTCAATCAGCTATAAAATATTTTACAATGAAGAAGAATCAAATTATTGACATTCTGAAATCGGGCAAGGTTGGCGCCGAAATTACAGTGAAAGGTTGGGTTAGGACCCGTCGCGGCAGCAAAAATGTAAGTTTCATCGCTTTAAATGACGGCTCAACCATCAATAATTTGCAGGTGGTAGCTGATGCTGAAAATTTTGGAGAAGAGATTCTGAAGCACATCAATACGGGTGCAGCCATTGCAGCTACCGGAAAGCTGGTCGAATCGGACGGAAGTGGTCAGTCGCTAGAATTACAGGCCGGGGAAATCGAAATCATCGGTAAAGCCGATCCGGATAAGTACCCGATTCAGCCCAAACGCCATTCGCTTGAATTTTTGCGCGAGGTAGCGCATTTACGTCCTCGGACGGCTACTTACAGCGCCATTTTCCGCATTCGGCACAAGTTGATTTTCGCCATTCACAATTTCTTTAATGAGCGTGGATTTTACAACATACATACGCCCATTGTCACCAGTTCGGATGCTGAAGGTGCCGGTGAAATGTTCCGGGTAACCACGTTACCCATGAACGATCTTCCCAAAACGGAAGATGGCCAGATTGATTACCGCGAAGATTTCTTCGGAAAATCGGCCAATCTGACCGTTTCCGGCCAGCTGGAAGGCGAGTTATTTGCCATGGCCATGTCGCGCATATACACATTCGGACCAACATTCCGCGCCGAAAATTCAAACACTTCGCGTCACCTCGCTGAGTTTTGGATGATTGAGCCGGAAGTGGCTTTCTTCGATTTGAACGACAATATGGATTTGGCCGAAGAATTCCTGCAGTACCTCATCCGCTATGCGCTCGATAACTGCATGGACGACTTGCTGTTCCTCAGCAAGCGCCTTCAGGAGGAAGAGAAAAACAAGCCGGCCGGCCAACGTTCGATGGAGTTAATCGAAAAGCTCAGGTTTGTAGCCGACAACGAGTTTGTCCGGCTGACTTATACCGAAGCAATTGATATTCTGAAGAATTCGAAACAGAATAAAAAAGGCAAATTTCAATATCCGATCAAAGGATTTGGAACCGACCTGCAAAGCGAGCACGAACGTTACCTGGTAGAGAAAAAATTCCAAAAACCAGTTATCCTGACCGATTATCCGAAAGAAATCAAAGCATTCTACATGCGGATGAATGAGGATAATAAAACAGTAGCAGCCATGGACGTGCTTTTCCCGCAAATTGGCGAAATTATTGGAGGTTCTCAGCGTGAAGAGCGCTTAGATGTATTGGAAAGCCGTATGGAAGAGATGAACATTCCTACCGATGAAATGCAGTGGTATCTCGATACCCGTCGCTTTGGCGGATGTCAGCATGCAGGATTTGGATTGGGCTTTGAGCGCTTAGTCCTGTTCGTTACCGGAATGGGAAATATCAGGGATGTCATTCCGTTCCCGAGGACGCCAAAAAACTGTGAATTTTAATTAAGTTAACAACTTAAAATACATGAACCCCGTTAATTAATGCATTAGCGGGGTTTTATTTTCACTGATTATTGTTCTTTATTTTATAAATTTCGGACAGATTAAAATCAGCCAGAGATGCAAAAATTAAGTCTTCAACAAAAATTGCTGCAAAAGCTTTCTCCACAGCAGATACAAGTTATCAAGCTGTTGGAGGTTCCTACGATGCAGTTGGAGCAGCGCATCAAGAAAGAGCTGGAAGAGAATCCGGTACTGGATCTCGACAATGAAAGTTCGGATTCCGAAGAAGAAGAGTACGATAATGAACTAAAATCCAACGATGACAAGGATAATGAAGAATTCTCGGTAGACGATTACCTGAATGACGAAGATTACCCTTCGTACAAGTACACATCACAGAATTATTCAAAAGACGATAAGTTTACCGAAATCCCGTTTTCAGCCGGCGCGTCATTCCATGAATTTGTTGAACAGCAATTGACCGAAGTATCGCTTTCGGAAGACGAATTAGTACTAGCTGAGCAAATCATCGGGAACATCGATGAAGATGGCTATTTGCGCCGCGATTTGGAGTCGATTATGGACGATTTGGCATTCATGCAGAATGTCACCACCGATGAGCCTGAACTACTTCGCATTCTTCGGGTAATTCAAGAATTTGATCCGCCTGGCGTTGGGGCGCGTAACCTTCGCGAATGCCTAAGGCTGCAAATCGAACGAAAAGACTTGTCGAAACCGGAAATACAACTGGCTTCCCGTGTTCTTCGCGACACCTTCGATGAATTCACGCGCAAGCATTATGACAAAATAACCCGGAAGTTTGGTATTTCCGAAGACGAGTTGAAAAAGGCAATTGATGAAATATTGAAGCTGAATCCCAAGCCTGGCAGTTCATTCAGTAATACCATCAACCGCACCAACCAAACCATTATTCCGGACTTTATTTTGGAACTGGTGGATGGTGACCTTCAGCTTTCGCTGAATCAGCGTAATGTACCCGATCTTCACATTAACGGGCATTATGCCAACATGCTCAAGGCTTACCAGGAAAACAAGAAGAACCTGAGCCGGCAGGATAAGGATACCGTGATGTTTATGAAGCAAAAGCTCGACTCGGCCAAGTGGTTCATTGATGCGATTCGCCAACGGCAGCAAACGCTTCTTCTGGTGATGAATGAAATCATCGACTATCAGAAAGAATACTTCATGGAAGGAGATGAAACCCGCTTGCATCCGATGATCCTGAAAGATATCGCCGAAAGGACCGGACTTGATATTTCTACGGTTTCGCGCGTTTCGAACAGCAAATATATCCAAACACATTTCGGGATTTTTCCACTCAAATATTTCTTTTCCGAATCGATGCAAAAAGACACCGGCGAGGAAGTTTCTACCAGAGAAATCAAACAAATTCTCAAGGAATGCATTGAGGGAGAGGACAAACGCAAGCCATTAACCGACCAGGCGTTGGCCGAAATACTGAAACAGAAATCATACCCGATTGCACGTCGCACTGTTGCCAAATACCGCGAGCAAATGGATATTCCGGTAGCCCGGATGCGAAAGGAGTTATAAAGGCAAAGGCAAACGACAATAAACACTTAGAAATGGAGTTGAATCCTGGGAGAAAATGCCGGTACAAACGTTAACTATCTGATTTCCGGCGTGAGTTCGAGGGTTCACCGGTTATGCCCGGCTGGTAATAAGAAAAAATAACCCGGCACAGGTTTATGCCGGGTATATCTTAGGATTTTCAATTTTGTTCCTCATCTTCAATTTTGCCTGAGCGGTTCATCACCCAGGCATCTTTAAACTCCGGATATTCTTTTCGAAGTTTCAATGCAGCAGCCATTGCATCTGAAGAATCATTAAATGATTTGATCGCCAAACGGTAATAGCCATCCATATTTCGCATAATTACACGCGGTTTGAAGCCTTTCTTGCTCCATTCCTTACTTTTTTCACGGGCATACTCAGGAATCGTATAGCTATTTACAATGACAAAAAATTTGTCATTAAGATTAACTCCTTCGTCTTTAACAACCGGTTTAGGCTTGGCTACGGGTTTTGGTTTTGGCTTAGGAGCCTCAATTTTTGGAGGAGCTGGTGGTGGTGGTGCCGGCTTTTCCTTATTTTTACAGGAATAGGAATAAGCGACGACGATAACCATCACGGCAATCACAAATCTCTTCATAAGCGCGAATTTACGTTATTAAAACAAATGTAATAATTATCCGGTTGATTTCCATTATGAAAACTATCCGGACAACGGGCTTAATTCACAAACTTATAACCAATACCTTTCAATGTTTTGATATGGTCGTTACCTATTTTTTCACGTAATTTTCTGATATGCACATCGATGGTGCGATCACCCACAATGACATTCTCTCCCCACACCGCATTGTAAATCTCCTCCCGGGTGAATACTTTTTCCGGTTTTGAAACGAGCAGCGAAAGCAATTCAAATTCCTTTCGGGGAAGAATCATCTCCCTGTCATCAATTTTCAGCAGATAGCGCTCCTTATCAATCGTCAGATTACCAATGACGATAACCTTTTCCGGGGCCGCCATATCAGCAGCTACAACACCTGAGCGCTTCAGCAAAGCTTTTACACGGCTGATGAGCACCTTTGGCCTGATGGGCTTGGTAATATAATCATCGGCGCCAGCCTCGAAACCGGCAATCTGCGAATAATCTTCACCACGTGCCGTCAGGAAGGCAATCACTGTATCCTTACAGGATGGAATCTTGCGTATCTCTTCACAGGCCACAATACCATCCATTTCAGGCATCATAACATCGAGAATAATCAGATCCGGTTTTTTCTTTTCGGCCATTTTAATGGCTTCCACTCCATTTCGCGCCGAGTAAACCTTAAATCCCTCACGCTCAAGATTATAACTGATAAACTCTAGAATATCCTCTTCGTCGTCTACCAGGAGAATTTTGTAGTTGTTTTCTTTTTCTGCCATAATGATAATGATTATGCCGGTCAGGTTTTTTCAGTCCCAAATTACAAAATGTTAATTTGGTTTGGACCATTCCGGAAAGATTATTTCCCCGGAGCGCCCTTTTCTAACGTAAAGGTAAAGGTTGTTCCTTTATCGAGTACACTTCGCACCTGTATGGTTTGGTCGTGCGCTTCGATGATATGTTTTACAATGGCGAGCCCCAGGCCGGTCCCACCCTGCTGCCGCGAACGACTTTTATCGACACGGTAAAAGCGCTCAAAAATACGAGGTAAATCCTGCTTAGCAATACCAATACCGTTGTCACTAACTTCCACCAGTACATGGTCGTCCATATCGAAAAATCCGACTTTCACGTAACCGCCTTTTTTCCCGTATTTAAGGCCGTTCATTACCAGGTTGCTAACAACCTCGAATATGCGTTTTTTGTCGGCCAACACCCAAAGTGGTTTGGTATTGGTTTGCTGGAAAAGAAGCGAAATACGGCGCTCCTGGGCTTCCATCAACTCCATCTCAAATACATCTTCGGTTAGTTTTACAATGTCGAAAGTCTGCCAATTCAGCTTCAGTTCACCCGATTCCAGTTTTGTAATCGATTCCAAATCTTCTACAATACTAATCATCCGGTCGATACTTTTCTCAGTACGTTCCAGGTACAACCGGTTGATTTTCGGATCGTCCATTCCTCCATCAAGCAACGTGAGGACATACCCTTGAATATTGAAAATAGGCGTTTTCAGCTCGTGCGAAACATTTCCCAGGAAATCTTTCCGGTATTTTTCCAAATCGCGAAGACGTTCAATTTCCGAAAGCTTTTCGCTGGCCCACGCTTTCACTTCCATGTTCACCTGCGAAATAATATCGCTACTGCCTTCCTGCCGCTTCAATTGTTTTTTCCCTTCCACCGGAACTTCCCGAATGGTTTTGTATATGGGGGTGATTTTATCGTATATCAGGTGATTCAAAATATAGTGAATCAGCAAATGGGCAACGCCAAAGAAAACCGGAACAAAGAGAAAACTCCAGTACCAGTAAGTTACATCCATGAAAAATGAGCCTGCCAACAAAAGGGTGAACACAAGTGTGAGGGATACCGACAGTAGTACCGACATCCTTCTTGGAGAAGAAGTATTCATTAATTGATCGTTTTTCAGTTTTATTACACTCTAAATATCAGCAAATATAGGAATTGTTCACCCACTAAAGCTAAACCAAACAATAAATAAGAAAGCTGGGACAATGATAACCAGTTAACATTATTTTAACATATCTTAACGCGGGTAACAACTCTGTAACAATATCTTTGGCATGAGTTTTTTACAAAAGTCCAATCAATGGAAAACTTTTATCTAATCCTTGTAATTATCCTGTTTGCCCTGGCTGCTTCCGACCTGATTGTCGGGGTAAGTAACGATGCGGTTAACTTCCTGAATTCAGCCATAGGTTCCAAAGCCGCTCCCAAATGGCTCATTTTGGGCGTCGCCGGTTTAGGTGTTCTTATTGGTGCAACCTTTTCCAGTGGTATGATGGAAGTAGCCCGGAAAGGGATCTTCCATCCCGACATGTTTGCTTTTTCCGAAATCATGACCATTTTCCTGGCGGTGATGATAACGGACATCATCCTGCTGGACCTGTTTAACACATTTGGGTTGCCTACATCCACAACGGTATCCATCGTGTTCGAGTTGTTGGGCTCCGCTGTAGCAGTGGCCGCTGTTAAAATCAAAGAATCTTCGGGTTCGATGGTTGAATTGGCTCAATATATTAACACTGAAAAAGCGCTCGCTATTATTTCCGGAATTCTGGTTTCGGTAGTCATCGCATTTACTGTCGGTACAATTGTCCAGTGGTTTACCCGACTGGTTTTCACTTTTAAATACGAAAAAAAAATTCGCTATATCGGATCCATCTTCGGAGGTTTCGCAATTGCCGTTATTACCTATTTCATTGTAATTAAAGGAGCAAAAGGTGCATCGTGGTTAACACCGGAGAATATTGCTTACCTCAAAAACAACATGTGGCTGATCTTGCTTTTCAGTTTCATCGGCTGGGCCATTTTGTTGCAAATCCTGCAATTCGTTTTCAAGAAATTCGATATCCCTAAGTTCATTGTTCTCGTCGGAACTTTTGCATTAGCCATGGCTTTCGCCGGAAACGATTTGGTGAACTTTATCGGGGTACCACTTGCCGGGTTCGAGTCGTTTAAGGCCTGGGTGGCGGCTGGCGCAATCAATCCCGATGGATATACGATGAGCATCCTGAACCAACCGGTTAAAACCGATACCTATATGCTGTTAATTACCGGTTTGATCATGATTGGAACCCTTATCATTTCACGAAAAGCCAAATCGGTAGTAGCCACTACGGTTGATTTAGCCCGCCAGTCTGAAGGAGATGAACGGTTTGGTTCTTCATTTGCGTCACGTGCATTGGTTCGCTCTTCTATCCGCACCGGCAACCGCATGAAAAAAATATTGGGTAATAGAATTACCAGCTGGGTCGACAGTCGGTTCGAAGCAGTTCCGGGAGATGATGCCAATCCCGATCGACCATCTTTTGACAAAATCAGGGCAGCCAGCAACCTGGTTGTTGCTTCTGTTTTAATTACCATCGGTACCAACCTGAAACTACCACTTTCGACAACTTATGTCACCTTTATGGTAGCCATGGGTACTTCACTGGCCGACCGTGCCTGGGATCGAGAATCAGCAGTTTACCGAATTTCGGGTGTTTTCACGGTAGTCGGTGGATGGTTCCTGACAGCCTTTGTTGCCTTTACCGTTTCACTGATTATTGCTACGCTGATTTCGCTCGGGGGTAAAATCATGATTTTCGTGTTTGCAGCTGTGGCCGCCGTTATGGTAATCCGCACGCATGTATTCTTCCGTAAGCGCGAAGCAAGTAAGCTGGAAGAGGAAGATTTCCCTGAAGCAACCGTTGAAGTAGAGAAAGTGCTCGATAAATCCAATCAGAAAGTAATCAGCGCTATCATTTCCACATCGAAAGCTTATTTTCTCGGACTGGAAAGCTTCTTTGCACAAAACCGCAAGCAATTGGCCAAGATCGATCAAGACGTTGAAGCATTCAACCAAAAAGCAAGAAAGCTGAAAGCCAATATTTCGAAAGTCGTGCAGAAGCTGCAGAAAGATTCGGTTGAAACCGGGCACTTCTATGTCCAAATAATGGATTATCTGCGTGAAATGGCTCACTCTATTAAGTATGTCGTTGGCCCCTTGCACCAGCACGTTGAGAATAATCACAAGCCCTTTAACGATGACCAGGTTGAAGATTTAACCCAATTCACTTCACAGATTACCGATTTCATGAATTTTGCCCTTCACATTATTAAAGAGAGTGAATTCGATCACATTGAAGAACTGATCGAAAAAAGACAAGTCATCATCAATAACATTCGTGATTTGGAGAAAAATCAGATTCGCCGAATCAAGAAAAAAGAAGTCAACAGCCGCAACTCGGTCCTGTTTTTCAATATCATGTCAGAAACCAAGAACTTGTTGCTGCAAACTGTCAATATGGTAAAATCAACCAGAGACTTTATTACCCATACTCCAATGGACCAATAGCAAAACTGGTTGACCAAATAAGTTAAACCCTTCCCACCTCGGGAGGGGTTTTCTTTATTTAAGCCTAACACAGTGACTTTTGTTAACAAATCATTAACCCGTAATACCCGTGAAACATTTCTTTAAACACTTATTTAATCTGAATTAGCATTCACTTATCATTTCATCTCTAACTATGTACCACCGTAATTAAGGATCGGTAATAGAAAACAGATTTGATAAATCACGTTCCCTTATTGAGGGAATAATTCGGTTGGAAACCCATTATAATACGAAGTAGGTTCATAAACTTGCGTTGGTAGATCCCACTTCCAGGGACAAAGGGCAAAAACTAAGACGAACAATTTTTAAAGAGGCCATTGTTAGATGGCGAGTAACTTTCCTTTCCAAAAAGGGTACCTGAAGCGTCGGGTGCCCTTTTTTTATGTCGGCAGTAAATCAGACTTCATTCCAACACAGAATGTAGTCATCTTAGGACATTTCAAAATCTGAATGGAACGTGGAATTTCCGGAGCGATAAAATGAATACCGGGCTGAAACAACAGTGCCAGAAACACCCGGGAAAATTTGAAAAGCGAATCCTGGTTCCATTTTCACGGCCAGTGATTTTCATACAACCATTTGGCTGAATGATCATAAAATAGGAGAGCACAAAGGAGGTTACACACCCTTCGATTTCAATCATCCTTCCATTTTTTCCTGGGTACTGTTCAACGAAACCTGGGGACTTTTTTCCGGCAAAGGGAAAAACCGGAAATACACACCGGCAGCCCAACAATGGGCCGCTGACTGGTACTACAAAACTAAGGAAATAGGCCCCAAACAAGGTGATGTGCCGATGTTCAACCCGGAATGTGGTGCGGCATGGGGTTATGCCGGCAGTACCGGCAACATCGACCTAACCCGGGAATACCATATCATGATGAACGAATTCCGGCGCAGGCCGAAAATTGCAGGGTTCCTGTTCACTGAATTCCATGATGTGATTAATGAATGGAACGGCTACTATCGATTCGACCGGAGTAAGAAAGCCTTCGGGTTATCGGAACAGGTTCCGGAAACCACAAGACGGGAAAAAAGTCTGGGGCATGGGTACCGGATATTTTGAATACAAATTCAAAGTTCCGGCTAACCTATCGGGAGAGAATGTTACCGGAGCTATTTTCCGGTGCGAGGTAGCATCACGATATCCGCAGGGCAAATACCTGGAAGATAGCGACGCCGAAAATATCGGGATGACAATTGTAACCGGGAAAGGAACAGATCCGGGCTACGGACAAAACTCTTATCCACAAAACGATGAGAAAAAACAACCCCAAATCTAATTTCCAACCTGACTGATCTTCTTGTTACAAAACCAATCGGCAAACCCCTTCCCAAACGCCGTATACGTCCTGTATTCCTATCACTTACACTACTCTTCAAATGTAACAGCCTTTCACGGATTGTAACACAAAAGTTAATATTCCTTAATCACTGTGTAATATTTTACGTCGTTCTTCACATCGGATTCGAAAGGGATTGATATTCGAAAATATGACAAAAAATGTAACAACTGATTTCTTCACAAAAAACTGCTTTAGGGCGGGAAAAAAGAAGTAATTAGTGAACATAAAATATCAAGCCTTAAAACGTAAAACGGGCCCGAATTTTAAATTAAATAATGAAGAGGATTATGAAAAAATTACAACTATGGGTATTCATGTCGCTAATTATTGGTGCGTCAGCTCTGAATTCCTGCTCAAACAATGACAACCCTGCCGTTCCTGATGGACCGGCAATAACAGCTCCTACTACTGCTGAAGTACAGATTGGAGAATCGGTTGATGTAACTTTCTCTGTTGCTGTTCCCGGAGGTTACGGATCTTCTCAGGTTGACGCGACCGGTGGTACGGCAACCGTAAAAAGCGAGCCAACCGCTGCTGCAACCAGTGGCGATGTGCTTGTAACTTTTACTGCTGACAATGATGCCGGTTCCGGTTCAGTAAGTCTGACTATTACCGATGCCAACCAGAAATCAGGCAATGCTACCCTTACCGTAAGTAAAACCACCATGCCCACGAAAGACATTTACGCTAGTGCTGATGGGACAGGAACAGTAACCTGGAGCGCGGACACAGTATATGTATTGCGTGGTTTCATCTTCGTTAACGATGGCCAGACCCTGACCATTGAGCCTGGTACAGTTATTAAAGGACAGCCCGGCCAGGGTGCAGGTGCTTCTGCCCTGATCATTGCCCGCGGTGCCAAAATCATGGCTGAAGGTACGGCCGAAGCCCCTATCATCATGACAGGCCTGGCTGATGACCTCAAAGGTTCAGTACCGGACGATGCCAACCAAACCTGGGGTGGATTGATTATCCTCGGTAGAGCAACTACCAACAACGTAGCTGAAGGTGGCGAAAAATCAATCGAAGGTATTCCCGAAACTGAATCACGCGGATTGTACGGTGGTACAGATGACGCTGACAATTCAGGTGTACTGAAATATGTATCGGTTCGTCACGGAGGTAGTGTGATTGGCGCCGACAACGAAATCAATGGTATTTCACTGGGTGCTATCGGTTCAGGAACAACTCTCGACCACATCGAGGTATTCTCCAACTTCGACGATGGAATTGAGTTCTTCGGTGGTAACCCGAACCTGACTAACGTTGTACTTTCGTACACCGGTGATGATGGCCTGGACGAAGACGAAGGTTTCCACGGAACGGTTCAGTATGCACTGGTATGGAAAAAAGCTTCAACCAACGAAAGTAGCGACCCACGCGGTGCAGAGCTTGACGGCGGTGTAGGTGCCAACGAAGCTGCAAAACCGTTTGCTATTCCGAAAATGTCCAACATTACGCTCTTCAACGAAGGTACCAATGACAACCTGACTGCCAGCAATAAGCAGACTTTCTACATGCGCGACGGTTGGGGTGGTAGCTTCTACAATTCCATTTTCTACGGATTCGATGGCCCGATTGACATGGAAAGAAGAACCGACAAAATCAACGCTGACGATAACAAATCAGCAAGTAGCTACGACATGTGGGTATCGGTTGCCAATGGTGGTTATGGCTATTTGAAAATTGAAAATAACCTGATTTACACCAACAATTCATTCTCAAACGATTCTACTGGTTTTGCCAATGTATTCCAGCTCAGCGACGAAACTGACGCAGCAAAAGAATACGAAGTAGAGCAATACCTGATGGCTCACAACAAAATTGGTGACCCGGGCTTTGGAACCGGTGCTGACAAATTTACTCCCAGCTCCGCTGATGTAACCAGCAACCTGGCTGATGTTTCATCTTTCGGCCTTACCACTCCTGCTTACAAAGGAGCAGTTGACCCAACGGGCACTCCGTTTTTTGCCAACTGGTCGTACACATGGGAAGTTATTAACAAGTAAAACCCAGCGGTTATAGATAAAAGGGCCAATTCATTTTGGCCCTTTTTTTAAAATAACATATGACAAAACCTTTACATAAAAACACCTTAATAATAAACCAACATAGCTAGTCCAATCCTTACACAATCTCAGAATTTAACAGATTTATTATGAATTTTAAGCATGCTGTATTCAGTCTAATGTTGGTAATTGGTAGTGTTTTTACTGCCTTTGCTCAAACAGGTTCCATCCGGTTGACAGTGGTTGACGATAAAACCGGTGAAACATTGATTGGAGCAACGGTCATGATGGAAGGGACCTCCAAAGGGACCATTACTGATTTTGATGGAGTTGCCACACTCAACGATATTAATTCAGGCGCCTACAACATCAGGGTGTCTTACATATCATACCAAACGATCGTCATTAGCGATGTGAAAGTGGAAGCCGGGAAAAGCGAAAAATTCACCGTTCATCTAAAGCCGGCCGATCTCGAAATTAATGAGGTAGTCATTACGGCCAAAGCCGCCAAGAATAGTGAAAATGCCTTACTTACCCTGCAACGAAAATCGCCGAAACTATTCGATGCAATTACTGCTGACCAGTTTTCGCGCATGGGCGTAAGCGATGCAGCCGGGGCATTAAAAAAGGTAACCGGTGTTACCATTGAATCAGGAAAATATGTGTTTGTCAGAGGTTTGGGAGACCGCTACAGTAAATCAGTACTGAACGGAGCGGATGTTCCCAGTTTGGATCCGAATAAAAACTCGGTCCAGCTTGACCTGTTTCCCACCAACCTGATTGACAATATTATCGTATATAAAACATTCACACCCGATCTGCCCGGCGATTTTACCGGCGGATTGGTTGATATCAACACCAAGGATTTTCCGACATCCTTTAATCTTACTTTTTCGCTGGGGCTTGAATACAATCCGCAAGCCAACTTTAACAGCGACTTTTTGGCTCCGAAGGGAAGTCCGACTGATTTCCTTGGTTATGACAATGGTTTCCGGGATTTGCCCAAAGAAATCAGTCAATACAGCGCCAGCGATTTTCCCGATCCGTATATAAATAAAACGGAAATCACAAATGTTTCCAGAGCATTCAGGAACAAGCAGTTCAATCCGGGAAAGGCTTCGCAGTTTATGAATCATAGTTTCAGCTTCTCAGTAGGCGATCAGGTAAAACTGTTCAATAAACCGTTAGGATACATTTTCGGCCTTTCGTATAACCGGAAATATTCCAATTATACCGATGGAATTCAGAATGCCTATGAAGGTATTAGCCAAGGGCAAACGACACTGAACAGAGATATCCATACATCCAGCGTAGAGCAGAAATCGGAAGATGAAATACTGTTGGGAGCGATGTTCAATACTTCTTACAAGTTCAACAATAACAACAAAATTGGGTTGAGCCTGTTGACCAACCAAAGCGGAACCAGCGAAGCGCGCTACCAGGAAGGCTACCTGCTGGACGCCAACCCGGACTCAACGACCCGCCTGCAAAACCGCACGATCACATATACCCAAAGAGCTTTCCGGAATGGACAGTTGAGAGGTGAACATGTATTTCCTCATCTGCACAACCTGAATGTGAAATGGAGCAATTCATTTACGACCTCTTCCATAAAGCAACCCGATACGCGAATGATCAGGAACCAATACACCATCAACCCGCAGGGAGATACGCTGTATTACATGGGTAACCTCGACCGCCCTTCGCGCTTCTACCGTGACCTGAAAGAGATTAACAATAGCTCGAAACTTGATTTTACCCTTCCGGTGAAATTATTCGGCAGACGCGAGTCGAAAGTAAAGTTCGGTGGATTGTACACTTATAAAAACCGTACGTTCAGGGAGAATATTTACCAGTACAACATTCAGGCAAATAAAAACTTCGATGGCAACATCAACGTCTTCTTCCAGGATCAAAATCTCGGTTATGTGGATGGTGTGCTGAAAAACTATCTGATGATAATTAACATTGATGGAAACAACTTCGATGCCTATCAGCGATTGTTGTCAACCTATGCCATGATTGAAAGCCCAATTGCCAAAAAACTGAATCTTACGGCCGGTGTTCGAATGGAAAAAACCGATATGAACCTGCGCGCCTTCAATGATTCGACCGGGACAATTAACACCAATGATTTGCTTCCGTCGCTGGCTTTGACCTATAACGTCAGCGACAAAACCAATATTCGTATTTCGGCCAACCGAACGCTCGCACGCCCATCGTTCAGGGAATTTGCACCTTTGGCCACCTACGATTTTTTCGGCGGTTACATCCAGAACGGGAATCCGGATTTGAAACGGACGCTGGTGAACAACTTCGACCTGCGTTGGGAAAAATTCCCGAGCCCGGGAGAATATCTTTCGGCCAGCCTTTTTTACAAAAGATTCTTCAATCCGATTGAAAATGCACAGCTGCCACGGGCCGGCGGTTCCACCAGCCAATTCCAGTTTAAAAATGTGGATAAGTCCAGTTTGTATGGAGCCGAAGTAGAAGTTCGGAAGAACCTTGGTTCCCTCGCCGAAGCGCTAAAAAACTTCCGTGTCTCGGCTAATTTCACCTACGTCTATTCGTACGTGAATGTCACACCTGCTGAACTGCTGGCCATTCGCAGTTGGGATCCGGGCGCAAGCGATACAAGGCCGATGTACAACCAGGCACCTTACACATTCAACGGAAGTTTATCATACGACAATCCTGAAAAAGGATGGGAATCGACACTGAGTTTTAACGTAAGTGGGAAACGATTGATTGTATACCAGATAGACCTCCCTTCGATTTATCTGCAGCCTATGCCCGACATGAACTTCACGTTGAAAAAAGATCTGTCGAAGCGCTGTTCGCTGATGTTTAAAGCCAAAAACATCCTGGATAATACCTACAAGGAGCAAATCACCCTTGGCGATAACATTTACTACACCACCAAATACCAGCAAGGTCGTACATACGCCCTTACATTCAACTACCGGTTAAGTAAACAGTAAAACATGATTCAGATGAGGAAATTCGCTCAAATTTTCATTTTTGTCGGATTAACGGCAGTGGTATTTGGCTGCGGCAACAATAGGCCCGGAAACAGCCTCATTTTCGACGCGACGAAAATAAAAGGGAATCCGGATACGACGGAAGTCAAAAAGCTTTTGCATGCTCAACCTGATACGAGTTATTACCGTTGGTATTTCGGTCAGCGCAGGTTCATCCAACTCTACAATTCGATGGACTCTGCCGAGTTCCGTTTCAAGCATAACAAACTGATTGAAATCATCGTGAATAGCCCTTCGGTAGATTATACACCGCAGACCATTACTAAATTTGGTTTACCCTTTCAGCAGCCAACCAACAGCGACAGTAGCGCTTATTTCATGTGGAAGAACATTTACCCCGAGTATGAAGTAGTGAACTTCTATTTGGTTGGAAGCAAGAAGAAGGGAACCAAACAAAATTTCAAAATATACTTCAAACTGAAGGACTAAAGTCTTACTGTTTACGCCTTCAATTTATTTATACAGCATGCGGAATTGTAAAATTCTACCGAATTGATGGCGCTTAAACAGGATGAGTGAACCAGTATCTTCAACCAGGCCTGGTTCATTCTTAAAACCCGAAAACGCCGGCTTTTAAAAGAGAGCGGGCGTTTTTTGCATTAGTAAGAAACGTTCAAAATCATGCTTATAAGCAAGCCAATATGGACAAACACATATTCTGAATTTAATAAGATTTTAACTTTTTTGTAACCACCCTGTAACTATTTGGCCATATTTTTCCAGATGAATAAACACAAGCAAAAAATGAAAAAATTTGTTTTATCCGTTTTATTGATTGGAAGCACAGTTCTCGCAATGGCTGCCAACAAAGAGAGTAAGCCGGAAAATACTTCGACTAATACTACTGCACCAACCCAATTGTCTGGTGAAGTAATTGACAAGAACACAAATGAAACACTGGTCGGCGTAAAAGTAACCATCGACGGGACCGATAAAGTTGCCTACACCGATTTTGACGGGAAATACCGTTTCGACAATTTGAAGCCTGGCAAATACAAGCTAACAGCTTCTTATATTTCTTACGAAAATTCGACAGTCGAAAATATCCTACTCACTCCAAAAGCCAATGAAGTTGATTTTAGTCTGAAGAATTCGAACTAAAATTTGTTTCAAACAAGCTAACCCGTTCTGTTCCCGGAACGGGTTTTTTATGACTCCACTGAAAGAATTCACGCCCGAAACACCGTTTTAACCATCCCTACCCGTCAACATATCAAAGTAATTATAGCGCACAAAAAATTAATTTTATTACCATTATGTTTTGCATGGTAATTCCATTGCGGCATAATCCCACCAATACAATCTCTTTACTTTACCCTTCGTTTTCACTTTGAAATAAATATTTAACATTAATTTTCTGTTAACCAGAAATCAATTCAGTTAACTTTTACTTAACTTTAGCATAATAAAACATATAAGAAGATAAGGAGGCTGTTATGAAGAAGTTAATTGGATTAATCGCGATATTACTTTTCCTTTTACCCAATACATTCGCACAGGATATCCGTAAAATTGATGGGATGTACTACGCTGGCTCGGAACCGTATTCCGGCGAATATATCCAGTACTACGATAATGGAAATCCGAAAATGAGAATGAACCTGAAAGAAGGTTTAAAGGATGGAAAAGCAAAACTCTATTTCGAAGATGGTAAACTGAAAGGAATTTGTTCGTATAAGGACAACGAAATGGATGGTACCTGGATAACCTATAACCAGCAGGGGGTTAAAGTTGCTGTTGCCAACTACAAAAAAGGGAAGAAAGATGGTGAATGGAAAATCTGGGACGACCAGGGAAGTCTTATTTATGAAATGAACTATGTGAATGGAGAGAAATCAGGTACATGGAAAAAATATGGCCCGGAAGAAAAATTGCTGGGCGAACGTACCTTTTAATGATTCTCTGGATCGAAAATTCGGGTTAACAGATTACATCTTATGGAATGAAACGAACATGAACTTTTTTAATCAAAAGTTCGCCAAAGGCAATGATTAAAAAAAGTTCATGTAAGAGCGAAGCGGTTCCATACGTTCTCAAATTTAGAATTAAATTATGGACCAATTATAAATATTAAACGCATGAAAAAGCCGGTTTAAACACCGGCTTTTTCTATATCATTTATTCAACATTTTCAGTTGGGGCAACAGAAGGATTACCTGCAGTTTCATGCCGATCAAAAAAACGACGGTAAAAAAACAAAATCATAAAAATACCGATGGTAATCGAGGAATCGGCTAAGTTGAAAACCGGACGGAAAAAGATGAATTGTTGTCCGCCCCAAAACGGAAACCACATCGGATAATGTCCTTCAAGAATCGGGAAATACAACATATCGACTACCCTTCCATGCAAAAAGGTCGAGTAACCTCCATCGGGAGGGAAAAGTGTGGCCACCTGTCCATAGCTATCGTTGAAAATCATCCCGTAAAATGCGCTGTCCAGGATGTTGCCAATCGCCCCCGCCATAATAAGTGAAACACTGACAGTCAAACCGAAAGGTACATCTCGCTTCCAAAGTTTAGTGAGGTACCAGGCAATACCGCCCACTGCAGCAATACGGAAAACACTCAGGAAAATCTTACCATAATTTCCGGCAAACTCAAACCCAAAGGCCATTCCGTTATTCTCTACAAAATGAATGACAAACCATTTCCCGAAAATGGAAAACTCCTGTCCAAGTATCATATGCGTCTTCACCCAAAACTTCAACGACTGATCGGCCAATAAAATCAGGAATACGATCAACAACGAGCTGGTTTTCTTACCCATTATCATAGTTTTTCAACTAACCATTATAAAAAATCCGGAGCGTAGAATTCCACTCCGGACAAAATAAGTCATTTATTTCTTACAACTTTCATCCAATTCCCTCTGTACGATCAATTACCGTTGCTTGTTTTTTGCATCGATACTGAGCGTAGCGTGAGGAACGGCACGCAGTCGTTCTTTCGAAATTAGTTTTCCTGTTTCGCGGCAAATACCGTAGGTTTTGTTTTCGATACGAATTAATGCCGCTTCCAGGTGCTGAATAAATTTTTGCTGCCGTTGAGCCAGTTTTCCGGCTTCTTCTTTCGAAAGCGTGGCAGCTCCTTCTTCCAGCACTTTAAATGTAGGCGAAGTGTCTTGTGTGTCGTTCCCGTCGCCGTGGGTTATGGCATTACGGTACAACTCGTAATCTTTCCTCGCTTTCTCAAGTTTCTTCAGAATGATGTCCCGAAATTCGGACAACTCTTCATCTGAATATCTCTTTTTTTCAGCCATAATGTAAAAGTATTAAGGTGAATACAGGCTTAAAATAAGCTGACTAATATAACTTTTTTCAGCTTATATTACCATGGCTGATAGCAGGGGAAATTATTTTCCCACCTTCTCAACCATAATATAGGTTTCGACTCCTTTATCAATCCCAACCAGCCGGGCTTTTTCATCCTCGATGGCCTCCACCAGTTCGAGGTTCGCAGCCAAGGTCTGGTTACTGATGTAATCACTAAAATTATTGACCGCTTCATTAATCTCTTCGTGACGGGCAATCTGAAGGTTAATCTTGTCGGTTACCTCAAAACCGCTTTCCTTACGGAGACTCTGAATACGGTTGATGAACTCGCGGGCAATTCCTTCCTGCCGCAATTCGGGCGACACTTCGATATCCAAAGCTACAGTCAGCCCACCTTCGCTGGCAACCAACCATCCCGGGATATCTTCCGAAAGAATTTCCACATCTTCAAGTCCGAGATGAACGTTTTCGTCACCAACAACGAGTTCATAAGCGCTATCCTTTTCGAAGCGGGCGATATCGTCCTGCGACAGCTGGTTGATAGCGCCGGCAATCTGTTTCATAATTTTGCCGTACTTCGGACCCAACGTCTTGAAATTCGGTTTTATTTTTTTCTTGACAACACCAGCCGTATCATCAATATATTCTACTTCCTTAACATTGACTTCCGTCAAAATAATATCCCGGACGGCCTCAAATTGCTCACGGAAATGCGCGTTCAGCACCGGAATCATGATTTTTGCCAGCGGCTGACGCACTTTCAGTTTTTCCTTCCGGCGAAGGCCGAGGATCATGGACGAAACCTTTTGTGCAATATCCATCCGCTCTTCCAGCGACTTGTCGATAAGCGAACTGTCTGCCTTCGGAAACTCGGTCAGGTGAATCGAGATATCTTCATCACGTCCGGTTACCGCATTTAAATCACGGAACAGCTGTTCCATGTAAAATGGTGCGATAGGAGCGGCCATTTTGGCAACCGTTTCCAAACAAGTATAAAGCGTCTGGTAAGCCGAAATCTTATCGGTACCATAATCGCCACCCCAGAAACGTTTTCGCCCCAGTCGCACGTACCAGTTCGATAAATTCTCGGTAACAAATTCCGAAACAGCGCGTCCGGCACGGGTTGGCTCATAGCTTTCCAATGCATCACTTACTTCCAGTACCAAACTGTTCAGCAACGACAGTATCCAACGATCAATTTCCGGGCGGTCGGTTGCAGCCATGTCCGGCTCGCTGTAGGTAAAGCCATCTACATTCGCGTAAAGCGAGAAGAAACTATAGGTATTGTACAGCGTTCCGAAGAACTTACGACGTACCTCTTCCACTCCCGAAATATCAAATTTCAGGTTGTCCCAGGGTTGCGAGTTGGTCAACATATACCAACGCAATGGGTCGGAACCGTATTTTTCTATCGCTTCAAACGGATCGACTGCATTGCCGAGCCGCTTCGACATCTTGTTTCCTTTGGCATCGAGAACGAGGCCGTTGGAAATAATATTCCTGAATGCAACCGACTTCTTCGTCATCGTTGCAATGGCATGCAATGTAAAGAACCATCCGCGCGTCTGATCAACACCCTCTGCAATGAAATCGGCTGGGAACACCTGTTCAAAAATCTCTTTGTTTTCAAACGGGTAATGCATTTGTGCAAACGGCATGGCGCCCGAATCGAACCAAACGTCAATCAGATCGGGCTCGCGGAACATTTTTTCACCTTTTGCAGAAACCAGCACGATGTTGTCCACATACGGACGGTGCAAATCGATTTTGTCGTAATTCTCTTTCGAGTTATCGCCCGGAACAAATCCTTCGTAAGGATTTTTATCCATGAATCCGGCAGCAACGGACTTTTCGATTTCTCCGTAAAGTTCTTCGACAGAACCGATACACTTCTCATCAGCTCCATCTTCCGAACGCCAGATAGGCAGCGGTGTTCCCCAGTAGCGGGAACGCGAAAGGTTCCAGTCAACCAGGTTTTCCAACCAGTTTCCAAAACGGCCGGTTCCGGTCGATTTGGGTTTCCAGTTGATGGTATTGTTCAGCGCAATCAAATCATCGCGGACCGCAGTGGTACGGATGAACCAGGAATCAAGCGGGTAGTAGAGGACCGGCTTATCGGTACGCCAACAATGCGGATAGCTATGCTCGTGCTTTTCCACACGGAAAACTTTATTTTCCTTCTTCAGCATGACTGAAATATCCACATCCAATGTCGCATCATCGTCATCCAGGCTCTCGTCGTAGGCATTCTTCACATAGCGGCCTGCGTATTCAGCATATAAATCAGTAGAAACGAATTCGTCAACAAAAGAGCTATCCAGGTCTTCCGTTCGGAAGAAACGGCCTTTTTTGTCGACCATCGGTTGACGACGCCCTTCTTTGTCAATCAGGATCAACGGTGCAATACCCGATTTCCTGGCAACACGGTCGTCATCGGCACCAAATGTAGGAGCGATGTGCACAATTCCGGTACCATCAGCCGTGGTAACAAAATCACCGGTGATAACGCGGAAGGCATCCCCCATTGGCTTTACCCACGGAATTAACTGCTCGTAATTGGTTCCTTCCAAATCAGCGCCGGTAAATTCGGCTGTAATTTCGAAAGGTATCTTTTTGTCGCCGGGCTGATAATCTTCCAGCGCAAGTTCTTCGTTTTTCTCAGGGAAATAGCTTCTCACCAAATCCTTGGCCAGTATAACCGTTACCGGAATTCCGGTATACGGATTAAACGTTTTCACCCGGACATACCGGATTTTCTCTCCAACAGCCAGAGCCGTATTGGATGGCAAAGTCCATGGTGTGGTGGTCCAGGCCAGGAAGAACAAATCCGTATCGGCACCAGCAAAAAATTTTTCCGACTGTTCATCGCGAACAACTTTAAACTGAGCCACACAAGTCGTATCCTTCACATCGCGGTAGCAACCGGGCTGGTTCAACTCGTGTGAACTCAATCCGGTTCCGGCAGCAGGTGAGTATGGCTGGATCGTGTAGCCCTTGTACAACAAACCTTTGTCGTACAATTGGCGCAACAACCACCAGAGCGTTTCAATGTAACGGTTATCGTACGTGATGTATGGATCGTCCATGTTCACCCAGTAACCCATTTTGCGGGTCAAATCTTCCCACACGTCGGTGTATTTCATCACCTCCTTGCGGCAGGCAGCGTTATACTCCTCAACCGAAATACTTTTGCCAATGTCCTCTTTGGTAATGCCCAGCATTTTTTCCACGCCCAGCTCAACCGGAAGTCCATGGGTGTCCCATCCGGCTTTCCGTTTTACCAGGTAACCCTGTTGTGTTTTGTAGCGGCAAAATACATCTTTGATAGCCCGGGCCATAACATGGTGAATTCCCGGTTGACCGTTAGCCGAAGGCGGACCTTCGTAGAACACGAACGTCGGACGTCCTTCGCGGGCCGACATGGATTTATGGAATGTATCGTCCTGCTCCCAATAGGTCAGGATATCCTTGTTTATTTGCGATAGATCAAGCTCCTTATATTCCCTGAATTTTCTCGTCATAATGATTGAAAACCTCCGGTTTTTAAAAGTCTACAAATATAGGAAAATTTTCACTGGAGTGACTTTTACACAATGGGTACATTATGATAAAATTCATCAGGAGCGGCCGGAACCAGGTAACCGATCGAGTTCGGCAATAATAACCGGCTCGTAAGTTTTGGAAACCTGGATAACTACATTTTCAGGTCCCGACAAATGAAGCTCCAGCCCCTTCTTTCCTTTTTGCATCATTTTCACCTGCCCGATATTTACCATGTAGGAACGGTGACAACGCAAAATATGGTGAGCTTTCATCTCCTTTTCGAGCTTTTTCAGGCTGTTTCGTAGCAGGTATTGTTTAATTTCATTCCGGACACGGTAGTGAACCAGCACGTAATTTTCGCTGGCTTCGAGAAAAAGCACATCACTTCTTTTCAGGCTTAGGCGCATCACCGCATTTTCATCCCGAAAGGAAATAAAATCAATCACCGGTTTCCGAAAGTAATCGAAGGTGAGATTTTCAAGCTTAATTTTCTTTTCCTGAAAAGCAAAATAGAGCCAACTAATCAGATAGGGAATTAAGAGAATAAGTGCCGTATTTTGAATGGCAATAAACCAAAGTTCAACGTAACTGCGCGAATCGTCGAGCGCATAATCCTCGATGAATGCAAAAAAAGCGGCCATGATAATGATTTCACCGGCCACCATTAAACTGTACTGTAAAATGGAAACCGGCCGCACTTTATTGATCTGGTACATGATGGCCCGGCTAACGATCACCACCACCATTCCCAATAAAACCAACAACCCGGAGTAAAGCAAAAACTGCCACCTGGTAATGGCATACCAGTGAGATGCTCCAAATGGCTCATAAATATTAATGAAAGCGTATGCAAAGACCGTTGTAAAAACTATCTGAACATAGATATTTCGCTTACTGATAAAATATTCAGGTATGTTTCCGGATCTTTCCATAAATGGAAGGTAATACTAATTTATTACGCTGATAAACGTAAACATATTTTCAACCGACATATTCGAATCAGGCAGCATTCCATTCGAATTTTCATTCAAAACTACACTTCCGCGACAAATCCGCAAAATTTGAAAATGGCGGCCGCTTCAGATAAGAATAAGTACAACCAATCTGCTCCGATTTTTATCCCTAAATACGAAATTTCATCCCCAAAATGAAGATTCCATACCAAATCGGAAGCATTCGTGGCAAAGGGGCAAAATCATTAGGCCGAAGCCTGAATATCGACCTACCTTGCCATTGAAAATACAAATTATCAATCCCAATAAAAATTCCATGGGTAGGGAGTATACCGAAATGCAACAGATGATTGCAGCAAAATTTGTAGCAGATGCGCCGAAAATTCAATTAGAAGGTAGCCGGATAAGCATTCGGAATTTTCAATTTCACTCGGAATTCAGGAAAAAACGTAGCTGGAAGGATATATTACCGGCTTCACAGTCCAATCATGATGAGTTACTGGCGCACAGTTATCCGGGAAATGACCAGTTTTGGTATCCTGTTTTCCTTCCCGAAGAAAAAAGAATACAGAACAAAGCCATTTTGTTGCTGCATGGGTTGAATGAACGGACCTGGGACAAGTATTTTTCATGGGCAAATTATTTGGCCGAACATACCGGGAAAGCTGTCATTCTGTTTCCCATCGCATTTCACATGAACCGCTCCCCGAAAAAGTGGACGAATCCAAGAGAAATGAGTTCCGTAGTGAAAGAACGTAAAACCACAACCGCCGGGCAGAAAGAGATTTCGTTCGCCAATGCAGCCTTAAGTACGCGGCTGGACGAGTGTCCTGAGCAATTCTTTCTATCCGGAGCACAAAGTTATCAGGATGTCGTCAGTTTGCTGAAACAAATAACGAAGGGAAAACATGAACTCTTTCCGGAAGGAACAAAAGTTGATTTCTTTGCCTATTCCATCGGGGCATTCTTGTCGGAAATCCTTTTTCTCTCCAACCCGAAAGGCTTGCTGAAGGATGCGCGGTTATTTATGTTTTGCGGTGGCCCGACTTTCGACCAGATGAACGGAGCGTCGAAATACATCATGGACAACCAGGCATTTCTCTCCTTGCGTCAGATGTTTTTCTACAAACGAAACCGGGAAATACGTGCCATCTTGAAAATGTACGGTATTCTTCGCTTTCGCGAGATGTGGAAATCATTTGTGACCATGTTGCGAATTGAAAAAAAGCAACGAAAAAGGGAGCATTTCTTCAAAAAATACAACCACCAGATTTATTCAATCGCCCTGGAAAAAGATAAAGTTATGCCACCCGATGCCATCGATCGGACACTACACGGAAGAAAGGGCAACGTACCGGTTCCCATGGAGGTACTTGATTTTCCATTCCCGTATAGTCACGAAAATCCTTTCCCGGTAAGTAACAACGATATAGCGAAGGATGTAGATGAGCGTTTCCGGCAGGTATTCAGTAAAGCGGCTGCTTTTCTGAGCTAGAAAATTAAAGATTGGTTTTGATTCAGAGCACTTCGTCGACGGCGTTCTTTAAAAATTCACGGGAATAATAATCGCGATCGACTACTTTACCGTTCCACACAACTACATCAAGGTCGATGGTTCTGGATCCGAAGCGGGGCTGTGAGCGGTCCCGTTTCAACCGATCTTCAATATTTTTCAGGTAAGTCGATAATTCTTCCTGGTTCATCGAAGTGGAAATCTTAACCGCTCCGTTAATAAACGAGGGCTGCTTTTTAACTCCAATGGGCTCGGTTTGTACCATGGCTGAAACAGACAGAAGTGTTTGTTCCTCTTCCAAAATGCGAAGCGCTTCCCGGATATTCTCTTCTGGTTGAATATTGGAACCGACGCCAATCACACAGGTGTTTTTATCACTCATCTCTGTTCCTCCATTACAACAGAAACCGATTCGGCAAATCGCAACGCGTGGGGTTTGTCCACTTCCACCCTGGCGCGCATTACCCGTTTGTCGTTCATAATGAGTGTGAGAATTTCGTGCGTTAGCCGTTCCAGCAAATTAAACTCGCTCTCCTGTACCAGGCTTATCACTTGCTTGGTAATCGCTTTATAATCGTAAATACCTTCTGATTCATCGGTTTCTATTGCTTTCCGGGTATTGACTTCTATCTCGATATTAATCAGCACGTCCTGACGATTTTTGCGCTCGTCGGGATTAAATCCGATAATGGTTCGTATCAGCAAATCTTTAATGCGTATCAGGGCCATAAAATGGAGCATATAAGTTAGCAACTTAAGAAATAGCACTTCGATAAACAAAAACAAAATGATTAGTGAAAAGTTAAAGCAATTGCTCGCCACTGTCACAAAACAAAACCTGCCCGGTCAGGTTCTCATTCTCCAGAATATAGGAAAGGCTCTGCAAAACCGGCTTCAAACCGGCTGCCTTTTTCATCGGAGTTGACCCGGCCAACATCTCCAGGTAAGTTTCATCCTTTCCTTCCGGGGGAAGAACAGCACCGGGGGCAATGGCATTAACCCGGAATGCCGGGGCCAATTCCAAAGCGCTCATCCGGGTGAGTTCCCAAAGCACTTTCTTTGACAAACTGTAAGCGGCATGCGAGAAGGAGTTCTTCTTCATTCTGGTGTCGACAAGATTAACGATAACGCCATTGTCAGCGTGAATGGCAAATTCGCGGGTAAGAATGAAAGGAGCGACAAAATTGACCTGCAGATTTCGCTGCAATAACATGGAAGAAGTATCTTTTATCGTTCCCGTCTGAAAAACGGAAGCATTGTTCACCAGCAAATCGAGCCGGGCAAAAACACTAATTACGTTGGAAATCAAACTTTCGACATCCGGAACATGATTCAAATCGGCCTGAAACAAACGATAGGTCCCGTGACGATTGATGTGTTTCAACTCATTCTTTAATTCAGCCCCGTCCGTTTCCGAATGATGAAAATGAAGCGCCAAATCCCATCCTGACTGTGCCAGATGCAAAGCAACAGCCCGTCCGATACGTTTGGCACTTCCGGTAATTAAAGCCACTTTTCGCATACCTTGTGGTTTTTATTTTCATTAAAGGTACGACGAAACAGAATCATATAAAAAGGTTAAAAAAACCTTCACCGCTATTACCGGTATAACCATGAGTCAGACAATTCGTATTTCTCCGGATGTTCATCTGTTACTTCTGCTTCAACGATAACATTGAATTTATCGGGTATCATTTTCATTTTTCGTAAAATAGAAATGACATCCATTGCGGTGCAACCTGCTAATGCCAATAGCATGAGTTTCTTGGGCCGCGGTCCCTTATCCGCGCCACCGTTTTCTTCCAAAGCATCAATCGAAAGGCGGTGTCCGTCTAAAACCGTGTCGAAAAACATGTTTTCATGCCACGCTAAATCCACCATATGTTTCATGATATCAGGCTTTAAGTATTAATCAAGCATTTTTAGTTATTCGAACCGTAAATTGTATATTTACGAAATCTAAAAACTATTCAATTCAATCGCATTTTCAGAATGAAAAATTATAATGAACCCATAGAAGAGGAGGCCGATCTTTCCAAGTTTCGTTTCTTTCAGGCATTAACGACGGACGAAATGGAAAGGTTGAATTATGAAAAGACCTGTTCATTTTACAAGAAGGGAAGCGTAATCTATCGGGAAGGTAACCGGTTGACCGGATTTTACTGCATCACCCGTGGGATTCTGAAAATTTATAAAACCGGCATCGATGGCAAAGAGCAGATCATCCGTTTTGTAAAGAAGGGAGACATCATTGCATATCGTTCGTTACTGAGCCAGGAATCGGCATGTACGACTGCCAAAGTAATCGAAGACGCCGTTTTATGCCACATTCCATACAAGACCTTGCTGTATCTGATTGACGAAAACTCGAAGTTTTCACTTGCCATGTTGCGTATTGTTTGCGCAGAGCTGAAAGATGCCAACGATTTCATCACGGATATCGCTCAGAAAACGGTTCGCGAGCGGCTTGCCGAAGTTTTGTTGTTACTGAAGGACAACTTCGACCTGGACGACAATAAAACACTCCAAATTTCGCTTACGCGGGAAGAACTGGCCAATATGGTTGGTACCGCTACAGAATCGGTTATTCGGCTTCTTTCTGAGTTTAAACACGACCAATTGATCGAGCTTCACGGAAGAAAAATACGAATTGTGGATTTACCCGGATTGACAAGGGTAGCCAACTTATAAAATGAAACGACAGCTATTTTTTAACTATCCAATCCTCTGGATTTTGCTTTTTGTTCTCGTGCCAAAGCTGGAACTTCAGAACAGTTTTATTATCTCCCGGATCGGTGTATATTTTCCCGATTTCCTGTTTCGTTTCCACTTTTTGTCCTACACGGACAAACACATCACTCAGGTTCGAATAAACGGTAAGGTAATTTCCATGGCGGATAATTATGGCCATGTTACCGCCCGGTATAGCCACCACCCGCGAAACAGTCCCTCTGAAAATCGCCCGCGCTTTTTCGCCAGCACTTGTTGTAATATCAATACCGTTATTTCGCACCATTACACGCTTCAATACCGGATGCGGGTGCTCACCAAACTCTTCTGTAATCAGGCCACGGTCAACCGGCCAGGGGAAACGTCCCATGTTTTTGCCAAAATCGTCCGACAGTTCTTTTTCAGCAGGCGTTAAACTAAAGCCCTTTTGTTTTTTGGCTGCACTTTTTTTAGCCTCTTCAGCGATGATACGCTCAATTTCGTTTTGAAGACGTTGCTCAACCTTACGTTGCTGCTCCAACTTCTTCTTTAAATCGCGCCGCTTTTTCTGAAGGTTAGCATAATACTGGTTTTGCTGACTTTTTTGCTGGCGTATTTGCTTTGATTCGTCCCGTTTTTGCTCCAACATCTCTTCCTTCTCTTTGCGGCGTTTTTCCAAATCAGCCAGTTTACTGTCCAAAATATTTTTCACCGCAACGATTGCTTCCACCTGCTTTTTCCGATAATCGGCGTACTGTCGCAAATAAAGAAACCGTTTGTAAGCCTGGTTGAAGTCCTCGGCGGACAACAGAAACAAAAGCTTGCTGTTGGCATCAGCATTCCTCCGGGCATACCGGATCATCTGAGCATAGTTGTCCCGGATCTTCTTCAAATCAGAAGTCAGGCTGTGTACAACGTAGGCATTATCGGAAATGGAACTGTCGAGGTAAGCAATTTCACCGTTGATTTCACCAATCAGTTGTGCACGTAACTTGATTTGCCTGTTTAACAGGGCCAACCGGTTAAGCGAAGTTTGCGCGTGCTTGCTGGTTTCTTCCAGTAATTGATTGGTATACTTGATCTCTTCGGCCGTTTTTTGTTTTTTCTTCCGAAGCTCAGAAAGCGACTGAGCTGAAGCCGATGTGACCCCTGCCAACACAAAAAACAAAGCTATCAAAATGCCAGTACACCTTTTCATGGATTAGTTCAGCAACATTTGTTTGTATTTCGATGGAACTCTAAATTTAAACGATTCAGGCTGATCAAACGAAATACGGCTAAGTTTAACTTTTACCTCGTAATTTTCCTTACCTGTATAGTTGATACGGATTTCCTCCGGAAACCATCGGCCATCGATCTTTTCGAAATGGGAAAAATCCAGGCTCATGGTACGGTTATAGTCGATATCGTTGAACACCAGTTTTCGTATCACAAATCTGTCGGGATCCACATAGATGTCCTGCCTTATTAAATGTTCTTCATCAAAGCGGTTTCGGTATCGTTCCAGTTTTTCCTCCTTCCGGATAACCTTCCGCAACTTTCGATCTTTCATCGACGAAATCCGGTACATTCCGTCATCAATTGTACAATGAAAATCACGAAAATCGCGGTCTTTCGGATCATTCCGAAAGGAAAAGAGCTGATTGGTAAAAATTGCTTCGAACATATCAAAGCTAATGTCCATTCCCAACCGCTTTGATAAATAATTCAAAGCGCCTTCGTAATACGCTTTGTTGATATAATAAACCGCCCGGAAGGTATCGGGGATAATTTCGAGTTTACCTACCGGAATGGTAGCTTTTTGTGCATTAATCTGTATAACACTGTCCCTTTTTATTCGGTACGAAGCCCTCAACGAATGGCTTTTACCTTGCGCTTTCACATTAACTGAGACTCGTTTAACAGCCATTGTTTCATAAGATGGCTCATTCACTGAAACGTTTTTCAGAATACGCCCGCAGCTCATGTGTCTAATCTTCGTAGCCGTTGTAACTTTTTCAGTCGATTTACATGAAAATAAAAGTATTGCTATAATGCTCACCCAAATAAAACGGAATACAACTCTCCTGCTAATCTTTAACACAGTCAATTCGGATTTTCTTCGATGTAGGTTTTCTTCTCAATTTTCTCTTTCAGCATAGGTGAGCCATTTCCCATTTTTTCCGACTTTTCCCAATTTTCCAAAGCTTTGTCTTTTTCATTAAGAAAATAAAGAATATCGCCATAGTGCTCGAGCAATACCGGATTTTTATCGTCGTCGTTCCGGATTGCTGACTCCATATAAAATTTAGCCAACTTGTAATCTTTTTTCTTGAAAAGCACCCAGGCATAAGTATCCAGAAAGGTTGCATTATCAGGATTTGCCTGGACAACCTTACCACTCAACTTTTCCGCCAATTGCAAGCTGTCGTTTCTCAATGAAAGATAGTACGCGTAATTATTCATCGCGGTGTAGTTGGTCGGATCGAGCTGCACCACTTTATCGAACATAGCATACGCCTCCTTTAGTTTCTTCATTTTGTAAAGCGCTTCCGCACGGTACATGTAAAACTGTGAGCTTACCTGATTATTATCGCCTACGTACTGCTGTCCCTTGTCTAAAATAGAAATAACGTCCTTATATTTTTCCATCTGTAAGGCACCAACCGCTTTCATTACATAAAGCAGCGGTTGACTGGGAAAATATTTAAGGGCATCGTCACCATCGGTGTACATAGCCTTCCAGTCCTGCAGGTTATTATCGAGGAACAGTAGTCGTTGCCAGTATTGAATATTGTCCTTGTTCATTCCCACCACAATACGCATCTCGTCGCGTGCCTTTTCAATCTTATTCTGCTGAATGAGGTAATCGACAAACATCGCACGCGGACGCTCATCATCCATGTTGGCATTCATCATTGCCTTCAGCAACTCAAGCTCTTGCTCATCGCTTACTTTCCGATTGTCCTTCTGAATCAGCATCGCGTACATCTGGATCTTGGTATCCACGTCCAGATTCGGATTTTTGAATGCCAATAACAAATGCTTGTACGCTTCATCCGGTTTTCCGCTTTCGCGATAAAAATTGGCCAGTGAAATTTGCACGAAACCATTGTCCGGACTGATTTTCAAAATTTTATGGTAATTCTCCAGTGCTTTCGCGCTATCCCCATCGGCCAGGTACATATCGGCCAACAAACCATAGTAGCGGGTATCTTTCGGATTGGTTTTAATCAATCCTTCAATTTCATCAAATGCTTCTTTCTTTTTTCCCATTTTGAGATAAAGCTGCTGTTTCGCCACCGCAATTTGTTCCAGCGGGCCAGTCGATTGCTGAAGTACATCAAATGCTTTCAGTGCATCTTCGTACTTACCGGCCTGTGCCAGCAGGGAAGCGTGATAGTATTTGTAATCATCGTTCCCGGGGAAAAGAACCGCCAGTTGTCCATACTGATCTGCCGCTTTATCAAACTGTTTGTTTTGTTGATAAACGCGCGCCAGCATTAAGTGATAATATTCGTTTTCGGGATTATTGGCAACTGCCTTTTCGAGCAGCAACATGGCGCTGGTAAAATCGCCCTTGGCAATATGGATATTTGCCAGTTCGAACATGGCCGTCGAAGAAGTAGGATCGATTTCGAGGCAACGCGAGAAAATCGGGATGGCTTTATCAATATTTCCCAATGCTTTCTGCTTTAACCCTTCAATTAACAAATATTGAAATTCCCGATTCTGGTCTTTGGTAACCTGGGTTGTTCCCTGTGCCACCTGTTTTTCAGGAGCCTTTTGTGCCACTTGTTTCGTTGTTGTACAAGATGACAACCCAACAAGGGACAGAAACAAAACCCAATAGGTAATCGTATTTTTTCTAATCATGGTGTTAATTAACAGCACCGTGTGCCTATGTATAATTTAATATTTCCCGGTGTGCCCGAATCCGCCTTCACCGCGAGCTGTTTCAACCAATTCAGTCACTTTCACCCATTCTACTTTTTCGTGTTGGGCCACCACCATCTGTGCAATACGATAGCCATCGGAAATAACAAATTCTTCGGAGGAAAGATTGATGAGGACAACCCGGATTTCACCACGATAATCAGCATCAATGGTACCGGGAGAATTCAAAACGGTAATACCATTTTTCAAAGCAAGACCGCTGCGTGGTCGGACCTGTGCTTCGTATCCTACCGGAAGTTCAATATAAAGGCCGGTGGGAACAAGCGCACGTTCAAGAGGTTTTAATAGAATATCTTGTTTCAGGCTGGCCCTCAAATCCATACCAGCCGAATGCCCGGTACTGTAATGTGGCAGAGGGTGCCCTGAATGATTGACAATTTTCACTTCCATATGTTCATTTCGGTATTTAACCCGCTAAGATATAAAACTTAAGCGAAACGAATTAGTTAAAAAATGTTTTGCCCTGCCAAGTCCTAAACAAACAAACGTTTCAACTCTTTTTTTTCTTTTACAACAACAAATCCCAGGAAAAATAGAATGACAATTGTCCGAAGCACATAATGAATGATAACATTCGATACGTTGATGTTCACTCCAATGAAATAAAGAACAAGTGCTACGACAAAATAAAGTGCCGCCCGCTTCAGATCATATTTAACCGGAAAGTGCTTTTGCCCAAGGAAATAAGAAGCAACAGTCATTACAACCGAGGCTGCCAAAAATGCCAACGCTGAAGCCATATATCCCAACACCGGAATAAACATCACGTTCAATCCAATAGTAACAACGGCCCCCAAAAGCGCCAGCTTAGCGCCGTAACTCGTTTTATCGGTCAGCTTATACCAAAGCGAGAGGGTATAAAATATTCCCTGAAAGAAATATCCCATTAAAATGAATGGAACAATTTTCAAACCCTCGTAATAACCGGAACCAATAAAATATTTTGCTATACCAATATAAAGCATCACCCCTAAAAAAATGGTCAATCCGAAAATGACAAAATATTTCATCACCAATGCATAGGTCATTTTCGAATCTTCTCCTTTATAGTGGGAAAAGAAAAACGGTTCGAACGAATAACGGAATGCCTGAATAAACAGGTTCATTAGCACAGCCAGTTTGAAGTTGGCCGCATAAATTCCCAATTGTTTCAAACCATCTACTGATGGCGGTAACAATTTCGGCATCAATATTTTTTCAATATTCTGATTTGCCATTCCGGCCAAACCGACAATAAGTAAGGGCCAGCCGTACCGAAGCATCTGCAGCAATAATTGCTTGTCGAATACCATTTTCTTTCCGATGAAATCGGGAAAAAGCAACAGCACCATAACAGCCGATGAAACCAGGTTCGAGATGAACACATACCCAATTCCGATATGAGGATTGTAAATGTACCTGAAAATGGAATCGGGATTTCCATCGATAATTTTCGGGCAGTAATAAATCAGGAAAATATTCAAACCGATGTTGACAAATATTCCGGCCAGCTTCACAAAAGCAAAGCGAACCGGACGGCTATTGAGGCGAAGCCGAGCAAACGGAATGGAGGTAAATGCGTCGAGCGCTACTGTCAATCCCATCCAACGGATATATTCCGGATGACCGGGATATTCCATCCAGTCGGCTATATTTTCTGAAAAGACATAAACAGCCAGCACAAAAGAAATCGATGTGACCAGTAATGAAATGAGTGTTGTGCTATAAACTTCGTCAGGCTTTTTACTTTTCCCGGCAAAGCGGAAGAAAGAAGTTTCCATTCCGTAGGTGAGCAGAATCAGTAAGAATGCCACGTAGGCATACACGTTACTGACAATGCCATATTGTTCCGGAAGAAACATCCGGGTATAAAAGGGAACCAACCACCAGTTAAGAAATCGTCCTATGATGCTCGAACCACCATAAATGACGGTTTCTCCGGCCAGTTTTTTCAGTGCGCTCAAATCGGTGCTTTATTAACGATGCATTATTTATTTTTACAAATATAAGGTTACCCGGTATACATAGGAGGGCCTTTGACGGAAAGGAACATTTTTTTTATAAATGCTACGTTGAAGATCTTGTTCACCACATTTGGGGGTTACTCACTATCGTGAAAAGCAGCATACACGAGCGTTCCACGTGAAGCAATTTTAATAAATCTGACAAAATTGTTAATAACTGCCGAAAAATTTGAAAATTTGCCGCTAACCATACCATTTTTTAATTTCGTTGTTTGTTTACCAGTTGATATGATGAAAAAGTTAGCTGTTCTCACATTCTTCCTGTCATTAACGGGAATTCTTTTGCTTCAATGTTCGAGTACACCAAAGCGTTCCCGAAAACCGGTAACAGCTATCGATATTTTGCCCAAAAGCAAATTATATCCACAGGGGACCCCCATTACCATTCAAACAAAAACCAATGTAAAAAACGGTACCATCCAGAACATAACTGTAGAGGTTGACGGAAATAGTTACTTCAGCGGAAAAACGTTGGAAAACGAAATTAAAGTAGCAACTGACCAAATGTCGATGGGAAAACATTCCATAAAAGTTACCGCCATCAAAACTGACAGCGTTACGGGTGAAAATTATTCCGATTTTACCATTGTTTCCGATACCAAACCGGTTGAATACACGTATGAAATTACCGCTACTTATCCTCACAACACCAAATTTTTCACTGAAGGTTTACTAATTCACGACGGTTATTTGTACGAAGGGACCGGGGAAAAAGGACAATCGGTAATTGCCAAACAAATTATGAAAACCGGAAAAATTATACAGGAAAAGAAGCTGGACAGTAAATACTTTGGTGAAGGAATTTCCATTTTGAACAACAAACTTTACCAGCTTACCTACAAGGCACAAACCGGCTTTATTTACGATGTAAAAACATTTGACAAAACCGGAGAGTGGCATTACGACTCTAAAGAAGGGTGGGGATTGACCAACGATGGAACGAATCTCATTATGAGTGACGGAACAGAAAACCTCCGTTTTCTCAACCCTGAAAATCTTCAGGTTGTAAAAAATCTCAGTGTTTACGACAACAAAGGTCCCATTAAATACCTTAATGAGTTGGAATACATTACCGGTGAAATTTGGGCCAATGTCTGGACGACGAATACGATTGTCAGAATTGACCCGAACAATGGAAAAGTACTTGGAAGAATTCATTTAACCGGATTACTCAGTGTGATGTACCGCAATGAAAATAAACCGATTGATGTATTGAATGGAATAGCCTGGGATGCCAAAACCAATGCCATTTACGTAACCGGAAAACTGTGGCCAAAACTTTTCGAAATTGTCCCTGTGAAGAAATAGTTGAAGGGAAAAAAATAAAAGAAAGGCCGGTACTTCATTTGTACCGGCCTTTTTATTTTAAAACAGAGATGGATTATCTCCGTCAATTTTTGATCTTCCCAGGTGATGATAAGCGTGCTCTGTCGCTTCCCTTCCACGGGGTGTACGTTTTAAAAATCCTTCCTTAATCAGGAAAGGTTCATATACTTCCTCAATAGTTCCGCCATCTTCACCAACTGCAGTAGCAATGGTACTGATTCCAACCGGGCCACCATTAAATTTATCGATAATAGTCGTCAAAATACGATTATCCATTTCATCCAGGCCATGTTTGTCAATATTGAGGGCCTCCAGGCTAAAACGCGTAATTTCGATATCTATTTTGCCATCTCCCTTCACCATGGCAAAGTCACGTACCCGCCGAAGGAGAGCGTTCACGATTCGCGGCGTACCACGGCTTCGTGAGGCTATTTCAACTGCAGCATCACGATTAACAGGAACATTCAGAATAGAAGCAGAACGTTCAACAATACCCGTCAGAATTTCCGTATCGTAATATTCCAGATGAGAATTGATTCCAAAACGTGCACGTAACGGGCTAGTTAGTAACCCCGACCGGGTGGTCGCCCCAATTAATGTAAACGGATTTAATTCCAGCTGAATGGAACGGGCGCTGGGACCTTTATCGATCATGATATCAATCCGGTAATCTTCCATTGCTGAATACAGATATTCTTCCACAACAGGACTTAACCGGTGTATTTCGTCAATAAAAAGCACATCGTTTGTTTCCAGGTTGGTCAGCAATCCGGCTAAATCGCCCGGTTTATCCAATACCGGGCCGGACGTCAATTTTAAATTAACTCCCAGTTCGTTAGCCAGAATATTTGAGAGTGTAGTTTTTCCTAATCCTGGAGGGCCGTGAAGCAAGACATGATCGAGAGCTTCACCCCGCATGAGCGCAGCCTTGACAAATACCTGAAGGTTTCCAACAATCTTAGCCTGTCCTTTAAAATCCTCGAAACGAAGCGGACGTAACTGGTTATCAAATTCACGTTCAGTTTCAGAAACCTGATTGCCCCTGAGATCAATGAAGTCGCTCATAATATAAGGAATTCTTTACCAGGTAAAGTTAGTGAATGAAGGGAGGAAAACAATAATCAGACAATCTTAAGGTTCATCAAAATCTCATTGAGCTGATTCATATCAAAAGGCTTGGCAATAAATTCATCCATTCCCCACGAAAGGCATTTTTCCCGATCATTATCTAGCGTATTGGCGGTAACAGCAATGATTGAAGTATATTCGTTTAGCTTGTCCGTTTTTTGAATTTTTCTAATCTCCCTGGTTGCTTCCAATCCATCCATCACCGGCATCATAATATCCATCAGAATCAAATCAAATTTCTTTTCTTTGAAAAGATTCACCGCTTCCAGTCCGTTATTAGCAATAGAAACCTTGTGGTTATACTTACGCAAATTGTAAGTAGTAATTTTCTGATTTAGAAAATTATCTTCTACCAGCAGTATGGACAGCCCTTCTTTATTTCTATCTTCAATTTTCAAATCAGCAGAGTTTAAAAAAAAATCCGTTTACATATTAGTACTATTTTTATCTAAAAGGATACCCTTTGAATTCAAATTATTTTCAAAGTTGTACTGCAAATAAATCTATAGGTATAGGCGTTTAGACCGCCCAATAAATTAATAATGGCTACTTTTGTAGCATGAATGAAAGAAATCAATTTAAAGGAGTGAACTCAATTAAATTCAATAAAACATTTTCGACAGATGAAGATTGTTATCGGTACTTGGCAGGGATCAAGTGGAACGAAACAGAATTCCATTGTAAAAAATGTGGCCATACAAAATACTGCAAAGGCGTTAAGCCATTTTCAAGACGATGTATGAAATGTAAATATGATGAAAGTCCAACAGCCGGGACTCAGTTTGATAAATGTAAATTCCCATTACTACTGGCTTTTCACATAGCATTCAAAATAAGTACAAAGAAGAAAGGAATGTCTTCGTTGGAATTATCTCGAGAGTTTGAACTTCGTCAGAAGACTTGTTGGGAATTCAAATGGAAAATCCAACAAGCTATGCAAAGCAGTAAATTGCATCCTATCAACGGGATAGTTCATGTAGATGAATTCTATATCGGCGGACCAGAAGAAGGAAAACCAGGCCGGAGTAAAGGGGATAAAAAGCTTGTCATTGTTGCCTTAGAAATAGTCAAAGGCGGGGTTGGACGTGCTTACGCCCAAGTTATCAGCGATGCTTCGAATACTTCGTTTAAACCATTTTTTGAAACATACATTAGCAAGGATGCAAAAATCGTCACTGATGTATGGAAAGGATATATTCCTCTAAAAAAAGATTACCCAAATATGGAACAAATGAAATCAGAGAAGGGCAAAAATTTTCCAGATCTCCATTTTCACATTATGAATATAAAGGGATGGCTAAGAGGAATTCACCAACATTGCAGTGAAGAACGACTTCAAGGATACCTTGATGAGTTTCATTTTAGGCACAATAGACGATCAAATATGGAGACAATCTTCGATGTACTCATAAGAAGGATGGTTTATTCTAAGCCTATTCGCTTACAATCAGTTGATTAACCTGGGATGTCTAAACGCCTATACCTATAAATCTAATTGCAGAGAAATAAACAAATCAGAACAGACATCTTCATTTAGTATTATTTAATATAAGATTAAAAATTAAAAATAATGATGTTAATGATATGCGGTTTATAATGGTCATAAGTTCGTATTTCTTTTCTATGAATAGTCCTTATTAACCCCCGTTTTTCCAATCCTGACAAGTAATAAACATAACTTTGTTGTATTATTCAGTAATTTAAGAGGATTTCAACAGCTTGTTAAGATCGTTTTGTGAATAGCTGTTTGTTTTGTTGGAAGATGTTAATTCTGTGTAAAAGTAGTTGATTTTTTTGAGTGAAATTGATTGCTAAGTTTTTTGGATCTTACAATGGGCCGTTTTAATGAAATTAATTTTCTATTCACCAAAATTATTTTTCAGATTTTGTTTTTATTTCTTAACATGATTGAAACATTTATTTCGGTATATGAATCAGTTTTTGGTGGTTTGATTTGAAAAGTGATATGAAAAACAGAATTTTGCGAGTTTATTAACATTGTTAATATGTGTTTAAAATCCCATTTGTAATTGGTTTTTTGTTTTTATAGTCAGTTATTTTTCGGTTGGAAAAGTAGTGAAATGAAAATGTTCAGTCAATAATATAATATGTTACCATGAAGAAGAAAAAACGCTTTATTATCGATTCTGAAATTGCTGTCGATAATGTGGATTTAAGGAAAAAGCTGAAGTACAATATTCAACAGTATGATAAAGCGTTTCATACGGGAATTAATCGTTTTTACAATCATACAGCGCTCAGAAAAAGAGCTTCGGATGTAAAGGATACGGTTGTTTCTGAGCTTGACGATTTTCTTGTTCAATTTGAAGAAAACGCTACTAAAAATGGAAGTCAGGTTTTATGGGCGAATGACAAAGAAGAAGCCATTCAGTTGATTACTAATATACTTTTGGATGAGGAGGTAAAATTGGTAGTTAAAAGTAAATCCATGCTCAGCGAGGAAATTCATTTAAATGAAGAGTTGGAAAAACTGGGTATGGTAAGTCAGGAAACTGATTTAGGGGAATTTATCGTTCAGACTGCTGGTGAACCACCTTTTCATATCGTAACACCGGCTATGCATAAATCAAAAGAAGATGTAGCAGTGCTTTTTCATGAACATTTTCAGACACCGCTCAATTCTACTCCTGTTGAACTGACGGACTTTGTCAGGGAAAAGCTACGTATTAAGTATCAGCAAGCGGGTGCCGGCATTACCGGCGCTAATTTTCTTATTGCTGAAAATGGAAGTGTAGCGTTAACTGAAAATGAAGGAAATGCCGTAATGAGTACTTCTTTTCCAAAAGTGCACATCGTTATTTCCGGAATTGAGAAGCTCATTCCATCAATGAAAGAACTGGGATTTATTTGGCCTTTGCTGGCTGGACATGGAACCGGGCAAAAAATTTCGGCGTACAACACGATTTTTAGCGGTCCAGGGAAGGATAATGAAAAGGATGGACCTACGAAGCAGTTTATTATTTTAATTGATAACAAACGCTCGTCGTTGTTGGATACGGATGAGCATTGGCAAGCATTAAAATGCATCCGATGCGGCGCTTGTTTAAATGCTTGTCCGATTTATAAAGTAGTTGGTGGATATACGTACAATACAGTTTATAGTGGGCCTATTGGCTCTGTTATTACACCTTACATGACCAATTTTAAAGAGTTTGGTCATCTTAGTTCTGCCTGTACGCAGTGTGGAAAATGTGAAGAAGTTTGCCCCGTTATGATTCCATTGCCCAGATTATTACTTTTAAACCGAAAACTAACAAACGAAAAAGGGGGGAATGATTGGCGATGGGATACAGGAATGAAATTTTTTGAATACATTAGCTATAACCGAAAACTGATGGACCTGACACAAGGTTGTTTAAAAAATTCAGCTATTTCGTTAACAGGAAAAAACTTAATGGGTAGAAAGAAATCGATGCCGACTTTTGAAGAGCTCTCCTTTTCGCGGCAATGGAAAATAAAATGTAAAAACGGATGATGTTATCAAAGACGTGTAAATATGCAGTTCGCTCAGTCATTTATATGGCCGCAAATTATAATGAAAATCAGAAGTGTGGAATTAAAGTCCTGGCAGAAGAGTTACAAATACCAGCGCCCTTTTTAAGTAAAATTCTTCAGAAATTAGCGCGTTTCAATGTATTGGTTTCCAATAAAGGGCCTAACGGTGGTTTTGCGCTAGCGGCTCCACCGGATAAAATTTCGTTATATAGAGTGGTCGAAATTATTGATGGAAAAGAATTGTTTGAAAGTTGTGCGCTTTCCGATGATACTTGTGATGGGCGTAGGGAAGCATCTCACGTTTGTGCACTTCACGATAGTTATTCCGATATCCGAAAACAACTGATACTCACATTTAAAGAGAAAATGATTTCTGATTTACTTTCTGAAGCAGACGGTTTTCCTGGCAATATGAAATTCTAACTCAACCATTTACCGACAAATGTATTCTTCAGCCAGTACAGGTAAAACGGCGTACCGGCTATGGCCCCCATGGTATTAAAGAAGAAATCGCCCCAACTGCAATCGCGGTTGATGGGTAACTCGTATTGAAGAATTTCAAGCAGGCCTCCTACAACGATTAGCAGGAAGGCATTAGTGAGAATAATTTTCCTGTTGGAATATTTTTTGAATTGGGAAAAATATACTGCAAGAAGCAGGGACATAACGAAATACATCGTGAAATGAACGAACTTATCGAAACCAGGTAGGGATAATATCGACAGCTTGGGAATTTCGGCGGACGGAGTTAAACTTAGGTAAAGAATAACAACAAACCAGGCAATAATTTTAATGTACTTTTGCATTTTGATTTAGATTGAATTGCGAATATACAAAAATGGCGGGCATATACTTTCACATACCTTTCTGTAAAACACATTGTCATTATTGCGATTTCCATACCAGTTGCCGCCTGGCGGACTTACCTGGTGTTATGGAAGCAGAATTTAAAGAGCTTTCCCTCAGGAAGAATTATTTAGGTCCAGAAGCAGTCGATACTGTTTATCTTGGGGGCGGGACACCGTCGCTGTTGGATCTTGAATACCTGACGAAAACTCAAAATTTGGTGAGGCATATATTCGAAGTTAATGAAGATGCGGAATGGACACTTGAGGCTAATCCTGATGATTTAGATCAAAAGTATTTGTTTGATTTACAGAAATCAGGTTTTAACCGGTTGAGCATCGGAACACAGAGTTTCGATGGGGAAATTCTGAAGTATTTAAATCGGCGTCATGATGCGCAACAGGCAATAAGATCTGTTTTGCTGGCCAGAGAAGCGGGATTTCAGAATATCTCGGTTGATCTGATATACGGTATTCCCGGTTTAAGTAAAGAAGCCTGGGAGCGTTCAGTTGATATGGTGATAGATTTGGATGTGGAACATCTGTCCGCATATCATCTTACTTACCATGCGGGAACGGTGTTGTATCAACGGTTAAAGGACGGAAAATTAAGTGAGGTTCCGGATGAAGTTAGTCTCGGGCAGTATGAATATCTCATCAAGGCATTAAAGAAAGCTGGTTACGAACATTATGAAGTGAGTAATTTCGCTAAGGGAGGTTTTTATTCACGCCACAATTCGGCTTATTGGAAAGGGCAAAAATATTTGGGTATCGGGCCAGCCGCTCATAGCTACGACGGAAAGTCCCGACAGTGGAACATAAGGAGTAATCCGGAATACGTTCAGTTGATTAACCGGAATGAGCAGTTTTTCGAAATTGAGGAATTGAGTGAAGTTGATCGGTATAACGAATATATTATTACCTCTTTACGGACGATTTGGGGAATTGAAGTAACGAGAATTGAGGAAACATATAACAAAGTCTTGGCAGCCTACTTTAAGCAAAAGCTGGATAAGTATATTGGTTCCGATTTGGTTTATATCGAAAATCAAGTCGTACGTTTGACTGAAAAAGGAATTTTTGTTTCCGATCGGATTATGGAGGATTTCTTTTACGTATGATTCATTAACTTAGTTGGTAAAGTGAAATTTTGGTGCAATGAAGGATTGGAGGGAGATACAAGAAATTTACCAGGCGCTTTGCAACCATTACTACCGCAATAAGATATTATTGGGACTAGTTCGGTTCGTTGTTGCAATGGTTGGATTGTTTTTTCTTTTCATTGGATTACAGCACGTTTACTACTTTGATTCCTGGTTGCGTACATTCCTTTTTTACTTCTTTATTTTTCTTTCTCTTGTGCTGTTTATTTTATGGGTTATCAGGCCTTTGGCCTGGCGATTCGGATTTATTTCGGGTGTCAGCCGGTTGGAGATTAATAATATTCTGAAATTTCATTTTCCAGCGTTAGCGGATCGGTTTCTTAATATGTTGGAATTGGTCGATGCATATGTCGGTAATGAAGATGCTAATGATTTACTGGAGGCCAGTATTCAACAAAAGTTGGATATCGTCAAAAGGTTTCCTTTGGCAGATGCTTTTCGTTTTGCCTTACCCCGGTTCGAAAAATGGAGTCTGTTTTTTTTAATGGGTTTTGCGTTATTGGTTGTTATAGTTAAGCCAAATTTTGTTTCCAAAGGGTGCTTTCAGTATACGCATTACCTTGAGGAGTTTTCTCCTGCCCCTGATTTTACCTTTGTTTTATTGAATGATTCGCTTGCTGTTAAAAAAGGCAGTTCACTAAAAATTGCGGTACGATTGCAAGGCAGAAACTTTCCGGGGCACCTCAATGTCGTTATGAATGGAAATCAGATGGCGATGAAGGCTAATGAAGATGGTTCGTTTAGTTATTCTATCAGTAATGTGTACCATGATTTACAGTTTCAATTAAATGGCGGTAGCTGTTACTCCGGTGTATACCATGTCAGATGTTTGTCGGTGCCCATTGTTCGTTCGTTTGCATTGGAGGTTGTCCCGCCCAAATATACCGGTTTAAATGAGTTTACTTTGGAAAATCAGGGAGATGCTGAAATTCCTTCCGGCAGCCATGTTTTTTGGACAGTTAATTCTGTTG
This sequence comes from Prolixibacter sp. SD074, assembly GCF_009617895.1. Classification (NCBI taxonomy): domain Bacteria; kingdom Pseudomonadati; phylum Bacteroidota; class Bacteroidia; order Marinilabiliales; family Prolixibacteraceae; genus Prolixibacter; species Prolixibacter sp. SD074. The sequence continues at coordinate 3,156,790 of NZ_BLAW01000001.1, forward strand.
ATGCCGATTCTGCGTTCCTGTCCTTTGGGCAGTTGTTAAAACCGATGAAAGAAAAAGGGAAGAATACGTTTAGCGTGGATTCTTCGGTCATTTCACCAATGGAATATTTTTTCCGCGCAAGCAATCAATATTTTAAAAGCGACGGCTTAGTGTATAACCTGAAAGTTTTGAATGATGGGCCGCCTATTATTGCAGTAAATCAAGTGCAGGATACAGTCAATCTTACTTCCTTTTATTTTCATGGCCGTATATCCGATGATTATGGTATTAATAATGTTAAATTTCATGTTGCCGGCGGTGATATAGATTCAAGTTTAAATGTTGCTATTTATCCTAATCAAAACCCACAGGATTTCTTCTATGGATATAATTTCATCAGCATGAAACCTGACGTTTATCAATATTGGTTTACAGTTGCTGATAATGACGTATTAAATCACTTTAAAGAGAAACAAAGTAAGGTTTTCACTTTTCGCTTTCCAGGGTTTAAAGAAATTGAGTTGCAAAATAAAGAAGGATATAGCCGGCTTCAGGAAAACTTAAATGAAGGAAAAGAGGTAACCCGGAATATTCAGCAGGATTTTGAGAAAATGCGCAGACAAATGCTCAGTGGTCAGTTAACCGATTGGGAGAAGAAGCAAATAGCCGCGGGAATCAAAAAGCAGGGCGGGGAACTTCAACAACTGATGCAAAATGTGAGTAAAGAGAACCGCCGGCTGAATAATCTCTCCAAAAATTTTTCTCAATTATCTCCTGCCCTGTTGGAGAAGCAGAAACTGGTCGAACAGTTGATGGACCAGTTGTATTCCGACGAGTTGAAGAAATTGTTTGATGAATTTAATTCGTTGCTTAACCAGTTTGATCAGAAGAAATTTGATGAGTTAACAAAAGATCTTAATTATCGGTTGGAAGACCTGAATAAGCAGTTGGACCGCAGCATTGCGATGTTGAAGAAAATGGAGGTTGAAAAATCCATTCACGGTATCCGGAATAATCTGGAAAAGTTGGCAGAAAGACAGCAAAAATTTTCTGATGAGGTTAAGCGTTCTTCATATACGACGCGCGATTCACTGAGGAATTTATTACAACGGCAAAGCGAAGATATTCATCAGGCTTTTTCAGCGCTGGATTCAGTTGCGGAACAAAATGATGAGTTGGACAGACCTTATTCAATTATTAAATCAGGTTCTTTGCAGGATAAAATCAGTAAAGATTTGAATGTTCTTTCTGATTTGGATGGAAACGGGAAACGACGGAAGAAAAGTGAAATTTCCGAAGGTATAGCACGCTCATTAAAGCAAATGGCTGATAATTTGAATCAGGGTATGTTGTCTTCTCAAATAGAGGTTGATTGGGTTCAAATCAGACGCTTACAGTATTTGGCTGAAAATATTCTGACTTTTTCTTTTCAGCAGGAAAAATTGATGTTGAATATGACTGGTGTTTCGGCGTTGGATCCTTCCTTGACAAGCTACCTTGATATGCAGAAGAATCTTGGGCTGTACGAAGCTCAACTGCGGGACACACTTTATCTATTGTCGAAACAGGCGCCGCAAATTAATGCGCAAATCGGTAAAGAGTCCCTCGACTGGAAGTTTTATACGGACAAAGCGCTTTCCAATCTGGAAGAGGGTCAATACGCGAAAGGAAGGGTAAATCAGCAATTTTCAATGGCAACCGCCAATAATTTGGCGCTTTACTTATCGGAAGCGCTTCAGCAGGTTATGAACATGATGAAGTATGCGCGGCCTGGTGATGGAAGTAGCAATAAACCAGGTGGAAATAGTAGTTCGGCACCCGGCGTAAAGGCTATCCAGGATAAGTTGAAGAAGCAAATGCAAAGTATGATGAATGATTTGAAGAATGGCGTGCAACCGGGAAATATACAAATTGGGAAAATGTTGATGCAGCAGGAAATTCTTCAACAGGCTATTCGTGAACAGGTGTTGAAAGGTGGTTTAGGCCCGGATGTCGAGTCTCAATTAAAGGAGGCCCAACGGTTACTTGATCAGAATCGAAATGATTTGTTAAGTAAAAAGGTTACCCAACAGACAGTTAACAGACAAAATCTTATATTTGAACATTTATTGGATGCGCAAAATGCCAAAATTCAGCGAAATTCTGATAATGAACGAGGGTCGCAAGTAGCTAAAAGGCAAATGGTTAGCCATCCGGAAAGCTATTTTGGAATCGAAGGGAAGAGTGGAAATGAGTTTGACATAATGTCAGGTTCAACGTGGAGAATGAGCTATTTCTATCGCAAAAAGTTTAATTCTTATCTTAAGAATATTAATGGCCAATAGTATAATCAAACGGCAACTGCAGATTGACTCGCGCATTGAAGAATTGAAGACATGCCTGAAGGTTTGTTATGAGATGCGTGATTTACTTTCGCTTGATTGTGATACGTATTTTTCTTTTCAAACTTCGTTGCTGGAGGCTGTTGAGAATGCTATTGTGCATGGGAATAAATTTGATGACAGTAAAAAAGTTAAGATTGGGTTGACGGTAGAAGACTCTATTATTGAGGTTCTTATTGAAGATGAGGGAAATGGTTTTGACCCCGAGTGTATTGCCGATCCTACCTGTGGCGATAATTTAACAAAAGAGAATGGAAGGGGAATATTCTTTATTAAAAACCTTTGCGATGATTTTCAGGTTATTGGTAAAGGTAATATCGTTAAATTAATAATCCGTATTTAGCTGTGAATATAGAGTTTTACAATGAGGATGTGGAGTTGCCCCATCTCGATACTGGACGCGTAAAACAATGGCTCCTTTTTATTGCTGGCAAGCATGAAAAGGAAGTTGGTGAGATTAGTTATATTTTTTGCAGCGATTCGTATCTGTTGGAGGTAAACAAGCAATATCTCGGTCATGATTATTTAACGGACATCATTACGTTCGATTATACTGAAGGGAATACGATTTCCGGCGATGTTTTTATCAGCGTCGTTCGGGTAGCTGATAATGCTATTGAGTTTAATGTTTCTTATGAGGAAGAATTGTTAAGGGTAATTTCTCATGGCATTCTTCATTTGATTGGATTTAAAGATAAAAAAGAAGCCGATCAGGAAGTGATGACGCAACAGGAAAATGCGTCAATATTAGATTATCATAATATTTAAATTTAAGAAATAATGACAATCTTGCCAAAATATGATGTGATTGTAGTAGGGGCCGGACATTCCGGTAGTGAGGCTGCAGCAGCAGCGGCAAATTTGGGTTCGAAAGTTTTATTGATTACTATGGATCTGAATAAGATTGCACAAATGAGCTGTAATCCGGCTGTTGGAGGTATTGCTAAAGGGCAGATAGTTAGGGAAATAGATGCACTTGGTGGCTATATGGGAATTGTCACTGATAAAAGCACAATTCAGTTCAGAATGTTAAACCGCTCTAAAGGGCCTGCAATGTGGAGCCCCCGGGCGCAGTGCGACAGGATGCGGTTCTCAGAGAATTGGAGAACCGTTTTGGAGGGGATTCCGAACGTGGATTTCTGGCAGGGAACCGTAAAAGACCTGATTTTTGATGGAAATAAGGTCTCCGGCGTGCGGACTGAGTTGGGTGTAGAATTTTTTGGGAAGGCGGTTATTTTGACAAACGGTACTTTCTTAAATGGTTTAATGCACTTCGGAAAAACTCAAATTGAGGGAGGACGTATTTCAGAACCTTCTTCAAAAGGTATGTCTGCCCAGCTTTTCGATTTTGGTTTTAAGGTGGGAAGGATGAAGACTGGAACGCCGGTTCGAATCGATGGTCGTTCAATTGATTTTTCAAAATTGGAAGAGCAGCCTGGAGATGGCAACCATGGAAAATTCAGTTATCTCCCGGAATCTGATAATACTGCATTAAGGCAGAAGAGTTGTTTTATTACCTATACCAACAAGGAAGTTCACGAAGAACTTTCAATTGGTTTTGCTTTTTCGCCGTTATTTGATGGAAGTATCGAAGGCCGGGGTCCAAGATATTGTCCGAGCATTGAAACTAAGCTGGTTACGTTTGCAGATAAGGAGGAGCATCAATTATTTTTGGAACCGGAAGGAGAATGTACCATAGAGTATTATCTAAATGGATTTTCTTCGTCGTTGCCGTGGGACGTTCAGGTTAAAGCCATCCACAAAGTGAAAGGATTGGAGAATGCGCGGATACTTCGGCCTGGTTATGCCATTGAATATGACTATTTCGATCCGACGCAGCTTCATCATACACTTGAGACCAAGATGGTCGCTAACTTGTATTTTGCCGGACAAATTAATGGAACGACGGGTTATGAGGAAGCAGCTGCTCAAGGTTTGATTGCAGGGATTAATGCCCATCTGAAGATTGCAGGTAGGGACCCGTTCACGTTAAGCCGGAACGAGGCATACATCGGCGTGCTGATAGATGATCTGGTAACTAAGGGCGTTGATGAGCCCTATCGCATGTTCACCAGTCGCGCAGAGTATAGAATTCTTCTTCGGCAGGATAACGCTGATATTCGATTAACTGGAAAAGCATACAAACTTGGCCTGGCCGGCGGGAAACGTTATACTTTGATGCAAGAGAAAATTTCATTGCGGGATAAGTTAATTGAATTTTGTAAAGACTATTCTATCAAGCCGCAATATATTAACGATCTCCTCGAATCAAAAGGTACAGCGCCGCTGAAACAAGGGACAAAATTGTATAATTTGGTGCTGCGTCCGCAACTTCGGATTTTTGATTTCATTGGGGCAGTTCGCGGCTTAACGGTATTGTATGATAATTTGCCTGAAGATAGGAGAGACGAAATAATGGAGTCTGCCGAGATTATAATCAAGTATTCTGGGTATATCGAGAGAGAAAAAGGAATTGCAGATAAGTTAAACCGTCTCGAAAATATTGATATTTCACGTAAATTTGATTACATGTCCCTTGAATCTTTGTCGACCGAAGCGCGACAGAAATTGGATAGGATTCAACCCGGCACCATTGGACAAGCCAGTCGGATTTCAGGTGTTTCGCCTAGTGATATCAATGTACTTTTGGTGCTATTAGGACGATGATGTTCCACGTGGAACATAAAGAAAAGATATTGCAGACTTATTCGTTTTCCTACAATTAAAGAGTTGAAATGACAAAAATTAATTTGGATGTTGTACAAGCATCTATCAGAAATGTTCCCGACTTTCCGAAGCCGGGAATTCAGTTTAAAGATATAACCACTGCATTTAAAAAGCCTGATCTCTTCCGCTTTATTGTGGAGGAGACTGCCGCTCATTATCGCAATCTCGGGGTAACACGAATTGTGGGAGTAGAGTCTCGCGGATTTATTTTGGGCAGTGCTTTGGCATATAAATTAGGCGCCGGTTTTGTGCCGGTTCGTAAACCTGGCAAATTGCCGGCCAAAACGTATAAACAATCTTATGAATTGGAATACGGAACCGACACACTGGAAATGCATACCGATGCGCTTTCTCCGGATGATGTGGTTTTAATTCACGACGATTTACTGGCTACTGGTGGAACGGTTGGTGCTACCATTGATTTGGTCCGTAAGTTTGGTGTGAAGAAAATTTTTGCTAATTTTTTCGTTGAATTAGATTTGCTGAATGGGAGTGGGAAGATCGATGAACAAGTACCGGTTTGGTCATTGATTCATTTTTAAGTAGAGAATATGAGTGAGGAAAACCTGCGGAACGAACGGTTGAAAGAATTGGTTCGGGTACTTCCTGAATCTCCCGGGGTTTATCAGTATTTCAACGCCGAAGGGAAAATTATTTATGTAGGTAAGGCCAAAAACCTTAAAAAACGGGTTTCCTCCTATTTTTCCAAACACCACGACAATCGGAAAACAGCAATCTTAGTTCGTAAGATTGAAGATATTCAGCATGTCGTAGTCGAGACTGAAGAAGATGCCCTTCTACTGGAAAATAATCTCATCAAGAAGTACCAGCCACGCTACAACGTCCTTCTCAAGGACGATAAATCATATCCCTGGATTTGTATCAAGAATGAACCTTTTCCACGGGTGTTTTCCACCCGAAGGGTAGTGCGCGATGGCTCTCTTTACTTCGGCCCCTACACTTCTGTGGGAATGGTGCGCACCATTCTGGATGTAATAAAACAGCTTTATGCTATCAGGACCTGTGGCTATAATCTGGCGCAGGATAATATTGCGAAAGGCAATTACAAAGTTTGCCTGGAATATCATTTGGGAAATTGTAAAGGGCCATGTGAGGGGCTTCAGGAAGAAGGGGAGTACAACGAAATGATTGACCAGATTAAAAATATCCTGAAAGGAAATCTGAATTCAGTCACATCGCACCTTCAATCAGTCATGGATGAGTATGCTTCTTTGTATGAATTCGAGAAAGCTGCAGAAATAAAATCAAAATTCGACATTCTCGAAAAATACCGCAGTAAATCGACGATTGTTGGTTCATCCATCACGGACCTGGATGTATTTTCTTTCGATGAAGACGAGAAATTTGGGTACGTTAATTTCCTAAAAGTTGTCGACGGGGCGATTATTCAATCGCACACCATCGAAATGCGGAAGCGGCTTGATGAGTCGAAAGAGGAATTATTGGCGCTGGGGATTGTCGAAATCCGGCAAAAAGTATTCTCTAATGCGCGGGAAATTGTGGTTCCTTTTTTCCCTGACACCGGTTTTGGTCAAATCAATTTTACGGTTCCACAGCGTGGCGATAAGCGAAAATTGTTAGAGCTTTCGCAGAAAAATGCACGTTTTTATAAGTTGGAAAAACGAAAACAGCAATCGCTTCGCAATCCACAGAATAAAGTAGACCGGATTATGGAGACGATGAAAATCGATCTGCGATTGAAGGAAGTGCCGGTTCACATCGAATGTTTCGATAATTCCAATATCCAGGGAAATTACCCGGTGGCATCGTGTGTTGTTTTTCGAAATGGAAAGCCAGCCAAAAGAGATTACCGGCATTTCAATATAAAAACAGTGGAAGGTCCCAACGATTTTGCCTCAATGGAGGAAATTATTTTTCGTCGCTACCGTCGATTGTTGGACGAGGAGAAAGATTTGCCGCAACTAATCGTGATTGATGGGGGGAAAGGACAGCTGGGCGCTGCCTTAAATGCATTGGAAAAACTTGGGTTAAGGGGAAAAATCAGCATTATTGGAATTGCCAAGAGGTTGGAGGAGATCTTCTTCCCGGGTGACAGCATTCCCATTTACCTGGATAAAAACTCGGAGACTTTAAAGATCATTCAGCGCCTGCGCGACGAAGCCCACCGGTTCGGAATTACCTTTCACCGGAATAAGCGTTCTGCTGGTTTTATTAAATCTGAACTGGATAGTATTCCGGGCATCGGCCCTAAAACGGTTGAAGCACTTTTGAAGGAATTTAAGTCGCTGGAGCAGATAAAAAGCCGTTCGATAGAAAAAATAGCGGGGATAATTGGGCGGTCAAAAGCTGAAAAGATAATTTCTTTTTTTAATTCAAATAGCAGTAAATCAACTAATAAATAAATATTACGTGAATTTTTAGTAGTTAAACTAAAAGAAAAGGTTCAGTAATTCCCCCAGTTTTATTTTCTTCAGATTATTTTCCTCAAAAAACTGCTGTAGTTTCCCTCTGATATCGTTTCGTTCGTGGAAGGTATCCATCAATTTCCCGGATAGAACTTTCACCAATTCAACTGATAAAATCTCACACCTCAATTCCACCGTTTTAATCCTGCCTTTCTCTATTTTTAGGCTTAGTGATGCTGGTCCGCCTGAAACCAACCCGTCTTTTTGGAATACATATTTCGGCGAATAGCCATAGTTCCATTTCCATGTTCCGAATTTTTCCTTTTGTAATTGTCCAATGGCAGCTAAATCTTCGCTGGAAAAAGTATATGGTTTTGCATGGGGATTAACTTCACGGATATGTGCCAAAATCTGCTGTGTGAATGCTTCAATCGAAGGAGGAGAAGAAAGAAATGAGGAGATGTTGGCAACCCGCGATCGATTTGATTTTACGGCCTTATCCTGGAAATAAGAAGGGTTTGATTTCAGCGCACGTGAAATTGTCCCGATTTGGGAATTGTAAAGCAATGTTCCGTGCGACAAAACGCGTTTTTTGTAAACATGCATCGCATTACCCGATATTTTTCTGCCTTTCACGAGTAAGTCGTGCCGGCCCGAAAATGTTGCTTCAATACCAAGGGTGGCCAAGGCATTTACAATGGGTTGAGTGAAGCGTGTAAACGAAATATCCTCATTGGTGGCAATATTCCGGATAAAGCAGAAATTCAGGTTCCCGGAATCATGAAAAACCGTACCGCCGCCCGACAACCGCCGAACCACTTTGATTCCGTTGGCTTCAACATAATCCAGATTGATTTCCGAAAGCGTATTCTGGTGCTTACCAACGATAATGGATGGCTCGTTGATGTACAACAGGAAGAACTCATCGGTGAAATTCTTCAGCAAATATTCTTCCGATGCAATATTGAAATACGGGTTGTTCGACGATGAAACCAGGTAATACATAGCTCTAATTTTATCAATATGCCGGCAAAAATAGGGTTTTGTGCTTAATCTTGCTCTATACAGCGGTAAATCCTTAAATTAGGGCTCCAAAATTCAAAGGTATTATGCGTGCAGTGATTCAGCGGGTTAGCCGGGCTTCAGTAACCATTGATGAAAATGTTAAGTCATTTATTAATAAAGGGTTACTTGTTTTGTTGGGAATTGAAGGGGCTGACGGACAAGAAGATATTCAATGGCTGAGTAATAAAATTACTCAATTACGGGTGTTTAATGATGACAATAATGTAATGAATCGTTCTGTTAAAGACATTGATGGAGAGATACTTGTGATTAGTCAGTTTACACTTTACGCGAAGACGAAGAAAGGAAACCGGCCGTCATACATCAGAGCCGCCAAACCGGAAATTTCAGTTCCGAGGTACAAAGCCTTCGTGGAACAATTATCGAAGGATTTGGGTAAAGAAGTGCAAACCGGTGAATTTGGCGCACACATGGACGTCGAGTTGGTGAATGACGGACCGGTAACCATTTTAATTGATACGAAAAACAAGGAATAAATGGAAGAACAGGTGACACTGCAGGAGGCACAAAAAAAGGTTGACGACTGGATCAAAACGTACGGCGTCCGCTATTTTAGCGAACTGACCAATATGGTTATCCTTGCGGAAGAGGTGGGGGAGCTGGCCCGCGTCATTTCTAGAAAATATGGCGATCAGTCATTCAAGAAAGGAGAGGATAGTAGTAAATTAGCCGACGAGATGGCCGATGTGCTTTGGGTGTTACTTTGTTTGGCCAATCAAACCGGAGTGGACATTACATCTGCGTTCCGGAAAAATCTGGAAAAGAAGACAATTCGCGATAGTGAACGACATAAGAACAATAAAAAATTATAAACATAAAGATATGGAAATGAAATCCATCAACGGTTTCGATCGCAAATTTGCGGGCGAAGAAGTAAAACAAGCCATTGAAAATGTGCTAAATAAATATGCAGAAAAAAGGAATGACGAAATGTTGGAACTGGCTTTTTCCTGTATTGACCTGACAACATTGAATTCAACGGATACAGAAGCACGCGGGAAACAATTTGCCGACAATATTTCCAATTTCAGTATACAATTCCCAGGTCTCGCCAATGTAGGTGCCATTTGTGTTTATCCGAAGCTTGTTCCGGTAGTCCGGGAAAACCTGAAAGCAGAAAGCGTAAATATAGCAGCGGTTTCAGCCGGCTTTCCCTCTTCCATGACATTTACCGATGTGAAGGTGATGGAAACGAAAAAGACAGTTGAAATGGGTGCTGACGAAATCGATATTGTTATTTCCATTGGGGATTTCCTGGCCGGGAATTACGAATTTGTGTTCGATGAAATCAAGCAATTGAAAGAAGCCTGCGGCGATGCTCATTTGAAGGTAATCCTGGAAACGGGAGCGTTAAAAACGCCGGAAGCTATTTGGAAAGCTTCCTTGATTGCGATGCATGCCGGCGCTGATTTCATCAAAACGTCTACCGGGAAAATGGAACCGGCCGCGACATTGGAAGCAGCCTGGGTAATGACAACGGCCATTCGTCACTATTACGAAGAAACCGGACGAAAAGTGGGATTCAAGCCTGCCGGCGGAATTTCAACAGCCGACGAAGCGTTGCAATACCTGACGGTTGTCGGCCAGGTGCTGGGTGAGGAGTGGATGAATAACAAACTTTTCCGGATTGGAGCAAGCCGACTGGCGAACAGGGTGTTGACGGAATTAGTAGGAGAAGAAGTGAAATACTTCTGATTTCTGAAAAAGATAGATGCCCCGTAAAATGTCATTCAGGCGCTTTTACGGGGTTTATTTATTTCGGTAGGTAATGTAGTAGATGTATTGCCGAAGTGCCGTTTTAACGTCTGATTCGGGGTAATCAGCCAAAATATTCAGCGCTTTGTCCCGGTAATCGAGCATCACCTGGTGAGCATACTCAATTCCGCCGTTTGCTTTCACGAAATTGACGACTTCCTCGATATTTTCTGCTGATTTAATGCGCTTCTTAACGATCTTCTGAATTTTCTTCGCTTCTCCGTTTTTCGATTGGCTCAAAGCATAAATGAGCGGGAGTGTCATTTTTTTCTCCCGAATATCATTCCCGGTAGGTTTACCCACCAGGTTGGTCTTTTCGTAATCAAACAAGTCATCTTTAATCTGGAAGGCAATCCCGGCAAATTCGCCTAATTGCCACATCCGCGAAATAACTTCCTTATCGGTTGTCACCGAACTGGCGCCAACAGCAGCGCTTGTAGCCAGCAACGAGGCGGTTTTCTTCCTGATAATCTCAAAATAAACCCCTTCGGTTATGTCTTGTTTCCGGGCTTTTTCAATCTGAAGAATTTCGCCTTCACTCATGTCGCCTACGGCTTTCGAAATCAATTGAAGAAAGTCGTAATCCTCGTGCTCGATGGACCATAGCATTCCTTTGGCCAGGATGAAATCACCAACCAAAACAGCCAGCTTATTCCGCCAGATGGCATTTACCGAGAAAAATCCACGGCGCTGGTATGACTCATCAACCACATCATCGTGTACCAGCGTAGCCGTGTGCAGCAATTCGATGGTCAGGGCAGCATGATAGGTCCGGGTATTGAACGTTCCGTTCAGCTTGGCTGTTAGAAAAACCAGCATGGGGCGCATCTGCTTACCCTTGCGCCTTAGAATATGGTTGATAATCGAGTTGAGCAGGGGAATATCCGTTTTCGTCGACTTACGGAAAAACGGCTCGAAACCTTTAAGCTCTTCGGCTATTGGATTCTTTATTTGATCAATCGAAACAGTTGGCATCTTTATCTACTATCCTTATAATCCGCAACGTCCAAAGGTAAGAATTAATTTGATCTGCGAACGTAAACTTGTTTTGAAACTTTCTAAATTACTGATTAACAGTAAAATAGAATGTTTTTATTAATAAATGTTAAGCTTTGATATTCAATGTTTTATAATATATTTTTCTTATTCTGGAAAGTAATTATACAGTTCCCCAGGTATCGGGGAGGTGACACCAGCACAATATATTTATATATTTGCATTTCTTGATGATATATATTACGTAACCTGAATGATAACTTGTTAAAATGCTTTTTAGATGAATATAACTGAACTTGAAAGCGAAAAACTGGAAAAAGCTGCCAATATGTTGAAAGCAATTGCGCACCCTATGCGCATAGCCATTCTCAGCTTTTTAGAGGGGGACACGAAACTTACCGTAACCGAAATTCACGAACGACTCGGAATTGAACAGTCTACAACCTCGCACCACTTGGGAATTTTAAAAGATAAAGGTGTGCTTTGCTCGCAGCGCGATGGCAAAAATACCTTCTACTTTCTTAAACACGAAAGTCTGAGTAAACTGGTTGATTGTATTGACCAGTGTACCTGCGACGAATAAACAGCGAATTGCGATTACCGCCGCCCTGTTTACCGGGGGCGGTTTTTTTTTGCTTTAACTTTCCGTAGATTTGGCCATCTGAGCCTTGCTGAAATACTTGACAAAGCAGGGACTTTACAGTAACTTCAATCCGATAACTCAAGAAAATTAAGACGATGGCCGAAAAAAATCAGAAACAACTGTTCCTGCTCGATGCATACGCACTGATATACCGCTCTTACTTTGCGTTCATCAAAAATCCGCGCTACAACTCCAAAGGGTTAAACACCTCGGCCATTATGGGATTCTTGAATACCCTGGAGCAAATTCTGAAACAGGAAGATCCCAGTCACATTGCGGTGGCTTTCGACTTGAAAGCACCGACTTTTCGGCACGAGATGTTCGAGCCGTACAAAGCCAACCGCGAAGAGATGCCGGAAGATTTGCGGAAATCCATTCCTTACATCCGTCAGCTGATCGAAGCTTATCACATTCCGATTGTCGAACGCGAAGGTTTCGAAGCCGATGACGTGATCGGAACGTTGGCCAAATCGGCTGAAAAAGAAGGGTACAAAGTTTTCATGGTAACACCCGATAAAGACTACGCACAGCTGGTTTCGGAAAACATTTTCATGTACAAACCCAAACGTAGCGGAAACGATTTGGAAGTATGGGGACTGAAAGAGGTGAGCGAGAATTTCCAGGTTGAAAAGCCCGAACAGGTAATCGATATTCTTGGATTGATGGGCGATACGGCAGATAATATTCCCGGTTGTCCCGGCATTGGTCCCAAAACAGCCATGAAACTGATTGCTGATTTCTCGAGTATCGATGGCGTTTATGAAAACATCGACAAACTGAAAGGCAAACAGAAAGAGCGCCTGGTGGAAAACGAAGAACAGGTTCGGATTTCCAGAAAACTGGCGAAAATTATTTTGGATGTTCCGTTGGGTGCAACGCCGGATGGCCTGGTGCGCACCGGGCCGGACAAGAATGTGCTGAGGGACTTGTTCAGTGAGCTGGAATTCCGCACATTGGGCAAACGCATTTTGGGTGAAGAAGTACCGGTTCAACAGGATAATAACTTCCGGCAGGGAACGCTGTTTGGCCTACCTGTATCTTCGCAGGAACCGGAAATGGCGCCGGAAAATATTTCAGATATCAATTCAACAGATCACGAGTATTTCCTGATGGATACACCGGAATTGCGTGCCGATTTGCGTGCCGACTTGTGTGTGTTGAAAGAGTTTTGTTTCGATACGGAAACGACTGATATCGATCCACACAATGCGCAATTGGTCGGCATGTCTTTTTCCTGGAAAGATCACGAAGCCTTTTATGTCCCGGTTCCGGGCGATCAGAAAAAGGCACAGGAACTGGTGGATGAATTCCGTTCCATTTTTGCCGATGAACGGATTGTGAAAATCGGGCAAAACCTAAAATACGATATCCTGGTAATGGGCAATTACGGCATTGAGGTAAAAGGAGAAATCTTCGATACCATGATAGCGCATTACCTGGTTCAACCGGAATTGCGCCATAACCTGGATTACCTGAGCGAGTTGTTCCTTGGCTACAAGAAAGTGGCTACCGAAGAACTGATTGGCAAAAAAGGAAAGAACCAGCACTCCATGCGTGATGTGGCGGTTTCTCAAATAAAAGAATATGCGGGAGAAGACGCGGATATTACCTGGCAATTGAAACCGATTCTGGCCCGAGAACTGGATAAAACCGGCGTCGAAAAGCTTTTCCGCGAAGTAGAAATGCCATTACTGAAAGTGTTGGTTGCCATGGAACAGGCCGGTGTAAAAATCGACAAAGAAGCGCTTGACGCTTACGCGGAAAAACTCCGTGAACAAATCATTACACTGGAAAAAGATATTCATCAATTGGCTGGTGAGGAATTCAATGTTTCATCGCCCAGGCAGCTGGGCGTAATTTTGTTTGAAAAGCTGAACCTGGACAGCAACGCGAAGAAGACCAAAACCAAGCAGTATTCAACCAACGAAGAAACATTGGCCAAGCTGCAGGATAAGCACGAAATTGTTAGAAAGGTACTTGAGTACCGGGGGCTGAAAAAATTGTTGAGTACTTACGTGGAAGCCTTGCCCAAGTTGATCAATTCCCGTACGGGAAAAATTCATACTTCGTTCAACCAGGCAGTTGCGGCTACCGGGCGTTTGAGTTCCAATAATCCGAACCTGCAGAATATCCCCATCCGGGATGAAAACGGTCGGGAAATCCGGAAAGCATTTGTGCCGTCGGACGACCAACATGTCTATCTCTCTGCCGACTATTCCCAGATTGAATTGCGGATTATGGCAGCCATTTCGGGCGATAAAGCTATGATTGAAGCATTCCGCAATGGCGAGGACATTCATGCAACCACGGCGGCGAAGATTTATGGTATTCCGTTAAATCAAGTTACATCCGACATGCGCCGGAAGGCCAAAACGGCCAATTTCGGCATCATTTACGGTATTTCAGCCTTCGGGTTATCGCAAAGGCTGAATATTCCCAGAACGGAAGCGAAACAGCTTATTGACGGCTATTTTGAGAATTTCAGCCGGGTGAAAGAGTTCATGGATGAACAGATTCACAATGCCCGCGAAAAAGGCTACGTGGAGACCCTGATGGGCCGGAAGCGTTACCTGCCGGATATTAATTCGGGCAATGCGGTGGTACGCGGCGTAGCCGAACGAAATGCCATCAATGCACCGATTCAGGGTTCAGCCGCGGACGTCATCAAAGTAGCGATGATCAATATTCACCGGAAAATGCAGGAGAAAGGGCTCAAATCGAAAATGATCCTACAGGTGCATGACGAATTGAACTTCGATGCGCGAAAAGATGAGTTGGATGTGTTGAAAAAACTGGTAAAACAGGAAATGGAACACGCGTTTGAGCTCGAAGTACCACTGACGGTCGATATGCAGTCGGCCGATAACTGGCTCGAAGCACACTGATAAAATTCTGCGGGAGTGTCAGGTGAGCGGTACGGCCCTGGCCCCGGTTGCTTTTTGCAAATCGGAAGGCGTGAGATGAAGCTGCAAGCCGCGCTGCCCGGCACTGATAAAAATTTTCTCCTGTTCGAACGCCGATTCGTCGATGAACACCGGGTAATTCTTCTTCATTCCTAACGGGGAACAACCGCCGCGAATGTAGCCGGTAAGCGGCTCCAATTCCTTCATCAAAACCATGGCGGCCTTCTTGTTTCCGCTGGCTTTGGCGGCTTTTTTCAAATTAAGTGGGACGGCACCCGGAACTACACAAACAAAAATCCCATTACGATCGCCACGTGCTACCAACGTTTTATAAACTTTTTCTACCGGAAGTCTGGCCGTTTCGGCCAGGTGTTCGGCGCTCAAATCGTTTTCATCGACGGTATATTCGACCAGTTTATAGTTGATTTTCAAACGGTCGAGTATACGGGCTGCGTTGGTTTTCTTCATAATTCTCTGTTTTTACAATTCGAATTGACGAAACGCTTCGCTGACTGCTTCGTTGTATTTCGCTGATTTTCTCCGGATGGGGCAGAAGGCCCGCCCCCCGGCCACGACGTGTAACCATGCAAAAATAAAGAGGTTTAGTGGGCATTGATCAACTTTTGATGGATCAAATTGGAAAATGTGGGGTTGCGTTGCGTTATCCAATATTTTATATCTTTGCAGAGCCTGTAAAGAGCCTAATTTTATGGTGATTTCCCCTTTATTACAAAGTCAGCAAAGTGATTCTCTGCGAGTGGGCTCGCTGGTGCAACCGATTCTAACAGGCACGCACCACGATACTGCCCGGCCGGTCCTGAATGTTCAGGGCCAGCCAACCATCGATACGTCCGCTGCCCGGATATTCCGGCAGATGGCTATCAGGGATTCTGTTTCGAATGCGCAGGCAGGACAGGCAGCCAGACAGAAGGCCCGGGCAGCGCGGCGCACCAGGATAAAAGAGCAGCAGAAACAAGGCTCAATTCAGGCCGCTCAACGAGCTCAGGCCAACGATACCTTGGTTGTTCATCAGGATTCACTCCAGGTTGATTCGCTGACGGTTGTTCGCGATACCCTGCATCAGGATACCCTGACAACCGGGTTGCCGATGATTCCGCTGGGAAAGGAAGGAAAGGAATTTGTTTCGGTACGGCAGGACTGGTTATTGGGAGTTATTTTGGTGGCATTAATTCTTTTTGCATCGGTTCGGTTGGTTTTCAATAAGTACCTCAGTCACCTGATGGTCAGTTTAATCAACTACTCAACTGCCAGCCGGCTTTTCCGCGAACGCGGGTACAAAATTTCCCATGGTTCTTTCCGGTTGGATGTCATGTCTCTGCTGGTGACGTCCATTTTTGTTTACCAACTCTCCAGTCACGACGGCAGTTTTACCTGGCCTGGCCTGGGCGGATACAAACTGCTGCTGGCATATTTTGGATTGTTGGGAGCGTATGGGATTGGAAAATTGATTCTATATCATTTAACTGGGGCGTTATTTATGAAAAGCCCTGTGGTTTCGGAAGTGTTTTTCAATTACGGAATATATACCCGGGCGTTAGGGGTTTTTCTGTTACCAATCATAATTGTGGTGTCTTTGGCTCCCGAATGGTCAAAAATTATGTTTGTAGCTGGAATATCGATCACCGTTGTACTCTATGCGGCATCGCTGATCCGGGGAGCATTGGTCGCCCTGAGAAATGGTATTTCTATATTTTATTTGATTTTGTACCTTTGTACCCTTGAAATTTTTCCGTTGCTTTTGGTTTATAAGCTCATTTTTGGGCAGGTATAAATCAGCACGCAAACGCTTTTCACCCAAAAAATCTTGAAAAATTGAAGATCAAGAGCATTTTAGTTTCGCAACCAGAACCCACTTCAGCTCGATCCCCCTACAAAGATCTTGCTGAAAAAAACCATTTGAAGATTGATTTTCGCCCGTTTATTCAGGTAGAAGGGATATCATCAAAAGATTTTAGAAAAGAGCGCATACCGATTCTGGATCACACAGCGGTTATCTTCACCAGTAGGACCGCTATCGACCATTTCTTCCGTATTGCTCAGGAACTGCGCATTACTGTTCCTGATTCGATGAAGTATTTCTGTATTTCGGAGGCAACCGCCTTCTACCTTCAGAAATACATCGTTTACCGGAAGAGAAAGATTTTTTACGGCAATGGAAGATTTGCCGATTTGGTTGATATCCTTAAGAAACATAAGGATGAAAAATACATCATCCCGCTTTCCGATATCCATAAGGCGGAAATACCTGAATTACTGGATAAAGCAAAGCTGAAGTACACCAAGGCGATCATGTATCGTACGGTTAGTAGCGACCTTTCGGATTTGAAGGATGTGAATTACGACATTCTTGTTTTCTTCAGTCCGTCGGGCATTAAATCATTGCTGCAGAACTTCCCTGATTTTGAGCAGAATGATACCAGGATTGCTACCTTTGGGCCATCCACTGCCAAGGCTGTCCGCGAAGCCGGCCTGAGACTGGATATCGAAGCTCCGGTCCCTGATGCGCCTTCCATGACCATGGCATTGGAGAAATATGTAAAGGATTTTAACAACAAGAAATAAATCAAAGCTTTAAATAGCTTCGGAGAGAAAGGGGGATGTTATTCCCCCTTTTTTGTACAGAAAAAAACGAATGGTACGTTATACTTTTCATAAAGAAGAGCGGCTTTGTAGCCGGAAGCTCATCGGAACGATGTTTGAGTCGGGGCAATCCTTTCTTACTTACCCGTTAAAGGTGGTTTATTATACTCCGGAAACGCTGGATGGTGACACTTCGGTACAGGTGGCCTTTACTGTGCCGAAAAAGAACTTCAAACGTGCCGTGGAACGAAACCTTTTAAAGCGTAGGATACGTGAAGCTTACCGGCTGCAAAAACATAAGTTGCATGAATATTTAAGTACAACCGGACAGCAGGTGGCCATCATGTTTATTTATGTGGGAAAAGAACCGCTTGCCTATCGAAAAATAGAGGGAAGTGTTAAAAAGGCGGTTAACCGCCTGGAAAAGGAACTGACTAGCCGCAATAACAACGAAAAAAGCGCATAAAAAACACGGGCATAAGCGTGTTAGGCACTTGGTGCCCGTGTTAATAATTGACAGGTGAACAGGTTATTTTTTCTCAATCAATTCCGTCTGCTGACGTACCGAATCCTCGTGAATCAGCTGGAACAGAACTTTAACAAATGTTTCGTCAAGGTGTAATTTGCCGGCCAGGTTGGAGCGGTCATCCATCATCTGTGCCCAACGATTAATCTGGAGCGCCGTTACTTTATTCTGCTTCTTATACTCACCGATTTGATTCACTAGTTCCATTCGTGAAGCGAGAATTTCCATCATTTCGTGGTCAATCTGGTCGATACGCCCGCGCAATTCTTCGAGTTTATTTTCGAAGTTCGGATCGTCCGAACTGGCGTACTTAATTACCAGTTCATCCAGTATTTTACCCAGGCCAGCGGGGGTAACCTGTTGGGCTTTGTCGCTCAACGCACAGGAAGGATCGATGTGGGATTCAAGCATCAGGCCATCCAGTCCCATATCAAATACTTTTTGAGAGATCTCGAGCAAATATTCACGTTTTCCGGCAATGTGGCTCGGATCTCCGATAATTGGAAGATTGGGCAGCAATCGTTTCAGTTCGATAACTGTTTTCCAACCTGGGTAATTCCGATATTTCGATTCCCGGAAGGGAGTAAAGCCACGGTGAATAGCAACAAGGTTTTTAATTCCGGCCTGGTTCAGGCGTTCCAACGCACCTACCCAGAGTTGAACATCCGGATTGACAGGGTTCTTTACCATTACAGTCTGATTGGTACCCTTGAGTACATCGGCAATTTCCTGTACGGTAAACGGAGAAGCTGTGGAGCGCGCACCAATCCACATCACATCGATGCCGGCTTTCAGGCACTCTTCCACATGTTGAGCGTTCGCTACTTCAGTTCCAACAGGTAAACCGGTCTCTTCTTTGATCCGTTTCATCCACTCAAGCCCGATAGAACCAACACCTTCGAAAGAACCGGGACGGGTACGTGGTTTCCAGATGCCACCGCGATAGATAAATACGCGCTTGTCTTTAGCCAGTTCGCGGGCAGTAGCCAGCGCCTGTCCTTCTGTTTCGAGGCTGCAAGGACCGGCAACCAGCAGGGGATTGTCGATGTTAGGCAGCCAGTGGCTTATGGGCATGATATCCAATTCAGCAACCATTGGGTCAATTTTTAGGAGTAAATAATTGAATTATTGTTTTTTCTTTTTTTGTCATCGATTGATTTCCGCCGTCGAGCACGCTGCGAATGCCATTGGCATGTTTGATGAGCTTCATCATTCCGTCGGTATTTTCATGCTGGATGCTCTTTTTAAAAGCTTCCAGATGCTTTTGATACTCTTCGATGGCTTCCACCATGTAATCACTGTTTTGATGGAAAATAGGCCCCCACATTTCGGGAGAGCTCTTGGCCAGGCGGACGGTGGAACGAAATCCGCCCGAAGCCAAATCAAAAATAATACTTCGATCTTCTTTGGCTAAAACCACATTGGCCAGTGCAAAGGCTGTAACGTGTGGCAGATGTGATACAAAAGCCGTGTTGTGATCCTGTTCATCGCTGGTCATGTATGCAGTCGACATCCCGATGGACTGATACATTTTCTCGATAAGCGCCAGATGTTGCGGCCGCGAGTTCTGCTGATCACAAATGATACAGATTTTGTTTTCAAACAAATTCTCGATAGCTGAAACAGGGCCGCTGTTTTCCGTTCCTGACATGGGGTGGGAGGCCACGTAATTGCCTCTTTTTGGATGATTTTCCACCACGTTGACAATATCACGTTTTGTCGAACCAACGTCTGTAACCGTAGCATTATCTGGAATTAAATCCAGAACCTGCGGAAGAATGAGTTTAATCTTATCGACCGGAATGGCGATAATGACTACATCGGTTTGCTTAACGGCCGTTTCCATTTCTTCATAACGGTCGGCAATGCCCAGTTCAACAGCTTGCTTTCCGTGTTCAGGATTACTGTCGACGCCTACAATTTCTGTGGCAAAGCCGGTTCGTTTCAGGTCTTTGGCAATGGAACCGCCAATTAATCCAAGTCCGATGATTGTTACATTCATAGCTGACAATATATAAAGTTCGGTCTGAGCAAATAAGCGGACATAAAAAAAGGTCCCCAATCAACTTGGGGACCTTATGTTTCATATCGTTTCTATTCAGACAATACTTTACCGGCCGATCCCCTCGTAGAGGCCGAAATAATAAAACCAGTAATAAAAGCTATTGTTCTGAAATCTGTTCATTGCTTATGTTTTTCTCTTGTTGTCAAAGTAAAACTTAATAATCTAAAAAAACAAATGCTTTTTCCTTTCGGAATGAAAATTTGTGATGGTTTTAACAGTAAGGTAACTTAACAACGTTTTATTTCCAGATGTCGGGCCGGTGCTTGGAGTCTTCGCCTAACACCATTGAAAGATAAGATTCATAGCGTGTTACCGGGATTTCTCCGGCTTCTAGGGCGGCCTTCACGGCACAACCGGGTTCATGGATGTGTGTGCAGTTATGGTAACGACACTCTTTCAGCAACTTGAAAATTTCGGGAAAGAAATGGGAAATCTCCTCCTTTTCCATATCAATTACTCCAAAACCGCGAATTCCGGGTGTATCGATCAGGTAACCGCCTCCAGGCATTTCAAACATTTCTGAAAAAGTAGTGGTGTGTTTTCCCTGCCGGTGATAATCGGAAATTTGCGCGGTCTTCAAATCCAGTTCCGGATCGAGGCGGTTAATGATGCTTGATTTTCCCACACCGGAGTGCCCGGACAAAACGTTGATTTTTCCCCGCATAACCTCGCGGAGCGCATCGATATTGAAATTCTTCTCGGCCGATACCTGGTAGCATTTATACCCGATTTCCTCGTAGGTCCAGAGATACTCTTCCAGTTTCTGGTAATCTTTTTCATTATAGATGTCGAGTTTGTTAATGACCAGGCTGGCCGGAATGCGGTATGCTTCCGTTGTTACCAGGAAGCGGTCGATAAATCCCGGTAGGGTCGCCGGATCTTTAATGGTAATAATCAGAAAGGCCTGGTCGATGTTGGCGGCAATAATCTGGCTTTCTTTCGAAAGATTGGAGGCTTTCCGGATGATGTAATTTCTTCGTTCCTCGATCTCAGTGATAACGCCGGGTATGTTGTGCGATGCATTCTCTTCAACCGTATATTTGACCTTGTCGCCAACAGCCACCGGGTTGGTGGTACGTATTCCTTTCATGCGGAACTTACTTTTGATCCGGCAGTCAATAACCTTCCCGGTTTCCGTTTTCACTGAATACCAGCTGCCTGTTGAACGTATGACCAATCCTTTTTCCAAATGTGTGTAATTTTAACCGCGTAAAACAAGTTGGTAAGTAAAACCGTTTCAAAGTAAGTGAAAAATACCTTATCAGGACGTTGAACAGTAAGCTGCGGGTTTGTCATTCGGGATAACCCTTTGTGAATAGGGGTTTTAGCATTATAACATCTCTTAACAAGAAATGTGTCAATTGATAATTTTGGTTTTGTTACCTTTGCCTGATTCCAATTTTGATGAGGAATAAATTACAGATTGATAATCCATTCCATCATTTACCGGCAATTTGGTTATCCAATGACTTTCCGTTGCGGAAAAAAGGTAAAACGGAGGGGATATCAAGTAAATGCGTTAAATAGAAATTTAAATATTGCGAGTGGGACCGGCCAAAAGCAATTCTATAGTAAGTGAAGATTGCTGAAAGTATGGCGGATCCGGTATTATCCGGGACTATCTGGCCCTTGAAAAGAAAACAAAGACACATGAAAAAAAGACGACTTCGGAAAACGGGCATGGCGTCCTTACTAGTATTGGTTTTGGCCTTTTCCTTCTGGGGGTTTAATCGCGATCAGAAGAATTTTCAGATTGCGAAAAACCTGGACATCTATTACACCCTGTTCAGGGAACTGAACCTCTTCTATGTGGACGATATTGACCCAGGGAAATTGGTGAAAGAGAGCATTGACGACATGCTTGCCTCACTTGATCCGTATACAGTTTACATCCCGGAATCGGAGATGGAAGACTTTAATTTTATGACAACCGGAGAGTATGCCGGTATCGGGGCGCTTATCAGCAAGCATGGTGATAGCATTGTGGTAGCGCAACCGTATAAAGGTTTTCCGGCTCAGAAAAACGGTTTAAAAGCCGGTGATATTTTCCTGGAAATTGACGGTAAAAAGACTTCAGATATGAAGGTATCGGATGTTTCGGAATTACTGAAAGGGCCGGCCAATAAGCCGATTCGTTTGAAAATGCAACGTCCCGGACAGAAGAAACCTTATGAGGTAAATATTGTTCGGGAAAAAATTCAGATCGATCCGGTGCCCTATTACGGAATGTTGGATGACAGCACCGGCTACATCCGCCTTTCGAGCTTCACTGCCAATTGTGGCGACGATGTGAAGAAAGCATTGCTCGACCTTCGTAATAATCAAGGCGCCAAACAATTGGTATTCGACTTGCGTGGAAACCCTGGTGGTTTGTTGGTGGAGGCCGTGAAAATTGCCAATCTGTTTGTTAACCAGGGACAGGAAATTGTCAGTACCCGCGGAAAAGTTGCGCAGTGGGACAAAACTTATCGCGCAACGGAAGAACCGGTGGATACCATTATGCCAATGGTTATTTTGGTTAACAGGGGATCTGCTTCTGCAGCCGAAATTGTGACCGGATCGATGCAGGATTTGGACCGGGCTGTTATTATGGGAACAAGAACTTTCGGAAAAGGACTGGTCCAAACGACCCGCGATTTAAGTTATAATTCAAAGCTGAAAGTAACGACGGCGAAGTATTACATTCCCAGTGGTCGATGTATCCAGGCACTTGATTATGCACATCGGAATCCTGACGGAAGCGTGGGGACGATTCCCGATTCGCTGATTGCCAAATTCAGTACAAAAGACGGTCGTACCGTATTCGACGGTGGAGGTATTTCACCTGACGTGAAAATGGAGCAGGAAACCCTGAGCAACATGGTGGTACAGTTGGTTCAGAAGTTTATGATATTTGATTTTGCTACGCAGTTTGCCAACTCTCATCCAACTATTGCACCAGCAGGTGAGTTTAAAATAACGGATGATATTTACAATAATTTCAAAGAGTTTGTCAAGAGTCATCACTTTACCTATGAGTCGAAAAGTGAACAGGCCCTGCAGGATTTGGTTGAAACGGCAAAGAAAGAGAAATACTATGACGGAACGGTGGATGCTTTTAAAACGCTTCATGCTGACTTGTCTCACAATATTGATCAGGACATGAATCGTTTCGGCACCGATATCAAAGGTTTACTGCGTGATGAGATTGTATCGCGTTACTATTATCAGGGCGGTGCTATTCAGTCTTCGATGGATGATGACCAGGATATTGAAGCAGCGGTCAAACTTTTACACAATCCTGCTAAGTACAAAGCACTACTGGCGCCGGATAATGTGATTAGCGTAATGAAATAATTTTTAATGTTCAGGATATGAAATGCCCGCTTGCCGGGCATTTTTTCTTTACAATAAACAACCTTTCAATTAGCCGGATATGAAACCTGAGATTTTGGTTACCTACCGTATTCCGAAGGAGGGAATTCAGGAGCTGGAAGAAAAATTTGATGTCATTTATCCTGAAAAGGAAGCGTTTTCAATGGAAGACATCGAAGAACGATCGCCACCGTCTGGATGCTTTGCTGGAAAAACCGCTCAATGCTACTTACGTCTCAATGGACGAATTACTGGAGCACTCAGATGTGATTTCGGTGAACACGCCATTAACCGAAGAAACCCGTCATCTTTTAAGCGAAAAAGAGATGCAAAAAATGAAGAACGGCGTTTTCGTGGTGAATACCGCGAGAGGGCCCGTGATCGACGAAAAAATGCTGGTCAAATACCTTCAGAACGGAAAGATATTTCCATCGTAAACCCGGAAATTTTTGCATAAAAATATCCCGCTGAAAATCGTCGGAGTAACGAAAGTCAGCGGGATATCACATACATGCAAATAGGATCTTACCACTCAAATTCCGTTGGGAAGAATATGGTAAGGCTTAAAATGAGTATGATAATGACCACCAGCGCAACAAAAAAGAGCGTTACGCCCATTTTGTAGCGTTTGTTACTCTTAACTAGTTGTTGTACCGAGATAATTTTGGTGATCTTGTTAACGATTTTTTTCAGTGCCAGCTGGTCTTTCACGATATAATCGTAGGCACCGTATTTCATGGTATTAATAGCGACATCAATGCTGTCCTGTCCCGATAGGAAAATGAATTCTATTTCGGGATGCACTTTTTTTGCGGCTTTTAGCACATCACTTCCGTTCATTCCCTCCAGCAAGTAGTCCTGAATAATGATATCGGGTTTTTTATCCAGGGCGTTCAGACAATCTTCACCACTGGTATAACTTTCTACCCGGTTGAATTTTTTTGAGCGAAGATAGCTAACGACCAGTTTGTTGTAAACCTGATTGTCTTCAACAACGAAGATTAAGGGATCCTTAAGATTTTGCATGTCTGCCTGATTTTGTTTTAGTCGCAATTGCGATGATGAAACGCTGTATCGTAATTATCAAAATGTTGTTTATAGAAATAGAGTGAAGATAATAATTTTTTATGATTACCACCTTGAATATCTAATTCTCTACTACAACGTGGTTTTAAGGTTATTTATTACCAAGAAAGTTAAAATATTTCAAATTTTAAATTACCTCAGGGCAAAACACCCACCCAATAATCAGGTTATTGGCTAAATGTTTGAATGTCATAAAGTAATTTCTTCCGGTTTTTTGCCAGCTTTTTCCCGTCATTAAATAGTAAATCACAACCAGAACCAAACACGCCATCCATATCGAAGAAAACAGCCTTTAACTCAAACCGGGGCTGTTTTTCCTGTTGAAGATATTTTTCAATTGCTATGCTAAACATGCGCGAACCGATCAATGAGCGGAAAGTTAATTCTCCGGAATTTCCTGAACGCGACCTACATCTCCCGATGTTAACCGCACTTTAATACCGTGAGGGTGCGTGGGCGAATTGGTCAGAATATCCTTCACAACTCCTTCGGTCCGTTTCCCGCTTCGCTGATCTTTTTTCAGAACAATGGAGACATGCAACCCAGGCCTGATGTCTGAACGTTTTTTACCATTCATAGCGTTTCAATTTCTGCCACAAAGAAAGCGCATTCCATTTACCGGAAGATGAAGCCAGCGTTATTTCCTGCGAAATCGTGTAATCTCTGGCCTGAAAAGTTTCAAAAAACGGTAGGATGGTGTAGTTTCGTCATGAACATTAAAATGGACCAGCATGCTGCTCGCAATCGATATCGGTAACTCGAACATCGTTTTTGGTGTTCACGATAGTGAAAAATGGGTCAATGAATGGCGTATTTTAACGGTAGCCGATAAAACCGCTGACGAATACGAAGTCATTTTCCGTTCGTTGTTGACAAACTTAGTCGATTACGTTGAAAAAGTTGACCGGATTGTGGTTAGTAGCGTGGTCCCACAGCTTTTACGGGCCTTTACCGAGATGTTGGATTCTTTGTTCGACATTAAGCCGTTGATTGTGGGACCGGAAATTTATCCAATGCTTCCGCTGAAGGCGCTTAACCCGTATGAAATCGGGACCGATTTGATTGCCAACTCAATGGCGGCTTATAAGCGGTTTGGTTCGTTGTGCACCGTTGTCGATTTTGGAACGGCCCTGACACTGACCACGATTTCGGATGACGGGGAAATATTGGGTGTTTCCATCGCTCCGGGATTGAAGACAGCTATTAAATCGTTAACCGGAAATACAGCCCAGTTGCCTTCCGTGCATTTAACTCCGCCGCCTTCGGTACTCGGAGAAAATACGGTCCATGCGCTGCAATCAGGAATTGTGTTGGGCTACTCCGGGTTAGTCGATCATCTGATTGATTTAATCCGAAATGAGCTGGGGAAATTTCCCGAAGTGATTGCTACCGGCGGGCTGGCCAGTGTGCTGTCTCCCATTTCGAAATCCATTCGCATAGTCGATCAACAACTTACGCTTGAAGGTTTGCGCCTGATTAGTGATGTTGTGGAAGTAGATTAAAAAAGCCGGCGGAAGTGGCGGCAAAGTATGTTACGATTCAAGTGAATAGCGCAGCTGGTCGAGCATGATCGGAACGTCCTCCTGATCGACTCCCTGCCGAAGCAGATGTTCCAAATCTTCCTCGAAGGCATCCATAAATTCAGCTTCCGAGTTTTCTTTGTCCCGGATACTTTTTCGGTACCACTCCAACGCTTCTTTGCGGTTCCCGAGGCACCACTGGACGTGTCCCATGTTCATCAGATCGTATTTGTTGGGCGAACCTTCGGTTAACTTCCGGTAATAATTCTCCGATTGCTCCAGTTTCCCAACCAGCAACGATGACCAGGCAATGGGGCGCCAAACATTTTTGTTTCCGGGAGATAGATACTCTACCTTGAAATAATACTTTAATGCATCCTCGTACTTTTTCAGCTCCATATAGCAATGCCCGATGGAGATGTGTGTGCTCAGGTTGTTGGGTTCCAGAATCTCAGCTTGCTTGTAATATTCCAGCGCTTTTTCGGGCTCTTTCAGGTTCCGGTAACAGAGTGCGATTTTCTTGTGGTTCCAGATTTTGTTGACATCGAAGAGATCGGCTTTCAGATAATAGGAGAGCGCTTCACGGTAGTCGCCTGTTTTCTGGTAACAAAAGGCCAGTTTCTGCAACAGTTCGCCATCCTCATTTTCCTGTAAAAGCATGAGATAAATTTCCGATGCCTCATTGAAATAGTTCTTGGCAAAATAGAATTCGGCCATATTCCGGAGGATGCCCAAGTTTTCTTGTAAAAGAGGACGGAACGTGTTTTTGTTATGAAAATCAAGCCGCCAGGAAAAGACATCTTCAAAATCGGTGTGGTTGGGATGCAATTTGAAGAATCGGTACAAATCCTGGATGTATTGATTCGAAGCCACTTCGGCAGCTTTGTTGGGCGAAATGGCCAGCTCATCTTGTTTTAGTTCCTCCATCTGGTCCATTTCCGCTTTAAGCGAACCCGACATCATTTTCTTGTATTCATTCGGAATATTCTGCAAGCTCAGGCAAAACGAGTATTTATCGGAGTTACAAAGCATTGGCGATTTTACGATAGCTTCCATGAAGGTGTTGGTCGCTTCGTCGCTTTTATCTCCCGTTATGCTACTAATTTCGGGATGTTGTGGGAAAAAGGGTACGAACCAATTCACAAACTCACTGAAGAAAGGGAAATTCTTCAACATGGAAAAAGAGCCCATGAACACATCGGCACCTTCCATCTGCAGTTCCGATAACTCTTCCATTTTGTCCATCAAGCCGGGCGAATCGCTTAAAATATCCTGCCAATCCGGGTTTTTGTCGTCCATCATGCCTTCCCCAATCAGGTTGTCCATGCTTAGTTTGTTCCGGAGGTTTGGGCTCAACCGCATCATTTCCGGAAGTATCTCATCCTGCAGGCGACGCTGTAATTTCTCCGTTTCCTTACTTCGGATAAACTGAAGGATCACTTTTTCAAACAGCCGTTTGAATTCCGGATCTTCGTTCAGTATGGCCAGCCGTCCGGTAATCTGGGAGAAGAATGGGAGCCGTAAATCGTACTGATATAACAATATCATCAGGCCAACCAGGGCCCGCTGCCTGACTAATTCATCGCTGGTATTGTATGCTTCGAACAGCAAATTGAATTTCTGCTCGTCGAAATAGCGGGCTAAACTAAAGGTAATGGCAGTAACGAGGAGGGCTTTTTCGTGAACCGGAATACTTTCGCCGGAAAGGAAATCCCGGGCAAAGCTCATTTCATCGTCGTTTAGTAAATCCCGGAACCAGAAATGGTAAAAAACGTAATTCAGTTTTTCCATATGGGCCCTTACCGGATTTTCTTTTCCTGGTTGTGCCGAAATCGATTCATCAATCAATGACTGCAGCTCGCAATGCACGTGGAACTCGTCAATTTCCTGAAGCGTTTGGGAAAGATTCTCGAGATATAGCTCTGCAAAGCCTCTTTTCTTTTGGTATGGAAGCAGGTTCGAAAAACGCACTCTCAGGTTTTCCGTCACCTTATCGGCCAGCTCGAAAGTCGAAACCAGCATATGCCGGTACACTTTCTGCCTTTCGGGATCATTGATTCCTTCGACGGTATACTGCAGCATATATTTGTATGTCTGTTCGAGGTTGTGGTATTCATCGCGAAAATCACCCGCCCCGGTTTCATTAATCAACTGTTCAAGCAGATCGAATGCGGGTTTTAGCTTACGCGAAGCAAGTAATTGACAAATTTCGTTGAACTTTTGCGTTATTTCCTGATCGTTCATAATTGTTCTTCCTATGTGGGCTTTATATGCAGAAGTGCTTCTTGCCGTTTATTCATCGATCAAAAGCCGAACCAATCAATCATTTGTTTTATCCTCTGGTGGCGAGATGTTTTTTATCATAGCAAATGAATGAATAAAATGCAGTAAATTAGCTTATTACTGTTTGGTAAACTTGAGTAGACGATATGGCCATTTTTCTGACATTTTGTCTTAAGCCGGGGCATTATTGAATTTTTGCCCGCTTATTAAAGTTTACCCAGTGTGTAACTAAGATAGAGGTTTAAACGTCATATCACAACACTGTTGGATGCAACCTTTTAAAATAAACAAGGCTTTTCCTTATGAATACTTTCCCAGTTTGTTTATCATAAACGCATTATCATGAATTCCAAACATATTGTTATTACAGGCTCAACGCGTGGAATCGGGTTGGGAATGGCACGCGCCTTCCTCTCCATGGGGCACGTTGTTTCCGTTTCCGGAAGGCACCGGGAACTCGTGAATGCGGTTGCCCGGAAACTGCAGAACGAGTTTAGTCCGGAAAAAGTGGCGGGTTTTGTTGTGGATGTTACAGCTCCCCGCAGCGTTGATCAGTTGTGGTTAAAAGCGTCTCTTTGGAAACCGGTTGATATATGGATTAACAATGCAGGAATCGGTCCGTCCGGTGAGTTGTTCCACCATATTTATCCGGAAGAAATTGATGAGGTAATTCACACCAACCTGACGGGAGTAATAAATGGAACCCGTGTGGCTTATTTACACATGAAACAGCAAGGCGCTGGAGCGATTTACAACATGGAAGGTTTTGGTAGCGATGGACGGACGATGCCGGGCATGACCCTGTATGGGACTACCAAACGGGCTGTTCGTTATTTCACCCATAGTTTTGCAAAGGAAATGGTGGAGAAAAAGGTTTTGCTCGGCACGTTAAGTCCAGGCATGGTGGTAACCGGTTTATTGCTGGAATCAGTGAAAAAGGCGCCGGCAGGCCCTCAGCAAAGCATCAGAATATTTAATATTTTGGCTGATAGGGTCGAAACAGTTGCTCCTTTTCTTGCCAGAAAAATCCTGGAAAATCAAAAAACCGATGTCCGAATTGCCTGGCTGACTAAGTGGAAAATCTTTTTCCGGTTTTTCCGGTCATTTTTCCGTAAGAGAGCGGTGTTTTTTAATGATGACTTAAATTCTAGTCAAAATTAATTCAGGGGATTTCGTAAAACGAAAGGCCAAATTTTTAATTAATCAGCAACAATATTATTTTCGATAAGATAGTAATGGATGAAATTAATCTGTTAGTTACTGTAAGATAGGATAAGATATTTTTAATAAGAGAATTGTAAAAAAATAATTAATTGAAATTAGAAGCTGGTTTCAATTGCCTTCAACTCATTTTCTGAATAATTTTTAAACCATTCCTTTAACTTTTCGCGGGCCAGTTCCCGGTGTTTGTCGTTGATGTTTTCTTTTAGCAACGAAAGGGCCAGGAAAAGGATGCTGACGTCGTCGGTAAAGCCAATCAGCGGGGCAAAATCCGGAATGGCGTCGGCGGGAAAAATAAAATACCCCAACGCGCCAGCCAGGTAAAGCTTATTCTTGAAGGAAACTTCCGGATCATTCAGCATGTAGTATAGCAGCAAAGCCGGGTAGACCACCTTGATACCCGCTTTCCCACCGTAAGTCTTTAGCTTTTGACGGAAGGAGGACGGAGAGTAATATTTCGTAAAATCACGCAATCGCATGAAACGAATATAGGGAAATCATTGGAAAAGCAAAAAGTTTTATTTCAGACTGATGTTGGTATAATCTACGCGTGTATCTTGATATTTAGCAACAATGCGATCGAGGATTTCCAACACCTGGCCGTGTTCTTCTGCCCGGAGGAGCGCAATCCGCAACTCCCTGAAATCCGGCACACCCGGGAAGTAGCGGGCAAAGTGGCGGCGCATCTCCCAAATGGCTTGCTTTTCGTATTCTTTCCACGAAAGTGATTGTTCCAGTTGCTCTTTGATGACCTCCACAATTTCGGGAACCGTAGGAGGAGGCAACATTTCTCCTGTTTGGAAATAGTGCTTGATTTCGCGGAATATCCAGGGACGGCCGATAGCCCCGCGGCCAATCATCATTCCGTCAACGCCCGAAATGTCCAGCGCTTCTTTCGCTTTTTGCGGACCGTTGATATCGCCATTCCCGATAAGGGGAATTTTAAAACGGGGGTTGCTTTTCACTTTTCCAATCATTTCCCAGTCGGCCTCACCGGTGTACAATTGCTGGCGGGTACGTCCGTGAAGGGCCAGCATCTGAATGCCCACATCCTGCAATCGCTCGGACATTTCGACAATGGGTTTGTCGTTGTCATCCCAACCCACGCGGGTTTTTGCCGTTACCGGAAGATTGACGGCCCTCACAATCTGGCTGGCCATTTCAATCATTTTTGGAATGTCGCGCAACAAACCGGACCCGGCGCCTTTGCCGGCAATTTTTTTCATCGGGCACCCGAAATTGATGTCGATGTAATTGGGATGGAACGTTTCGGCCAATTTTGCAGCTTCCACCATCGAATCGATATTGGCGCCGTAAATCTGTATAGCGATGGGGCGGTCGAACTCGAAAAGCGTCATTTTCCGCATGGTTTTATTCACATCGCGGATGAGCGCTTCGGAAGAGATGAATTCGGTTGACATGACGTCGGCTCCGTATTTTTTGCAGATATACCTAAACGACTTGTAAGTCACGTCTTCCATTGGTGATAAAAACAATGGCATTTCGCCCAGTTCGAGTTCCCCAATCTTCACAATACCAGTTTTTTAAATTTTGCGTGCAAATATAAAAATTATTTGTTCGCCAATATCCGGAACAATATTAGCCGAAATTCAGTTTCATTAACTTGAATTTAGCGTGAGCTTTGCGTTCGAATGCTAACTTTGCCTTGAATTCATCGGATGTTGATAATCATTTTTTAAACAGATACAAGTGAGATTCCGAGTACTACGCACCTCAGGGCCGTTTACGCAGTTGATGTTTTCCACGCTGGTGGTTTTGATTTTGGCCATAGTGGCTCTGTTCGTTGGCTTTTTGCTGGCCATGCCGATATTCCATTTGAGTATTGGTGACATGGGCGCTGCCATGTCCAATTTTTCGTCGCCGCAAGGAGTGGTCCTGATGAAATACTTTCAGACGGTGCAGTCCATCGGAATTTTCGTCATCCCGCCGTTCATTATCGCCTGGGTTTTGAGCGAACGGCCGATTAGCTATTTGCATCTCGATAAAATCACTACACTCAAAAGCGTCATCCTGGTGATGGTGTTGGTGTATTTTGCCAACCCGATGATTAACTGGATGGCTGAATTCAATTCGGGTTTACAACTTCCCGATTGGCTTTCCGGTGTCCAGGACTGGATGAAAGCTTCCGAAGATCAGGCCGGACAGATTACCAAAGCCTTTCTGCATGTGGATGGTTTGGGCGGCATGTTTTTCAATCTTTTCATGATCGGATTGCTGCCGGCCATGGGAGAGGAGTTGCTTTTCAGGGGAATCGTTCAACGGATTCTGAAGGACTGGACGAAGAATGCGCATGCAGCCATCTGGCTCAGTGCCGGGCTGTTCAGTGCTTTACACATGCAGTTTTTCGGATTTTTACCAAGAATGATGCTGGGAGCGCTTTTCGGCTACCTGCTCGAATGGAGCGGTTCTCTCTGGGTTCCAATGATTGGGCACTTTGTAAACAATGGTTCCGCCGTAGTTATTTCATATTTGATCGACAAGGGAGTGGTCAGTTCCAGTGTTGAGAAAGTCGGCACATCGGACGGGCAGGGAACGTACCTTGCCATCCTCAGCCTGATTTTTGTAATGGTGTTGCTGAGATCGTTCTACGTGCAGGTGCGTGGGGGCGGAGAGTTGTGGACTACCACCGAAGAGCCGGGCCCACCGGTTGACTAAAAGGAAAGGTTTTTCTGCATTTTAATGGCTTCCATTTTTTTCTTCTCGCTTGGGCGGAAGAAATAAACGATGCCGTATTCCTGTGCTTTCTGCCGTTTTTCTTCGTCAGAAAAGTGGCTGTAATGCAATTCTACCTCATTCCAGATATTTAAAATTAACCCGAATTATTCATCTCGAGTACAATAAAATGGGTGCAAAGTGTTATCTTTAAGTAGATTAAACGAAACAACAACACTTTTAAACGCACCCATTTATGAGCAATAAAGATACCGTTTTTTACCGAGGCAGGACAGCAATAAACATGGATTTTTCAGCAGATGCAGTCAGTTCTGACGGGGCCGTACTACTGCTGGAAAAACTCGAAAGGAAACATCGCATATTGCACTATTTTAGCCAAGTGATTCCCGATTGTCGTGATCCATTTCGTATAGTCCACCCCATTGATAAGCTTTTAAAGCAGCGCGTGTTCACCATGGTACAGGGCTACGAAGATGCCAACGATGTCCAGTACCTGAAAAACGACCCGCTGTTAAAGGACATCCTTGAAGGGGAACTGGCCTCACAGCCCACCATGTCAAGGTTCGAGAACGGTTTTGACAAGCATTCCGTATTTGCTTTGTGCAATGCGTGGGTTGACCGCTATGTACTCACACTGGCGGGCAGGGAACAACTTGTGATCGATATTGACGGCACCGACGACCCCACCCATGGCGAACAGCAACTGTCGATGTTCAATGGCTATTACGGCCAGTTCATGTACAACGAACTGTTTTTCCACGATGGCGACACGGGGCAGATCATCCTCCCGGTACTACGCCCGGGTAACAGCCACTCCAACAAATGGTACGTTGCCATTTTAAAGCGGATATTGAAAAAGATAAGGGCCGCCTATCCCGGACTGAAGATCATTGTGCGGGCCGACAGCGGCTTCAGTTGCCCCGCTTTTTACCAACTGGCCGATGATTTTGGCCTCAAGTTCGCCGTTGGCATCGCCGCAAACGAAACACTGAAGAAAAAAACCGCAAGGGCGGAGAAAGCCGTGCGCCATTTGTTCGTTTCCAACAACACCAAGCACCAACATTTTATAAGCTATACCTATCAAGCAGGCACCTGGCACAAACCACAACAATGCTACTCGAAGATAGAAAGCACGGGAAAGGGGCTGAACGTCAGGCATATTGTCAGCAATATGGAAGAAGCCGATGCCCGGTCCATCTATTTTGGGTTTTACGTAAAACGGGGCGAGGCCAGCGAAAACCGGATCAAAGAGGTAAAAAACATGTGTTTTTCGGACAGGTTGTCCGACCATGGCTTTTGGCCAAACTTTTTTCGGTTGTTCCTCAGCAGCTTGTCCTACGAAATATTTTTACTTGTGAAAGAAGCAATAAAGAAAACAGGCTTCGAAGCGGCCAAAAAATGGCAGGTTGATACTATTAGGGCATCATTGTTGAAAATTGGGGCAACAATAAAAACGACAAAGCGAAAGGTGTACTACCGCTTTTCCAAGGCGTTCGTACACCAGGAACTGTTCAGGCAACTGGTCTTTCAATAAAATAAACAGCAGCGAACAACCAAGCAGGGCACAATGATGGGATTGCTATGCCCTGTTGTCAAAAAATGAGAGTTTTGGGACAAGAACAGCCGGACACGGCATCGGTTGTCCCCAATATTTATATCGCCCGACCGGAATTTAGTGTAGTTTTCATCAAGCCCAGCTTTCAAAAATATGAACGCTATAGTTTTATGCACAATTCTCCGGCTGATGAATAATGCGGGTTAATTCGTCGGCCTCTTTGCGCATTTCGGCTACTTTCTCCGACCAGCGCGCCGTATTGCTCTGAAGTGTCTTTTGAAAATGATAGGTGTCGGCAAATTGATCGTATTTCACTTTTACAACAGCAATACTTGGATTGTAAATCGGACTTCCGCCGTGCATACTACGCTGCTGCTCTCCATCGATGATTTTCTTTCCCCACTCCAATAAATCCGATTCCAGGGCCAATGAGGGCAGTTTATGCGTTTGGGTATCCATGCCATAATATGCCCTCACTTCGGGCTTTATTTCGCCTCTAAGGATACAAAAATTGAGTACCTGGATAAAGTGTGAGATATAGAGACGGGCTTTTTTCACCACCTCATTGTATTTACGGCTATTGGCCGATTGTTGCCGTTTGGCTTGTTTGAGCTGCAGGATAGCGCTTTCGAAGCCCGGGAAAAAGGCTCGTGCTTTGGTTAACGTGGCTGTCGAAAAAGCCAGGTCATCAATCGACTTCTGGAGGGCGATGTCGATTGCAGCCTTTAAAGCCCGCAAGCGGGCTTGATCAGTGTTGGGCAATCTGCGATAGGGCATGGGCAGGCTATTGTTTTAATTGAATTAATGTGGGATGTGAGCGAAGTTATAAAAAACGAAATGGAATTCAATATTCGCCGAAGGGTTTAACAATAACTTTAAAAACAGAAAGAAGTGTGAATACAAAAAAGGCTCCCCAGAATGGAAAGCCTTTCATCTATTGCTTGCTTAAGAGTTGATTATTAATCAGAGAATTTCGCTTTCAGATATTCCCGGTTCAACCGGGCGATATGCGAAATAGAAATATTTTTCGGACAGGCCAGTTCGCAGGCACCGGTATTGGTACAACCACCAAATCCGAGCTCATCCATTTTTGCTACCATGGCTTTCGCACGACGTTTGGCCTCTACTTTTCCTTGCGGAAGCTTGGCAAACTGCGATACTTTGGCCGCTACAAACAGCATAGCCGAAGAGTTTTTACAGGTAGCTACACAGGCACCACAACCGATACAGGCAGCTGCGTCCATCGCTTCTTCAGCATCAACCTGCGCAATCGGGATGGTATTTCCATCAGGGACACCGCCGGTATTAACCGATACATAACCGCCAGCCTGCTGGATTTTATCGAAAGCTGTACGGTCGACAATCAGGTCTTTAATAACCGGGAAAGCGCCGGCACGCCATGGTTCAACGGTAATGGTTTCGCCATCTTCGAATTTACGCATGTGCAGCTGGCACGTGGTAATTTCGCTGTCCGGGCCGTGTGCATGACCGTTGATGTACATGGAACACATACCACAGATACCTTCACGGCAGTCGTGGTCAAAGGCAATCGGGTCTTTGCCTTCGCGGATAAGCTGGTCGTTCAGGATGTCGATCATTTCAAGGAACGAACTACCCTGTGAAACATTTTCCACCTCGTACGTTTCAAACCGACCTTTATCGGAGGGATTGTTTTGCCTCCAAACCTTGACGTATATTTTCTTTAAGATTTTATCAGCCATTTTCTTAATTATTTAGATTTAAGTAATTGGATCCGGATTTCTTTTTCCGGATACGGGTACTTAACTCTTATTTATAACTTCTCTGGGTGAGTTTCACGTTCTCGAATACCAGCTCTTCACGGTGCATAACCGGCTCTTTGTCTTCGCCTTGGAATTCCCAGGCTGAAGCATAACAACCGATTTCATCATTCCGTTTGGCTTCACCATCCTCGGTTACTGATTCCTCACGGAAGTGGCCACCGCATGATTCGTTGCGGTTCAGCGCATCGCGGGCCATCAGGTCGCCAATGTCGATGAAGTCAGCCAAACGGCCGGCTTTTTCAAGTTCAGGATTGATGTTGTTCATTTCACCGGGGATGCGCACATTGCTCCAGAACTCTTTCTTCAGTTCGGCAATTTCTTCGATGGCTTTTTTCAGTCCCTCTTCGTTACGCGACATACCCACATATTCCCACATGATGTGGCCCAGTTTTTTGTGGAAGTAATCCACCGGCTGGCCTCCCTTGATATTGTAGAGTTTTTCCAACCGACTCGTTACATTTTTTTCGGCCTCTTCAAATTCGGGTGTATTGGTTTCAATCCTGGGTACCATGATTTCACCAGCCAGGTAATCACCAATGGTGTATGGCAGGATGAAATAACCGTCGGCCAGCCCCTGCATCAATGCAGAAGCACCGAGTCGGTTGGCGCCGTGATCAGAGAAGTTAGCCTCGCCAATGGCATACAATCCGGGAATGGAAGTCATCAGGTTGTAATCAACCCAAATGCCACCCATGGCATAGTGGATGGCCGGAAAAATCTGCATCGGATTTTCATACGGGTTCACATCAGTAATCTTTTCGTACATCTGGAAAAGGTTACCGTAGCGTTTTTCAATTGTCTCGCGGCCCAGACGCTCAATGGCATATTTGAAATCGAGGAATACCGCTTTACCTTCAGCATTTACACCGAAACCGGCATCGCAGCGCTCTTTGGCAGCGCGCGAAGCAACGTCGCGGGGAACCAGGTTACCATACGACGGGTAACGACGTTCCAGGTAAAAGTCGCGGTCTTCGTCTTTGATATCGATAGGGCTGATTTCGCCTTTACGAAGACGTTCAGCATCTTCTTTTTTCTTTGGGGCCCAAACGCGCCCGTCGTTACGCAGTGATTCTGACATCAACGTCAGTTTCGACTGCTGTGAACCGTGAACCGGAATACAGGTTGGGTGAATCTGTACGTAACAAGGATTGGAGAAGTAAGCGCCGCGCTTGTATGCCTGCCATGCGGCAGAACCGTTACAACCCATGGCGTTGGTCGACAGGAAGAATACGTTTCCGTAACCTCCGGTAGCCAATACCACTGCATGCGCGCCAAATCGTTTGATTTCGCCGTTTGTCAGGTCGCGGGCAACAATTCCGTGGGCTTTCCCGCCGACAAGCACAACATCGAGCATTTCGTGACGTGCGTACATTTCTACGCTGCCGGCATCAATCTGGCGGTTGAGGGCAGAGTAGGCGCCCAGCAACAACTGCTGTCCGGTCTGTCCACGAGCGTAAAACGTACGGCTGACCAGTACACCACCGAATGAACGGTTAGCCAGCGTTCCACCATATTCACGGGCAAACGGAACGCCTTGTGCAACACACTGGTCAATAATGTTGGGAGAAACTTCAGCCAGGCGATAAGTGTTCGCTTCCCGGGCGCGGTAGTCACCTCCTTTAATCGTATCATAAAACAGGCGATAAACCGAGTCGTTATCGTTCTGGTAGTTTTTTGCAGCGTTAATACCGCCCTGAGCGGCAATGGAGTGAGCCCGGCGCGGACTATCCTGGTAACAGAATGCTTTTACATTGTATCCCAGTTCGCCCAGCGATGCAGCAGCTGATGCTCCGGCCAGTCCGGTACCCACTACAATGATGTCGAGTTTCCGTTTGTTGGCAGGACTTACTACGCGGATAGCTTCTTTATGACGAGACCATTTTTCGGCCAACGGGCCTTTAGGTATTTTGGAATCTATGTTGCTCATGTCTTAAATGTCTTTAAGGTTCAATTAAAACTTAATGAGAAAATACAGCGGGATGTAAGCGAATCCGGCACCAATGACGAAAGCCACCAGGTGAGCCAGAAACTTCAGTCTTTTCATCCATTTGCTGTTATTCAGGCCAATGGTATGGAAAGCGCTCCAGAAACCGTGTGAAATGTGGAGCCCGATCAGAATACCTCCCAGAATGTAAATGATGTCATAAACCGGATAGTGAATAAAGAGGGTGGATACGAGTGCATAAGAGTTTTGTACGCCACCTTCCAGACCGGGACCCGGTTGATTCAGCAGGGGATCGCCGGTGAAACGAATTTTTACATAAAAGTTGAAAAGGTGGATAATCAGGAATATCAGCACCATGCCTCCCAGGATAAACATGTTCTTTTCCGGTGCATACCACTTCAACAGATTGTCGCCGGCCTGATACCCCTTCGGTCTCGCCTTCATGTTTTCAAGGGTAATCCATCCCGACCAAATAATGTGGATAATAAAACCAAGCGCCAGGATTGGTTCAATTATTTTAATAATTGGATTTGTCGCCATGAAATGCGCGGCCTCATTGAACAAAACTCCCGACTTGTCAAACGTCAGGAACAGGTTCAAAGTGAGGTGAACAAACAGGAAGACAATCAGAAAAAGTCCTGTTAAGCTCATAAAAAACTTCCGCCCAATCGAGGCTTTCATGAAACTGCTCATAAGTCCTTGTTTTAAGTAAATTATTCCATGTATGATTTGTGTTGCAAAAAAATCATCACAAATGTAGACGATGGTCATATGCTAAACAACATAACCGAAAGCAAACCAAATAATTTATACTGTTTCTATTAAGTCGTCGGTTTGCTGATTTGAACCATAATATCTGTCATTTTCCGTATGTTCTTCTGAAAAGTTCAAAAATTTGTCTAAAAATAAACTTTTCTCCTCAATGAAACCCACATGTCCACAATTTTCCAACCCGATATAAGTCGCGTTTCGGATATGATGTGCTTCGTTCCATTGTTTGGCAGCCGCCAGTATTTTGTCCTCTTCTCCGGCAAGGATAAAAACCGGGAAAGGAGCTTTGTTCAGAAATTCAAGATAGGAAGGCCTTCTCATAATGGCACGAATTGCTGCAATTGCAGCTTCAGGAGACACTTGGGCAGCGATTTCGCGCAACCGGTCATGTAACTCCGGGAAGCGGTTGAGGTTGCGAGGCGCAAAGTTGTTGTGCAACGAATTGCGAATAATCAGCTCCAGTCGCCCTTTTTCGATTAACCCGATTTCGCGCCGCCTCAGGTCCAATTGAATTTCCGATGCTTCGTCGGCTGATGCGTGCAATAAGGCCAGCCATTTCACTTTCTCAGGGAAAAGATGGGCGAAAGCCAGTGCGTTGTAGCCACCCATCGAATGCCCTGCCAGTGTCAGTTGGCCTGTATGGCTGATTGCTTTCAGAAGAGCGTGTAATTCTTTGGCAAAATCAATAAATGTATAGCCTTCCGGCGGAAGATCGGAATGACCGTGTCCGGGAAAATCGACCGTCAGTATCTGAAAATGACTGGCGAGTTCCGGTAGCAGGTCATCAAAAATGGATGAAGACTCCAGGTACCCATGAAGCAAAACCAACAATTCACCTTCTCCCGAAAGGGAATAGGATAATTTACGTCCGTTGAAAAAGTGGTAAAGTCCGGTCTGGTTCATTCGTGCAAATTAACACATTTCTTCCTTTTCAGAAGGCGAATCGGAAGCAATTTCTCTGTTCAGCTTATGATAAATCAAATGTTTTGAAACATCATTTTTACGTAAATCCCCGGTATTCGGTGGGTTTCTTTTTATTTTAATGGTATCGGGGCGCCCGATCAGTCCAGTTTAAACACAACGGCCAAGGTTATGGAAGAGCAGGGCTATTTACCGGGTTACCTACCGGTGAATAAACGGTGGAGTTACGCGGCAGGTGCCGTTTATAAACACTACCGTGAAAAAGGTTACGATACGTGGGTGTTTAGCCGGAAGCGGCTCAATAACATTCAGTACAAATCCCGGCAGGAAAATAAAAAAGTGGCAACACCCGAAGACATCGCCACTTTTGGAACATTGTATGGATTTTTAAAAAATTACATTCCTAAACGCTCTTTGATGAGAACCGGGATTTCCGTCGGCTTTTTAGCCACCGGAACACCGGCTTCTTCAAATGCTTTGATTTTTTCGGCGGCAGTACCGCTTCCGCTGGAGATAATCGCGCCGGCGTGGCCCATGCGTTTTCCGGGAGGTGCCGTTTGTCCGGCGATAAAGGCGACAACCGGTTTGGTAACTTTTTCCTTGATGAATAGGGCTGCACGTTCTTCAGCATCACCGCCAATTTCACCAATCAGGACAATGGCTTCGGTTTGCGGGTCATTCTCGAACATTTCCAGAAGCTCTTCATAATAAAGCCCGGCCACCGGGTCACCGCCAATCCCTACGCAAGTGCTCTGGCCTAATCCGTTTGTTGTCAGCTGGTTCACCATTTCGTAGGTGAGGGTGCCACTACGGCTCATCAGGCCAACATTACCTTTCTTGAAGATATTTCCCGGTAGGATACCAGCCAGCGCTTCGCCTGGAGTAACCAACCCGGGACAGTTGGGGCCAATCACTTTTGTGCCGTTCTTTTTCAGGTAAGGTATCAGTTTCACCATATCCAGGGTCGGAAGACCTTCGGTAATGGTAATCACCAGTTCCACGCCAGCTTCGGATGCTTCGTAAACGGCATCAGCGGCAAATTTTGGCGGAACAAAAATGATGGATGCATTGGCTTTGGTGGCAGCTACGGCATCTTTCACCGTATTGAAAACCGGAATATCGCCAACTTTCTGTCCACCTTTACCTGGTGAAACCCCGCCAACGACGTTGGTTCCGTATTCTTTCATTTTTTGTGCGTGAAAACTACCGTCGCGACCGGTAATTCCCTGTACAATGAGGCGGGTATCTGAGTTGATTAGAATGCTCATTTGATTTGAATTAAAAATTGAAACAAAGGATAAATCAGTTAATTAATTTCAGAAAACGTCAATTAAGCGGTCTGGCTGGCCATTTCGATGGCTTTTTCAGCAGCTTCGCCCATGGAAGCAACTGTTACCAGGTTTGTCGTCTTCAGTATCTTCAACCCTTCGGCTGCATTGGTCCCTGATAACCGGACGACAATCGGGATTTTCACATCCATCTGGTCCAGTGCCGAGATGATACCTTTCGCTACATCATCGCAACGGGTAATACCACCGAAAATGTTGATCATAACGGATTTAACGTTTTTATCGGCCAGCAGCAGGTTCATGGCATCAATCACCTTCTGCGGGTTCGAGCTACCGCCAATATCAAGGAAGTTAGCCGGTTCGCCACCGTAAATCTTGATAATGTCCATCGTAGCCATGGCCAGTCCGGCGCCGTTCACCATACAACCAATGTTACCATCGAGTTTGATGAAACTCAATCCTTTTTCCTTTGCTTCGATTTCTGTCTTTTCGTCTTCGGTAGGCTCGCGCATTTCCAGAATTTCCGGTTGGCGGAACAGAGCGTTATCGTCGAAGTTCATCTTACCGTCGAGTGCCATCAGGTTACCGTCGGCAGTAATCACCAGCGGATTGATTTCAGCCAGCGAAGCATCGGCATCGATAAACAAACGATAAAGTTTTTCGAACAAATCGGTGCCCTGGCGAACCAGTTTGATGTCATTGAAAAGTTTGAAAGCAATCTGACGGGCCTGGAAAGGCATCAGACCGATTTCGGCATCGATGATAAATTTGTGAATGGCATCGGGGTTATCTTTGGCAACCTCTTCGATTTCGACACCACCTTCGCTACTGGCCATGAATACAACCGACTTGGTATTCCGGTCGATGGTCAGGCCCACGTAAAATTCATCGGTAAACGAAATGGCTTTGGCAGTCAACACCTTCTCAACAGTGTAACCTTTGATGTCCATTCCAAGGATTTGGTTAGCCGCATTAATCAGTTCTTCTTTGGTTTTTGCCAGTTTTACACCACCGGCTTTACCGCGTCCTCCTGCAAGAACCTGGGCTTTTACCACAACGGGCAGCCCCAGTTTTTCAGCAGCTTTTTCCACATCTTCTACTGAGTGGCAGAGAATCTCATCCGAGACAGGGATCTCATAATCGGCAAATATCTGCTTTGCCTGGTATTCGTGAATTTTCATTTAATGCTGGTTGTTAGAGTTCTTAACTAACTATTTGAATAAATTTTTTACAATCATTCAATTTGTAACGTGAATTTTTATGTAAACCTACCTACTTAAATAAGCCTCTAAAGTATTGAAAAATATGAATAAATAAATATGTTGTATATCACATGAAACAGGTTCAAAAAAGCATGGATTGCGCTCTTAAATGAAATCCGCTGACTTTAGAGGTTTTTCCATCATTAACAAAAGAATAGGTGATTGGTTTTACCTATCGTGAATTCATTATCGGCCGGAGGCGCTTGCTCACCGGAGAGTCACTGTTTCTGACACATTTTACCCATCATGGATTTGGAAAAGGACACGTGGCA
This sequence comes from Prolixibacter sp. SD074, assembly GCF_009617895.1. Lineage (NCBI taxonomy): Bacteria > Pseudomonadati > Bacteroidota > Bacteroidia > Marinilabiliales > Prolixibacteraceae > Prolixibacter > Prolixibacter sp. SD074. Next base: position 3,198,814 of record NZ_BLAW01000001.1, read on the forward strand.
TTTGCGGCTCCTTGCCCCGGTACCATTCTTCCAATCGACTTACCAAATCATTTGCCTTACTCTACTTTCAGTTGCCCATCCTTGCTGAACCAGGTTCCGTCAAGGGTGATTCCTTCAATGTGGACATTGTATGTCGACTTTAAATTACTTGTCTTAAAGTTGAGATGTGCTTCCCCTTTTTCGTTGGTAAAAACAACGGGTGCCCACAGCAATGTTGTTTCCAGGTTGTACTTGGATTTTCCTATTGGTTGAGGTGAAAATTTTCTTGACACCCGGAACCCGTTGTCATACTCCGGGCCTTTATCTTTCTCCGGTCCGATGCGTTTTCCCTTCTTTGTGGTGATTTCAATGACACCCACCGAGTTTAAACCAGTGTACTTAGCCATATCCGAGAGTTTTGTGGAAACATGGATATCTTCGACACTCATTGGTGGGATAGCACTTAACGTAGAAGCAGATGTTCCCAGTTGCTGTCCATCGATCACGATTAACGCACCTCCCTGGTTCAACAGGCTGTTATGCGAACCTTTGAAGACAATCCTTTCTCCCATCAAATCGAAGGGTTTAATCATGTTGATGATATCGAGCAGGTTAGTAGATTGATCGAGATATGCTCTCCAAAAGTCGTCTTTTCTTTTATTGTTAAGAGCATCCAATTTTTTGTCGGGAACAGAAGCAAACAAATCCGGATTTGTTTCAAAATAAGCTGTCTGAAGGAGGTTCATTTCAGTTTTCCATGGATCGTATTTCGGTTTGCTGCAGATATAGTCGGCCACCTTTTCGGCAAAGCTTTTGTCCAGCTTGACGGTGAGATTCTTCTTGCCTGAATCATCAGTAGCGTTAATGGTCAGATTGTTCGGGTTGGACAGTAGCGGAGAGTCAATGGTAAAATGTCCGTTTTCATCGCTGGCGGTGGTAAATACCTGCATGCTGGTATTGACAACATTGACTTTGGCCTTCGCCACGGGTTGATCTTTATGGTCGAAAACCATTCCGGAAATACCGATATTCAATTCAGCGGGTGTTTCAGAAGCAGAGTCCTTAAATGAGCGAACTACATCCCAATTGAAATTTTGCAGATGGTTGGCCATCAGGTAAAATTTAAAACGGGCGGCATTTTTCTCCGATTCAGGATTTGGCAGGGGGATGGGCAACGAAGTTCCGCAGTTTAGAAGAGATATGCCGCATGCTTCATGAATATTGGCGTGCGTGTCCGTTACGGAGACGGCGATTTCGCCTTTGACCGGATTTCCGTTTTCGTCGGTTAATTTGACATGAATTTTCCCATCCTGGTCGGTTCCCAGTGATCCGGAAAATTCAGCATTTACTTTTACTGATTTACCTTTGTTGATGTTGACCAATCTCTGCCCCCGTAAATTCCCCGCTTCGTCAAAAACGGACAGCAACGTAACCCCCTGGCGGAAAATGTTCAGGTTAACCGGAATCCTTCCGGCAGCTCCAATTTTGAATTCAGAGGCCCAGGCCATGTCACCATGGTCCACAGCCAGCATGGAGTATGTATTTTTTTCGCTGCCTGTTGGTCTTTTAATTGTTACCCATAGTGTATCAGCATTGTTTTGGCTTGCGGTAATAGAAACGGCCTTTGGATCGGGTTGCGGTAACGAAAATTCCTGGCCTTTACTGGGTTCACTGGTAACCACGAGTTTCAATTGGTTGTCATTCCGGGAAACGAGACTAAAAATACCTAACCCGGGAGCGACGGTCCCTGCTTTTGCTAATAGTTTGCCGCTATGATCGACTACATTGCCGCTTACATCAGTTGGGTTGCCAAAGGCATCGGAAGCACGTAATGCCACCATTTGAGCCGATGCAGGTACCAGGTTTCCTCCTTCCGGGAAAAAGTGAATGGTGAGCTGGTCGTTCGCGAGCGGAACATGGTTACTGAAATGATAATCCTCTTTGTTCTCGTTGAACTCAACATCCACCATTAATGGTGTTTCAAGCTGATTTTTGGGAGCGTTAAAAGAGACAAGAGCACTTCCGTTCTTTTCCGTTTTTACTTTTCCGGAAGCAAGGGTATTATCGCCAGTATGGGCAGAGTACTTTATTTTCACATTCGCTTCAGGTTTTTGGCGGAGGTCCGAAATAAGAAGTTTGGCGGTTACATTCTCTCCGGGCTGATAGAAAGGCTTGTCGAAAACCATGTCGTAGTGCAGGTTTTGTTGTTCTGGCCGCTTGATGATGATGCGCTTGTGGAAGATCTGGCTTACCGGCCTGTAAGTCATTTCCGGAGTGTAGGCAATCAGGTAGTAATTTCCTTGCACTACGGCTTCCGGAAGTTTGAAATCGCCATTGGTAATGCCATTCTGAAGTTTGAACCGATCGCTCTTGATTTCATCTCCTTTATCGCTAATTAACCGGACATCCAGTTCCAGGCTTTTCAGTGATGGGAGATGTGTCAGTACGTCGGTAACATAGCCTTTGAACCACAGGTCTTCACCCGGGCGGTATAGCGATTTATCAGTTGAAACGTACACTTCCTGGTTAACCGTTTGCAGCCGGTAATTTTTTAAATGATTGGTAAGCTGATCAATTAAGTGAGGTTTCTCTGTTTCCTGGGCATGCAGCCATCCGGCAAAGAGAAAAAAAACTGACAGAATAAGACGGATAATTGATTTCATAGCTGTGGTGTTATTGTTGATTTTTATTTCCTGAAGGATTAACATTTTGCTTCAGTGCATTACGCAGATCTTCATCGGGTTTTATCACGTTATAGTTTTCCCAAAATTGTGGGTCATAATTACCAATGAAGTCGGTAAAAATATCGTTCGACCGAAAAATCCCCGATGGTCCGAATCGTGCCCTTCGCGGGAAGCGGTACTGCTGCGTGACCACCATATCGGAAATGCTGCTGAATATGGAACGCCTGTGATTTAATTTGTTGCGTACCCTGAACTGAACATCGGTTCGGGCCATGTAGAAACTCCATTTTCCGTTTAGTTTCCGGTAGGTGATTCTGTATTCGGCCCTGATAGGCTGTGTTTTTATGCCGTGAGGTTGTTTTTTAATGAACGATTCGCCCAGAATTTTTAAACTCTTATTGTCTAACGAAAAGTCAGCCATAATCAAGGCGTACGATTCCGCATCGATGAGGAAGTAGCCGTTAAAACAGGGATAATCCACTTTCTCTTTTCGCGCAAAGCGGATAACCCAGGCTACCCGGCCGTTATATACAATCGGTTGTTCGAACTTGTAGCGATAAATCTGTTCGTATTGTGGGTCGAGAAAACTTTCCAGGTTTTTCACTACATCGAGTTTGGTAATGTAATAGGGGCCACCTTGAATTTTCAACTTGACATCTTTGTACAAACTGTTAAATTCACTTTTCCGGCCTTTGACAAACCGCACTTTATCACTTCCAACCCCTCTGTAAGGGCTTTTCAACATCTCCATCACGGCTTCCCACATGCCCATATACTCGCCGTCCTGTTTGACTGTTTCGCGATAGAAAGTAGTCATCAACTGGGGAGTAAGCGTGTAGTTATCTGTAATATGAGCTCTGAACCGGGCAATAATTTCTTCCGGTCCTACCGGTTTTATCCTTACTTCACGCAAGTGGTATGAGACCGGTTTGAGGTCGATTTGACTTACATTTTTCAGGCTATCCGGTGCAATGTGGAACTCTACATAGCCCAGACAACTGATGAGAATATTATGGTCGAGCAATCTTTGCGGGATAACCAAATCGAAGCGGCCGTCGGAGTTGGTAATGGTACCGATGCTCTGCCCTTCGATGGATACGGAGGCGTAGGGTACCGGATCGTGGCTTTTACGATTGATTACTTGTGCGGAAACACGCAGCGGTTCTCTTTCAATGGGTTTGATAATAATCTGGTTGTCGATAACCTCGAATTGATAGTGGCGGCCCGGAAGAAGCTTACGTAAAACATCCTTCAGCGGCATTTTCTTGGCGTAGCACGAATGGAGGCCTGTTGGCAGAATTTGTGGGTTGTACGAAAAATAGAGATCGTTTTCGATTACCAACCGGTCAATGATATTTTCGACAGATGAGCTGTCGACGGAAATCGTGATAGGACGTTGCAGTACGGAAAGAGCTTCCTGGGCATATACTCCGGGCACAAAAAGGCATAAAAGCCACAACAGAATTCCGTACTTTTTAAACATAGGTCTAGAAAACTTTTTGCAGGCGAAAATCGGCCGTTACCAATTGTCCGTTTCGTTTTACCTGCATTTTTATGTTTCGGTCCTCCCGGCTCATCAGGAGCTGGTTGATCTCGCTTAGCGTAATGTCTTTAGCAGACGTGTGGTTTATGTACACGATTACATCATCCGGCAATAATCCGGCCAAGTCGCCGGGCGAACCCTCCTGCACATTAATAATCTTATAATAGGGCAAGCCAGGCATCGGATTCACAATATCGATTCCGCTCATGTTGTAATGGAACGGTTCATGAATTTTACGTCCCGGCTGCAACAGCATTCGTTGATTGGAATAGTCGATAACAACAATAAAACGCCGCAGAATTTCACCCCCTACACTTCCGTTTCGTTCTTTTCCGAGCGTTCCTCCAATGTGGCTGGTATCTGGGAACGAAGCTATCGGCCCGGCAAATTCTATTTTGCCAATCCGGATAGCCTGTATCCGGCCTTTCTTTCCGTAAAGGTTACCTGCCATTCCTCGTCCCAGGAAAGTATCGATACTGTTTCCTGGCGGCTGAAGCCGGTTGTCAGAAACCGGAGATAACCAGACTGCATTGCTGAACCCTAAATCGACCATTAGTTTTACCGGAACGATTTCATTATTTTCTATGGTTACAGTGGCTTTCATCAGCGGTTTTGAGGCGGTGAGCCCGAGACTGACCGTTTCCGATTTTCGCAAAGCCCGTTTCATGTTGAACCGCTCCGGTTGATAAAGGTAAATTATCTTGCGTGCATAATCGATTTTTATGACATAATCTTTAAACAGGTTAAACCCAATTAAACCGTGAACAGGGATGCCAATCAGCGGTGACATCCTCAAATTCGGGTTGTCCAATACATGAACGGTTTGATTATAACCTGTCAGTCCGGCAAGTTCGATTTTATTATTAAACGAAGTGTAGGCATTGACTTCTTTCAGTTCTCCCAGGCCGGTAAGTTTTAGTGGCTGCAGGAATTTCAGGTTGAGTCGATTGGTGTCGGGAAGTTCGGTGATGGTAGGAACTTTCACACCGGTGTCAAGAATGAAATTCAGGTTCTGCGAATTATTAATCCGGACAGGAATGATGATGAGGTTACTGGCGTCGATGAATGGGATGGCAACGAATTTCCGTTTGGGGCGGTTGAAGAGAAACGATCGGTGGGACGATTTTCCGGCTGATTCCGTTCGAAATTGGCTGTTCAGGTTATTGTTAAACAGATCGTGGACTATGAGATGCCTGTTCGATACCATGAAGTCAAGCCGGTAACGATTCAGTAATTCCTTTAGCACATCTCCCGCCGCTTCGTTCTCGCACCGAAAACTGACCAGCTCATTTGCATCTGCATTGGCATTGTAGGTTAATTGCAACCCGAGGATATCACTTACGTGATGAATAATGTCAATGAGCGGTTCCTCCTTTGCCTGGAGAGAAATTTCTTTTTGCAGGATCGGTTCCTGTGCTTTTATATGCGGGCAGGGAAGTGTTAAAAGGAAAATTACCACCAGGTTGAATACGATAATGATACGTTTTCCTTTAAGCCGTTTCAAATCGCCGCCCCCTTTCCTGTGATTATTTTTTCATGGCAAACACAATACCATCGTCGGTTTTCGATACCTTCAGGTTCAGGGTCCGGCCAATTACATCGATAATGAAATCAAGATTCTGTGTTTCAAAATCAGCGGTATATCGCAGCGTGTCGATATAGGCATCGGCGCCTTCTACTTTTACATGGTAAGTATTTTCGAGTACGCTGAAAACATCGGAAAGCGGTGTGTTTTTGAACTTGATTTCTTTGTTCATCCACGACAGATAATTCGGAGCTACACCTAATTCGCGGGAAGTCGAACCATCGCTTAAATTCACCCAGCCGCGTTGTCCGGCAGGCAAAATCTCTTCTGTTTGCTTCCCTTCCGTTTTACGCGTCGAAACCAGACGGACGGTACCGGTACGCACATTCACCTCGACTTTCTCCTTGCCGGGATAGGCCGAAACATTGAAAGATGTGCCCAATACTTCGATTTGCGCACCTTCCGTTTCGATGATAAATGGATGTATCGGGTCGTGATGGACATCGAAAAATGCTTCACCAACCAGTTTTACGGTTCTTTTCTGTCCCGAAAAACGCTTCGGATATTCGATACGGGAATTGGCATTCATACTAACAATGGTTCCGTCGGGTAAAGTAACTTGTTTGATAACGGCGGGCTGCATCACGGTTTGTTGAACGGCCCATTGTGCTTCGATTGATTTTTCAGGTCGGGTGAGCCAATAACCGGTAATGCCAAGTGCGACCAGTGCGATTACGGCAGCGGCATATTGCATGATGCGCCGGAACAAGTGTCGGGTTGGCCGTTGTACTGGTTGAGGTGTCTCATCGAGTTGTTTATTTAGTTGCGCCCATGCCTTCTCCGGGTTAGCAGCCGAATGGCTGAAAACCGCACCGCTCAGCTCCCAGGCGTCACGCATCTCCCGCATCTCAGAGGTTTCCTCTCCCGAAAACGTCTCCGTACCTCTTTCGCCGTTCAGGAAAGCAGTCCACTCTTCCGGCGTCAGTTTCGATATGTTCTTCTCGCTTTTCATAATCTGTATGGAAGACAGTTAATCAGCTTTTTACCCTTAACGGGAATGAGTTGGTATGGTAAATTATTTTTCGGTTGGTTGATTCCTGTTTCCAGGAAGAAGAGGACCAGGTGACGATAATCCTTCAACGACGTTCTCAATTGTTTCAGCGCCAGTGTCATTTGTGTTTCAACGGTTTTCACCGAAATATTTAATTGTTCGGCAATTTCACGATACTTCAGACCTTCTTCCCGTGCCAGGCGGAAAATTTCCTGTCGTTTTTCCGGCAAAGCCGAAACCGCTGCATCAATTTTCTCTTTCAAACCTACTTCCACATAAAAATCACTGTAGTCGTATCGGTCCGACTCCCGTTCCATCACCATATGAGCGTAACCCGACATGATTTTCCGGTGTTCGAGATAGTTGAGGCTCAGGTTGCGAACGGCCCGAAACAAATAACTGCGGAGGGAAGAGGTAATCATCAGTTCTTTTCGTTTTTGCCAGAATTTGAGAAACACATCCTGTACAACACTTTCTGAAGGCTCCATGTCGCCCAGAAAGCGAAAGGCATATGCAACCATCGGGCTATAGCACTCATAAAAGAGCGCCTCAAAAACTTGTTTATCGCCTTCGCGGATAGCCTGAAGCCGTCTGTTATCCTCGTCCTGTATCATCCTGGAATTTTGCATCGCCTCCTCAGTATAATAGTATAGTGACAGTTCTCCATCAAAACACCCTTTTGTTAAGAGGCGTAATTTTAATTAATGCATTAATTTAATGAAAAAGAGCTACAATCGACGAGCTGTCGCGAAATTATTGGACAACGTGAGATACGTTCCCATAGAAAATTCACGGTACCGGAACTTTCCGGCAATTTTTTATCTTTGATGCTTTTCGCAGAATATACCGAACTACTAATTTGACTTTTAACATGATGGAGAGAGAAAGTACCTGACGGTTTTCCCGGGCATTTTGGGTGGCTAATACCGTTGAACTGTTTGACCGGGCGGCCTACTACGGAGTTTTCCGGTTTACGTGGGCGTGCTGCCAGGTGGGACATTCTCCCGGCGATTTACGGAAAAGTGACGGCAGCCATTGATGCCCGTCGAATAAAGGGAACCTGAGTTTTTTCCGTGGAAAATATTTTTCGGACGTGAATTTTTGATCTATATTTGTGCCGCGCCGGAAAAACCGGTAGTCTACTCGCCCGGGTGGCGGAATTGGTAGACGCGCTGGACTCAAAATCCAGTGGTAGCAATATCGTGCGGGTTCGATTCCCGCCCCGGGTACTGAAACCTTCTTCCGAAAGGGAGAAGGCTTTTTTATGCCCGGAATTTCGTTCTAGTCCCCAAACAGTTTTTCTTCCCGGAAGGGAATGTGATGGTAACGAAGGAATTCGATGTACTCTTCCCGGAAGGATTTATGCAGGTGATGTTGCTGATGACTCTGGATGAACCGCATGGTACTTTCGAGTTGTGAACGGCTGATGGAATAGGCGGCGAATCCCTTTTGCCAGGTAAACCCTTTACAATTGTCGAAGTGTTGTCGCAACCAGGTTTGTGAAGCTTCCTTAAGTGGTAGTACAGCTGACTCTATGGAAAGCCTTGCAGGAATGGCGAGTAACAGGTGTACATGATTTTCGGTTCCGCCAAGCGTAATTAAACGGCTTCCCCTCGATTTGGCAATTGGCGAAAGATAGGATACCATATGGGAGCGTATATCGGGTGACAGGTAACTTCGCTGGCCCATCGTCCCAAACACCACATGCATCAAACAACTGATAAATGTATTTTCCACGGAAGTTTAAATTGGTTCATCTTCAAGATACTAAATAATCTCATTTGGTGCGAGGTCAATCATTACGTTATCTCAAGTTCATGGTGAAAAATGTAATGTTATTGTTGTTTTGACTATAAGATTGATTTTTCTATCTTGCAGCGTACAAATGATTGAATACTAACTGACTATGAAATCAGCTAAAGCGTTGTCGGTACTGGCATTTTTGCTGGCAACCGTGCCAGAAGGAGTCTATGCGAGTAGCAATAAAAACCTGCCCGAGCAAACCATCTCGTTGTCACGGAAGGGTTCCACGGTTACCATCAATACCATAAACAAGGACTATGTTCTGCATGTGAAAAAGCGGACCGGCCCGATTAAACTTGATGGAGTGCTCGATGAGGAAGACTGGAAACGAGCGCAAAAGGCCACCGACTTTTACATGGTTTTGCCATACGATACCGGTTATGCTGCCGCAAAGTCGGAAGTGATGATGACTTATGGCGACAAGGCTTTTTACCTGGCGTTTGTTTTTTACGACACCATACCGGGTAAACGTCCGGTAGAGTCGTTGCGGCGCGATTTTGTCTTTGGTAATAACGATAATTTCCTGCTGTTTCTCGATACGTACAACGACCAAACCACCGGCTATTCGTTCGGGGTTAACGCGGCGGGAGCTAAATGGGACGGAACGATGAGTGATGGTCACAACGTAAATTTGATTTGGGATTGTAAATGGCAGTCGAAGACCAAAAATTACAAGGACCGTTGGGTCACCGAAATGCGCATTCCGTTTAAGTCGATCCGGTATCAAAGTGGCGTCGCTCACTGGAATGTGCAGTTCTCGCGTTTGGATCTAAAACGGAACGAAAAGTCGGCCTGGGCACCTGTTCCGCAGCAATTTGCAACAGCTTCGCTGGCATATGCCGGCGTGTTGCAATGGGAAACGCCTCCGCCAAAATCAGGGCTTCAGTTTTCGCTCATTCCCTACATCTTCGGAAGTGCTTCGCGCGATTTTGAGGCCGGGACCGATACCCGTTACCGGAAAGATTTTGGAATGGACGCCAAACTGGGGCTCTCGTCATCACTTAACCTCGATCTCACTTACAATCCTGATTTTTCGCAGGCGGAAGTTGACGATCAGGTAACCAATCTCGATCGGTTCGAGTTGTATTACCCCGAAAAGCGACAATTTTTTCTGGAAAACAGCGACCTGTTTGCCAATTATGGTTCTGATCAAATCCGTCCGTTCTTTTCACGTCGCATTGGTTTGGATTCGCCTGTATTGGGCGGTGCCCGTTTAAGCGGAAAACTAGGAAATGGCTGGCGACTTGGTGTGATGGACCTGGAAACGGAAAAGCAGGGTGATTTGCTGGCGCACAACTTCTTTGTGGCTTCGGTGCAAAAGAAAGTTTTTTCGCGCTCGAATATCGGGGCCATCTTTGTGAATAAGCAGAACATGAACGTTCCTTCCGGTTTTACTGGGAACGAATACAACCGGGTAGCTGGTTTGGAATACAATCTGGCCAGTTCGAACAATTACTGGACGGGCGAATTTTTCGGGTTACGTTCGTTTACGCCAGGCGTGAATTCCGGAAAGCAGTTTGCGCAGGGGACCCAGTTAAATTATTCGCGGAAGCAATATGACCTGGGAATCAAAGAATATTATGTAGGGAAAAACTACAATGCCGAAACCGGGTACGTTCCCCGTGTGGATTATTTGCGCCTGAATCCGACGGCTACTGTTCGGTTTTATCCGGACAAAAGCAATGTGGAATATCACGGTTTTTTCACCGAGCTGGATACCTATCTCCGTCCGGGAGATATGGAATTAACCGATCGCGAAGTCAGCTTCGATTACTTTTTCCAGTTTCATAACCGAAGTCACCTTGAACTGGAAACCAATTTCTGGTACATCAAGCTGCGCAACGCTTTCGATCCCACCAACCAGGGGAATCATTTTCTGGAAGCGGGTACCGGTTACAATTGGTTCGATGCCACGTTGATTTATCAGTCGGATAACCGGAAAACCTTCAAGTACGAGCTTTCTTCCGGTTACGGTGGCTTCTTTAATGGAAACCGTTTGCATGCCGAAGGAATGTTGAACTACCGTTTTCAGCCGTTTGGATATGTTTCCGTGGTGTTCAGTTACAATAACCTGATGTTGCCACGGCCCTGGGGCGATACTGGTTACTGGTTGGTTGGTCCGAAGCTGGATGTGACCTTTACTGATAAACTGTTCTTCACTACCTATGTGCAATACAATGAGCAGATTGATAACATCAATGTGAATGCCCGGCTACAATGGCGGTATCAACCGGTATCGGATATTTACCTGGTGTACGCCGACAACTATTTCCCGGGAAACATGCAGGCAAAGAACAGGGCGCTGGTTTTCAAAATAACTTATTGGTTCAATTGATTGTTACAATGATTTAGGAAATAATAAGTTGGTAGAAGTGAGCGTTTATTTCATGTCCTGTGTATTTTTCGGCCTATAAAAGCAGGACTAATTTTTTTTGTATATATTTGAAATTCACAGGATCCCAAAAGTTAAACATAAGTGGAAAACCCAGAGAAAAAATCCGTTATTCTTGTTGTCGAAGATGCCGAATCCAACTATCTGTACCTGAAAGCTGTTTTGCGTAAGATTGATGCAGAAATGATTTGGGTCAAGAACGGGCAGGAAGCGGTTAAAACGGTCAAAACGAACCCGGCGGTTAGTTTGGTATTGATGGATTTACAAATGCCCATCATGAATGGCTTCGATGCCACCCGTAAGATTAAGGAGATCAGACCAGAGTTGCCGGTGATTGCCCAAACCGCTTTTGTGATGCCGGAAGATGTAGAAATGGCGAAGGAGAGTGGGTGTGACGACTTCTGGGCCAAGCCCATTAAATCGAACGATATTCTAGGTAAAATAAAAAATTTCCTCTGAACGACTTAGATCATTTACACCGCCTGTTCAAGGCGGTTTTTTTTCATGTGCTTTTTCTGAGACACCGTCTAAACCGAATGCTGTTATTAAGTAAAACGAACGCATTGCATGGATAAAACGAATACCCGCAAACAAGCGTTGCTTGACTATCGTTACCTGCGTATGGCTCGTATCTGGGCCGAAAATTCGTACTGTAAGCGCCGGCAGGTAGGAGCTTTGCTGGTGAAGGACAAAATGATCATTTCGGATGGTTACAACGGTACTCCCTCTGGTTTTGAAAACAACTGTGAGGATGAAGAAAACAAAACAAAACCTTACGTGTTGCATGCTGAGGCTAATGCTATTACAAAAGTGGCGAAGTCGAACAACAGCAGCGAAAATGCCACGTTATATGTTACATCCTCGCCTTGCCTGGAATGCTCGAAACTGATTATTCAGGCAGGCATCAGCAAGGTTGTTTTCTCCGATTCGTACCGGTTAAACGACGGTATTGAGTTGCTTAAAAGAGCTTCGATAGAAATTGTACAGATAGATTTAGAATCAAACAGACAGGAAGAAAAAAATGGATAAGAGAAACAGAAGATTAATCAGCTGGACCCTGGTGTTACTGGCATTTGCCATTATCGTTGGAATTTTCATCGGGAGTGTCCTGCAGCGTCGGCAGCAGGCCGTTTTTGATAACATCAAATCTCCGGCAAATAGTAAGATCGATCTCATCATGAATCTGATCAACGACTATTATGTCGATTCGGTCAACGAAAAACAACTGGTCAATAACGCCATCCCCGATATACTGAAACAGCTCGATCCGCATACGACTTATATTCCCAAGAAGGATATGAAGGAAGTGAACGAGGAAATGTCAGGTAATTTTGGCGGGATCGGTGTGCAGTTTTCCATTCAGAATGATACCGTTACAGTAGTCGATGTCATCTCGGGTGGCCCTTCTCAGAAGCTCGGGATTCAGGCTGGCGACCGCATCGTAATGGTTAACGATACCACGATTGCCGGAGTCAATATTACCAACGATAAGGTTATCAGGAAACTTCGTGGCGAAAAGGGAACACACGTAAAGGTTGCCATCGCCCGTCACGGAATCCCGGATTTGATAGACTTTGATATTACACGTGGAAATATTCCGCTTTACAGCGTTGATGTTTCGTACATGATCGATAAAAATACCGGTTATGTGAAAGTGGGCCGTTTTGCCGAAAACACCTACACCGAGTTCATGGAAGCATTAGACAAATTGAACAAAGATGGAGCAAACAATATCATCATCGACCTGCGTGGAAATCCTGGAGGTTACCTGGCGGCTGTGATTAAAATGGTTAGTGAGTTCCTCGATAAGGGCGAATTGATTGTTTATACGAAAGGTCTGCACCAACCGAAGAAAATGTTCAGGGCCGACGGTGAGGGCAGTATGCTCGGCAAAAAAGTGGTTGTAATGATCGATGAGTTCTCTGCATCGGCCAGCGAGATTTTCTCCGGAGCTATCCAGGACAACGATCGCGGTTTGATTGTCGGCCGCCGTTCATTCGGGAAAGGATTGGTACAGGAGCAGATTCCATTTAGCGACGGTTCGGCCATGCGTTTGACGGTTGCCCGTTACTACACACCTTCCGGCAGAAGCATTCAAAAGCCTTATGACGAAGGAAACAAAGCTTACTACCAGGATATTGCCCGGCGTTACCAACATGGTGAATTTGAGCAAAGAGACAGCATCCATTTCAACGATTCATTAAAGTATCATACCCGTACAGGCCGGGTTGTTTACGGCGGCGGCGGAATCATGCCCGATGTGTTTGTTCCGGCTGATACAACCGGCTTCTCCGACTATTATGGCAAAATTACATCCAAAGGATTGGTTTACCGTTTTGCCTTCGATTATGCAGACTCGCATCGCGAATTGCTATCGAAAATGAAAGAAGCCAAAGCCATCGGGGATTACCTGAATAAACAGAATGTATTCTCGCAATTCGTCCGGTTTGCCGGGAAGAATGGTGTTCCACGTAGTAGTGAAGGGTTGAAGGTTTCAGGGAAAATTCTGAAAGTCCAGCTCAATGCCTACATTGCCCGGAATATTCTCGGTGAGGAAGGGTTTTATCCCATCATTAAAGAGATTGATACCACATTGCGCAAAGCCATCAGTGTGATTGAATCGGACCAAACTGCCGAAATGAAGAAATAAATGACACTCAGATACAGAAGGTTGCTCCAACGAGCAACCTTTTTTTATGTCAAAAATCAGGAAGTTGAAAAAATCCGGTGATGGCTGTAACTTTAACAGGAAACAGTCGTCTTACTTCCAAAATGTAATTTTAGCCTGACCGGATGACCCTTGATGAATATAACCGCGCAGTAGATGATTGGGCTGACAGAGTATACCGCTTTGTCGTGAAAAATATGCACGACGAAGACGGGGCAAGGGACGTTGTACAGGACAGTTACGAAAAGATGTGGCGGCATCGCGAGAATATTGACGGAACAAAGGTCAAAACTTACCTGTTTACCACGGCTTACCATACAATGATTGACCGTATGCGGAAAAGTAACCGGGAAGTGATTGGCGATCCGTTGGAACATGAGATCCGCCACGAACGAAATGGCTTTTCCGATTTACAGGAAGTTCTTCATGAAGCAGTTTCCCGCTTGCCGGAAAAACAACGCAGCGTAGTTTTGCTGCGCGACTACGAAGGTTATTCCTACCGGGAAATTGCCGAAATTTCCGGTTTAACCGAAGCGCAGGTAAAGGTTTATATTTACCGGGCCCGCGTTTTTCTGAAGAAGTACATCGGTAGCATTGATGTGGTGGTGTGATGAAGATAACGACTGAAAATTACGAGGAGTTTGTTCTGGATTACCTGGAAGGGAACCTGGATCCGGAAACACGGAAGGAGCTGGAGAGTTTCTTCCGGGAGCATCCCCGTTTGGCTCCCGATGAAGAAGGAATTTCTTCGTTGATGCTTCAGCCGGAGGAGTTACCGATGAGAGGAAAGAAATCGCTTCATAAGTCTGTTTTCGATACCCCGGAAGGACTGGAAGACGCAGCCATTGCGCTTTCCGAAGGAGACCTTTCTAACGAAGAAGTCGCGGCGTTCCAAACCTGGCTGGAAAATCATTCAGAAGCTGAAGAAACGGTCAGCCAGTTTGCCCGGTTAAAACTGCAACCCGATGCGAGCATCGTATTTCCCAATAAAGCAAAGCTGAAAAGAAAAACCCGCGTACTACCCATCTGGTGGAGTGTTGCTGCCGCTGCAGTGCTGACGTTGGGCATATTCCTTTTCTATCCCGAAAAAGATGAAACTGTTCAGCAGTCGCCTAATCCGAAAGTCGCCGAAGCGCCTGTTACTGTTAGTGAGCCGGAAGCGGTTCCCGGTAAGGAAGAAGAAGGTGTGAAAGATGAAAGTAAATTGGCGCCCCCACCGCAGGAAAAGATTGTGCGGGAAAAACCGTTGCAGGTAGCTGAGATTCTTCCGGCGAAAGCAAAAGCAATACCCCAAAAAGAAGCACAACCGGAGCTCGAGCGTATTGCGATGAATATTCCGGAACCGATGAAAGCGAAGGTTATCCGCTTTGATGTGCAGCCGGAAAAAGTGGTGATGGTGCTGGA
This sequence comes from Prolixibacter sp. SD074, assembly GCF_009617895.1. NCBI lineage: Bacteria > Pseudomonadati > Bacteroidota > Bacteroidia > Marinilabiliales > Prolixibacteraceae > Prolixibacter > Prolixibacter sp. SD074. The sequence goes on from NZ_BLAW01000001.1 coordinate 3,213,863, forward strand.
TTACGAGGCTCCGGGAAATGCGCTGGCTGATGAAATTCCTATAGTGGATCTTCTGGACAGAAAACTGGAAAACTCCTTACACAGCGAAGACCGGGAATTGCTTTCGCCCGACAACATTGCGCTGGGCGGACTTCAGCTGATTGCGCGGGCATCAGGCGATCGACTGGTCGGAAAACGGGGGAATGACGGCGAAATAAAGTCCGTCTCTTTCCACAGCCGGCTAATTTCCTTCTCCCTTCCAGTGAATAAAAATCGCTAACCTGTAACAAATTCCGGTAACGGTTCGTCCTACCCACAAACAAAAACAAAAAGCTATGTTTGGTAGAACACTTCTAAGCTTTATGCTGATCATATTCAGCACTCAGTATATGATGGCACAAGATACGGTGCGGGTAAAAGTGCTGGGGAAGAATGCCGTTACGGTAGTCGATGGAATGGGCAAAACCAATGTCCATGTTGGCGACAATTCGGTGGATGTCAGTTCATTTGATAACGACACGGTGAAGATTCGGATGGGACGTAAGACGATTGTCATTGCTGATGGTTGGCACGGTTCCTCTGTTGATTTCAATACGTTGGACGATGACGAATTTGAAAAATGGACCGGTCACCGGCCTAAATTCAAAGGGCACTGGGCCTTCTTCGAAATGGGAGTGAACTCTTTTGCCAATGCCACCTATGCCGGTTTCCCGGATGCCAACTGGATGGACCTGAATCACAACAAATCGTACGAGGTCAATATCAACTTCCTGCGATACAGCATTGGATTGCAGAAGGAACATAACACCATTGGATTGGTCACCGGACTGGGTTTGAACTGGAACGATTACCGGTTTTCTAACAAGAATAGCATTACCAATGACAATGGAACAACGGCACCGGTTTATCTGACCTACGATAATCTGCAGAAAACCAAACTGAATACGTTGTATTTGCAGGCTCCGTTGATGTTTGAATTCCAGATTCCGATTAATAAATCGTATAAGCGAGCCTATTTTTCCGGTGGGGTTATCGGTGGGCTGAGACTGGGGTCGCACACCAAAGTAAAGCACAGCGGAACAAAGGACAAAAACCGGGATGACTTTAATATCTCACCTTTCCGGTACGGGGCAACTGCCCGAATCGGTTACAAGGGAATTAACCTGTTTGCCACCTATTACTTTACGCCGTTCTACGAAAGTGGACGCGGACCGGAAATGTATCCCTTCACCATTGGATTGGGGCTGATAAACTGGTAATGAAATAACATAAAAACAACACAATGCTTGGGCCGGATTACGTCCGGCTCATTTTTTTTCTGCTGCTTTTTCGGTTAAATTTGTACAAACCTCGGTCCATGACTAGAAAATACCTGATATTCACAATAGCTATCCTGTTGTTCTCACAGATGGTTTGGGCACAACAAAACGATACCATAACCATTGTGCCGGCCAAACGTCACCACGCTGTCTCCATAAATGATTTTATGGGGCACCAGGATGAGTACAAAAGTTTCTGGGACCGTGATTTTTCAGGTCACTGGAGCGGTTTTCACCTGGGGGTTAATTTATTTCTGCAAAAGGACTATTCAGCTTATCCGCCTTCGCAGGACGGGTTCATGAACCTGAAAATCTGGCGTTCGTTCTCCTACCAGGTGAACTTTTGGCAAAAAAGCATTAGCCTGCAGCGTTATCACGATGCCATTGGCCTGGTTACTGGTTTGGGATTATGCTTCGACGATTATCGTTTTAATCCGGAATTGACCATTGAAACAGATGCAAACGGTGTTATTCAGCCCGTCTATCCCGGTTACGAGGAAATGCATAAATCCAAACTCAGTACGTTCTATGGAAGAATTCCGCTGTTGTTGGAATTTCAGGTACCCATCGGGCATTTTCAGCGACGCTTCTGGATTTCGGGAGGTGTGGTGTTTGGTTATAAGTTGGGTAGCCATACCATACTGAAATACCATCAGGATGGTATCGGTAAAAAAGTGAAGTTCCGTGATGAATTGTACCTGAATGATTTTCGTTACAGTTACACCGTTCGTATGGGATACCGTTGGTTCAACGTATTTGCCGAATATTCGCCGGTCCCGTTTTTCAAAGACGGCCATGGCCCGGTACTTTATCCTTTCTCTGCAGGCATGACATTGGTGAGTTTTTAAGCGCGGTTTCCCCGGAAGAAATTGACAATGTTCCTGAAGTTCTTTCTTTTTCCATTCCCTGAATTTGACTTAATTGCAACCGGAAAAACATAAATCGAATTAATAAAGCTATGCAACTTTTACTCATCAGTAATTCGACGATGGCCGGTGAGCCATATCTCGATTACCCTAAACATGAAATCAAAAAATTTCTTGGCGATAAACCCGTAAAAGCACTGTTTATTCCTTATGCGGCGGTTACGTTTTCATTCGATGATTACGAAGCGAAAGCAGGGCAACGTTTTGCCGAAATCGGGCATCACGTGCGTGGAATTCATCATTACGACGACCCGGTAAAAGCGGTGGAAGAGGCCGAAGCCATTGTGGTGGGCGGCGGAAACACCTGGCAGCTGGTGCGCATGTTGCACGATAACAACCTGATGAACCCCATTGCTAAACGAGTAGCGAACGGAATGCCCTACATTGGATGGAGCGCCGGCTCGAACGTGGCTTGTCCCACACTGCGTACCACCAACGATATGCCCATTATCGATCCGCTGGGATTCGATTGTCTGAAGCTGGTCCCTTTCCAGATCAACCCGCATTACCAGGATAAAAATCCGGATGGGCATGCCGGTGAAACCCGCGAGCAGCGCATCGAAGAGTTCCTGGAAGTAAATCCCGATACCTATGTGGTGGGCTTACGCGAAGGAACCATGCTGAAGTACGATGACGGTAAGCTTTCGCTGATTGGAAACCTCATGGCCAGGATTTTCAAAAAGGACCAGAAACCACTCGAACTAAGTAGTGAAGACAATTTCAACTTCCTGCTAAAGGATTAATTTTGCATGTCGGTAACGCGTGAATGAACCTGTTAACGGGTCACTTTCACCCGTTTCCGGCAGGTTCCCGCTTATTCCCGGTCGGTCTGGTGCCTGCGGGTTTCAACTGGTTGGTTCGCCTGCAATAATCACCGAACCTAGCGCCCCGGTGCGTAATGAACGGGTTTTCATCCGGCTTCGTACCTCAATGCTGTATTCACCAACCGCAAGCCCTTTCGGAATAAGAAAAAGCAGTTGGGAGAAGCTGTTTCGGTAAACCGTTTCCACCCGATAACTGCGATTACCCTCACCCTTGAAAAAAATTCCTTCATCCGGAGAGTCTGCATCGAATTGCAGGTATCGTCCCCGGATAATCGCCGGTCCCCCCGTGGTGGCTTTCCCGTTGATGATGCCGCTGCTGGCATCGGTAAATTGATCGGGTTCGGGGCCTGGATGACCAGGGGAGACTTTGTGGGTATGTACCTTTTTAGGTACTTCTTTCAGTTGGCTTCCCGGCCTGATTTTTACGTTAATGGTATGACGTTGGCTTGAGAAGATGTCTGCCGGTCCGTCAAAATTGCCTTTTATGCTGCACTGTGCATGAAAAAGAGGAGTAGATACAACCCCTCCTTCGGCCAGTACATTCTCTACTTCTTCCATAAAAAGTGCCAGTACTGCTTGAATAGCGCCCGGAGAAATACCGGAATGCCGCTGAATCATATTTCTCTCGATGTCTTCCAGATTATACTTCCGGCGATTTTTGATGAGAGCCCTGAAGGTTTTCTTTCCTGTTATTACCGGATTCGGATATAAAGCATACGTAATTGCCATCGCTTCTCCTTCTATCTAATTAGATCATATTATATATATAATATTAATCAAATTAAATATATAATAAAAGTAAAATCATATATATAATATGAATAGAGTAATAATTATAATTCAAACTGATATAACAGAAGGTAACAATGTGAGGGATGATAGTATGCCTGAAAAGGAAAGCCCGGGGTAGAAAAGCTTCCACCCCGGGCCTTGAACAGGTTATGGCATTGGTATGGGCAACATCAGCCGCCCCAATGCAGCATTTATCAGTTAAAAATCCTTTTGGTTTTATTCTTCTTTCAGCACCTCCACCGGGTTACGATTAGCGGCTTTATAACTTTGCCAGGTTACCGCAGCAACGGCAATAACGAGTGTGAACAGAGCTGCCGAAGCAAAAATCCACCAGCTTAAAGCGGTTTTCCATGCGAAATTTTCGAGCCATTTGTGCATGAGGTACCGTGGGAACACCGATAATAAACGCTGAAATCACCCATTTCAGGATATCGGCATTGAGCATCGACATGATGGAACCGGCCGAAGCGCCATTTACTTTCCGCACGCCAATTTCCTTTCTGCGGGTTACTCCCGAATACATAGCCAGCGCCCATAATCCCAGGCAGGCGATGAATACGGCTAAAGCCGAGAAAAAGCCGAATACGGAACCAAAATGCTGATCGGACAGGAATACCAGTACGATGGGAACCCAAAACGTGGAATCTTTCCACAGTTGGAACGGAATATTCTTTCCGGTGAGTTGATTAAACCCTCCAACCGAAACCCGCATGACACCAATGGCCAGAACGAGAGCGACACCATTCACCAGTAACGATTCCATCAGAAACTGAATGATGATATGTATTTTCGAAGCGCCCGAAACTTTGCGGACACTCACTTCCCGGGCACGGTCCAGCGCCCTCGCAGTCGTCGGTCATGGTTGAGCCCTCGAAAAAGCGCGATTCTACCCGGTAAATGCGGTTGGCGTTGTGGTGCATGTTATCATAGCTGAACTCGAAATTCACGTAGTTCAGTATCAGCAGCGAAACCGTCATTCCGATGGCCAAGCCGAGGATGTTGGTGGCCGTGAATAGTTTGTTTTTCAGCAGATGGCGGATAGCCGCCAGGAGGTAATTTCGTAGCATCGTTTAGTTAAAGGTTTAGCACAAGTTCTCCAGTATAGGTGGCAAGTTTACAGGTGCTTAGTTTCTTATTATCTCTTCTTCCACTTCTCCGTCAACCAGCCGGATAATGCGTTTCCCGTATTGAGCAAACTCCTGGTTGTGCGTCACCTGGATGATGGTCATGCCTTCGTCGTTCAGCTTTTTCAGGATGTAGGTCCGTTCGTATTTGTTGTCGTAATACTTGTAAATTTTTTTCAGGCTGATCATGATAATGTATGTTTAATGCGTTCGTGTTTTATTCGTATCGAAGGGCATCTGCCGGGTTGCGGGTGGCAGCTTTCCAGCTTTGCCAGCCAACGGCAACGGTGGCCACCAGTAGGGCGAACAGACCGCTAAAAATGAAGTAGCCCGGATGCAACGAAACGCGGTTGGCGTAATTGCTGAGCCAGGTGTTCAGTGCGAAATAGTCAGCCGCAAAAGCCACCAGCATGGCAGCAACTACCCAGATGAGCATGTCGAGAAGCAACAGCTGCAATATTTCCCGTACCGAACTTCCCATCACTTTGCGGACGCCAATTTCCTTGGTCCGGCGGGCAGTGGTAAAAATCGACAGCGCCATAATGCCCATGAAACTGATGATGATGGCGAGCAAGGTTCCGGCTGATACCAATCGCACCACCCGTTCTTCATTGGCAAATTTCGCATTGTACCGGTTGGTTATTTCGTACGAGTTGAAAATAAAGTTGAGGTCGTATTGCTTGAAGATTGATGCCACCTGTTTTTGGTCGGCTTTGGTAAATTGGCCCGGAACCCTGAGATAAAGGCAGTTCACGTTATCGCTGTAATTGGTCAGCATCAACGGGGCAATTTTTTTGCTGCTGCCGTAGTCATAGTAGAAATTGTTAACGACTCCGATAATCTTCATCGGGTCTTTGTACATGGTGACCAGTTTTCCGATAGGATTTTTCAACCCCAGCATTTTTACAGCGGCTTCGTTTAAAATCACCGCCTGACGATCGTCAAACCGATCGTCAAAGAACCGGCCTTGAAGGAGCTGCAATTGCATTGTTTTCCCGAATCCGGGGTGAATTCGAAGTTCATTAATAGGCTTAAGGTTGCCCGATGCATCGGCATACAACTTTAGTCCCTGACCACTGGTACCTCCTCCCATGTTGTGCACAGAGGCTGCAGCACTCTCGACAAACGGAAGTTTGCTGAGCTCATCTTTTATGGCGTGTCTGTGAGCTTTGGTATCCTTATTCAGTCCGGAAATTTCGATGACATGGGAAACATTGAAACCTAACGGAATATCTTTCAGATAATGAATCTGGGAACGAATAACCACCAACGAGGTAATCAGGAAAATAGCTACAGAAAACTGCACAACCACCGATGCGATTGACAAGGGACTTTTCTTGCGTTTGTTGTCGCGCTGACCTTTTAAGCCGGTAACCAGATTAACGCCTGACAAGTGAAAGGAAGGGTAAGCGCCACTAATTAACACCAGCAAAACAAGAAAGCCTAATACAATGAGAATCCCGGCAGGAGAGAACAATTCGGAAGCAGGTAGGGTGCGTTGCATCAGGTGGGCAAACCACGGTCGGGCCATTTCGGTTATCCAGACAGCCAGGAATAACGCAACAAAACTGATGACTCCCGTTTCGGTATAAAACAGTTTGGCCAGCGTCCACTTATCTGCGCCCAACGCTTTGCGTGAAGCAATTTCTTTAATTCTTTTCTCTCCGTGAAGGACATACAGGTTGATGTAATTGATCGTTGCGATCAGGAGAATGAAAAAGGCCAAACCGGCAATGAGGAATATACGGCCCATACTTCCTTTTTCCGAAAAATCGTAATCTGCTTTGGTGTGCAGGTGAATCCGGGTGAGTGGCTCAGTACCCGAAGTAACTTTTAAGCTGTAAGTATCGGCCCACGGCTTCATCAGTTCTGCATTGACCCGGTTGATTTGCACCAGGGTTTGCGAGCGATTGGCGTGGGGATTCAACAGAAAGTAGGTGAAGAAATTGAGCCCGCCGAACTCTTCAGGATGGACGGAAGACATGGAAGCCAGCAAATCGAATTGAAAATGTGTGGTAGAGGGCAGTTTGCGAATAATCCCGGTGACCGTGAATGGTTGGTCGGAAATGGAAATGGCTTCCCCGGTGCAATCGGTCGTTCCGAAGAGTTGATTGGCCATTTGTGCTGTAAGTACAACGGTATTGATATCGCGAAGAGCCGTTTTTGAGTTTCCGGTAAGGAGGTTTAATCCGAAAACCTGAAAGAACCCCGGATCGGCGTACAGCAGTTCTTTCTTTTCAAACCGCTGTGTTTTGGTATCGACATTGACATCCCAGCCGCGATACAATTGCGTGGCTGCTTCAATGCCGGGTACCTTTGCGGGAATTTCGGTATAGGCCTTACGAAGACTTATCGGATAATTCTCTGTTGATTGCTTCTCTGCGACGTGGTTGATTAGTCGGACAACCCGGTCTTTGGTCGGGAATTGCTGGTCGTAGCTTAGTTCATGGCGGATATAAACCGAGAGCAGCAGAAAGGCCGCCAGTCCGAATGCCAGGCCGGGAAGGGTAACGAAAAGTAATAGTGGATTTCGTTTTAATATGCGGAAGGTGTAACGAAGTTGTTTCATGGGACAAGGTTTTATGTTCAGCTTTCCCTCTTCACGATTTCTCTCTGCTCTGGCTGTTCCACGTTAAGGCTAATTGAAAAACAGGAAACAGGATGGGCAAAATCTCAATGGAAGCTGCACCATCCTCGGTAGTTCGTCTTATGGATGAAAAAGAACTTATCGGTTATGCTTTTCGGTAATAATCTGACCGTCGAACAGGTTGATGATGCGATGGGCAAAATCGGCGTCGTGCTGCGAGTGGGTCACCATCACAATGGTGGTTCCCTCTTCATTCAGTTCCGACAGCAGGTTCATTACTTCCAACCCGTTATTGGAGTCGAGGTTACCGGTGGGCTCATCGGCAAGGATGAGGCCCGGATTGGCTGCCACAGCCCGCGCAATGGCCACACGCTGCTGCTGACCTCCTGATAATTGCCGTGGAAAGTGCTTCCGCCGGTGACTGATTTTCATCCGTCCCAGAATTTTCTCAACACGCTCTTTGCGTTCCGAAGCTTTCATCTTCAGGTAAATGAGTGGCATTTCAACATTTTCGAAAACCGTTAGCTCGTCAATCAGGTTAAAACTTTGGAAGACAAAGCCAATGTTTCCTTTACGCAGCCGGGTACGATCCCGTTCCCGCATTTTCGAAACTTCCACACCGTCGAACAGATAGGTGCCTGCCGAAGGATTATCGAGCAACCCGACAATGTTCAGTAACGTTGATTTGCCGCAACCCGAAGGGCCCATAATGGCCACAAATTCGCCTTTCTTTACGTTGAAGTTGACCTCATTCAGGGCCGTTGTTTCCACCTCTTCGGTTTGGAAAACTTTGGTCAGATTTTCAGTTTGTATCATGATGCTAAGATTTTGTAGTCGATATATTTTGTGAAAATTTAATCAGAATTATTCATTTCGTAAACTGTCAACCGGGTTGGTATTGGCTGCTCTATAACTGAAATAGTTAATGACCGTCAGGCAAATACTAAGGACAATCATGGCAGCGCTAAAAAATACCCACCAGGGCAGGTTAGTCCGGTACGCAAAGTTTTGCAACCATTGGTTCATGAAATACCAGGCCAAAGGAACAGCTATCATCACTGCAATGCCAATCCATCGAATAAAGCTTTGATTCAATAGAATAAGTATCTGCAGGGTCGAAGCTCCGTTGGTTTTGCGCAGGGCAATTTCTTTCGAACGCTTTTGTGTCAGGTAAGTCACCAGGCCGATGATACCAATCAGAGCAATCAGCAGTGACATAAGTGTCCCAAATTGAATGAAGTTGGCCAGCTTGTTTTCACGGCTGTACAATGCTTCATATTTCTGATCGAGAAATTTGATGGATGGTGCCGGTGCTGACGAAAATTTCGACCAGGTATCTTTTATGTATTGCTCTGTTTGTGTCAGGTTTCCGGGCTGTACTTTCAAGAGGATATACTGTTGCCATCCCGGATTATCGGTCAGCCAGAAGGCCATGGGTTGTAATTCCTCCCGCAAGGAAGAGAACGTAACGTTTTTGGCTACACCAATCACATGGCCATCACCACCCAATGCCGGGAAAGATACATCCAGCGGATTTTTCCATCCAAAGTTCTGCACCGCTTTTTCGTTCACGATTAAATCATTCCGGTCTGCAGCTATATTTTGAGAGAAGGCACGGCCCTTATCGATTTTGATGTGAAAGAAACCGAGGAACCGTTCATCAACCGGCCAGGCCCAGAGTGTGACATGCTGATCGCCTATGTCGCGCCCCCATGACATTTGTACCTGTCCGGGAACAAAGCCTGTGTACGTATAATTGGTAATTTGTTGATCCTTCATTAATTCTTCGGCGAAAGCCCGGCCATGCCGGGTGATGGAGCCATTGGCCTGCAGGTAAACTACGTTGTTGGGAGATAAACCGGTATCGAAGTTTTTCCAGAAATTCAGCTGCCGGTGAATGGTGAAAGCTCCAATAATGAGCGCAGTGGAAATGACCAGCTGTAACGTGGTCAATGTTCCTCTCAGGAATTTTCCGTTACCGGAAAACTGAACTTCCCCATGCAGGATTTTGGCCGGTTCGGCCGATGAGAGGAGGTATGCCGGATACAGACCGGCAAAGAAACCGAACAGGATGGCCAGGCCGGTTGGAAGCAGGAATAAATCGGCGTTGTTCATCATGGACAAATCCTGGTAAGGAAGAATATCCTGCATATCGGTTCCCAGTAGTTCAACCGCTATAGTCGCCAGCAAGAAAGCTATCAAAGCGAGAGCAATGGCTTCGAAAATGATTTGTAACTGTACCTGGAAGCGTGTCGCCCCCAATGCCCGTTGAATTCCCAATTGGTGAATCCGCTTGCCGGCCTGAACGGAAATCAGGTTGATATAATTGACAAAGGCCATGAGCAAAATCAAAAAAGCTACCGACCCGAATATTTTCAAGAACAGGGGATTAATAGAGTTGAGGAAGTCGGTGCTTCCGTCACTGTTGAGGTGAATATCCTTGAGTGGTTTTAGATAAAGTAGTCTATCCCAATGAACACTCTTTTTGAAAGCGTTGAAGTCCTTTGTCATACTTCCCGCATTGGCTTCAATTGTTTGGGCGGTTTCATCGGGGTTGGCACCTTGCTTTAACAGAAAAAACAACACATAGCTATATTCCGAAGCCAAATTGGCACCGCTGTTCGGATTTTCCGTTTCGGTAGCCATCGAAAAGAAGCAATCAGTCTTAACAGACGAATTGGACGGAATGTCCTTCATCACACCAGTAATGGTGAACGGGGTTCTTCCCCGTATGTACACAATCTGCTTACCAACCGGGTTCTCGCCGCCAAATATTTTGTGGGCGAGCGACTGGGATATGACAGCAGTAAGGGGTTTGCTCAATGCTGTTTCCGGGTTTCCCTGAAGCAATGGGAACGTGAATGTGCTGAAAACTTCCTTGCTGGCGAAAATAGGTGTTGCCAGGTAATTGTTTTCAGGTTTATCAGTGCGGTGAACATTGTTTAGGTTGGGCAATTGATGAAATACGGTGACGGCTTCTACCTCGGGAATGGAATTACCGATTTCTTTTTTCAGTAATGCCGGGAGCGTAGCCTGACGCTTTCCCTGGTCTATTTTGGCGGTCAACAGGTATATACGGTTGTAATTCTTGTTGAATTTATCGTAGCTCAGTTCATGTTGCAGGTAAATCATGATGAGCAGGAAACCAAAGAAAGCCAGCGTAAGGCCTAAAATGTTGAGCAAGGTCGTCAGTTTCTGCTTTAACAGGCTTTTCAGCGCAATTTTAAGTCCTTTAAATATCATCGTTGTTCCAGTATTTCGTTTGATAGATTGTGATATGCTTTATCTCACAGGTTTATTTAAAAACCACCCATTGGTTATCTCCAAAGGTGTCGTACCCTGAAGTAATCACCTGTTCGCCCGGTTCCAGTCCTTCCAGCACTTCGTAGTACTGCGGGTTTTGCCGTCCAATCCGGATGTTGCGCCGCGTGGCTTCGCTACCGTCTTTGCTCAGGACGAAAATCCACTGGCCACCTGTCGACTGGAAGAATCCCCCACGCGGAATCAGAACCGATTTTTGCGCTTGCCCCAGTTGCAGTTCTACGTGATAGGTCTGTCCCGAGCGAATATTTTTCGGCACCTCGTTATCGAAAACCATATCAATTTTGAAGGTCCCGTTGCGAACTTCCGGATAAACCTTCTTCACGGTCATATCATAGGCTTTATCCTGTCGGGTAAACGAGGCCTTCAAGCCTTTTTTAACCCGGTCAATGTAGTGCTCGTCAACCTGGGTGGTTACTTTGAACGCACTCAAATCGTTCACCTGACCGATGCGGCCCGCCTGCGGAATAGACTGCCCGATTTCGGCATCAAGCAAACCAATTTGCCCGTCAATCGGAGCCTTCACATCCAGATTATCCATGCGCTCTTTCACCAGGTCGAGGTTGGTTTTCATCCGGTCGAGGTTGTATTCCATTTGCTTGACCTGAACCGCACGGAAAGCAGAATCGGTCTTTTGCCGTTCGCCCAGGATTTTGCGGGTTTTTATGGAATATTCATAATCTTCTTTCGATGCCAGATAATCATCTTCCGAAATCATATCTTTCTTGAAGAAGCGTTGATTTTGGGTGAACTTCCTTTTCTTTTTCAGAATATCGTAGTCCATCTCCAGGATACTGCGTTGCAGGGATAGTTTATCCTGCTCCATCTGGATTCGGGTGTTTCTGAGGAAGTTAATTTGTTCGGCCAAGCGCGCTTCAGCGGTCAAAATATTCAGTTTCAAATCGGGATTGGATAACTTCAGGATGATATCTCCCTTTTTCACCATGGCACCTTCGTCATTGATAATCTCTTCCACACGCCCGCCTTCGGTTGCATCCAGGTAAATAAAACGAATGGGCTCCACGGTCCCGATAACCCGGATGTAGTCGTTGAAAAGGCCATCGGTAACCGGACTGACGGAAACTTTATCCCGTTCGGCCCGAATGGTTGATTCGTGATTTCCAAAAACCAACGACATCAGAAAAACGAGGAAGACCAGTCCTCCTCCAATCATCCAGAAATGCTTCTTCTTTAATCCTTTCTTTTGCTCTATTTGGCGATCCATCCCAGACATAAGAACTCAAAAATTAGAAAGTCTTTACCGACTTGTGTTTATAAATCTGAATTAAGCTCTTTGTATTTTTCTTTCCGGAAAAAGCTTTGTTTCGGCGCTTTCGCATACACTTTTCCGGCTTCGTACATCTCTTTTACCAATTCTGTGCCAACAGATGTAATGGATACGTATTCAAATAAATAAGCATATACGCTCTGCGGGAATACTATCCGAAATGTCAAGTTTCTTGACAAGTTCGACAAATGTTTTTACAACCCCTTGATTGTCGGGAATTGGCAGCTTATCTTTGATTATCAAATTGTGCCTATGACTTCCGGAAATATCTTGATCGTCGACGACAACCGAACGGTATTACGTGCCCTGGAACTGGTGCTTCAGCCGGAATTCAATTCGGTTTCGACACTCTCCAACCCCAATCGGTTGCCATTTTTCCTGCAGACCAATTCGGTTGACGTGATTCTGCTGGACATGAATTTTGTGGCCGGGGTGAATACCGGAAATGAAGGAATTTACTGGTTGAACGAAATCAGAAAGATGAAGCCGGATATTCCTGTCGTGATGATCACGGCGTTTGGGGATGTAAACCTTGCCGTGAAGGCCCTGAAGATGGGAGCCTCGGATTTTGTGCTGAAACCCTGGGACAATAACCGGTTGATCGAAACCCTGAAGTCGGCTGTCCGGGTACGGCAGTCGCAGGAAAAACTGGGAAAGTCGGCAGGTAATACAGAAAAGAGCGATCACAAGGAGGAAAATGTGGAGTTGCTCGGGCAATCCAGCGCGATGAAATATGTTTTCCGGTTGATCGAAAAAGTGGCGCCTACGAAAGCCAATGTACTAATCACCGGCGAAAACGGTACCGGCAAAGAGTTGATTGCACAAGCCATTCACCGGCACTCGGAGCGGGCAGATAAACCGTTGGTGAGTGTCGACATGGGCGCTATCAGCGAAACGCTGTTCGAGAGCGAACTGTTTGGCCATGTGAAGGGCGCTTTTACCGATGCGCGTGCCGATCGTGAAGGAAAAGTTATTATTGCTAACGGCGGAACCCTTTTCCTCGACGAAATCGGGAACCTATCGTTGCCATTGCAGGCGAAATTGCTGGCAGTTTTGGAAAATCGGCAGGTTGTCCCGGTAGGAGCCAACCGCCCCGTTTCGGTAGACATTCGTTTGATTTGCGCTACGAACTGTAACCTGGAGGCCATGGTGGAAGAAGGGAAATTCAGGGAGGATTTACTTTTCCGCATCAACACCATCCGTATCGAGGCGCCACCGTTGCGCGAGCGGGAGGAGGACATCGTGTTGCTGGCCAAACATTTTTTGCAGTTTTACGGAGAAAAATACCATAAGCAGCATCTCATCCTTTCGGGAATGGCGCGGGAAAAGTTCCGTCGTTATTCGTGGCCGGGAAACGTCAGGGAGTTGCGGCATGCCATTGAAAAGGCAGTTATTTTGGCCGATGGTGAAGTGCTGCAACCCGAAGATTTTCATTTTCGTCCGGTCATCGAACAGGATGAAGCGCCCACTACGTTGGAAGAAATGGAGCGCAGCATGATTGAACAGGCGCTCGAAGAGAGCAGTGGAAACATGAGTTCGGCGGCCACACGTCTGGGTATCACGCGGCAAACGCTGTACAACAAAGTGAAGAAATATGGGCTATAACCGATTCAACCGGAAACTGACGGGCTTTATCCTGTTGATGGGCGTGTTGGCCATTCTCGCCGCTTTTATGTGGTTTGCCAGCTGGTACCTTTGGAGTGGATTGTTGTTGTTTGCTTTTATAATCGTCACAGCCCGTTTGTACCGTTTCCTCGGGAAAACCAACCGCGATTTGAGCCTGTTTTTTGAAGGGATGCTCAACGAAGATTCGTCATTAAACCTTGAAAGGAACAGTGCCCCACCGGGATTTGACGAATTAAAACAGTCGTTGCTACGGTTGCGCGGTGCTATTCGGAAAGAGCGGGTACACAACCGTTTCCAGGAGCAGTTTTACGAAGAACTGATTGGCCATTCAGGAACCGGTTTGCTGGCTTACGACGAGCAGGGGAAAGTCATCATCGCCAATTCGGCAGTGTTGCAGCTGCTCGATTTACATCATCTTACTTCCGTGAAAACGCTTGAACACCGTGTACCCAGCTTTTACCAGAAGCTTCAGCGACTGAAGCCCGGCAAGCCCTTGCTCTATAAATTCACCGTCAATGGGCAGGTGGTATTATTGCAGCTCCGCGCCACCGAGTTCATTTTCGGCGAGAAGCATTATCACTTGCTGGCATTACAAAACATCAAAGCAGAGCTGGAAGAGCGCGAAGTGGAATCGTGGCAAAAGCTTTTCCGCATCATGTCGCACGAAATCATGAACTCCATTGCCCCCATTACTTCACTGGCACAATCCATTGGACGTTCGCTGCCCGAAGAAGTTTCGGACGTCTGTACCCAATCAGGAATCGATATCGGGCGCATCCGGAACAGTGCTGGCGCCATCGAGGAACAGGGCGACCTGATGATGTCGTTCGTGGAGCGTTACCGGAAGTTGTATAAAATTCCTGAACCGGTGCTGAAACCCATCGCCATCGAGGACTGGCTGTCGCGTTTTCGTATTTTGTACCACCAGGAGATGCAGCAGCGGAACATTCAGTTCCACGTCAACGTATCGAACGGAATCACGGAATTCACGGCTGATGATAAACTGATTTCGCAGGTGGTGATCAACCTGCTGAAAAATGCAGTGGAGGCGGTTTCGGTAGTGGAAAATGCCGAGATCAACCTGAGCGTGCAAAAAGGCGAACAGGAATCCCGCATTGTGGTAGCCGACAATGGCGTGGGCATTTCCGAAGAGTATGCCGACCAGGTCTTCGTCCCGTTCTTCACCACCCGGCAGGGAGGTAGCGGCATCGGGCTGGCCCTTTCGCGGCAGATTGTGCACCGGCACAGCGGAACCCTCTCATTCCATTCCATTCCCGGAATGGGCAGTACATTCACGGTCGTTTTACCCGGTTAGCCCGAAAAAAAAACGGGGTGCTGGTTTCCCGAATACTCCGTTCTGTCATTATTTGTAAGCAAAATGATTATCCTTCGCTGAGGTATTGCCGCAGTACGTATTGCAAAATGCCGCCGTGGCGGTAATACTCGATTTCGATTTTCGAATCGAGCCGGGCCAACGCTTTGAAATGAACCGTTTCCCCATTTTCTTTTTGTGCTTCCACATCCAGTTCCTTCAGCGGTTTCATGTCATCGCTGATGCCTTTCACACTGAAAATTTCTTTTCCGGTCAGGGCAAGCGATGCGGCGTTTTCGCCCTCTGTGAACTGCAGCGGCAGCACGCCCATGCCAATCAGGTTGCTGCGGTGGATGCGCTCGTAACTTTCGGCCAGCACTGCTTTGATGCCGAGCAGTGAGGTTCCTTTGGCGGCCCAGTCACGAGACGAACCACTACCGTACTCTTTCCCGGCCAGAACCATCAACGGCGTACCCTCGTCGTGATATTTCATGGCGGCATCGTACACCGGCATCTCTTCGCCGGAAGGCAGATAGGTCGTAAAACCACCTTCCTTTTTGGCCAGCTTGTTCTTGATCCGCACATTGGCAAACGTTCCGCGTACCATCACCTCATCGTTTCCCCGGCGCGAGCCGTATGAGTTGAAATTCTTCTGTTCAACATTTCGTTCGGTAAGATATTTCCCGGCAGGCGAATCGGCTTTGAACGAACCGGCCGGTGAAATGTGGTCGGTAGTAACGCTGTCGCCCAGTGAGAGCAGCACCCGGGCACCTTCAATTTCCTGAAGCTTTTCCGGTTCTTCCGGAAGATGGGTAAAGAACGGTGCTTCCTTGATGTAAGTGGAGGTTTTTTCCCACGAATATAGCTGTTCGTCGGGTGCCTGCAATTTTTGCCATATTTCGTTCCCGTCGGTAATCGTGCTGTAATCCTTGCGGAAATCGTCGGTGGAAAGCACGTTTTGCATGGTTTCGTAAATCTCTTCCGGCGACGGCCAGATATCCTTCAGGTAAACTGGTTGCTGATTGGTGTCGTAGCCTAGCGGTTCGTTGTTCAGGTCGATGTCCACGCGGCCGGCAATGGCAAAAGCGACCACCAGCATGGGCGACATCAGGAAGTTCATTTTCACCTGTGGGTGGACGCGGGCTTCGAAATTCCGGTTTCCCGAAAGGACAGAAGAAACAATCAGTTCGTTATCCTCAACCGCTTTTGCGATGTGCGGCGGGAGCGGACCGGAGTTTCCGATACAGGAAGTACAACCATAGCCCACCAGGTGGAAGCGCAGCGCTTCGAGGTCGGAGAGGAGACCGGCTCTTTCGAGGTAATCGGTGACCACCTTAGAGCCGGGCGCCAACGATGTTTTTACCCACGGACGGGAGGTCATTCCCAGCCTGCGGGCTTTGCGGGCAACCAGCCCGGCGCCAATCATCACCGAAGGGTTGGACGTGTTGGTACAGGAGGTGATGGCTGCAATCACCACCGAACCATCCGAGAGTTGGAATTTTTCCTGTCCCAGCGTTATCTGCACCATCTTCAGGCCTTTGTCATTCCGGCTTTCCACTTCCACTTCGCGCTGACCGCCAGCATAGGTGTGCACGGGCTGGCTGCCCCCTTCTGCCGACCAACGCACGATTTCGCGGTCATCCGGCTCGATGTATTTGCGGCCAAAGCTTTCCTGCAACAGGTCGACAAACTTCGGCTTGAACCCGCGCAGTAAAATCTTGTCTTGCGGCCGTTTCGGGCCGGCAACGGTTGGCTCGACGGTTGAGAGGTCGAGTTCCAGCACATCGGTGTAGGTGATCTCCTCGTTGCCGGTTCGCCACAGCATGTTGGCCTTGCAGTAATCTTCTACCAGCTGCACCTGTTCCGCCGGACGGTTGGTTTTTCGCATGTAATCGAGCGTTTGCCCGTCGATAGGGAAGTAGCTGACGGTGCAGCCGAACTCCGGCGACATGTTACTGATGGTAGCCCGGTCGGGGACGGTGAGATGGTCGAGGCCGGGACCGAACACTTCCACGAATTTTCCCACCACGCCGTAGTTGCGCAGCAGCTGTGTGATGGTCAGCACCATATCGGTAGCGGTGGTCCCGGGCGGCAACTGGCCGGTAAGTTTCAGTCCGATCACTTCCGGCATGATGAAATAGATGGGTTGTCCCAGCAGCGCTGCTTCGGCTTCGATACCGCCGACACCCCAGCCCACCACGCCGATTCCGTTCACCATCGGGGTGTGGCTGTCTGTTCCTACCAGCGTGTCGGGGAAAACCCTTCCCTCGCGCTCGATGACGCCCTGGGCGAGGTATTCCAGGTTCACCTGGTGGCAAATGCCCATGCCGGGCGGTACCACGCTGAAGTTTTTGAATGCCTTTTGCGCCCATTTCAGGAACTGGTAGCGCTCGCTATTGCGTTCGTACTCCACTTCCACGTTTCTCCGGTAGGAATATTCGGTACCGAAATAATCGACCTGTACCGAGTGGTCGATGATCAGGTCGACCGGAATTTGCGGGTTCAGTTTGTCCGGGTTTTTTCCTTTCCGGGCCAGTTCGGCGCGCAGCGAAGCAATGTCGACCACGGCCGGAACGCCGGTAAAATCCTGCATCAGCACGCGGGCGGGTTTGTAGGGAATGTCTTTATCGGAAGGTGCCGGCTTCCAGTTGAGCAGCGTCTCGATGTGCTCGCCGGTAACGGCAAAATCGTCATAATTGCGAAGGGCGTTCTCCAGCAAAATGCGGATGGAAAACGGCAGGTGAGAAATGTTATGTCCTTTGGCTTCCAGTTCGGGCAAACTGAAATACCGGAAGGAGCCTTTGGCGGTTTTCAATTCTTTTTCGAATCGATATGGTGATTCAGACTTCATACTAACAGGTATTTTATAGTTGTGAAACTCGATGTATGGCTCGGTCGGATGAGTCGGCGGCCGACACGCAATGCGAGCCTGCCAGTAGTTTTCTAACACTCAACGGGGAGGGAATGTTTGGGAAAGAGTGGGGGAATTGAGGTAGTTCGAATTGTGTCTACTTCAAAATCAGGAAACAGCTGCTGTTTGATTAATTGGTCTGTTTTATTATTGGTTTAGTTAGATTAACTCTCGCGCCCCGTCCATCCCCTGCCGGGGTTTTTTTGTAAACATTTTGTATTGCAATTCTGTCGAAAACATGCAATTATTTCATCTATTGCATTTATGTATAGGCTGTTAACATGGTTTTGTAAACTTGTGTACAAATCGTAAACAGTCACATTATGAGTGAAAAAGAATTTTTTATAAAGCCGATTTTTACCGCCCGGCTTTCTCCCGAAGAGCAACAGCTTGTTCAGGAATCAATTATCGATATGTTTTACCGCTACACAACCAAGCAGGAAACCGAACTCTTTTTCCCGTTCGTATTATCCACCCGCGACATTAAGGCCATTGCCGCCCAGGTACGCAAGCAAAACCAACCCGCCGCCGATGCTGACATACAACTCGAAGCCGAGCGGAAACGGACCGCCGAACTGGAACTGCAAATTAAGGAGCTGACAAAGCAAAAGGAAGTGAAGGAACTCGAAAACCAGGTGAAAAACTTATCGGACGATGGCAAGGCCAGCTAAACAAATTATCCTGCTAGGATTCAACGGGACCGGGAAAACTACACTGACCCGGAAGTTTGTAGAATCGGAAGTGAAACGCGGCGGAAAGGTACTGGTGATAACCCCCGACTTTGCGGAGTGGAACGACCTCCCTGAGACATTGCTGGAAAAGCCCACCGATTTATATGGGAAGATGAAAGCATACTGGCAAAAATCAACGCATTCTGGTTCGACGGCCTGATTGTATTCGATGACTGCCGCGCCTACCTGACCAATGTCACAAGTAAGGAACTGAAACGGCTGTACATCCGCCGCCGGCAAAAAATGAGTGACATTATTATGGTCGGCCATGGATTTACAGACGTTCCGCCAGCCGCGTTTACCAATGTTTCTGAATTCATCCTGTTCATGACAAAGGATAATGTTTATCGGAGGAAAAACGTCATCCTGAATTATGACCAGGTAGCGGAAGCCCAACAGCGGGTAAACCGCAATGCTGAAAAGGATATTCATTACTACGAAATAATTAAACCCTGATTTTAAAAACCCGGAACTATGCCGAAAAGCCGCAACCGGAAAAAGCACAAAAAAAAAGTCCGGAACTACAAACAACAGTGTTCCGGAACAACCGCAACGCATCACCCTGTAACCAGTTTAATGCAACGAATTAAGCACCAATTTGGATTCTAACCAGCAAAACAACCGTTTCGAATGCCTGACAAAAAGCCAGCTGGCCGGCTTATGTAATGTTTCCATGACCACGATGCGCACCTGGTTAAATGTTCGGTATTACCCGGAATTGAAAAAGCTGGGTTACCACCGAAGGCAAAAGATCCTGTTACCTCCACAAGTAAAGTTTCTGGTTGAAACGCTGGCTATTGTAATTGACGATGAATGATTAAGGCATAAAGTTTGTAACTTTGCTGTGAAAGTAAAAAAGACAATGTTATGGCAACCGTAATTATTAACGAACGAACAAAAGCGGGGAAAGCACTGCTGGAATATCTGAAAAATACCGGCCATGCTACTGTTGTAGAAAAATCACCGGCCACCGAAAGTGTTACCAAAGGGCTTTCAGAGTTAGGCGATGTACTGAAAGGAAAAAGGAAGGGAACCTCCGCCAGAAAATTTTTATCGGAATTATGACTGATGTAATTGTATTAGATAATTTTAAACATGACGCTAAGCGGCTTGTGAAGAAATACAAAAGCCTGAAAAGCGAACTGAAAGTTTTTATTGAAAAAACCGAAAAGAACGGACCACAGGGAACGTCGATCGGAGGCGGTTTGTACAAAGCACGGTTAGCAGTTAAATCGAAAGGAAGAGGGAAAAGCGGGGGGATGCGTATTATTTCTTATCATGAAATTATTGTGTCGGCCGAAAATAATACGGTTTACCTGGTAGCAATGTACGACAAGAGCGAACTTTCTACCCTTGGTAACAAACAGATTAATGAGATTCTTAAAAACTTCGGGATAAAATGAGTACGCATAAAATGCCTCGTGTCGATAACTGGCTTTACAACCTACTGAAACAAGCCAGAACAGGAAAAAAGGTTCCCAGAAAGGTTATCATGAGAAAACTAAAGAAGTAAAATATTATCCTCAATCATTCCCTATAAAAACCCCGGTCAATCGCCGGGGTTTTCTTTTTTCTTAATCTCTTCTAAATATCGAATCAAAACGACCTCAATAAAATTATTTATAGGTCGGTGTTCTTTTTTGGCCTGCTCTTTTACTTCATCCATTAAATCTGATTAAAAGCATTTAAAAAATAAATCCTCATTCCATACTTCAAAGCTCACCTCCCCGGTGGGCTTTTTTTGGTGTGCCGTGCATGGCAGCAGGCTTGAGATACCTAAAGATGCCCACTCAAAGCGTCCATTGGGTATTCCGACAGTAGTTGACAGGGTTATTCAACAAGCGATACATCAAATTTTATCACCAGTTTACGAGCGGCAGTTTTCTGACAACAGCTTTGGTTTCCGGCCTAAACGAAGTACGCACAAAGCTTTATTCCGATGCAAGCGTTATATATCAGAAGGATATAAATACGCTATCGACATGGATATGGCAAAGTTCTTCGATACGGTCAGCCACAGCAAACTGATAGAAATACTGTCACGAACAGTAAAAGATGGCCGTGTAATCTCACTGGTACACAAATACCTGAATGCAGGTGTTGTAGTGAACCATAAATTCGAGAGAACGGAATCAGGCGTTCCACAGGGTGGGCCGTTAAGTCCGTTGCTGGGCAACATCATGCTAAATGAACTTGATAAAGAGCTTCATAAGCGGGGGCACAAGTTTGTTCGCTACGCCGATGATTTAGTCATTTTGTGTAAGAGCAAGAGGGCAGGAGAGCGGATAATGAACAGCGTAATTAAGTTCATTGAAGACCATCTTTTTCTGAAAGTGAACAGGGATAAAACCTCGGTTGCCTACTTTAACCGCATCAGGTTTCTGGGATATTCCTTTTATCAAATCAAGGGAGAAATCCGGTTTCGCATTCATCCCCAAAGTGTTGTAAAACTGAAAGCAAAATTAAAAGAGCTTACCAGCAGGAGCAACGGTTGGGGAAATGAAAAGCGTAAAAGTAAATTATCATCCTTTATTAAAGGGTGGCTAAATTATTACAAATATGCTGATATGCTGAAACTAATGGAACGGGTTGATGCATGGTACCGCCGAAGGTTGCGAATGGTAACCTGGAAACAGTGGAAGAAGATAAAGACGAAATGGCGTAATCTCATTAAGTTGGGTATTAATAAATACAAAGCCTGGGAATTTGCCAATACCCGAAAGTCATATTGGCGGACGGCCAAGAGTCCCATTCTCTCCAGAAGTATAACCAACGCCCGTTTACAACAGGCAGGTTATATTTTCCTTACCGATTATTATAAGCAAGTAAGAGTGTGATTAAAGAACCGCCGTATACCGAACGGTACGTACGGTGGTGTGGGAGGTGTATCAGTGAGATAGTAAAATTATCTCACTGACCATCTACCCGATTGAGCGGAATTTTCGTTGTTTCCTTTTTCCGGGACATGGTTTTTTCCCGTACAAAAACCAGCGTTTCACCAAATAGATTATCAAACTGGGCCGATTCGCGAACACTGTGGTAATCCATCCCAGTGAAGCACATAAACAGGAAGTGCCGTAAAACGGTATGTTTGGACGGGCTGTCGGTGTACTTTCCTTCCTGGTAACTCTTCCATAACTCTTGCAGCTCGTTTTCTTCCAGAAATACCCGATCCATTTTCTGCTTCTTCACGCGAATAGACACAAAAGGATTTTCTTTGATGATGCCCTTCCGCTTGGCGATGTTCAGGTAAAGCCGGAAAATCTTTAATTGCTTGTGCAAGGTATTTGTTTCGTTGTGGTATTTCTGTTTCAACCAGCGGCGGAACAATTCAATAAATTCGGCGTCAATCTCGGAGAACGCTATTTCCTTGCGAAATTCTTTTATTCGGCGTTGAATACCTGGTCGCGGGCAATGGTCCGCGGTGCGCTTTCTCCTTTCCGTTCCTTTATGGCCTCCGTCATGAAGGCGTGAAAATCAACGCGCAATGATGGGTTTTTGTACTCATTTTTAACCAGTGTAGGGGTGAGGGCCTTATTTTGCAACCGGTACCGGACAAATATTTCATTCAACCGGTTCCGGCTGTTCTCAATTATTAGGTTTTGGTCCTTTGCCGCCTTGCTCGAACCTTTCACCGCTCCTTTTTCCACAACGAACCGGCCGGGCTCACAAAATACTTTTGTGTGAAACTGGACACGCTCCCCATTCACGTAAACGACCATGTAAACAGGTGCCGTTCCGTCATTCTTGACCTTCCCCAGGGTAGTAATGATGCTCATTTTTTTACGGTAATTTTGCGGTAAAAATCTTTTTGCGGTAAATCCAGAACGCTGAATCTTTGTAAACGCCCTGAAAATAGGGAGAGCAGTATAAATATACTGCTCTCTGGTAGCCTCACCAGGACTCGAACCTGGATCTACAGTTTAGGAAACTGTCGTTCTATCCCTTGAACTATGGGGCCATAAAAAAACACTGCGATCGGGCAGTGCAAAAATAGATAAAAATCAGTTACCGACAAGCCGGGCTGTTGGCAATTACCTGTCCGGATCCAACACCGGAACCGCGCACAAACGTTTGGCTGCTTCTTCCAGCACGTCGTTGTTGCGGGCAAAGCAAATGCGCAACATCCGCGACTTGGTTTTCTCGTGCTGAAAAGCCGAGAGCGGCAACACGGAAACACCGTATTCCCTGACCAGCCGTATGGCAAATTCCACATCGGTTTCGTCCGATATTTTACTGTAATCGATTACCTGGTAATAGGTGCCGGCAGCTGGAATCACGTCAAAATTGCTTTCATTCATCAGGCGGTTGAAATAGTTTCGGCATCCCTGGTAGAAATCGGCAATCTCTTCATATTTATTGTCTTTCTGCAGAAATTCGGCCAGCGCATACTGTCCGGGCGTGTTGACGCTGTAGCCCTGGAACATTTGAATATTCCGGAACTCGTTCATTAGTTTTTCCGGGCCGACCACATAGGCGATTCCCCAGCCACTGATTTTATACACCGGTCCGAAGGACGAAACCACCAGGCTGCGTTCGGCCAGTTCGGGTACCGACGACATACTGCGGTGTTTCTCTTCGTCGAAGACAATGTGCTCGAAAATCTCGTTGGCGAGAATTACAATTCGCGTTCCATTGGTCAGCCTTTTCAACTGGTTGATGTCCTCTTCGTTCATCACCCGTCCGGTGGGGTTCTGCGGGTTGTTGATGATGATCATCCGGGTTTTGGCATTCATCAGCTTCTTCACATCATCCCAGTCGATGTGAAAATCGGGATTTTTCAGGTTAACGTAAACCGGACGTCCGCCATTCAGCTCGATCGCCGAGATGTACGATTCCGAAACGGGCTCGAATACCAGCACTTCCTCACCTTCTTTAATAAAGGCGCTGATAGTGGTTGCCATGGCTTGTGTAGAACCGGCGGTAATGGTGATTTCGCTATTCGGATTATATTCTTTTTGATGCAATTGCTTAATGCGGTTGACGATCACTTGTCGCAGCGGCTCAATCCCTTCCATGGGCGCATAGTTGTTATATCCTTCCGATACGTACTTATGCATCAGATCAACGAGGGGTTCGGGGCTGGGTAGATCAGAAACCGACAGGGCCAGGTCAATTGCATGATGTTTTTTGGCCAATTCGGTCATCGTCGCAATGATACTTCTTCTTGTTGTTGGCAATTTTGATGAAACCATAGATTATTTTAGAAGATGGAGGTCAAAAGTAGTAATTATTTGGCTGGCACAACAGCCTTTTTCCACCTACAATTTACTTGATTTTTCGGGAAGAGAAAACGCTTGTGGCAACTTTGTCCTACAAAAATAATTCCCGCAGGATCGACAGGGATTTAATGTGGATGGTAGTTTCAAGATGCAAACTGAAATAATTCAGCAAGGCCTCCAGGTAGCGGTCCCGCAGTTTGTGATCGAGCTTCAGTGTTGCGAGGGAATCGAAGTTAACGTGAATCAACTTCGCAAATATCCGGCTTTCCTCTTTCATCAGGTAGTCGGGATGGGGAGGGGGCATGGTCACAAACACACCGTTGCGAAGGTCGAAATAGGGCTTTTCGCCTGAATAATTGTCCCGTGGACCAAATCCCAGGTAACGGGCAAGCTGTAGCAAAAAAACCAGGTGAAAATTGGCGGTCCCTTCCGTAGCTAAATCGAGATATTGTACCGAATGAAACAGGAATTCAAAAAGTTCCGGACGAGGTTCCTCTTCCCGCAACACTTTGTACAGGATTTCCGCCAGGAACATGGCTTGCGTGGATTTCCCGATTTCGAAAGGAATGGTGGTATAAGGGAGAGTGTTTCGCATCTCTTTCACCCGTTGTAACTCCCGTCCCGGCTTGTACGATACTTCCATGTCGAGCAAAAAGAGCGGCTGCAACAGGTTGGCTTTGCTGCGCGACTTCTTTCCGTGTATGCCCTGCATCATGAACGACATTCGGCCAAACGCTTCGGTGTACAGCGTGACAATCATACTGGTTTCGCCATAGCGAAGGTAATGCAGGACGATGGCGCGAGTTTTTTGTTGCATGGTTTACCGGATAAAAAGCAGTTTGGCCACAAAACTCTGGTCGCCGTTTTGGTCGGAGCAGAAGACCAGGTAAACACCGGTGTTCACCCGACGTCCGTACGAATCTTTTCCGTTCCAGATAGCCCGGCCACCATTCGAAGTGGTCTGAAAAACCAGGTTCCCGGCAATGTCCGTTATTTTCACGGTCGACTGCTCCATCAGGCCGTCGATGGTAATGTCGCCGTGGTAGGTTTCCCTGACCGGATTGGGAAACACGTATACGTTGGCAAACGTTTGATTGCCGCCCGAGGCATCACTCATGTACGACTGGATGCCATAATCGGTGGCAAAGAACACTTCACCGTTTTTCGCATTGATGGTTATCGACTTGATATTGTTGGAGAGAAGCGGTGAATTATCGGTATTAAACTGACGAATGAGTGTTTGCCCGTCATCCGAGAAGAGAAAGGCCCCGGAGTTTTTTGTTCCGAACCATTTGCGGTTGCCGCCATCCACGGCAATCGAGGTGACCACTTCTTTTCCCAGCAGCGGGTGATAGAGGCCGTCGCCCAAATCAACACCGGGCTGGATGCCGTAAAAGTCGGACGTGTCGAAAACCTTACCGGGATTGTAATATTCCACCACGCCTTTTCCGGTTCCCACCCACAAGGCGCCGTCCTGGTCTTCGTCCATGCACTGGATGTTGGAATAGAGTTTGGTAATGGTGGTTTCGTTGTTTGAGAAAACGCTTTTCACCGTCAGCTTCCGGTATTTGTCATCGGTCTGGTCCTCAATAGTGCGATTGTCATCGAAAGCAAACAGTCCCACGTTGGTGATGATGGCCCACTTGATGCCTGATTTTGTAGCCAGAATATCGCCCACAAAATTGTCGGTGCTTTCCAGTCCCGGGTATTTCAGGCTGGCCCAGCTGCCATCTTCTTTCAGCACCTTCACCTGATGTTCGACCAAAGCATTGGTCATCCAGAGATTGTTATTCCGGTCGAACGACAGGCCGCCAATCCAGCACAGGTTTTCGCCATACGCTTCCAAAGGCGAGTTAGGCGCATCGTAATGTGCAGTTGCCTGCAGATTTTCGAAGGCAATCAACCCTTTTCCCCACGAAGCACCGTAAAACCTATCGGGGTTTCCGGGTACGGAAGCCACGCGGACCAAATCGTTTACATTGTCGAGATTCGTGGAAGTATTTGCGTTAACCGTGTGCCATTCGCCATTACTTAAAAGATGAACTTCAGCGGGCACGAAAACATCGCCGCTTTTGGAACCAGTGGCGGCAAAAACGGTCCCGTCGCCGGACGAGAGTGATGCCCCCAGGTTATCAGCCGGGCCATCGGGAATGATTTGCTGAAAACTGCCACCCGCGGTTCGTTCAATCATGCCGAATTTGCTGTCGCCAATCCAGAGGCTCCCGTCATTCCCGGCGAAAGCACCGGTGGGAGATATGGTTTGCCACTGCACAATTTCAGGGCTGTAGGTAGTGATGGACGAAAGCGAAGAGCCGTTGTATACATCCACCGATTCACTTCGGGTAATGACCAACCGATTGTTGTTGCCGGTCAGGTTCAGACAGTCGTTAACGCCGGTTAAAGCTGTTTGCCAGTAATTTCTGTTCCACCGATATAGTTGTTTTGCTGTATTATCGAAAGCATACAGTTCGTTCTGAAAAGAAGCGATGGAAGTAAAGTCGTCGGTGGCTCCCGGAACCGTGGTTTGCTGTTCCCAGTTGGCGTAATCCTGCAGGTTGGGTTCGTCTTTTCGGGCCCGGTAAATTCCGTTGGCGGTGGCTGCCCAGTAATATTGGTCATCGATGGCCAACGCGTTTACCATCACCGAAGCGCCGCCATTTCCAATCAACCACGTTTCGCTGATTTCCCGTTTCTCCACGTTCAGTTTCACGATGCCGAATCCGCAGCTGAGATAAGCATCGTTGCCATCGGTGACGATTTGGTTGATAGATTTCCGTGTAAGGTTCGTCTTCCGCTTGATAGCAGAAATGTTGTGCACATTCTCTCCCTCCAGTAAATCGATGTTGCCGTTGGAGTATCCGATAACCAGCACGCCTGCTCCGTCCGACCAGCCGATGGCCGAAATGCCGGCGTCCGACAAACCTTCCACGCGGGTGAAGGCCTCCACACTGTTATCGCTTTGGTTATAACTAAAAAGTCCCTGTGTGGTAGCAGCGAAAATTTTCCCGCCCGCTTCGGCCACGGCCATCACATCGTTGAACGAAAGATGTGAACGCCAGTGGTACAGCGGCACCTGGGCATGTGTAATTCCGGTAACCAGTAAAAGGAGGAGAAGGTAAATTCGTTTGTGCATTCCGTCAGGTTTGTTTTCTTGCCACAAGTTAAAAAAATCGCGTCAGGCAACCGTTTTCTTTCTTCGCTTCCGCAGAAAAGTGTCCCAAAGGAGCCACAGCACGAGCAGGAAAAAGCTGATGGCTGATACAGCCAACGCGATTAAAACCTTCGCCGGATGGTACCGGAACCGCACATGGTGTTCGCCGGACGGTACCGGTACCTTCATTAAGGCCCGGCAGGCCGGCTGGATGGTTGTTGCTTTTCCATCGATGAAAGCCTGCCAGCCGTTTTTGAAATTCTGCAGATACACCAGTTCCGAAGGTTCATTCAGCGAAACATCGGCTTCGATGTAATTGGCGCCAAATCCGGTGATGGCAATTCGGGTAGAATCATCACCGTTTTCCTTCCGGAAGAAGAGTAACGGATGGTCGATGACTTCCCGAAAAACGGACGAATCTTCCAAAGCCAGCCAATTGCGGTACTGATAAGGCGAATATCCGTCGAAACTGATTTGCTTGTAGAACGTCGGGACATTCCGCCACAGTGGACGAATATCGGGCGTTCGCTGACGAACGGTGGCAATTCGTTGGTTCAAATCGGGGACCGGGAAACCTTTGGGCAACCGGTTTAGTCCGGCTTGCGTTTGGGACGGCCGGAAATCGTCGATGACTGACATGTGAAGGTTGCCCTGAACAGCGAACAACATGTCGATGAAAATAAGGCCAGGCAGCACCAGTCGCCAGTTCGCTTTTTTCATCCGGAGGACGAAATACCAGAAGACGAACAGAAGAACTTCCTCCAGAGCTGCCTGCCGGAAGATGGCATGCAGCGCCTTGTCTTCCAGTTTTCCCGTTAGGAAAAAGAGCAGAAGGGAGGCGAACAGCGGGAAAACAAAGAGTGCAACGGCTGTTATTATTCGTAACCTGCGCTTATGGTGTGCGATCATCCGGTTAAGGAATGTTCCGGCTAACAGCAGGCTGAAAAACACGAAGAAGAGCCGGAAAAGGGCCGGGATGCGGAAATAGTTGAACAAGGGCAGCGCATAATAAAGCCAGGCCCGTAGCGGAAGGCTCTGTCCAAGCGATACCGCCAGGAAAAACAGGGCGCCGGCAAAATACCACCACTCGGCGCTTTTCTTTCCTTTTGAAAACAACCAGCTGACGAACAACATGAGCGGCAGTATGCCAAAGAAGACGTTGATCATCGACTGGTCACCGATCCAGAAGGCGCGGTTGAAGTTTTGAGCGGCCGGGAAAAAGAGCGAGAGCAGGTCGACCGGATAGAACGGAACGGAGAGTGCCCGCTCCAGCGGGATGCCGTTTCCGCGGTGCATCACCGGTACCAGGTCGATCAGCGAGGCCCACACGACGGCACTGACGGCGGCGAAGATAACGCCGAGCAACAGGTGGCTTTTCCACTGGCGGGCCAGCCGCGCAAATTTCTTGTTTCGGATTTCCCGGTAGGTATGCCACAGGAATATTCCGAAAAGAATATAAACAGTTGTGACAAAAAAGGCCAGGTAACCACCGGTGAAGAGGAAAAACAGGTAGAGGACCGTTAAAGCGAGATGGCGAAATTTTCCTTTTTCCAGGAAACGGAGATACGCTTCGAGCACGAACGGGAGCCAGGCACCGCTGACAATCCATCCCAGGTGTTGGGCATTCCCCACGAAAAAGCCCGAAAACATGTACCCGATGGCACAGAAGAGGGCCGCCTCCGAAATTAACCCACGGCTTCGCGACAAGCGAAACATGCCCCAACCGGCCAGAAAAATGTGGAGTAAGAACTCAAGGCTCAGGGAGTAGAGGGTGTATTTCCCGGCAAGGGCAAAAAGCCAGAAGACAGGATACCACGTTTGCGGGTCGCTGTGCTGCGAAAATCCCAAAAACTGGAACGGATTCCACAAAGGTAACTCACCGTGCCAGGCGGTTGCCGTGACGATGAACCGCCACGGAAAGGAGATGTCGAGGGCATCCCATTTGAGCGTATTGCGAAAAAAGGCAACCTGCCAGAAAGCGGCCAGTACCGCCACCAGCATAATGAGCAAAATCTTTTTTGGCGTTAGCTTCATAACGGAGGTTTAGCTTTTCTTCAGGTAGTCGACCAGCTTAGCAACAGCGCGGCCCCGGTGACTGATTTCGTTCTTTTCACCGGCTTCCATCTCGGCGAACGATTTTTCTTTTCCTTCCGGAAGGAAAACCGGGTCGTAGCCAAAGCCGGCTTCGCCACGTGTATCCGCGAGGATTTCGCCTTCGGCCACACCTTCGAACTGCATTTCTTTTCCATTGATGATGAGGGAGATGACAGTTCGGAAACGGGCTGTACGCGTTGTTTTGCCATTCATCAGGCGCAATACCTTCTTCACATTTTCGCGGGCATCTTTGGCCCCGCCGGCATAACGGGCCGAGTAAACCCCCGGTTCGCCGTTCAGCGCATCGATTTCGAGGCCCGTATCATCGGCAAAGCAGTTGATGTGGTAACGGTCCCATATGTAAAATGATTTCTGTGCGGCATTGTCTTCCAGCGTGTCACCCGTTTCCGGGATGTCGTCGGTGCAGCCGATGTCGTTCAGGCTGAGCAGCTCGAATTGTTCACCCAGTATTTCGCGAAGTTCTCTCAGTTTGTGTGGATTGTTGGTGGCAAAAACCAGTTTTTTCATAAATAATCTTAAATGCGTTTCGGACAAATGTAAAGCATTTAAGGCGAATCGTCGTTTTCATGGGGAAGGTTCTGTTGTTTTTTCGGGCGGGAATTGAAGGACAAACGGATGGTGATGCAAAGCGAAATACCGATGAAGAGCCCGGACAGAAACAGCAACGAAGGGCCGTAGTGGGAAATTACCATAAACAACAATCCGGCAATTGCAGCCAGAACAGCCAGGCCGAGCCAGGTGGTTCGCCGGATATTTCTTCCTGATGTATTCATGACCAGCGGTTTTAGCAGGAATAAGGTACGAAAAAAGGCGAAGCAGGGAAAGGGAGAAAAGAAGAGGAGAAAGGGAGACGTGGAGAATGGGTGAACGGGCCCTGAAGGCCCGGATTAATTCAGTCCGGTGGTGACGCCCCGGGGCTGAAGGATGGCACAGTTACTCCACAGCTGAGTGAATAGATTCTTTAAATCTGGTTCAGGGACCCGGCCGTTTCGGTGTTTTTATGAGAAAATCTTTTCCAAAGTTTTGAACTTTGGAAAAGCTGGTTCCTTAACGGTTAGTTGGCCGAATACGTTTTTGTTTCGATGGCGTCCTGCACCGATTTCGGCAATTCCGATAGGAAATTGTAACCAGTTGCCTGTTCGATATCCCTTACGGTGACGATGTACTTGGTCCAATCCGCATCGATATTGTTCGTGTTGGGTGTATTCACCGCCAATACGATGGTGGTTGAATCAATGCGGCCCACATCATTGTCGCCGGTTTTCAGCATAACGGCAATTTTCCAGATATGGGCCGGTACGGTAATATTCCCGTTATCAATGGTATTGACTGTGGTCCCGTAATAGCCACTTCCACCTTCGCCGTAAGAACCCATAATGATGTAGATTTCGTATCCCTTGTTCACCTCATCGCGCAGGTAATTTTCCAGGTCGGCCCAGGTGTGCTGATTGTTGTTGGGCGCCTGGGGAATTATGTTGGTCATCAGGAAGGTGGATGAATTGGCATCTGCTGAACTGGTCCGGTCCGCCGAAGGGCAGTTATGTCCCCGGTCGAAACCGCTTCCGCTGTAACTGTTGTCCTGTACCTGGAACCAATCGGAAGGCAGGCTGGCCCATGCTGCAAAATTGTCCTGCCGGCTCACGGCATGGGTAATGTTCGACGCATCGAGGTGCCAGCTGACCCAATTCGGCTCTGCACGACTGGCACTATACGACTCGGTGTAATAGCCCATGTCGATGAGGTAGTTGTCTTTTGAGACGATGGAATTTACAGCATCAGAGGGATTTCCCAACAGGAGGTTGCTGTTGTCGCCCGATGCCGGAGGCGCGTCGGTTCCGACGGTTACATTTCTCGGTTCAGCAGCATCCGATGTCGAACCTCCGCCACCGCCTGTTGAGGTAGTGTCGGGTTCAGGGACAGTAATCCCCGGATCACCAATCCCTTTGAAGGTAATGTCGTCCAGGTTCACCCGGTTATCGCCTGATTTCGTGATTTTAAACCGTACGGCCAGCGTGTCGCTAATGGCGAACGAATCGGTTTTCAGGGTGGTGGACGTTTCGGAAATATCACTTCCGATTTGGGTGTACGTGGAGCCGCTGTCGTCCGACATCAGCAACTGCCAGGTGGAATTACCGTCATTTCCAAATTTTGCATGCTTTACATATAGCATTTTCACACCGTTGATGTCAAAATTCATCGCAATGTTTCCGTTACGCAACCGCACCGATTGATAACCATCTTTGGCATCGCCGGAAAGATTTCCGATGAGCGCGTCATCAAAGTACCAGCTACCGGTATTTAAGGTAACGTTAGCCGCAGCATAGGCTGTTTTCTGGCCACTTTCGAAGTTTTCGGTTATCGAAAAAGGATCGGTATTCGTTCCGGCTTGTGTTCCTGGGCCGGAACCTGTATCAGTTCCGGTTTGGCTGCTATCGGTAGGGGCGATCGCATTGTCATTTTTCGAACAGCTGGCGATGGCCAGTATCATGAAAGCCAGCAACAGCCATCGGTTGAAATTCTCTGGTAATCTCTTCATAATTTCTGAATATCCCACAATGTTAGTTGAGTGTGGAGGTTTGTCTTTTCAGGTCGATTTTATTTTGTGGCCTAAACATAGAAAAATTGAGATGGATACATATTAAGACATCATTAGAATTCGATCGCATTTTTGTTACAAAGAGGGTGTGATGCCTGTACATTTCAGAAAAAGAGACGATTTAGTGTGTGAGGAGAAGGCGTATAAATTATTTGTCAGGACAAAAAAAGAGGCAGTGCATTTGAAATACTGCCTCTTTGTGCTAGTGCCCGGGAACTGGACTAATAGCCGCTGTGATAACGATAGTCAGGTTCCTGCTTTTTTGTAGCGCATCCGCGAAAGCTTATAGTTCATCATCCGGTAGAAATTCTTGTGCAGTTGTGCTTTTTCAGGATTATAAAACATGATGCGGATCTCTTTCAAATCGCCGGTCACTTTTTTGTTCTCGTCGTCGAGTGTCAGGTCCACTACATCGAGCATGCTTTTCGACACAGAAAACCAGGAAAAGCCGTCTTGTTGATCAAACTCGTTGTAAATCCGGTACGATTTACTTTGGGCGTTGGAAACCAGCGACGCCAGTAACAGCGCCATCACGATTCCGATTCTGTAGATGATACTCATATCCGTTCAGTTTTTATGGATAAATTACGGTTTCCGGCAAACGGATTATTTTGCCAGTGAGAGTCCCTGGGGTGTCATGGTCCAGAATTTTCCGACCATGTCGCCATCCCAGGTATTTGTCGTGTTTTCGATGTCGTTAATAATTTTGATCATTCTGTCACCGAGGTAAACCGTTTTTCCTACCGGAAGACGAAGAATGACATGCACTTCCTGGTCGCGCCATTGCTTTCCTTCGGCAATTTCGAACCACGGCGAGAAGTTGACCAGTGAGTCTTTGATGATAATCTTGTAGTTAGCACTTTCCGCGTTGTCCTGCGCCAAGTCGATGGTTTTTCCACGCGCTTTTGACCGGATGATCAGTTCCGGTCCGCTTCCCGAAGTTGATTCGATGTCAAAAGAAGGATGGCCAACCAGGACATCACGTTCGTTGAGTGTGGCGATACGCATGTCATCCAGTTGGATGTTATCATTGATATAATCGCGGTAGCCATCCGGAGCCAGTTTCAGGTAAAGCGTATCGGCCCTGGTGGTGATTTCACGCCGTTGCGTATAAGTTCCCTGGCGTTTGAAGTAGTTGACTTTGCTGATACCCGTGCCCAGTAAAATCATCAGGGCAATAATCCAGAGCGCAAAGGCGGTGAGGCCAACAGCTGCGTTATTCGATTTGTACCGGAAAACCAGTTTGGTTCCCAGGTAAATCAAGGCCAACAGTGGAATTCCGACCAATGCGGCAACCGAGATCATTAACCAGTTTAAGGTGTCAGTTCCTACATAGAAATGGAAGAATTGCGGAATCATATGGCTGTCCCAGGGAACAATTCCCAGGAAAGTATTCGAGATGAATAACGAACCGACTAGTCCAATAATGGTGAGCAATCCGCCGACAATCAGGGCAACGCCAATAATAATGACGATGACTTTGAGTATCACGCGCAGGACGGAACCCAACACACTACCTGCTTCATTTACTTTTTCCCGTCCCCGCTCGTACGAAGGGGAATTTCGGAACTTTTGATAATTTTTTTTTACGTCCTGAAATTCATCTTTAATGGTCTTCTTTATATTGTCGATGTTGACATCCTCACCCCGCATCTCCAGTCGTTGCGAAGTGGTGATGGCCTTTGGGACAACGATCCAGAATATCAGGTAAAGCAACAGTATGATTCCGTGCGAGACAAGGAAAAGCAAAACGAAAGCCAGGCGGAAAATCACCGGGTCAAGATTGAAATAGGCCCCCAATCCGCCGCAGACACCTCCGAGCACTGTATGTTCCGGATCGCGGTAAAGCCGTTTTCCTGTCCGGAAAGTCCGTTTTTTGTGTGTTGCAGGTTCTTCTTCCTCCTCCTCAACAGCAAAATCAGAAGGCCGTCCCATTACCTCAATCACTTCTTCGACATGCAGTATGGTGACCACGTTGCCGTCGGATTTTGTTTTTTCCTGGAAGAGTTCAGCAATACGGGATTCAATGTCCATAATGATTTCTCGTCCTTCCGGATCGGAACCGAAATACCGGTTAATATCGAGAAGATAAGCCTGCAACTTTTCGTAAGCATCTTCATCGATGTGAAAAACGGTTCCGCTGATATTAATGGTTAGTGTTCTTTTCATGTCCAATATTTTTGTGATTCGGTCGAATGCAGTTAACTGTTTTTGATTTCAGCGACAGCTCCGACCAATTCCTGCCACGAGCCTTCCAGTTCGGAGAGAAATTGGCTGCCGTTTTCGGTTAATTCGTAGTATTTCCGGGGTGGTCCCTGTGATGACTCCTCCCAGCGGTATCCGAGCAGGCCAGCGTTTTTCAGCCGGGTGAGCAGCGGATAAAGCGTGCCTTCCACCACAATCATGCGAGCCGACTTCATCTCCCCGATGATGTCGGAAGCATAGGATGGGCGCTTGGAGAGTATCAGGAGTATGCAGTACTCCAGAACTCCTTTACGCATTTGTGCTTTTGTATTTTCCAGTTTCATCGCTTTCCCTTTCTTTATCTACATCAGCTGGCAATAAATCGGGTTGTCCCGGGCCTTGATATCCGAATTCGATTTGGAGTCTTTTTCCAGCCTTACATTTTTCAAGAATACCTTTTCAGGCATTGAAGTATGTAATGCAAATATATGGATAAAAGATATTACTATGCAATACATGGTAGTATATTTTGTCAAGAATCGTATATTTTTTCAGAATGCTGGAATGATTGTTCGCCTGAAATCCTTTAAATAGATAGAGAAACACTTGGTTTATCGGATGGCAAAAAAGTGGACAGGGCAGGGTTTGTCAGGTTGATATTATTGAGAAATAAATTTCTTTTTTGAAAACTGATGACATAAAAAAACCACCCCAATGATCAGGAGTGGTTTAATCAAAATGGATGGATATATTAATTCTTCGAAGCGCGTTTGCGCTGATTTTCGTCGAGAATAATTTTACGCAGGCGGATGGATTTTGGCGTTACCTCCACATATTCATCCTTCTGAATGTATTCGAGGGCTTCTTCCAGGCTGAAGCGGATGGGCGGTGCCAGGCGCACTTTGTCGTCGGAACCTGAAGCGCGCATGTTGGTCAGCTTTTTCGATTTGGTTACGTTGAGGACCAAATCACCTTCGCGGCTGTTCTCGCCCACCACCTGACCGGCATAAATCTCTTCCTGCGGGTCGATAAAGAAACGCCCGCGATCCTGCAGCTTATTCAACGCGTAAGCGAAAGCAGTTCCGGTTTCCATGGCAATCAATGAACCGTTGAGGCGCGTTTCAATCGGTCCTTTATGCAAACCATATTTGAGGAAACGGTGTGATATGACTGCTTCACCTTGCGTTGCCGTCAGCATATTGGTACGAAGGCCGATGATACCGCGCGAAGGAATTTCGAATTCGAGGTGAATGCGTTCGCCTTTCCGCTCCATATTCAGCATTTCACCTTTTCTCCGGGTAACCATGTCTACAGCTGTCCCGCTCATTTTTTCCGGAAGGTCGATGTGTAACAGCTCAATTGGCTCATGTTTTTCACCTCCAATTTCGCGGAAGAGAACCTGTGGCTGGCCAACCTGCATTTCATAACCTTCGCGGCGCATGGTTTCGATTAATACTGATAAGTGCAGGACTCCGCGTCCGTGCACGTTCCATGCATCAGCCGATTCGGTGGTTTCGACACGCAGTGCCAAATTCTTTTCCAGTTCCTGCATCAACCGGTCGTGGATGTGGCGGCTGGTGACAAATTTTCCTTCTTTACCAAAGAAAGGAGAGTTGTTGATGGTAAATAACATACTCATGGTGGGCTCGTCGACTGCAATCGGGTCGAGAGGCTCGGGGTTTTCGTAATCGCAAACCGTGTCGCCAATATCGAACCCGTCAATCCCGACCAGGGCACAAATGTCGCCGTTTTGAACAGAACTAACTTTTTCACGACCGAGGCCGGTGAACGTTTGCAATTCTTTGACTTTGGTCCGGATGACTTTTCCATCACGTTTTACCATCGAAACGTTCATACCTTCTTTCAGCTCTCCGCGGTTGACCCGGCCAATGGCAATTCGTCCGACATATTTTGAGTAGTCGAGCGAGGTGATGAGCATTTGCGGTGTTCCCTTGTTCTCGACGGGAGCAGGGATATGCTCTACAATCGCGTCAAGCAAAGGAATGATATCGTCGGTTTTCTCTTTCCAGTCAGCACTCATCCAGCCTTGTTTGGCCGAACCGTATATGGTTGGGAAGTCCAGTTGTTTTTCTGTGGCATCAAGTGAAAACATCAGGTCGAAAACCTCTTCCTGCACCTCTTCAGGGCGGCAGTTTGGTTTATCGACCTTATTGATGACAACAATGGGTTTCAGCCCCAGCTGGATAGCTTTTTGCAGCACAAATCGTGTTTGAGGCATGGTCCCTTCAAAAGCGTCGACCAGCAGCAGTACACCATCAGCCATGTTTAGCACACGTTCGACTTCACCCCCGAAGTCAGAGTGACCGGGTGTATCGATGATGTTAATTTTGATATCCTTGTAAACTACGGACACGTTTTTTGACAGGATGGTAATCCCGCGCTCCCGCTCCAGATCGTTACTATCGAGGATCAGTTCGCCCGGCTTTTGGTTGTCGCGGAAGAGGTTCGAATGAAGGATCATCTTGTCAACCAGGGTGGTTTTTCCGTGGTCGACGTGGGCAATAATGGCAATATTGCGAATGTTCTGCATCTTCAAAAATTTAGTCGGCAAATATATGAATTATATCCGTGTAGTCATTTGGGTTTGAAAGATTAAACCAAACGATAACATTGGCTTAAACCGGTTTGGTGTTATGGGTATAAAAAAGGGGGCATTTGCCCCCTAATCAAAAAGATATAAATGTATCTGTTATTGCTTTGTCGGTCCCTCTTTCAGCGTGAATTCCGGATTTGGACCAGACTTGGTACACTGGAAGGTAACCACGTAGGTACCGTAACTTCCGTCATTTTCGTATGTACTGACAGTTACTTCATACATCACGTCCACACCACTCACCTGAGCTACTGCATTGGGGAATTTGGCTTTCAGCATGACACCCACTCCTTCAGCCATTCGATCAATGATTAAAGCATTTCCCTCATCTTCTGTGAGATCACTGTATTCTGCCTGGGCAAAATCACCTGTCGTGCGTTTCACAAGACGAATATCGAAGTTGTTGTAATGAGAGCTGGCACCGTAATAGAATTCAGCAGTTCCGTAACTATCGGCCAATGATTTTTTCTCTGGATCAGCTTTTACAGCATCAACAATCAACTGGTAGTCGGCCGAAGCCATGGTGAACTTAACTGTCGGGTCAAAAATCCATTTACTACCAACATTGATGAACTGGTCGGTTTTTACTTCAACCGGATTGTACTTGGTCCATGCATTCATGTTGAAACTGTATTCATCAGCACGGGTTGTGGCAGATCCGGAGTAGTATTTGTAAACAACAGCCAGTACATCTCCATCCTGTGCATATGGATATTTCATTGACAGGAATTGAGGCAGATAGTTGTCCGGGTTGTCTGAGCTGGAGAAATTATTGTATTTACCCGGAGAACCCATCGAGTCATAATCTTGTGAGCTAAGAGCGTAAACACCATCTGACTCCATCGTCCAGGCAGTTCCATCTAAACGATAGAAATCACTTTTGGTGATTACCTCCGGATCAGTTGTACCACTTCCGCTTCCTTCAATAGTTCCGTAAACTTTCAACCAGTTTACCTCCCAGGTAGCGGCATTGGTTGTCGATGAATTGTATTTGAACGCGACATAAACGCTTTGTCCTTCATATGCCGAAAGATCGATACGCTCTGAGGTTACGAAATTATAATCGCTTCCTGTAGGAAGTGTGGTAATATTGACAGGAGTCCAGGTCGCTGTCGCTACATCTGTACCATCAAAATCCGTTGAAATATATATCCCAATTTGATCCCACTGATCATTCAGGTAATTGATGGCCTGATTAATTTGCATGACGGGAGCGGTAAAACCGTTTAAATCGATGGCAGGAGATACAAGCCAGTCTTCATTATCATAAGAAGCTTTATCCGCAGAAACGTATCCTGAAATTTTTGCAAAATTATCCTGACTATAAGATGATGCATACCAGGTCTGATCCCCTGCGACGCTGAATGTCTTGAAGTTATTCAATGTGGCAAAATCTTCGGAATAGACTTCAACTTCACCTCCGGCAGGATCGGTTGTAGCGTATTTATAAGTTACCATTTTTAAAGTACCGTCGGCTGCATCCGGATATTTAGCTGCCAGTAAATCGGGCAGGTAGGTTTCAGGCGCATTGGACGGAGAGAAGTATTTGTATACTTTCACGGCACCACCAATCGACTCATAGTCAGACGAGCTAATGTAATATTCACCAGCGTCAGTATATTCAGTCAAATAGGTTTTGGGACCGTTGTTGAAGTTATAAGCAACTTTTGCTACTGAATTTTTGCCCAGGGCAGGATAAGCATCTGTTAAGATACTTGGTACATAAGCGGCGGCAAAACCTTCAGGAATAGAAAGACTGGATTTGATGTATGAAGCCGTTGTTGAATCTTCTTTGCTGGCAGCAATTGCGAGAGCTTCAGATGAGATCGTTGAATAATCAGCGTCTGTAAGTGTGTATTCAAATTCTGCCGTAGGAGCTTTTTTCTGCTGCTCCATCTGGCTGTTGATATCTTCCATTGGGTTACACGCTGTAAGTGCAACGGCAAGTAAGATTAAGAGTCTATATAACTTATTCATCCTTATCAGATTTTTTTCGGTTAAGTATTCGAATCATGGATTAGAACCTGACTTTTAAACCGGTAGACCAGGTACGGCCAAATCCGTACCAAACCAGTGCAGATGCTGCATCATGATTGGTTCCGTCGGTTGCATCAGAAATATACACAGTATTAAACAGGTTGTTCACGTTTCCATATATAGTTGCATCGAAGGGGCCCATTTTGAATTTATAATTCAGGTTGAAATCAACAAGTCCGACATCAGGCATTTTCCATGCATCAGAAGTATCGGTTGCTTTGGTCCGGTTCGACGGATCGAAATCAGCATAGTTACGACCGTAATAGGTGTAATCGAAACCTAATTTCAGATCGTTGAGAACTTCCATTTCGGCACTCAGCGAAGCGGTGGTTTGAGCCGAATTTCCTACGTGGATATTTTTCAGGTAAGCGTTGTAAGTTCCCTGGTATACATTGTTGTTGTCAAATACATCGAATGATACGTCGTTTTGCCATTTCCAGTCACCTACGGAAACCATACCCTTGATATTTAATTTTGGAATCGGTTTGTAAGTACCTTCAAATTCGACACCCTGATGCAGAGCATTCAAACCACTGATGTTCGAACTGACCTGTCCGAGCGTAACCCGAAGTCCTTTATCCATCCAGTTGGTTCGGTACAAACCGATTTTAATGTTCAGTTTACTGCTTGTATAACCATATCCAATTTCGGTAGAGAGAATACGCTCATATTTTGCATCTTTATTGGCATCGTTGGTATAAAGCGGGTATACAATATTGAAATAAGGTGAACGGGTAAAATAACCGCCGTTTACATACACATTGTGGTGTTTATTGATGTTGTAGTTCGCACCACCCTTTACGCTGTATGGAAGGAAGTTGGTCCATCCGGCGTATTGGTTTCCCGGGGTGTAGATGAATTTATCCTGGCGGTTATACCCCTGAGAAGAGATCGATGCAGAGAGGAAGGCCGAGAAGTTATCAGTTACATATTCTCCCTGACCGAACAGACCTAACCAACGAACAATACCGTAGTCAAAGTAAGAATAGTAATCGCCTTTTTTCAAGGGGGTATTGTCCGGACGGTTGATATCTGAGTTATCAATGAAGTAAGCGCCTCCCAGCAGGTCATCAACTTGTTTGGTATGTTTTCCTTTGTAATAACGTGCATCCAAACCTGCAGTAATCTTGAAATTGTTGACTTTTGTATTTAAGGTCGACAATAATCCATACCATTGGTGTGAGTTAACACTATTACCGATGATGGCCTGTGAGCCAGTCAGCGAAGTTGCATTGATTTTTTCAACCGCATCGTAGTCATAATGACCGTCCGGGGTAAGCAGGGTATTGCTGTAAGGCTGGTCATTGCGGTAATCCCATTTTAACATGTTGCCATTTGGACCATCAACGCGACGTCCTCCTCCGCTGGCAATCGATGCATAAAGGGCAGTTGAGAGGGTTGTTTCTTCGTTAATTTTCCAGTAGTGGTTCAGCGAAGCTTGCGGTTTGTGGTAGTAGTTGTAACCGTAATCGCCACCGTAAGCCTGACCATTCCTGTAACCATAGTCACTGTTGTATTTGTATCTGTCCTGAATGGGGAAAGGAATATTAGGATTTTCTCCACGGTAGGTAGAAATTAAGTGTTTGGTTCCACGTTGATTATGCCATTGGGGCGCTCCAAAGATGGTGAAAGATAGGCGATTCGCCTCATTGATTTGTTTGGAAACATTCAGGAAGTAAGAATAACCATCATAGTTGGTTCCCCGAATGTAACCGTCGCCATAACTGTGAGCACCGGACAATGTTACTGCCCAGCCATTTTCCATTAATCCGGTGGAAACTGTAAACATGTATTTATGCATGCCGTCGTTTCCGATTCCGGCATAAACCGAACCACCTTTTTCAGCATCGGTACTGCGGGTAATGATGTTGATGGTCCCACCAACCGAAGACAATGCCAGTTTGGAAGCACCCAAACCACGCTGTACCTGCATCGTTTGTGTTACATCGGAAAGGCCGGCCCAGTTCGACCAGTATACGTGACCGTTTTCCATGTCGTTTACGGGCACACCGTTAATCAACACGCCGATGTTATTGGAATCGAAACCACGGAGGTTGATGCGGGCATCACCGTAGCCACCACCAGCTTTTGTTGCATAAACCGATGGAGTGGTTTTTAAAATTTCAGGAAATTCCTGGTTCCCCAGTTTCTCCTGGATAATCTGAGGCTGAATGGTGGAGAGGGCAACTGGTGTTTGACGGTCGCGGGCAAAAGAGCTGACAACCAATACTTCATCAAGACCAACGGTATTCGATTTCAGTTGTACTTTGCCCAGGTCAAGTGTTTGACCATCTTTTACGGTTATCTCTTTTTCGGAAGGAATGTAGCCGATGTAAGAAAATAACAATGTTTGTTTCCCAGCCGGAACTTTGAGTGAAAAAGTCCCATCGAAAAGAGAGGCTGTACCAATTGAGGTGCCTTTCACAACTGCAGCGGCACCTACCAGGTTTTCACCTGTTGATGAATCGACTAATACACCGGTTACGGTACCTTGTCCAAAGGCCGTAACGGAGAATAGCGATAGAAAAGCGAAAAGGAAAACCCTAATAAATCGTGCTTTCATACTTTCTAGGTTAGATTACAAATTAACTTGTTGAATTACTAAATGATATTAATACTGAAATTAAAAATTCGGGTTATTCGGGATGAACTGAAAAGTGTTAAGGAATGTGCCAACTAACAGATTTAAAAAATGCCTTTCCGCCCGGATGAGGCGGATTTCCATTGTTTAATGCAGGTTTAACAGTTCTAGTTGGTCTCATAATGCTGTCCCTAATATATTGAACTTTCCTCAATTGGTATAGCAATTATGTTGCATAATATCTCATTCATAAATTGAACATTGCAAAGATGTAATCGATTTGAGTCAGCAACATAACTTAAATGTTAATAAATGTTTACCTGATTAGTAATGAGATAAACTGAATGGTGAATTTGAAGATTGATTCATAGTCGGTTAAGGAGCATGTTCATAAATGAGAAAAATGAGCCAATGCTATCCTTAAAAGCTAGGGAATAAATTTATTTTTACGTTTATGGGCCACTCATCCGTTGTCTTATGTTGATTAACGACACGAATTTCGGGAGCACACGGTTCGTGTTTTCTTGTAATATCCTGGTTGCGTGATAAGTGGATGTAGGTTAATTTAATGTTGTAACATGTTTGTAATTTTTGATTATCATTCACTTAACAAATCGTTAATGGCAGCTTTCGGTTCGCCGATGGGTAAGAATATAATTTTACAGCGCGTTCAGGAACAGGTATTCGAACATCAAATTGGCGTCTATAATACTAGCAACAAATACATAGTTTAACTGGAATTTTACTAATCAATAATTTTATGAAAAAGTCAGTCTTTGCTGTCCTTCTCGGAATGATAATGGGGTTCTACTCATTTACCGCTTTTGGACAGGGAACAATTACCGGACAGGTAGTTGATGCAGAAACAGGCGAAAGCCTGATTGGTGCCGCAGTTACTGTTAACGGCACGACCATTGGAACAGCAACAGATTTCAATGGAAGCTTTAAGTTACAGGTCCTTGCCGGAGAGCAAACCGTTAAATTTTCTTATATCGGCTATGAGCAAAAAGAGCAAACCGTTACGGTGAAAAACGGTGCGACTGCCGATATGAAGAAAGTGCAGCTGAAGAATGACGCTGTTGGTCTTTCGGAAGTAAACGTAATGGCCAACGTGGCAGTTTCGCGTAAAACTCCTGTTGCTGCTACTACCATTAACGCCAAAACTATCCAGTTGGAACTCGGTTCACAGGAATTTCCTGCAATCATGAAAATGACGCCGAGTGTATACACCAGTAATTTAGGTGGTGGTTACGGTGATTCACGTATCAACGTTCGTGGTTTCGACCAGAAAAACGTTGCTGTAATGATCAACGGTATTCCGGTGAACGATATGGAAAACGGCTGGGTGTACTGGTCAAACTGGGCCGGTCTGTCTGATGCTACGCGCATGATGCAGGTTCAGCGTGGTTTGGGAGCTTCAAAGTTGGCTATCAGCTCTGTTGGAGGTACCCTGAACATTATCACCAAAACAACGGATGCGAAAAAAGGTGGTTTTGCACAGTACGGAATGACTGATTATGGTCGTAAGAAGTACATGCTGGGACTTTCTACCGGTTTGATGGAAAACGGCTGGGCTGTTTCTTTCATTGGTAGCCGCACCGAAGGAACCGGATACATTGAATCTACCTGGGTAGATGCATGGTCATACTTCCTTTCGATTTCGAAGCAACTGAACGACAAAAACCTGCTGCAGTTCACGGCTATAGGTGCTCCTCAGAAACACGGACAGCGTCCGAATGATGAGTTTTCTGCTATGACAGAATCCGTTCACGATGCGATGGGAACCAAATACAACATGCGTTACGGTTACCTCGACGGTAAGAAAATGAATGAAAAAGTAAACTATTACCACAAACCTCAGTTTGCCCTGAACTGGTACTGGGATATCAGCGAAAATGC
Source organism: Prolixibacter sp. SD074 (assembly GCF_009617895.1). Taxonomy (NCBI): domain Bacteria; kingdom Pseudomonadati; phylum Bacteroidota; class Bacteroidia; order Marinilabiliales; family Prolixibacteraceae; genus Prolixibacter; species Prolixibacter sp. SD074. The sequence continues at coordinate 3,257,002 of NZ_BLAW01000001.1, forward strand.
AAAACTGCAAACTTCGCTGTATGCTTCTGTCGGCCGTGGTGGGGGTTCCGGCCTGCTGGGACGTTACTATGATTCTTTCCAGTACATGGGCGAAACCGTTCCCGGATTCTACTACAAGTATGACGTACCGAAAGTAGGTTTTGGTACCGCCGGATACGATATGAAAAACCCATTGGCTCACGAAGATTTCAATATTTCACGTGCAGCCAACATCAATGCTGCTGGTAACGGCGAAGGTGCTGTTCAGATTCTCCGTAACTCGGTTAACGAGCACAACTGGGAAGGTATTCTTTCTTCCTTGAATGCACACCTGGGTGAGAACCTGAACCTGGTTGCTGGTATCGACGGTCGTATATATAAAGGTATCCACTACCGTGAAGTACGTGACTTGTTAGGTGCTAACTACTGGGACGATTCTTATGCCGGATACAAATCGGGTAACGCGATGGCCAAAGTTGGTGACAAAATTGACTACTACAATGATGGTCTGGTTAACTACTTTGGTGGTTTCGGCCAGTTGGAGTACTCAAACGATATTTGGTCAGCTTTCGTTGCTGCAACACTCTCGAACACATGGTACAAGCGTGTCGACTATTTCACCTACGACAACAACAAGTATAATACCAACGGTTACAACGGTGAGCCGAACTATAAAGGCGTTAATAGTCCGACTGAAAACCAGATGGGTTATAGCGTAAAAGGTGGCGTTAACTGGAACGTTAGCCCGCGTTCAAACTTCTTCGTGAATGCAGGTTACTATGCTCGTGCACCTTACTTCGACTATGTATTCATTAACTATGCGAACGATGTTAATCCGGACTATACGACCGAGAAAATTTCATCGATTGAAGCTGGTTACGGATACAAGTCGAAAAAATTCGATGCCCGCATCAACGCATACTACACGCAGTGGGACGACCGGTGGACCGACGGTTCATATCGCTACACTTTGCCTGACGGAACTTCTGCCAACCAGACTGTATATTTCAAAGGTTTGAACGAGTCGCACAAAGGTGTTGAGGCTGAGTTGAAATACAACCCGACTCACTGGTTGCGTTTGGCTGCCAACGGTTCGGTTAACGACTGGCACTATACCAAAGATGTGAACGTTGACATTTTCGACGACAGTCACGCAAAAGTAGGTTCTGCTACGCTGTATACGAAGGATCTGAAAGTAGCTGATGCACCGCAGACTCAGTTTGGTTTGGCTGCTAAAGCAAACGTGACCAAGCAGATTGACTTGGGCCTGAACTGGTTGTATAACGCTGATTTCTACGCGAAGTTTTCTCCGGAAAACCGTACCGATCCAAACGATCGTCAGCAGTCTTGGAAAATTCCGAACTACAACACATTGGATGCCCGTATCGGATATGCATTCAAAATCGGAGATCTTGATTCTTATTTCAATGCCAACTGCTATAATGTATTTAATACGTCGTACATTGCCGATGCATGGGATCGTGGTTCAGGCGTTGGTAGCCATACCCGCGACAACATGGTTGGTTTCTGGGGATTCGGACGTAACTTCAACTTCTCACTCCGTGTGAACTTCTAAGAGTTACCGAAATACCATATAATCCGCAAAAGGGTTGTCTTTTTAGGCAGCCCTTTTTCTTTGTCTCTGTTTTTTCAATGCTGCTAATCATTACATTTACTTAACAGGAAGAGATGTTGTTTGAACCAGTGGGAAAATTGATTGTATTAGTGATATATAAATGAGTCATATGAAACAAAAAGTCGCTTTGGTATTGGGCAGCGGTGGTGCCCGGGGCTTAGCCCATATTGGGGTAATCGAAGAGCTGGAAGCCCGTGGTTATGAAATCAGTTCGGTTGCCGGCACATCGATGGGGGCCATGATTGGCGGATTTTACGCTGCCGGGGTTTTGGAACCGTTTGCCAAACGAATGTGTTCGCTCACCACGCGCGACCTCTGGCATTACATGGACTTGACCATCAGCAGTCGCGGATTTGTAAAGGGTGACCGGATTTTCAAAATCATTCACGAAGAGTTTACCCACGATGTGAACATCGAAAAGTTACGTATCCCGTTTACGGCGGTAGCTACCGATTTGGTAAGCCACGAGCTGGAGGTATTCGACAAAGGTTCGCTCTTTACCGCTGTTCGCGCTTCCATTTCGGTGCCCGATGTGTTTACCCCGGTTGAGCTGGATAAGAAAAGGCTGGTTGATGGTGGCGTTATTTCGCCCATTCCCATTCCTTACGTAAAGCGACGGAATGATGATATCCTGGTGGTTGTTAACCTGTCTGGAGATGATCGTGGATACGAATCGCATTCGAAGAAAACACCCCGGAAGTTTGGTCATGAAGCAAGAAAGAAAGAGGAAGAGAAACATACCCTGCACCAGAAGCTGGCGCAATTTTTTACTTTCCAGATGCCCGGGATTAAGTTTGATTACCTCGAAACCATTGGGGAAACCTTTGAACTGATGCAGCGGGAAATTGCCGCCTTGACGATTCAAAATCACCAACCCGACATTGTCATCAACATACCTTTCCAATTGGCCACACCCTGGGAATTCGATCGCTCAGCTGAAATCAGGGCAACCGGAAGGGAAATTGCCATTTCAGCGCTGGATGCCTGGGAAGAAAAACGCCTGATTAAATCGGCCGGATAATATTCTATTTCCCTCCGGTTTTGACATATTGGCCGGCACTGTTGCATTTACATTTCATTTGCCGATAAATTCTTACCTTTACCTCCGTTATTTTGCCTTGTGGCATCCAAATATAACCGTTAAAGATTGAGCAGAGGAATGGAAGAAGTAGCAATCCGGCATATGCTGGAGGATAAAGGGTTTATTGACGGGCCCATTTCCCCGCAGGTGAACCTGATTGAAGAGATTCAACGACTGAAGCGGGAAAAGAATGCGGTCATTCTGGGACATTTCTATATCACTCCTGAGTTGCAGGATATTTCCGATTTTTTAGGTGATTCGTTGGCTTTGGCCAGAAAAGCGCAGGAAACCGATGCCGACGTCATTGTTTTCCTGGGCGTTCATTTCATGGCCGAAACCGCCAAAATTCTGAATCCTGATAAGAAAGTCATTATACCGGATTTAAAAGCCGGTTGTTCATTGGCCGAATCGGCGCCGAAAGAAGCTTTTGCCAAATTCAAAGCCGAACATCCCGGCCACAAGGTCATCTCCTACATCAACTGCACCGCTGATATTAAAACGCTTTCCGATGTGATTGTCACTTCCTCGAACGCGAAGAAGATTGTTGATTCGTTCCCGGAAGATGCAAAACTGATTTTTGCCCCGGACAAGAACCTGGGTAATTACCTGAATTCGCAAACCGGACGTGACATGGTGTTGTGGGACGGCGCCTGCATGGTGCACGAAAAATATTCGCTGGAACGGATTGTGGAATTGATGGATGCGGACCCTGATGCCGAATTCATTGCTCATCCCGAGTGTGAAAGGCCGGTGCTGATGGTGGCCAAATATGTGGGGTCAACCACTGCATTACTGAACTACGTGCAGCAGAATGCTGCGAAGAAGTTCATCGTGGCCACCGAAAGCGGAATTTTGCACCAGATGCAGAAGGCTTGTCCCGAAAAGATGTTTATTCCCGCCCCGTCCATCGATTCGACCTGTGGTTGCAACGATTGCACCTACATGAAGTTGAATACGGTCCAGAAATTGTACCTGGCGCTGAAACACGAGCGTCCCGAGATTAAACTGGATGCCGAAACCATCGAAAAAGCCAAAGCGCCTATTCTGCGGATGCTGGAACTTTCGTAATAGGTTCCCGCCGCGAAGAAAGAGCGGTCTGCGGGCGGCAGATTGTTGCCGGCACAACGCAGGAAGTAAGAAGAACTTCGCATAATTGAATTCCGACAACCGATTAATGAGGTTATTGCTGTCCATGGCATTACCAGATGGGAATTTTTGTATAAAAAAACCGTCTTCCCGGTAGGGAAAACGGTTGAAAGTCAATTTTAGCTGGCTCTTATTCGATCACTTCAGTCCATCCGTAAGGATCCGGTTCGGTTCCGTACTGAATAGCGCGAAGTTTATTGTACAATTTCTGGCTGATGGCGCCGGGTTCTTTTCCGTACAGGTACTCTTTGTCGAGATCGGCATCATAAACCCGTTTGATGGGCGAAATAACAGCTGCAGTGCCGCAGGCGCCTACCTCTTCAAATTCGGCCAGTTCTTCTACCGGAATTTTCCGTTCTTCCACGGTCATTCCCATGTCGGCAGCCAACTGGCGCAGGCTCATGTTGGTGATGGACGGCAAAATGGATGTCGACTTCGGTGTTACATAGATATTGTTCTTAATTCCAAAGAAGTTAGCCGGTCCGCATTCGTCGAGGTATTTCTTCTCTTTGGCATCGAGAAACAGTACGGCAGAATATCCTTCGGCGTGTGCCCGGGTCCCCGCTCGAAGACTGGCAGCATAGTTACCGCCAACTTTGTAAATACCAGTCCCACGCGGAGCGGCGCGGTCGTATTCGCGGTAGATAACCAGGTCGGTTGGTTTGAAGCCTTCTTTAAAATAAGGGCCTACCGGCATAACAAACACCATGAACAGAAATTCATCTGCAGGTTTCACGCCAATTTGCGGCCCGGTACCAATCAATAACGGGCGAATATAAAGCGATGCTCCCGATTCGAACGGCGGAACATGTTCTTCGTTCATTTTAACTGCTTTCCGGATAGCGTCCATGAAAAGGTCTTCCGGAACCGGGGCCATCATGATTCCATTAGCGGAATTGCGCATACGTTTGGCGTTTTCGTCCATGCGGAAAACACGTACTTTGTTGTCTTTTCCACGAAAAGCTTTCAACCCTTCAAATGCTTCCTGGCCGTAATGGAGTGCGGTGGCTGCCATGTGCATGGTTACCTGTTCCGAACCGGATACTTCCAATTCGCCCCATTTTCCATTGCGGTACCAGCACCGGATATTATAATCGGCTTTCCGGTAGCCAAACCCTAAATTTTTCCAGTCGATAGTTTCCATATGATATTATATTATTCAAATGATCATTCACTTTGCAGGAGTGAATGATAAACTAAGGTAAATTTACAGGAAAATAAAATGATTTTCTTCCGTATACCCGAGTCATAGATCTTAATCTCAGACCAGATGCGAAGATAGCTATTTTTAGATGGATGCACGCCTGAAATCAATTATTCATTGCAAGAGCTCTCCGGGTTTGAAATTCATATTCGGAGGGAAATATTCGTGATAATTTTATAAGAATAATTCATAATATTATATTTACCTGCCCTTCATCAAAACGGTTTATAGGCCGTGACGAAATCGGATTTAATGTTGAATAACATGTCTGTTTAGCCTGAAAATCAGGAAACCTGTAAGAATTAAGGGACCATTTTATTTTACTGGTGGTTATACTTTCGCTGCGGTTTATATTTCGTTTGAGTTTTTGCAATCAGGTTTGCAATTCGACGAAGTAGCCATTGTGCGCGCGGACATTGAAAACCCGTCCGTCTTCGAAAATAAGGTACTGCCCCTTGATGCCGCTGAGTATACCTTCCACTTCAGGGGTCTTATCGAGTGAAATGCTTTTAATCTTATCAGGAAATTTCTTTACCGGGTAGGTAAGCGACATGATTTCGTGTTCGTTGCTCAGGTATTTTTTCAGCTCGTCGGGAAGTAGCGTTGCCACACGTTCCTTTTCGACGGCCAAATCGATGGATAGATCGACTTCGTTCCGCAACATGGCCCGCCAGTTGGTTTTGTCGTTCATGTAGTTCTTCAGGAACGATTCAATCACGCCGGCAATGTGCCGGTTGGGCGTTTTCGCCAGTTTGATGGCATAACTGGCGCCCTGGTCAATCCAACGGGTAGGCACCTGGTGATAGCGGGTCACACCCACTTTGAGTGCATCGGTTACGGCCAGATAAACGTAATGATCAATCAGGTCGTGCTTACGTGCCCATTCCAAATCGCGGGCAATGCCCAGGTGAGAGCGGGATAGCTCCGGTCGCATTACGCTGGGATCGGCTTCCGGGGCCGTTTGGAAACACTGGTAACAAAACCCCTGTCCGAAAGAACGTTTCGTTTTTTTTCCGCAATGGATACAGTTAATCTGGCCGGAGAAGTTGATTGACAGTTTGTTTCCAATCAAGTCGTTCATGGTAATTTCATCACTGCCAAGGGGTAAAAAATAGCGAACGGGACTGTTGGCTTCCGTTCTCATCTTAATCAGGTTTCCTTCGTGTTGCATGGTATTTTTCGCTACAATTTTGTGATGTTAAAAGTAACGGAAATTTCGGTCAAGGGTTTAAGCAATAACTTTGCTAAAGATGTCCGGTTCGATCCCTTTGTCACCGGACTGAAGCGCGAACCGGTCGTAAATATGCGAGATGATCTTATTTTACGTATGAAGAGCTAAACAAAACCACAATTTAGTTGTATTCTTAAGAGACAATTAAGCAACAACTTCGAACGATGTCTGAGCCTGGTTAAACCTTTTACTTATGCTGCTAATCCGGATTGTCGGTGTGGTTTTTTTCCTGGCATTTCTAACCCCGTTTATTGACAAACGACTGGGGCAGATTTCCGGTTACCTGTATGCTCTAATGCCGGCTTTACTATTTGTGCTGCTGCTTAAGCAGCTTCCGGATATTATCGATCGTCATTTTATCATTCAGTCAGTTGATTGGTTTCCGCTGTTGAATGTCCGCTTATCCTTTTATCTGGACGGACTGAGCCTGCTTTTCGCCTTGCTGATAACCGGAATGGGAACGCTGGTTTTTATCTATTCAGGTTACTACATGCAGCATTATCCCATGCGGGGAAGATTTTATTTCTATATCCTTCTGTTCATGGGGGCTATGCTGGGACTGGTCCTCGCCAATAACCTGATCACACTGTTCGTATTTTGGGAAATCACCAGTTTCTCGTCGTTTCTCCTCATTGGTTTTAATCACGAACGTCCGGAAGCGCGGGCGGCAGCTCTTCAGTCATTGTTGGTTACCGGCTTTGGAGGTTTGGCCATGCTGGCTGGATTTGTTCTGTTGGGGAACGTTGCAGGAAGTTATGAGTTGACCGACTTGTTGCAGGATGGCGCCGTGGTGAAAGGCAGCAAAATGTACATGCCGCTGGTGTTATTGATCCTGGTGGGAGCATTCACTAAGTCGGCGCAGTTTCCTTTTCATTTTTGGCTTCCCGGTGCTATGGAAGCACCCACGCCGGTAAGCGCTTACCTGCATTCGGCGACAATGGTAAAAGCCGGGATATACCTGTTGGCAAGGCTTCATCCTATTTTGGGCGGAACAGATCTCTGGCAATTTTCGTTGGGATTAGCCGGCGCCATGACGATGTTGGTAGGGGCCTACTTCGCATTTACGCAATTCGATTTGAAGAAAATACTGGCCTATACGACCATTAGCGCGCTGGGAATGTTGGTGCTGCTGGTTGGTATAGGTACCGGGTTGGCTATCATGGCCATGGTGATCTTTCTGATTGTCCATTCCTTGTATAAAGGCGCACTGTTTATGATTGCAGGAGCGATTGATAAAACAGTGGGTACCCGCGATATAAGGCGCCTGGGCGGCATGTGGCCGGTGATGCCGGTAGCAGCCGTGGCAACATTTCTGACGCTTTTTTCCATGGCAGGGCTTCCGCCTTTTCTCGGATTTATCGGGAAAGAAGTTATCTACGATGCGAAAGTACAGGCCCCCGAAATTGCTGTTTATCTGGCCATACTGGCGGTTGCGGCCAATATATTTATGGTAGCTGTGGCATTCTTGTTTGGGTATGGTGTTTTCTTTGGCAAGAAAAAAGACCCGCCCAAAATTCCGCGCGAACCAGCTATTCCGTTGCTCATTGGCCCGGTGGTGCTTTCGGTGACCAGTCTGTTCATGGGAATTTATCCGGCCATACTAACACAACCGCTGGTGATGCCGGCCGTTGATGCGGTGAATGCCAGTCCGGTTAAACTTCACATTCAATTGTGGCACGGGCTGAATCTGGTATTCCTGCTAAGTGTAATTACGGTTACGCTGGGCCTAACGCTCTTTTTCTTTCGGAAACCGGCGATAAAAGCCCTGCGAAAATTTAATCAACGTTATTTCAAGATTGAGTTTACCGACCTTTTCGGGAAACTGGTTGAGAGCTTCCTGTCGTTTACAAAAGGGCATACTAAAGTGGTTCAACATGGCTATCACCGCTTTTACCTGATGTTGATTTTTATTGTTTCGTCATTGCTGGTTTGGTACCAACTTTATAATACCCGCGGCTGGGGCTTTCAGGCCAACTGGGAAGAAATTCCGTTTTACCTTATCGGGATAAGTCTGCTTATTATTACGTCCGCATTGGGCGCTGTGTTTACGCGCTCCCGTTTGGTTGCCATCATTTTGTTGGGGGTTATCGGTTATGCCATGGCTTTCATATTCATTTTGTATGGAGCGGTGGATGTGGCGATTACCCTTATTCTGGTAGAAACGCTGGTGCTGGTCCTTTTCGTGATGGTGGTGTATCATTTGCCGTCGTATATGCCCAGGTATTCACGGCCGACAAGCCGAATCAGGGATGGAATTATTGCATTGGTTTTCGGTGGTTTTATGACAGCCCTGGTTTTAAAAGCCGAGTTCATCAAAATCAGTCCGCCCATCAGCGATTATTTCCTGAAAGAGGCATTTACCAAAGGCCATGGGCGCAACATCGTGAATGTCATTCTGGTCGATTTCCGGGGACTGGATACCATGGGTGAGGCCGTTGTGCTGATGATTGCTGCCATAGGAGTGATTTCGCTGTTAAAGTTAAAACCGAAAAAGAAGGGGGAGGAATGAGCAATCCGTATTCCAATATCTTTCGCATTGTGGCAACTAAGTTGAGGCCGCTGTTGCTGATTCTTTCATTGGTGGTGCTTTATCGGGGGCATCAGCAGCCTGGTGGGGGCTTTATTGGCGGCTTAATGGCCGCTTCAGCTTACATTCTTTATGCCTTGGCCTTCAATTCTGCGGAAGCAAGAAAGAAATTACCACTTTCCACTTCAGCTTTGCTGGGAACCGGTTTGACGGTTATTGTCGTTTCAGCTTTGCTGAGTGTTATGGCTGGCGAACCTTTCATGACCGGCATGTGGACAACCTTACATCTGCCTTTCGGGCAAGAGCTTCATTTAGGAACCCCGGTACTTTTCGATGCGGGAGTGTATCTGGCGGTCATCGGGGTGTTATTGACCATCATGTTTGATATAATCGAAATAGAATAATGGAAATCATACTGGCTATTGTCATCGGTGTTTTGTATGCGGCGGGCGTTTACCTCCTGTTGCGGCGAAGTATTGTGAAGTTAATTCTCGGGCTGATTTTCTTTAGTCATGCCACCAATCTGTTGGTTTTCCTGGCGGGAAGCCTGTCGAAAGTGAGCCCCCCGTTTGTGCAGGAAGGACAGGAAGTGGCGCAGGCGAGTGTGGCCGATCCATTACCACAGGCGTTGGTATTGACTTCACTGGTGATTGGCTTCGGGATTACAGCGTTTGCGCTGGTATTGATTTATCGTTTTTATCAATCGTCGGGAACAGTTGATTTTGACCAACTAAAAGAAGATTAGCGGATGGAAAACCTGCTCATGTTACCTTTGGTCCTTCCTGTTTTGGCGGCCATTGTTAGTTTGTTTGCTAAAAACAGCCTGAACTTTCGAAAGGTTTCGGGAGTATTTTTCACGTTGGCCCAGTTTGTGGTTGCCATCATGATTCTGGTCAAGGTCTATCGCGATGGTATTCAGGTGTTGCAGGTGGGAAGCTGGGCGGCACCATTTGGCATTACGCTGGTGGCTGATATGTTCAGCGCTATCATGCTGTTCTTTGCCGGGCTTATTGGCTTTACGGTTTCGGTGTATGCGCTGGGGATGATGGACGAGCGGCGCCTTAAGTTTCATTTCTACCTGCTGTTCAATATTCTCCTGCTGGGAGTCAACGGTGCATTCATCACCGGCGATGTATTCAATCTCTATGTCTGGTTCGAGGTGATGCTCATTTCGTCTTTTGTGCTGGTTACCCTTGGCGGTGAGCGCAAACAGCTGGAGGGGGCCGTGAAATATGTGACCATCAACATGGTTTCGTCGATGCTTTTTCTGGCGGCAGCCGGATTGTTATACGGAAAGATGGGGACACTGAATATGGCCGATTTGGCAGTAAAACTCCAAAACACTTCATCATCGAACCTGGTGAATAGCTCGGCTATGTTGTTCTTTATCGCTTTTGGTATCAAGGCGGCTGTTTTCCCGTTCTTCTTCTGGTTGCCGGCATCCTATCACACACCGCCGGTGGCCGTTACGGCACTTTTTGCCGGCCTGTTGACCAAGGTGGGCGTGTATGCCATGATTCGGTTCTTCACCTTGTTTTTTATCCCGCTTGGCGGAATTTGGAAAGAGCTTTTCCTTGTAACAGGTGGATTGACAATGCTGATTGGTGTATTCACCGCGGCATCGCAATATGATATCCGGCGGATCTTGTCGTTCCACATCATCTCCCAAATCGGTTACATGATTATGGGACTTGGTTTTTTCACGCCGTTAGGGATTGCCGGTGCCATTTATTACATGGGGCATAACATTGTGGCCAAAACCAACACGTTTATGGTTGGAGGCATGGTAAGTAAGCTAAAAGGTACCTTCGAGTTAAAAAGCATTGGAGGTTTGTACAAAACACATCCTTATTTGGCGCTGTTGTTTGTGGTTCCGGCATTCGCACTGGCCGGAGTCCCGCCGTTATCAGGTTTCTTTGGGAAATTCATCCTGGTAAAAGCCGGTTTCGATTCGCACCATTTCCTGGTGACAGCCATCTCGTTGTTTGTGGGGCTTATTACCCTCTTTTCGATGATTAAAATCTGGAATGAAGGATTTTGGAAGAAACAACCGGAAGATGCAGAAGAGGTCATCACTTACCAGGAGAAGAAATTGGGATTTGCCATGATATTTCCATCAGTGGTGCTGGCGCTCTTTTCTATCGGGATGGGGGTTGCCGTCGGTTTCTTCTTCGATTTATGCATGACGGCAGCTCACCAGTTGCTCGAACCGTCATCTTATATAAAAGCCGTTTTGGGAAACTAATACCGGAAAACAATGAAGTACATCTTTGTGAAAATCGTTCAGGTCATCGTGTTCGCCGGTTTCTATCTATGGGAGCTGCTCAAGGCCAACCTGGTATTGGCATACGATATTTTAACCCCGGTCCATCACATGAAACCCGGCATTGTGGAAATTCCGCTGGATCTAAAAAGTGATTCGGAAATTATCACGTTGGTGAACCTGATCACCATGACTCCGGGGAGTTTGAGCCTCGATGTGTCGGAAGACAGGAAAAGGCTGTATGTACATGTTTTGTATCTGAAAGACCCTGAAGCCTACCGGGAAGAGGTGAAAACAGGGCTTGAAAAAAGAGTAAAGGAGGTTTGGTCATGATAATTCTTTCAACAGTTATCACCAATGCGGCCAATGTGGCTATGGGCATGTTGCTGCTCGCATTTTTCCTGGCTTTCTGGCGTTTAGTCAAAGGTCCCAGTTTACCCGATAGAGTGGTTGTGCTCGATCTGATTGCTTCTCTGGTGATTGGAATTACGTTGGCCATTACCTTTTTAAGCGGAGAAAAAGTGTACCTGAACGTTGCTGTGATGATTGCGCTCATCACATTTATGGGAACGGTGGCCTTCGCCATCTATCTAAAAAAGCAATACTATGATAAGTGAATGGATTTCGGCGGTATTACTGGTTTTGGGCGCCTTCTTTATGTTACTGGCTGCCATTGGCGTGTTACGTCTTCCCGATTTGTACATTCGGATGCATGCCGCCACCAAAGCCTCCTCGTTTGGCGCCCTGCTTATGCTGGTGGCGGTATCCATCCATTTTCCCGTTGCTTATGTAATCACCGAAGCAATACTGGTCATTATCTTCATTTTCCTAACAGCGCCGGTTGCCTCGCACATGATTGGTCGGATTGCCCACTTGTTAAAAGTGCCAAAATGGGAAAAAACAACTGTCGACGAACTGGAAGATCGAATTAATTATGATGAAAAGAAGGGTAAAATTAAAGATTAATGTAATACTTGAGTCTGGCCTAAAAGCCTTAGAACTGCTGATTGTTACCATTTTTACCCCTAACCCCTAAAGGGGAATTGCTAAAAATCAGCAGTTTGAAAAAGTCCCCTTTAGGGATTTAGGGGTCATAAGGCTTTTTAGACCAGGCTCATACTTTAATATATTTCATGTAGATCTACTTTGATTTTTTCGGCGAAAGGCTGCTGAATAAATTCGTGCACCTTCTTGATTTTTCCGCTGTTATAAAAATCTTCGTTTTCTGCCATGACAGACGAAAGTATTTGTTGTCCGCGTGAATTAGGCAGATCGAACAACAGGGAAACCAATTCCATCAAGGCATCGATACTGCTTTTGTGGGCCCACCCTTTTCGTCTAAACGTCTAATCACATATTTAAGCAGGCTTTGGCGTTTTTATTCGGTTAACCAGAATAAAAACGAATGAAGCAGCGATGATACCAAAGAATATGGGATCAAGGCCGTAGGGCAAATCTTTTTTGATGAGTGTAAGTGTAATTGTTAACGTTCCGCCGGTAATCATTGACCAGAAAGCGGCGCCGGGGTCTTTTCGTTTGAAATACAGAATTCCGAGAACGGGAATCAGCAAACCGGAAACCATGAAGGCGTATGAATAAAGCATTAGCTCCAGCACATTCTGCATACCGGAGGCCAGCAGGATGGCAAAAACACCCACGATAATGGTCATTATCTGAGGGGCGGACATTTTACCCCGTCCCGGTTTGCCTTTGAATTTGAAGATATCAGTCAGAATGTTTCCGGAAGCGGCCATCAAACAACTGTCGGCGGTGGACATGACGGCCGAAAAGTAAGCAGCCAGCATGAGTCCCATTACACCGGCAGGGAGTACATATTTCAGTAGCAGCGGAAGTCCCAGTTCAGCATCGATGCTGTTGACATCGGCAAATCCGGCATCAGCAAACATTCCCTGTATGGTGGCCACACGAGAAAACATTCCGAGTAAAACGCCCATGAACGACATCAATGGATATTCGAACAAACCGGCAATGTACCAGGCACGTTTTGCCGTTTTCTCATCCTTACAGGCATAAATCCGCTGGTAAAGCGTCATCCCGATAAACCAGATGGGAATAATGGTAATGCTCCAGTTGATAATTTGTGCAACGGAAATGCTGTGCAGCGAGAAAAAGCGATCGGGCAGGGCAGCTTCAATGCCATCCATTCCTCCAATGCCCATGAAACCCAGCGGAATTCCAATAAATACCAGTCCGAACATCAGGATGGCCCACTGAAAACTGTCGGTATAAATTACCGCCTTTAGTCCGCCCAGGCCGGTGTAGGCAACGGCAATCACGCCCATTACAATTAGTGCAACATTGGTATCAATTTCGGGGAATGTTGCGGTGGCCAGTTTGGCTCCGGCCAGAAGCTGCGAACTGGTAAAACCGATGTACCCAATGGCTGAGATGATTCCGGCTGCAAAAGCGACTCGTTTATCGTAATGAATACCCAGAAGTTGAGGGAAAGTAAGCAGATTTTGATCGCGTGCCGATTGAAAAATATTTGGAATGAGGATGACGGCACTTAGCCAGGCACCAATCAAACCGGTAAACAACATCCAGCTTCCCGAAAGGCCCATCACAAAACCCAATCCGCCAAGTCCAATGGAGAATCCTCCCCCCACATCGGTAGCGACAACTGACAAGCCAATATGAAAGCTTCCCATCTGGCGTCCACCTACATAATAATCTTCTTCACTTTCGTTTTTCCGGTGGTGGTAAATACCGATGGCTAAAACAACAATGAAATAAATAATCAGAACGACGGCATCAATAAGTGTCATAACAATTCAATATTTTGATTAGGCTAACAAAGGTTTCGGCATGAATATTTTTTTTGACAATACCCGGATGTATTTCCCTGAAAAGGGTAGGCGGAATGAGGCTTATGATTTGCCCCGGGTCCCGTCGGCAGGTATCGGTTGTTCACCTGTTTCAGCGATGAACATAAAAAAGGGAGAGTCATACCGAACTGGCTCACCCTTCTGTGAAATTTCCCCAAAATTAATCAATCGAAGGCAGGTGACCAAAAGCGGCTCAGCCGCCTGACGACGTCCCGAGAGGCTATGTTTCTTACATTAAAAGCTTTACAGCAGAAATAAGAGCGGTCTGAAAATCGGAGAATATCTTTATTTTTTCCCGCAAAATGAACGAAATTTAACTTTTTAAGGTTATTATGAGCAACAGGCTTAAATTGAACAGACAGCAATTATGGAGAAAGACATCAAACCGAATATTCCTTCGTATTTTTATTGGAGCGCCACCATCGCCCTGATAATTGTATTCCTGATTGTAGGGCGCAGTATACTGGTGCCGCTGGCGTGGGCTATCTTGTTTTCCTTTCTTTTGGTCCCACTGGTCATTTTCCTGGAAAAGCACGGATGGAAACGGCCGTTGGCTATCCTTACATCACTCGTATTGTTTCTCATCATTATTGGGGCAATCTTTTACTTTCTTGCTTCACAGGTAGTGGCCATTAGCAGCGAATTGCCCTCCATTACGGGGAAGTTGTCGGTGTACATTAACGATGTAAAAGATTTTTTGGAGTCGCATTTTAGTATCATTCCGCAGTCAGGCGATTTGCAAAAGCTCCTGGTCGGCCAGGCTGAGAAGGTGGGGTCTTACTTTTTGAAACACGTAACCACCATTGGGCAAACGCTCATGTATGTTTTCCTGATGCCGGTATTTGTCTATTTCCTTTTGTACTATCGTGAATTACCCGCCAAATTTGTAAAGGGACGCTATCGCGACCGGGGAAACCGAGAGTCGGTCAGTAAAATCTTCTTTAAAATACAGAAGATGATTAGAAAGTACCTGGTAGGTGTGCTTTGGCTGACTATGACTACCGCCGTGATGGATTTTATTGTCCTGATCAGTTTGGGTGTTAATTCTGCCCTTTTCTTCGCGGCAATGATTGCCCTGCTGAACCTGATTCCGTACGTGGGAAACCTGATTGCCATGATTGTGGTGGTGGGGTACGCGTTACTCACTTCCGATTCGTTACTCGTACCGTTGCTCACACTCGGGCTGCTCTGGGCAGCCAATATCCTGCAGGAAAATCTGGTACGTCCATGGTTGGTGGGCTCTTCCACGAAAATTAATGCGTTTGTGGTTCTTATCTCGGTCATCGTAGGTGGCATGGTTTGGGGCGTATCGGGCATGGTGTTGTTCATCCCGATGGTTGGTGTGGTAAAAATTATCCTGGAAGAAGTTCCCACCTTACGACCTTTCGCTGTTTTCCTGAGTGATACCAGCAACGTGGCAGAGGAAGAGGAACCGGAGAACCTTGACACGGAAACCGGAGAATCATAGTATTTTGTCGTTCACGTCTTTGATTTCACGTCGGCGGATTGCCGAAAATGCTTTATCTTGCCGGCTGAATCAAAATTAAAACCAAATTGAACGATGAGTAAAATAGTTATCGGCAGTTTTGACGAATTCAAGGCGTATGACGGGAAGGAGATGGGTGTTTCCGAATACCTGAAAATTACCCAGGAACAAATCAACCTTTTTGCAGATGCGACACTCGATCACCAGTGGATTCATACCGATCCCGAAAGGGCAAAAACGGAAAGCCCCTTTCAGACAACCATTGCCCACGGCTATCTGACACTTTCTGTTCTGCCTTACCTTTGGGAGCAGATTGCTGAGTTTAATAATGTGAAAATGCTGGTCAACTACGGAATCGATAAACTGAAGTTTAGCGAGGCGGTACGCGTCGAAGATGAGATTCGTTTGCGGGCCAAACTGAAGTCGGTGGTAGATCTTCGTGGCACGACCAAGGCAGAACTTAATGTGGAACTGGAAATCAAAGACAGGAAAAAGCCGGCATTTACGGCTACGCTGATTTTCCTTTACCACTTCGAATAAACCGTTTGGTTTCCTGGTAAGCCGGGTGTTAGGGAATTCATTGTGAAGCATGTTTTCCACACATACCGGCAATTATCGCAGGATTGATAATATCAACAATCGTCGCCGGGTTACCGGCGGCGTTTTTGTTTTATCAGTACTCTTATTCAGTGCTTCCGGTTTGCCGGGGAAAGCGGAAATAAAAAACCCCTGGCCTTAGTCAGAGGTTTCTTTAATACGTTCAATTCTTTTTGCCTGGTGCCTGTTTTCCATCCCAAAGCCTGCCGCCGGTTTGTTTCATGGTTTCCCGCATCGGGGAAAGGTTACCGACGGGGAAGTGGTATCAATAAAACTTCCGGAATCCGATGATTTCCCGCACCTCCTTCAGCGTTTGCGAAGCCGATTCACGGGCTTTTTCAGCGCCCATTTTGGCCACTTTGCACAGATAGGCATCATCCTTCACAATCTCCTCAATTCGTTCGCGTATGGGCGTTGTAAAGTTGATAATGTC
Source organism: Prolixibacter sp. SD074 (assembly GCF_009617895.1). Taxonomy (NCBI): domain Bacteria; kingdom Pseudomonadati; phylum Bacteroidota; class Bacteroidia; order Marinilabiliales; family Prolixibacteraceae; genus Prolixibacter; species Prolixibacter sp. SD074. The sequence goes on from NZ_BLAW01000001.1 coordinate 3,273,431, forward strand.
CTCGGCCAGCTGCTTTTTCAAATCGCCGTAGCGAATGGAGCAGTTGTTATACGCATCGTCGAAATGTTTCACGGTATCTGGCGTCGAAACTACGTCGAGTAGTGTGAACAGGTTTTGAATCGGTGCCGGCTTTTCCTGGTTCATCTCGGTCGGGCCGGCGTCGGTTACGGCGCGCATCACCTTCTTGCGGATGCTTTTCGGATCCTCGGCCAAACCAATGGCGTTTCCCTCCGATTTACCCATTTTCCCTGAACCATCCAGGCCGGGGATTTTAATCATATCCTTGCCATCGAAGGTGAAAGGCCTGGGAATCGGGAATTCTTCCACCCGGTATATCCGGTTGAACCGGCGGGCGAACGTGCGGGCCATCTCCAGGTTTTGTTCCTGGTCTTTCCCTACCGGGACAAAATGTGCCTTGTGGATGATAATGTCGGTCGCCATCAGTACCGGGTAGGTCAACAGTCCGGCATTTACATTATCGGGTTGCTTCCGGGCTTTATCCTTGAACGAAGTCGTTCTTTCCAGCTCGCCCAGGTACGCATTCATATTCAGGAAGGTGTACATTTCAGTAATCTCCGGCACATCACTCTGTATGAAGAGGGTAGCTTTTCCCGGATCCAGGCCGCAGGCAAGGTATTCCGAAAGTACCTGTCGTACATTTTGGTACAGGTGATCGGGGTGCGGGTGCGTGGTCAGCGAGTGAATATCGGCAATGAAAAAGTAGCAGTTCATGTCATGCTGCATCTGCACGAAATTCTTCACCGCACCGAAATAGTTTCCCAGGTGAAGGTTCCCGGTTGAGCGGATTCCGCTGACGACTGTAGGTACATTGGAGTTCATATCGTTGTGTTGTTATGGTTTACGGATAAACAAAAACAGATGCAAAAATAGCAAATGTTCGCGAAAGGGGAAGGATTAATCCGCTCCGGCTAAAGCGGATATCTCCCGTTTTCTTCATCTACGATGAATCAGAATGAAGTATGGAATATGGAACGAAACCGATTTACTTTCGTAATTATTAGTCTATTCTGGAACTTTAGGTATTTTTAACTGGTGAATTTTATCCTAATTGTAAACAAAACTTTTATAACCAATGAGTCGAAACATTCTTCCTTTCCTTACCGGAATATTGTTGTTGGCAGTTGCCTGCCAACCAACAACGAAAACGGTTCAGAAACCGGAGCTACTGACGGATTTTGTCAATCCGTTTATTGGAACGGCTGGTCACGGACACACCTATCCGGGAGCGGCTTACCCGTTCGGACAGATACAGTTAAGCCCCGATAACGGTGTGTCGGGGTGGGACTGGTGCTCCGGCTACCATTATTCCGACAGCATCATATCCGGATTTTCGCATCTGCACCTGAGCGGAACAGGCATCGGCGACCTGGCCGATATCTCTTTCCTTCCGGTAAACGAGCCTGTAACCTTTAAACCTGATGAAAAAAACATCGATTTTACCAAACGGTATGCGGCCACTTTCTCGCACGACGAAGAGATGGCCTCGCCGGGATATTACGCGGTAACGTTACTCGACCGTGATGTGCGGGCTGAAATGACGGTAACCAAACGCACCGGCTGGCAACGTTACACTTTTCCCGACGAAGGAGGGCACAATATTATATTGAACCTGGGTTTTGCTATCAACTGGGACAAACCCTACGAATCGGCCATCACGGTAGTGGATGATCACACCATCACCGGAAAGCGCTTTTCGCATGGCTGGGCTGCCGATCAACATGTGTTTTTCTCAGCCAAATTCAGCGCGCCCATCATTGCATCGAAGATACTTGATGCGCCTTCTGCCGCTGAGAAAGTTGGTGTATTCACCTTCGGTGAAAACCAGGTGATGCTGAAAGTGGCAGTCTCGTCCGTTTCGGTGGACAATGCCCTGGCAAATCTCGCATCGGCACCGGATAACCGGGATTTCGATGCGGTACATCAGGCCGCCAGTGATGCCTGGGAAAAAGAGTTGGAAAAAATTCGGATCAAGTCGGATAGCCCCGGCCAAAAAACAACTTTCTATACAGCATTGTACCATACCATGGTGGCACCCGCACTCTTTTCGGACAAAAACGGCGATTTTAAAGGCGTCGACGGCAGTACCCTGAAGGCAAAGGGTTATAACCGCTATACAGTGTTCTCGCTATGGGATACCTATCGCGCATTGCATCCGCTGTTTACGGTAATGCATCACGACCGGGTGAACGATATGGTGAAAACCATGCTCGGCCATTACAAACAGACCGGCCTGCTACCCGTTTGGGAACTGGAAGGCAATGAGACCTTCTGTATGGTGGGTAATAGCGGCGTACCCGTTGTGGGAGAAGCCATCCTGAAAAACATAGGCGATTTTGATCGGGAAGAAGCCTACGAAGCGATGAAGAATACCATGATGTTGGATCGCGACGGACTGGATTACTACAAAAAACTAGGTTACATTCCGGCGGATAAAGTAAACGAATCGGTTTCGAAACTGCTCGAATATGCCATCGACGATTACAGCGTGGCATTGGTAGCAAAGAAATTGGGCAAGACCGATGATTACAATTACTTCCTAAAACGCTCGCGGAATTTCAGGAACGTTTTCGATCCGAAAACCGGTTTCTTCCGGGGAAAGAACCTCGACGGAAGCTGGACGGGCGATTTCGATCCGGCTTATTCCAAACACCGCCTGAGCGATTACACCGAAGGAAATGCATGGCAGTATTTATGGGAAGTTCCGCAGGATGTTCCCGGGTTGATTGATTTGCTCGGTGGTAAAGATGCCTTCGCCAATAAGCTCGACACCTTGTTTGCTTTGAAGCAGGGGGTAAAAGGCGCCGAAGCTTCGCCGGACATTTCCGGCCTGATTGGTGGTTATGCACAAGGGAACGAACCCGGCCACCATATTACCTACCTGTTCAACTATGCCGGTCGTCCCTGGCGCACGCAGGAACTGAACCGTCAGGTTCAAACCGAGATGTACTACAATGCGCCCGACGGCCTTTGCGGAAACGAGGACTGCGGCCAGATGTCGGCCTGGTACGTTTTCAGTGCCATGGGATTCTACCCGGTCAGTCCGTCTGATCAGCAGTACCAGTTAGGTTCGCCCATTGTGCAGGAAGCGCAGATTACGGTGGCTCCCGGCAAGGTTTTCACCATGAAGGCGCCTGATGCTTCGGAGGAGAACCTGTATGTGCAGTCGGTAAAACTGAACGGACAGGAACTACATCGTTCGTACATCACGCAGGATGAAATCATGAACGGCGATACGCTGGTCTTCGATATGGGATCCGAACCGAATAAGCAACTGTTTCAGTAAAGATATTATAAGGGAATTCGTTCCCGGAGCTCAACCCGCCAGGTTTCCAAAACCTGGCGGGTTTCTTTTGAGCGTAAAGGCACCGGGCAGGAAACTATTCAGCCGGAATCTTGTTCTCTATTCTAATTTGGACAAAAGTCTTAACCTACTTAACCCGAATTATTCATCTCGAGTACAATAAAATGGGTGCAAAGTGTTATCTTTAAGTAGATTAAACGAAACAACAACACTTTTAAACGCACCCATTTATGAGCAATAAAGATACCGTTTTTTACCGAGGCAGGACAGCAATAAACATGGATTTTTCAGCAGATGCAGTCAGTTCTGACGGGGCCGTACTACTGCTGGAAAAACTCGAAAGGAAACATCGCATATTGCACTATTTTAGCCAGGTGATTCCCGATTGTCGTGATCCATTTCGTATAGTCCACCCCATTGATAAGCTTTTAAAGCAGCGCGTGTTCACCATGGTACAGGGCTACGAAGATGCCAACGATGTCCAGTACCTGAAAAACGACCCGCTGTTAAAGGACATCCTTGAAGGGGGACTGGCCTCACAGCCCACCATGTCAAGGTTCGAGAACGGTTTTGACAAGCATTCCGTATTTGCTTTGTGCAATGCGTGGGTTGACCGCTATGTACTCACACTGGCGGGCAGGGAACAACTTGTGATCGATATTGACGGCACCGACGACCCCACCCATGGCGAACAGCAACTGTCGATGTTCAATGGCTATTACGGCCAGTTCATGTACAACGAACTGTTTTTCCACGATGGCGACACGGGGCAGATCATCCTCCCGGTACTACGCCCGGGTAACAGCCACTCCAACAAATGGTACGTTGCCATTTTAAAGCGGATATTGAAAAAGATAAGGGCCGCCTATCCCGGACTGAAGATCATTGTGCGGGCCGACAGCGGCTTCAGTTGCCCCGCTTTTTACCAACTGGCCGATGATTTTGGCCTCAAGTTCGCCGTTGGCATCGCCGCAAACGAAACACTGAAGAAAAAAACCGCAAGGGCGGAGAAAGCCGTGCGCCATTTGTTCGTTTCCAACAACACCAAGCACCAACATTTTATAAGCTATACCTATCAAGCAGGCACCTGGCACAAACCACAACAATGCTACTCGAAGATAGAAAGCACGGGAAAGGGGCTGAACGTCAGGCATATTGTCAGCAATATGGAAGAAGCAATAAAGAAAACAGGCTTCGAAGCGGCCAAAAAATGGCAGGTTGATACTATTAGGGCATCATTGTTGAAAATTGGGGCAACAATAAAAACGACAAAGCGAAAGGTGTACTACCGCTTTTCCAAGGCGTTCGTACACCAGGAACTGTTCAGGCAACTGGTCTTTCAATAAAATAAACAGCAGCGAACAACCAAGCAGGGCACAATGATGGGATTGCTATGCCCTGTTGTCAAAAAATGAGAGTTTTGGGACAAGAACAGCCGGACACGGCATCGGTTGTCCCCAATATTTATATCGCCCGACCGGAATTTAGTGTAGTTTTCATCAAGCCCAGCTTTCAAAAATATGAACGCTATAGTTTTATGCACAATTCTCCGGCTGATGAATAATGCGGGCAAAGTTGAGTTTTTGTCGAAAAAAATTCATCCAACCAGGGAGTAGTTGATAAGATGACACTTGGTGAGATCACACTAAATTCACACTCAATGCACTGTATTTCTGCTTTTTAAATATATTAAAACTTAAAACCCTTCAATTTAAGATCATATTCTTTCGCTTTCCCCGTTTCCGATCACGTAGAGTTAAAACAGCAGTAATATATGTTTTACAACATATGCTGTATAACATGTTTATATTTGCAGTGTAAAACCTCTTAATATTAGAAACTATGAAGACAACAAACTTTAAAACAATGATGAGCAAGAATTTAATGGTAGCAAGTTTGAGCGCGTTCTTCCTGGTTATTACAATTGGCCAGGCATTGGCAAGTGGAAAGACTTCAGTTTATACAAAAGATAATTCGGATCTCTCCATTGTTTCGGTCATCAACCCCGGAACAGAACCAATGAGTATCACAATTGAAAATGACTTGGGAAATGTAGTTTATTATAACCAAAGCAATGTTTCGGGAAGCCAGTATTTCAAGGCATTCGATTTCTCGAGACTGGAAGATGGTAACTACAACCTGCGCGTTCGTTCAGGCAACAAAACTTTGGTGCAATCTTTCAACGTAGTTGACGGCCGTGCCAATATGAATGACCAGCTCGCAAATAACAAGGACATTGCTCCTACTTTCAGGTTTAAAAACAATATGCTCAAACTTTCCTACCTAAACCTGAGCAAGGACAACGTTGAAGTTTATCTTTATGACAATGACAACAACCTGGTTCACCAGGAAAACCTGGGTAAAGACGTAAGCCTTGGCCGCATCTTCGATTTCGAAGCAGCAAAACCAGGTCAATATCAGGTTGTTTTAACCGTTGGCGATAAAAACAATTACACCTACACGGTGAATAAATAAATTTTTGCTCCATCAAAAAACCAAGCGTCCTTTAGAAGGGCGCTTTTTTTTTGTCCTTTTTTCTCTCTGCCCTTTGCCTTCTCTCTATTCCTTGATTCACATAATACTGCACGCTAATTGTAATAAATACACTATTTCACTACTTTTGATTGATTCATTTGACACTGAACTGCTGTATACATCCAATAATATTCACTAATTAAAACCAAACATGAAAAGAGAGTTAACACAATTTCTGTTCCTGATTTTGTTTCTATTTGCAGCGCCAGATCTTCAGGCGCAAGACGGTATAGTAAAGCAAACACAAATCACCAATTTCCAACTCCAGTCTTCCGCGGTGATCGACGCTTCCGGCGAAACGTTATCTTCTCCTTCTTACCAGGAAAATGTGTACTGGTTCCCGGTAAAAGTTCCTTCTACGGTACTTACCGGATTGGTGGCCAACAATGTTTACCCCGATCCGTACCAGGGGATGAACAACATGTATATTCCTGATGCTTCCGATAGTTTCAACAAGGAATATAACCTGGAACAGTACAGCTTCCTGCCCAACAATCCCAATCCGTGGAAGAAGCCATACTGGTACCGAACATCATTTAAAGTGCCCGCGAACGATAATGGCCGTCATTTTCAACTTATCTTCAAAGGCATTAACTACCGTGCAGCGGTGTGGCTGAACGGAAAACAGATTGCCGACTCGACCGATATGGCCGGCATGTTTGCCGAATACAGCCTTGATGTCAGTAAAGAAATTAAAGCGGGTGCTGAAAATTACCTGGCTGTGAAGATTTATCCGCTCGATTTCCCAGGCACACCGGCACCTGAACAGTTAAAAGCCATGGGCCCGTTCTTTGCCAATGGTGGTCCAACCGGCGATATCGGTAAAAATGTGACCATGCTTTGCTCGGTCGGATGGGACTGGATGCCGCCAACCCGCGACCGGAATATGGGAATCTGGCAGCCGGTTTATTTGAGAACTTCGGGTGCTGTGACAATCAGTCGTCCACATTTGGTTACAAGGTTGCCTGCTCTCCCCGATACAACAGTCACTGAAATTTCTTTGAAACTGCACCTGGCCAACCACGGTAGTTCGAATGAAAACGGAAAGCTGAATGTTACCATCACACCAGAAAACTTCAGCGGTTCATCCATCGAATTCTCGAAAGAGGTTGCACTGAATGCGAATTCTTCCACGAAAGTGGATCTCAATCCGGAAAACGAAAAGCGTTTACATATCACCAATCCGCATTTGTGGTGGCCCAATGGTCACGGCGCGCCCAACCTCTATCGCATCCGTTTGCAATACCTTGCCGGGAATACCGTTTCCGACGATACTACCTTTGTGTTCGGAATTCGCACAATGAGCACGAAGGCCACCGAAGTGAAAGGCAAATTCCTGCGTCGCGACTTCTATGTGAATGGAAAACGCGTCAACCTGGTCGGTGGCGCCTGGGTTCCTGACATGATGGTCAACCGGGACTCTTTGCGCTATGATAACGAACTTCGGCTCTGCCGGAACGGAAACATCAATCTGGTACGCATTTGGGGAGGCGGCATCACACCACCCGATGAGTTCTTCAACGCGGCCGACCGTTATGGGTTGCTGGTTTGGTCCGATTTCTGGGTAACCGGTGACACCCAGGGCGAATTTAAAGGTTCCCCTGATTGGCCACTCGAAGGCAACGTGTTTATCAAAAACATGACCAGTACCATTCTTCGTATCCGGAACCATCCCAGCCTGTTACTGTGGACCGGCGGAAACGAGGGGCATGCGCGTAAAGAGCTTTATTACGCCATGCGCGATAGTATTATCAAACTCGACGGAACACGTCCTTTTATTCCGAGTTCCTCGGGTTTTGCCAAGTTGCCAGCCGATTGGAAAGCATCGTGGCCCGATAATAAACAGTCAGGTGTTTATAGCGGCGGTCCGTATGCATGGCAGGATCCGAAACAATATTACAACCTGGCCAGCAACGCCAAGGACTGGGTTTTCAAAGACGAAACCGGAATCCCCTCACAACCTCCGTACAATATTCTGCCGAAAATTATTCCAGATTTGGTCTGGGATAAAACCCTGCCGTTCCCGTTGAATAATACCTGGGGCTACCACGATGCAGCTTCCGGTAACGGGAAATATGACCTCTACTATAAGGATATGGTCAAACGTTTCGGCGAACCAAAAACGATGAAAGGATTTTCGGAAAAAATGCAGCTGATGAATGCAATGGGTTACCAGGGAATTTTCGAAGCGGCCGGAAGCAAACTGAGCGACAATGGCGGGGTGATGCTCTGGAAAATCAATGCGGCATTACCGAGTGTCATCTGGCAGGTGTACGACTGGTACCTGATGCCCAATGCAGGCTATTATTTCATGCAAAATGCCGTCGGACCTGTCCATGTACAGTACGATCAGGATAATGCCTCTGTGACCGTTGTAAACCGCTCGTACAAGCGGGAGAATAATCTGGTTGCTGAAGCCGATGTGTACAATATTCATTCGAAACTCATCCACCGCGAATCGAAGAAGGTGAGCATGGATGCTGAGTCCGTCAAAAAAGCTTACTCACTGTCAAAAGTTCTGGCTAAAACCGAGGGTGTTTCGTTCGTTGTTTTACGATTGAAAGATGCAAACGGGAAAGTAATTTCGCACAATTCCTACTGGCTTTCGCCTGATGACGACTTTACCCCGATGAATGAGATGGATGAGGCACAGGTTGAGTTGAAAGTCCTTAATAAAAACAAAGAAGGTTCGCATACACAATGGACTGTTGAATTAACCAATCCGTCAGATAAACTGGCCTTTTTCGTACGTCCAATGTTGATGAACCGTGGAGAGGAAGTTTTACCGAGTCTGTGGTCGTCAAGTTATTTCACATTGAAGCCCGGAGAATCAAGAACGGTAACGGTTAGCACGCCTGTACAGAAACTTGACAAATCCGGTTTCCGGGTGGAAGGCTGGAACATTGAACCGGTGTGCGGTCCGAACAAATAACCGGACACTAAGAACATTAAGCATAGTTATTATGAAGTGCGTTGCCTTCGGGTGATGCACTTCATATTACCTTGCGGAAAAGAATATAGAACCGATATAAGATGAATATAGGACAATTAAGGAGAAGATGTCAAACATCTCCGACATCAAAAGTCGGAAGCACCTGGCCTGACATTTTACTGACCCGTCTTAAAACTTAACACTTAAAACTTTTTCCATTCCGTCAAAAAAAAGGCAGCCATCTGGCCACCTTCACACACACAACACTCCTAGCCTTTCCCGGCATTTACCGGAACTCACTAATCAATCCTTTCAGGGTATACAATATCTTAAATATCACGCCCGTTGTCTTTTGTCTCTCCCCTGGTGCCTTTATCAGGGACCAAAAAAGCCCGGCTCCAATCAAGGAACCGGGCTTTACGTTTAAAATAAGCGGCGACCTACTCTCCCACATCTCTGCAGTACCATCGGCGCTGGCGGGCTTAACTTCTCTGTTCGGTATGGGAAGAGGTGGGGCCCCGTCGCTATAGCCACCTAAACTTTTCAGCTTGCTTTTCAGCTATACAATATCTTTTTGTAAAACAGTGGTAAGTGTTAGGTTTTAGGTTTTAGGTGTGAAGTAGTTATGCTTACTCCCCACTTTTGCCTTTTTACTTCTCGCTTTTGCTTTTGCCTTTTTACTTCTCACTTATTTTACTGACATGAACCCTGGAAGAAAACACTTCATTACAACAAAAACACCAATTTCTAAAACCGGCATGGAAAGTTTCGGGCTATTAGTACCGCTCGGCTTTGACGTCACCGTCTTTACACCTGCGACCTATCAACGTCGTCGTCTCCAACGGCCCTCTAAGGAGACCTCATCTTGAGGCGGGCTTCGCGCTTAGATGCTTTCAGCGCTTATCTCTTCCAGACATAGCTACCCAGCGGTGCCCCTGGCGGAACAACTGGTAAACCAGTGGTCTGTCCAACGCGGTCCTCTCGTACTAACGTCAGGCCCTCTCAAGTCTCCTACGCCCACAACAGATAGGGACCGAACTGTCTCACGACGTTCTGAACCCAGCTCGCGTGCCACTTTAATGGGCGAACAGCCCAACCCTTGGGACCTTCTCCAGCCCCAGGATGTGACGAGCCGACATCGAGGTGCCAAACCGCTCCGTCGATATGAGCTCTTGGGAGCGATCAGCCTGTTATCCCCGGAGTACCTTTTATCCTTTGAGCGATGGCCCTTCCATGCGGAACCACCGGATCACTATGCCCTAGTTTCCTACCTGATCGACTTGTGGGTCTCACAGTCAAGCGCGCTTATACCATTATGCTCTGCTGGCGGTTACCAATCGCCATGAGCGCACCTTTAGAAGCCTCCGTTACTCTTTTGGAGGCGACCACCCCAGTCAAACTACCCACCACACACTGTCTCCCGACGTACGCCGGGATTAGGCCCCAGGCAAGCAAAGGGACGTATTTCAAGGATGGCTCCACGAATCCTGGCGAACCCGCTTCAATGCCTCCGTCCTATCCTACACATCACTTACCCGGAACCAATGTGAAGTTGCAGTAAAGGTTCACGGGGTCTTTCCGTCCCGTTGCGGGTAAGCGGCATCTTCACCGCTACTACAATTTCACCGAGCTCGTGGCCGAGACAGTGCCCAGATCGTTGCACCATTCGTGCAGGTCGGAACTTACCCGACAAGGAATTTCGCTACCTTAGGACCGTTATAGTTACGGCCGCCGTTTACCGGGGCTTCGATTCAATGCTTCTACCCGAAAGTATAACATCCCCTCTTAACCTTCCGGCACCGGGCAGGTGTCAGGCCATATACATCATCTTGCGATTTAGCATAGCCCTGTGTTTTTGATAAACAGTCGCCTGGGCCTTTTCACTGCGGCTGACTTGCGCCAGCGCCCCTTCTCCCGAAGTTACGGGGCCATTTTGCCTAGTTCCTTAGCCACGAATCACTCGAGCGCCTCAGGATTCTCTCCTTGACTACCTGTGTCGGTTTACGGTACGGGTCCTCTTGACCTGTAGCTTAGAGGTTTTTCTCGGAAGCCCTTAGGGCCACTGTCCGGTTGCCCGAAGGCTCCCGGTACTGTCAGGTTTCAGCTCAACTCACGGATTTACCTATGAGTCTCAACACCTACGCCTTTTAACGTACTATTCCGTCAGTACGCGGGCCTTTCATCACTTCGTCACCCCATCGCAGTCAAGAGAAGTATCGGAATATTAACCGATGGTCCATCGGCTTCGCCGTTCGGCTTTGCCTTAGGCCCCGACTAACCCTGATCCGATTAGCGTTGATCAGGAAACCTTAGTCTATCGGCGGGCAGGTTTCCCACCTGCCTTATCGTTACTTATGCCTACATTTGCTTTTCCGGACGCTCCAGCATACCTCGCAGTACACCTTCGGCGCTGACCGGAATGCTCCCCTACCACTGTAAATAATTTTACAATCCATAGCTTCGGTGGTATGTTTGATGCCCGATTATTATCCACGCCCGACCGCTCGACTAGTGAGCTGTTACGCACTCTTTTAATGAATGGCTGCTTCCAAGCCAACATCCTAGCTGTCTATGCAATCAGACTTCGTTAAACCAACTTAACATACACTTGGGGACCTTAGCTGATGGTCCGGGTTCTTTCCCTCTCGGACACGGACCTTAGCACCCGCGCCCTCACTCCTGGTAAGCATCTTGCAGCATTCGGAGTTTGTCTGGAGTTGATAGGCGGTGAAGCCCTCGCATCCAATCAGTAGCTCTACCTCTGCAAGACTCGTAACCAAGGCTGCACCTAAATGCATTTCGGGGAGTACGAGCTATTTCCAAGTTTGATTGGCCTTTCACCCCTACCCACAACTCATCCAAAGACTTTTCAACGTCTCCTGGTTCGGTCCTCCATCCCGTGTTACCGGGACTTCAACCTGGCCATGGGTAGATCACATGGTTTCGCGTCTACCCCCACTGACTATTCCGCCCTGTTCAGGCTCGCTTTCGCTTCGGCTCCGTGGCTGAACCACTTAACCTTGCCAGTGAGGAGTAACTCGTAGGCTCATTATGCAAAAGGCACGCCGTCACCCCGATATGCATCGGGGCTCCGACCGCTTGTAGGCGTACGGTTTCAGGTACTTTTTCACTCCCCTGTCCGGGGTGCTTTTCACCTTTCCCTCACGGTACTGGTCCACTATCGGTCTCTCAGTAGTATTTAGCCTTACCGGATGGTCCCGGCAGTTTCAGACAGGATTTCTCGTGTCCCGCCCTACTCAGGATACTGCTAATTCCGCAAACTTTACATGTACAGGACTTTCACCTCCTTTGGTGTGGCTTTCCAGGACACTTCCATTTCCGTTTACTTCATATAGCGCAGTCCTACAACCCCGTAAGTGCCGAAACACTTGCGGTTTGGGCTGTTCCCCGTTCGATCGCCACTACTTGGGGAATCACTTTTGTTTTCTTTTCCTCCGGGTACTTAGATGTTTCAGTTCCCCGGGTTAGCTTCCTGCATAACAGGATACCATAATTACTTATGGTGGGTTGCCCCATTCGGATATTCGCGGATTAGCGGTTATTTGCACCTCCCCGCGACTTTTCGCAGCTTATCACGTCCTTCGTCGCCCCTGAGAGCCAAGGCATCCCCCGTACGCCCTTCATTACTTTCTCTCGCCTTGTTCGAAGGTTTTATCCTTCGGCGTTTCTCTTGTAACTCTGTTTTTCTTCCAGCATGTCAATGAACTTTACCCTTACTATTGGGCCTGTGGATTACAGGGAATCGAACCCCGCATATTACTTTCAGGCGCCAGCCTAATCCTTCGTGTTCCAAAATGTCTTTAAATGAACTTGTGCCTTCGTGTTTTCCTGGCCTTTTATCTCGCCTGTGGAGAATGTCGGGGTCGAACCGACGGCCTCTTGAATGCAAATCAAGCGCTCTAGCCAACTGAGCTAATCCCCCAGATCCCAATTGAGAATTGAAAATGGATAATTGAAAATTATGGAAGTTTCATTCTCAATTTTCCATTATCAATTGTTCCTGGTAGTCCCGCCCAGACTTGAACTGGGGACCCCTACATTATCAGTGTAGTGCTCTAACCAGCTGAGCTACGGGACTGTCTGCAGATTTGAGAATTGAAAATGGAAATTGATAATGTCCGTTTCCTGCTCTGCCCCTGCCTCTTTCAGGCCCCGTGCATTGAACCGTGAGAACCGTTTTTCATTGAATTCTCAACTTCAATTCTCCCCCGAAGTATCGGGATTCAATTGCTCCTGTGTTTTACAGTATCTTTTAAAAAGGAAGAAGTAAACACCCTTCATTCATTTCCTCTCAGAAACCTCTCGTGCCGGCCCCAGAAAGGAGGTGTTCCAGCCACACCTTCCGGTACGGCTACCTTGTTACGACTTAACCCCAGTCACTTGTTTTACCCTAGGCCGCTCCTTGCGGTTGCAGACTTCAGGTCCCCCAAGCTTCCATGGTTTGACGGGCGGTGTGTACAAGGCCCGGGAACGTATTCACCGCGCCATGGCTGATGCGCGATTACTAGCGAATCCAGCTTCATGGAGTCGGGTTGCAGACTCCAATCCGAACTGAGACCGGCTTTTGGGATTAGCATCATATCACTATGTAGCTGCCCTTTGTACCGACCATTGTAACACGTGTGTAGCCCTGGACATAAGGGCCGTGCTGATTTGACGTCATCCCCACCTTCCTCTCACCTTACGGTGGCAGTCTCGCCAGAGTCCTCAGCTTGACCTGTTAGCAACTGACGATAGGGGTTGCGCTCGTTATGGGACTTAACCCGACACCTCACGGCACGAGCTGACGACAACCATGCAGCACCTTGTAAATTGCCCCGAAGGGAAGTCACTTTTCAGCAACGGTCAATCCACATTTAAGCCCAGGTAAGGTTCCTCGCGTATCATCGAATTAAACCACATGTTCCTCCGCTTGTGCGGGCCCCCGTCAATTCCTTTGAGTTTCAACCTTGCGATCGTACTCCCCAGGTGGATAACTTAATGCTTTCGCTTTGCCGCTGACTGTGTATCGCCAACAGCGAGTTATCATCGTTTACGGCGTGGACTACCAGGGTATCTAATCCTGTTCGCTCCCCACGCTTTCGTGCATCAGCGTCAGTTACGCTTTAGTAAGCTGCCTTCGCAATCGGTGTTCTGAGTAATATCTAAGCATTTCACCGCTACACTACTCATTCCGCCTACCTCAGGCGCACTCAAGCCCCACAGTTTCAATGGCAGTCCTACAGTTGAGCTGCAGCATTTCACCACTGACTTACAGGGCCGCCTACGCACCCTTTAAACCCAATGAATCCGGATAACGCTTGCACCCTCCGTATTACCGCGGCTGCTGGCACGGAGTTAGCCGGTGCTTATTCCTGCACTACCGTCATAACGCTACACGTAGCGCCTATTCTTGGTGCAGAAAAGCAGTTTACAACCCGTAGGGCCGTCTTCCTGCACGCGGGATGGCTGGTTCAGGCCCTCGCCCATTGACCAATATTCCTCACTGCTGCCTCCCGTAGGAGTCTGGGCCGTGTCTCAGTCCCAGTGTGGGGGATCATCCTCTCAGAACCCCTAGGCATCGTCGCCTTGGTAAGCCGTTACCTTACCAACTAGCTAATGCCACGCATGCCCATCCTGTACCGCCGAAGCTTTATTTTATAAGCCATGCGACTTCCAAAAACTATGGGGTATTAATCCGGATTTCTCCGGGCTATCCCCCTGTACAGGGCAGGTTGCATACGCGTTACTCACCCGTGCGCCACTCGTGTGCCCCCGAAAGGGCCTTACCGTTCGACTTGCATGTGTTAAGCCTCCCGCTAGCGTTCATCCTGAGCCAGGATCAAACTCTTCGTTGTAATTAAAAAGTTTAAATGTCTATTTGCCTGGCACGATTGGTTTTCCTCTAAAAGAAAATTGAACTCCTGGTGCTTATCTTCTTTCCTTTTCAATATTTTCAATGAACTTGTATCTCTTCCCTTGACTTTCGCCCCTTACTGCCCAACCCTCAGTTGCCGTCGGACGGGCCGAAAAAAAGCGTTGCAAAGATAGGTAATCTTTTGCGTTAACTCCAAATCTTTTTTTGCCTTTTTTCTTTAGGCTTCTGTACCGGAAATTAACACCCGCTTTTCGCTAAAAACGTGGCCGCAAAGATAAACCCTTTTTTCCCGGCTTTCCAAATACTTCTCAAGATTTTTTTTCGGCGGATTCCGGCCCTGCTAAACCGGACTATTCCGGCTCACTGCTTCCCCTTTTCACTACCGGCTGAACGCTGCCCCCCTTTCGGAAAGCGGGTGCAAAGAAAGCGTATTTTTTCCTATTACTCCAAACCTTTTTCCTTTCTTTTTTCACCTGAATATTCAACTGCCTGACGGACTGATCGAAAATTTTGAAATCTTTCGGGATATTTCTCTTCGGCCTGAAGGGCCAAATTATTTCAGCCCAATGGCAACGCCTTGGGAATATAAGGCCTCCTCAATGCAGACTCCTCGATGCAGACGCGGCCACGCGGTAGTTTGAATTGGAACCGGTGGTTGTTTCGACCGCCAGGGCGATGGGGCAAATAGAAGCTGTTTTTAATCGACGTTTGCCCGTGCGGCGCAGGAACGTTTCTGTTTCAATGATGGCAGGAATGTGCGCCTTGGGTTCATCGCCGTTATCTTATCCCGGGGTGGCGTCATCCCGACATACGTCGGCGATGCCTTGCCCCGGGCTGTGAACTTTCAGCCCTTCAGGCTGACAATGACAAAAACGTTTTTAACGAAAGAAACGATAGGAACCACAACAACAGCGAAGCGTAACATTGTCCTTATATTAATCAATGCGCAAAGGGTAAGCTACTGGTCGTGTTTAACGACAAATAAATTTGAAACTTTAAAACAAATAGCCCCGAGACACTATGCTTGTAGTATGATGCGCTTTTACTAAAAAACATATGTCCAATGAGTATTATTTTGTATCCCTGTTTTTTATATAATGCTCTGCTTTTCCCCACCATTTTCCGGCTTTCCGGAATACTTTTATTGTTGCTTTTTCAATCGATTTATCGGCTTTCCGGTACGTTTCGCTCTCATGTATTTTATCTCCGGTATCATCAATAAACTCTTCCGCTTTATCGATCCATTGCCCTGCTTTATCCTGAAAATTTTTCTTTTTCTTTCCAGGTTCCAAATTTTTGTCCTTTTCCATCGTTTGTTTTTTTTTGAATAAATTTTTCTGCACCTCGCTACCGGAACATTGTCTTTGCCCTTTATTTCGGTTGGTTTTAATGGTCCCGCATCGGGGCACTCAAATCTTGCCAGCAACTCCTTATAGAGTCGTTGTTGTTCCAGGCTCCTTCCAGCTCACCGGTCGATCTTACATCGTTTATTTTTACGAAATATTTCATTCAACTTGCTTTTTTGGCCTCTACTCTACTTAACTCCCGGCTTGAATAATTGTTTCTCTATTCCGGGATGCGGCCTCACCTGACAGCATCAGAAAATGCGTCTTCAGGGAAGGCTAACAGAAACGGCGAAGCGTAACCGGAAACCTTCATACTCGCTTTGCCCCTCCCAACCTCCCCAGCCGGGGGAGGGGTCCGGGCGCGAACGGCGGGGCGTTGAACAATGGGCCGGGTGCTGGGGGAACGAAAACCCGGGGTGGCCACGGCCACGCAAGTACGCTAAAGGCCGCAGACCGTGAAGCCGCCCTAAGCTAAATTTTTACGATAACAGCGTTTGCGCTTGTGCTGGATATGGTCGAAATTTTTCCAGTTTTGGATGGCTTTGTGGTTGGTTTCGAGCATGCCGGTGGTTTCGAGGTGCTGCACGCCGCTGCCAATGAGCTCCTGTAACAATTCGGAGAAGAGCAGTGAGACCATGCCCTTCCCCTGCCAGTCGGGGTGAACACCTGTAAGCAACAAATCGCACCCGGTCGGATTTTTCAGGGCTTTGCGGATGTGGTAAAAACCGAAGGGGAAAATCTTGCCGTTGGCTTTTTGCAAAGCTTTGGAGAGCGATGGTAACGCGATAATGAACCCGGCGATGTTGCCTTCACCATCTTTAATCATTTTCACAAATTTCGGGTTAAGCAGCGGGATGTATTTATTCAGATAATAACTACTGGTTTCCTGGTTTAATTCGACCACACTGAAGAGATCGCGAAAAGCGGAGTTTAAAATTTCGAAAACCCGCTGGCCACATTCGTGGAGCTCTTTCCTCGATGTGAAATTGATGACTTTGAGGCCGTAGCGACGCTTCACCATGTCGTTGATGCGAACCGCTTTTTCGGGCAGCGTAAAACCGGCCAACGAAAGCCTAAACTCAATCCAGTCCATCTCCTTGCTGTAACCCATCCGTTCCATGTGCTCCTGGTAATAGGGTAAATGATATTCGGAAACCACTGATGGAATATGGTCGAACCCTTCGACGAGCATGCCCTGGTGATCGAGATTGGAAAAACCAAGCGGCCCATGAATGCCGTTCGCACCTTGTTCTTTCGCCCATTGTTCGGCTTTCGCGAAAAGTCCATCGACCACTTCGGCATTATCGACAAACTCGGCGCGGGAAAAACGAACCATCTTCTCCCCGGTTTTTTCGTTGTGCTTGTGATGAATGATTCCGGCAAGCCTTCCCACACATTTGCCGTCTTTACGGGCCAGCCACAAGATTGTATCGCAATCGCGCATAGCCGGGTTCTTCTGTGGCAACAAAGCATTTCGCTCCCCGCTTTTGACGGGAGGGACCCAATAAGGACTATCACGATACAGATCAAAAGGAAGTTCAACAAATTCTTTCAATTCGTTAGTTGTCCTGACTTCGACCACTTCAATTGCCATTATGCGTATTCTGTTTCGGTTTGAAGATTTCAAAGATGCTCATTTTTCATCCTGGAATCAATTCGATGTCCGGTTTTAAAAATATCCTGTTTTGAACTAAAAACCCATATACACCTCGCAGTCAACTGCATATTAAAGCATTGTCAGCAAGAGATAATAATTTATCTGTTCTATTTCTGAATAAGCCATTTACCCTAACAAACAGGCAATTGAACTTTGATGGCCCTACTGCGTTTTTGAATTCACAGAAAAATGTGACGCGATGAATGATATCTACAGCTTTGAAGCCGAAACACTGGAAAGGGAGAAAGTAACACTTGACGCTTACCGCGGGAAAGTGGTGTTGATTGTGAACACGGCCAGCAAGTGCGGCTTTACCCCTCAATACGAGGGACTGGAAAAAATTTACGGGCAATATAAAGATGATGGCCTGGTCATCCTCGGTTTTCCTTGCAACCAATTTGCCAACCAGGAGCCCGGGGGCAAAGAGAGTATTGAACAGACGTGCCGGGTAAATTACGGCGTTACCTTCCCGATGTTTTCCAAGATTGAGGTGAACGGGACGAACGCCCATCCTTTATACGAATTCCTGAAAAAAGAAAAACCCGGTTTCCCCGGAAGACGAATCAAATGGAACTTCACCAAATTCCTGGTCGACCGGAACGGAAAACCGGTGAAACGTTTCGCCCCTCACTTTCAGCCGAAAAAACTGGGTAAATATATCGAGCCGTTATTGAACGCCAAATAATTCTCACACTAATTCGGCACCAAACACCTCGGCAAATTTCTGCCGGGCGAGCGCTTTAATGGCTTCGAAATCCTGCTCTTGGCCCAGTTCTTTTTGCAGTGAAGTCACTCCCTTGTCGACAAATCCACACGGATTAATGTACTGAAAATAATCGAGGTTGGTATTCACATTGAAGGCGAACCCGTGCATGGTGACGTGGCGTGAGCTCTTCACCCCGATGGCGCAAATTTTCCGCTCAGTAGGTTTGCCCACATCCAGCCAGACTCCGGTGGCGCTTTCGTCGCGCGAACCTTCCAGTCCAAATTCAGCAATGGTTTTGATGATGGTTTCTTCCAGGTTATAGATATACTGACGCAAACCGATATCGAAATTCTCCAGGTCGATGATGGGATAGCCCACAATTTGCCCGGGACCATGATAGGTAATATCGCCGCCGCGGTTCGTACGGAAGAATGCGGCATCCTTTGCCTGTAGCTGGATATAATTAAGCAGTAGATTGTGTTCGTCGCCGCTTTTCCCCAGCGTGTACACATGGGGATGTTCGACAAAAATCAAATAATTAGGGGTTTCCTTCCGGGAAGAGGGCCCTGCATTTTTATTATCCAGTTTCATCCGGATGGTTTCCCCCATCAACTCCTCCTGACGATCCCAGGTATGTTTATATTCGGCTACACCGAAATCGAGATACTGAACTTTATGATTCATTTTGGTTATACTCCTAAATTCGGGCCAATAAAATTCTCCCCTCCAACCTCCCTGAAGGGGAGGCTTAAGCCCCCTTCAGGGATTTAGGGGTAATAATCCGGTCAAATAATAAGCGACCTATTGTACGGTAAAATTAATTAATTCACCCGGGGCCTGATATGACGTTCGGCATGATATGATGAACGAACGAGCGGTCCGCTCTCCACAATCCGGAAGCCGCGGCGCAATCCTTCTTCTTTCAACGCACGGAATTTATCAGGATGAACGTATTCCTCTACCGGAAGATGGATTTTGGTAGGCTGCAGGTACTGTCCCATGGTGAGGATTTCGCAGCCATTGGCCACCAGGTCATCCATTGCTTTATAAATCTCATCAAGGGTTTCGCCCAGGCCGAGCATTAATCCGGATTTGGAAACCGTTCCCGATTCGGAAATCGTCTTAATCACTTTCAGGCTGATATTATATTCCGCCTTACTCCGCACCTGCGGAGTCAAACGCTCGATGGTTTCGAGGTTATGCGAAATGATATCGGGCTTCGCATCGATGATTTGTTTCACCAGTTCCGGCTTTCCATCAAAATCAGGAATCAGTACTTCCATGGTGGTATCCGGATTCACTTCCTTAATCTTGTTGATGGTTTCCACCCAGTGAGCGGCACCTCCATCCGGCAGGTCATCACGGTCAACCGAGGTAATCACGGCGTGTTTTAGATTCATCAACTTCACCGAACGGGCCACATTGGCGGGCTCATTCGGGTCCAGGGGTTTCGGGCGACCGGTTTTGGTGGCGCAAAACTTACACGAACGGGTGCATATTTCCCCCAGAATCATGAAGGTAGCGGTTCCGGCTCCCCAGCACTCCCCCATGTTCGGGCACTGTCCGCTGGTACAAATGGTATGTAGATGGTGATCACGAACGACACCTTTTACGTGACGGTAATTCGTCCCAATCGGCACCTTAATCTTCAGCCAATCGGGCTTTCTTCTAGTCTCCATAGCGAATTTACTTTTTTAAAAGTTGCGCAAGATAAGCATTTTACAACAAAGCACCTTTTCGTACTTATCTGGCATATTTTTATAATTTTGGCTCCATTGTTCTCTCAAAAAATACAAAACAAATGAAGGCACTTCAGGTTTTTAAAAAATTTCCACGCACATTTTGGGTTGCGAACTCGATGGAGTTATTTGAGCGTTGGGCGTGGTATGGTTTCTATATAATGTTTGCACTTTACCTTACCAAATCTACGGATGAAGGAGCATTAGGATTCACCCAGGTCCAGAAAGGTTGGATCATGGGGGTCGGGACAGCCATATTGTATTTCCTCCCGGTTATTACCGGGGCCATTTCCGATAAAATTGGTTACAAAAAGACCTTGTATATTGCATATACGGTCTATACGACCGCATTCCTGGCTATGCCATTCTTCCACTCTTTTATTTCCGTATTTGCTATTTTCCTGTATCTCGCACTTGGCGCCGCCCTGTTCAAACCCATTGTTTCGGCAACTGTAGCAAAAACTACCGACAAAACCACTTCCTCCATTGGTTTTGGTATTTTTTACATGATGGTGAATATCGGGGCTTTTGTTGGTCCGTTTGTCACTGGTCACTTCAGGGAAATTTCCTGGGATTATGTATTCGTCTCCTCGGCACTGGTTATCGCCTTCAATTTTGTTTTGCTGACCTTCTTCTACAAAGAGCCCCGGCACGACGATGAACCTGAAAAAGTAAAAGAACCTCTTGGGAAAAATATCGTTGGAGCATTTAAAAATATCGGCGTGGCACTGAGCGACGTCAAATTCGTCATCTTCCTTATCATTATTGCCGGGTTCTGGACCATGTATAACCAGTTGTTCTTCACGCTACCGGTATTCATCGATCAGTGGGTCGACACCACCCCTGTTTATGATTTTCTGGCCAACGTATGGCCTTGGCTGGCACAAAAACTTGGGACCGAACAGGGAACTATTCCGGCTGAATATTTGGTTAATGTGGATGCAGGCTCCATTATTCTGTTCCAGATTATTATCTCTGCTATCGTGATGCGACTGCGTCCGCTGAATGCCATGATAACCGGAATCTTCGTGGCTTCGATTGGTATCGGTTTGTCGATGATGACCCATAGCGGAATGTTTGTGGTCCTTGCCCTTTTCATATTTTCCATTGGCGAAATGTCGAGCTCACCAAAAATTACCGAATACATCGGACATATTGCCCCGCCCGACAAAACAGCACTATACATGGGCACCTCGTTTCTACCGGTAGCCGCCGGAAACTTTTTCGCCGGTATCATTTCCGGCAACGTTTACCAACAAATGTCCGATAAAGTGCAATTGGCCAGGAACGAGATGGTCGCCCGGGGCATTCATCTACCGGCCATCAGTCATAAGTTTACCCAAAACGATTTTCTGGAAGCTGCAGCCCACAAACTGAATATGAACATGCACGAATTCCAGATGTTCCTTTGGGACAAATATCATCCATCTCATATTTGGATGGTGATATTCGGAATCGGATTAGGCGCAACGATTCTGCTGTTCCTTTATGATCGGATCATACTGAAAAAACAATAACCCTGCGATATAAAACGAATTTAACCGGAACATTGGAATTTTCCTTTCCTGTTCCGGGTTTTTTATTTATCCGCTACCGCGAAAAACTTTCAGGGCAGGAAAAATAAATGTATTTTCAGCCGGACAAAAAACATAGTAGACTTCTGGCAGAAGCTTTTAATTGCGACGCATTATATGAAACAGACACTTCGATCCTGGCTATCCCACTTGATTATTTTTACCGGGATAATTTTCCTCCTGATGTTGTTTATTGATCCTCAGCAGGCTTCCGCTCAGAATGATTATTCCTTTTTCCAGTACACCGAGCCTTACCTGCCCGATACCACCGGCAACATCTATTTCGCGCTCGACAATACCAACTTCTTTAAGAATAACGAATACAGGGGAACAATAGCTACGGGTGCCACCATCCTGGGTGCGTGGTTTCGCCCCAAAGCAGTTTATTATCCCTCGAAACAACTTCGCCTCGAGCTGGGTGTACATATACTAAAATACACCGGCCGCACCGATTACGAAAATATCAGTCCCTGGTTTACGGTCCGTTATCACCCCACTTCAGCGATTACTCTTATTATGGGAAACCTCGATCAGGATGAGAACCATATGCTGCCCGAACCGGTTTACGACCCGCAACGGTTTTACACCGATAAACCACAAGGTGGGATCCAGGTGAAATACGAAACGGTAAAATGGTACGCCGACATGTGGATCAACTGGCGACAAATGATTTTGCCCGGTGACCCGTTTCAGGAAAAGTTCTCGTTCGGGGCCATGAATAAATGGACTCTATTGGAGAACAACACCAACCAGGTATCTGTCCCACTGAGTTTTTTCGGTACCCATTCCGGCGGTCAGATCAATTCAGGGCCTTCACGCGTTCGGACATACATCAGCGTTTCGCCCGGAGTGATGTTTAACCACAAAACCGGCGGCCAATTTTTGACAGACATCGGTACCAACGACAACCTGTTTATCACCACCGGCCCGAAAGACGATACCATCTCTCCTTTTTCGAAGGGAAGTGCCGTATTGCTTTCCGGATACGTCAACACACGTTTAGGAAATATTACGGCGGCTTATTGGCGGGCTCATCATTTTTATGTGCCTTTCGGCGGAATACTGTACCAGAACGTATCGGCCCGTTATCCCGGCACATCGGTTGAGAACCGCGAACTGGTCAACCTGAAATACCATTTCGACAAACTCATAACCCCGCAAACCCACCTGGGATTCATGTTCGATTTGTATTACGACACCATCGAAAAAAAATCGATGAATGCTGCGGGTTTATATCTTGTTGTAAATTTTGGTGTAGTTCCCCGAAAAACGCTACAATAATCAAGCCTTTCAACGAAAGGGAGGTGTTTCCCGCTGTCAAATTCAGGCAAAACTTCAGGACGTAATGATTTTCTACTGTTCATTACGGAATAAAATGATCTTTTGTATTGATTTTGTAGTAGTTATTTTTCCCACCCCAGTTGTATAATTAAAAAATAACAAATACTTTTGCAGTCCCGATTATCATCCGTACTTGCAAACATGCATGGAGGACGACAGCGAAACTGCCTTAGCAACAGTGCCGGACAACCGGCAACCTGCTGTTGAAAATCCGGGAAAATGCATGTGTGTTAATATGTTGTTTCATTCATTAAATTAAAGAAGCAAGTGGATACTTTGAGTTACAAAACCGTTTCGGCAAATAGCGCTACGGTAAATAAAGAATGGATTGTGGTTGACGCCACTGATCAGGCCCTTGGTCGGTTTGCCAGCAAAGTTGCCAAGATCATCAGGGGAAAGAACAAACCAAACTTCACCCCCCACGTTGATTGCGGTGACAATGTAATTGTTATCAATGCAGAGAAAATCCGTCTTACCGGAAACAAGTGGAATGCCAAAGAATACATCCGCTACACCGGATATCCGGGTGGCCAGCGTACGCAGACTGCCAAAGATATTCTGGCCAAACATCCGGAAAGACTGGTTGAAAAAGCTGTAAAAGGTATGCTCCCGAAAAACCGTTTGGGACGCAAACTCTTTACAAACCTGTATGTATTTGTGGGTAGCGGGCATGACAAACAAGCTCAAAACCCGAAAGTAATTAACATTGATAACATTAAATAAAAAACATGGAAATCATTAACGCAATCGGTAGGAGAAAAGCCGCTGTTGCCCGTGTTTACGTCACCGAGGGTAAGGGGAATATCACTATCAACAAACGGGATTTGGCAGAATATTTCCCGGTTGATACAATGCAGTATATCGTAAAACAACCGCTCAACCTGCTCGAAGTAGCTGGCCAGTACGACATCAAAGTGAACCTTGACGGTGGCGGAGTGAAAGGACAGGCCGAAGCGCTTCGTCTTGGTATTTCACGTGCATTGATCAAAATCGATGAAGAGAGCCGTCCGAAGCTGAAAGCTGCCGGATTCCTGACGCGTGACCCACGCGAAGTGGAACGTAAGAAGCCAGGTCGTCCGAAAGCGCGCAAACGCTTCCAGTTCTCGAAACGTTAATCTTATTTGCCGAATCATTAACAGATTTTGTTTAGCATCTAAACTGTCCGGACTCGGAATGCCCGACTACCGGATGGTTGCCTGAACAGAACGTAAACAAAAACATTTTTATGCCTAGAACAGAATTCAAGCAATTGCTCGATGCCGGTGTTCACTTTGGACACCTGAAACGTAAGTGGAACCCGAACATGGCTCCGTACATCTTCATGGAGAAAAACGGAATCCACATTATTGATCTTCAGAAAACCATTGTAAAAATCGACGAAGCGGCGGCAGCGTTGAAATCCATTGCCAAATCAGGACGAAAAGTTCTTTTCGTTGCAACGAAAAAACAGGCTAAAACAATCGTTTCTGAGCACATCAAGGAAACCAATATGCCTTACATTACTGAGCGTTGGTCCGCTGGTACACTCACCAACTTCCCAACCATTCGTAAGGCCGTTAAGAAAATGACCTCCATCGATAAAATGATGAAGGACACGAGCTGGGATAACCTCTCAAAACGTGAAAAACTGCAGATTACCCGTCAGCGTGCCAAGCTGGACAAAGTACTCGGCTCTATCGCCGACCTGAGCCGTTTGCCTGCTGCCCTGTTTGTCGTTGACGTAATGAAAGAGAAAATCGCCGTTCGTGAAGCTCAGCGCCTGAATATTCCTGTTTTCGCGATGGTCGATACTAACTCAAATCCGCAAGGAATCGAGTTTGTTATCCCGGCAAACGACGATGCTTCTCAGTCAATTGATCTCATTATCGGTGTAATGGCCGAAGCCGTCAAAGAGGGTCTTTCAGAGCGCAAAATTGAGCGTGAAAAAGAAGGTGGCGATGAAAAACAACAAAAACAACAACCGGCCAGACAAAAACGTGGAAGCCGTAAAGCTGCCGCTAAAGAAGCTGAACCCGTAAAAGAAGAAGCTCCTAAAGCTGAACCGGTGAAAGAAGAAGCTCCTAAAGCAGGGCCTGTAAAGGAAGAAGCTAAAGAAGCTGAACCTGTAAAGGAAGAAGCTAAAGAAGCTGAGCCTGTAAAGGAAGAAGCTCCCAAAGCTGAGCCGGTGAAAGAAGAAGCTCCTAAAGCAGGGCCCGTAAAGGAAGAAGCTAAAGAAGCCCCTGTTGCCAAAGAGAAAAAAGACGAAGAAGCTGAAAATTAATCGCATTCAAAAAATTAAATAAATCATTTCAACATGGCTATTTCTGCTGCTGATGTAATGAAGTTGCGTAAAGCAACCGGCGCCGGTATGATGGACTGTAAAAAAGCCCTCGGCGAAGCCGACGGTGATTTCGACCGCGCTATTGAAATCATTCGCGAAAGAGGTAAACTGGTGGCTAACAAGCGTGCCGACCGCGATGCAACCGAAGGCGCTGCTCTCGCTAAAGTATCGGACGATAAAAAATTCGCCGCTCTGGTTGTCCTGAATTGCGAAACCGACTTCGTTGCGAAAAATGAAGGCTTTGTTGCTTTCACCAAAAAGATCCTGGATTTGGCTATTGCCAACAAACCGGCCGATCTCGACGCACTGAAAGCTCTCGATATGGATGGCCGCCCAGTTGAAGCCCATGTTACCGAACAAACCGGTATCATTGGCGAAAAACTGGAACTCTCAGCTTATGAAACTGTTCGGGCTGAAGATACCATCGCTTATATCCACCCGGGTAATAAACTGGCAGCTATTGTTGGCTTCTCGAAAGAAGTTGCCGACGGGCAAGTCGCTAAAGACATTGCGATGCAAGTTGCTGCAATGGCCCCGGTGGCTGTTGACAAAGATGATGTTCCTGCTGAAATTGTTGAACAGGAGCTCAAAATTGCCAAAGAAAAATTCCGTCAGGAAGGCAAACCAGAAAACATGCTTGACAAAATCGCACAGGGTGCTTTGAATAAATTCTTCAAGGAAAATACCCTGTTAAACCAGGTTTACGTAAAAGATGGAAAAATGACCATCCGCGAATTCCTCGCGTCTAACGACAAAGAATTGAACGTAACTGATTTCAAGCGTTACACCCTGAATGCCTGATTAAGG
Organism: Prolixibacter sp. SD074; assembly: GCF_009617895.1. Classification (NCBI taxonomy): domain Bacteria; kingdom Pseudomonadati; phylum Bacteroidota; class Bacteroidia; order Marinilabiliales; family Prolixibacteraceae; genus Prolixibacter; species Prolixibacter sp. SD074. The sequence goes on from NZ_BLAW01000001.1 coordinate 3,299,588, forward strand.
TAACGAATATACTGAAAAGCTGCTTCGAACGAGGCAGCTTTTTTTATGTCTATCGCTTTGAAAACCCCTATTTCAGAAGAATATAACCGAAACCGGAGAAAAAGCATTTTGAAAACTCGGCGGTTTTTATGGTTCATCGTATATTTACCGAAATAAAATCCGACGCACTCATGGGAAAATTTAAACGTGTATTGTTGAAACTGTCCGGTGAATCGCTGATGGGCAGCCAGCAATATGGTATCGACAGGGAACGCCTGACTGATTACGCTAATGAAATTAATGAAGCCGTCGACCTGGGAATCGAAATCGGTATTGTTATCGGTGGCGGGAATATTTTCCGTGGACTGAGCGGTGCTGCTAACGGTTTCGACCGTGTAAAAGGCGACCAGATGGGTATGCTGGCAACCGTAATCAATAGTCTCGCGCTTAGCTCTGCCTTGCAGGCCGCAGGCGTTAAAACACGCGTTCTGACCGCCATTCGTATGGAACCCGTTGGTGAATTTTATGGCAGGGAAAAGGCTATTGAATCATTGGAGAAAGGTGAAGTAATCATCTTATCGGCAGGAACCGGAAACCCCTACTTCACTACCGATACGGGCTCATCCCTTAGGGGTATCGAAATCGAAGCGGATGTCATGCTGAAAGGTACCAGGGTAGATGGAATCTATTCGGCCGACCCGGAAAAAGATCCAACAGCCACCAAATTCGATGAGATTACTTATGATGAAGTATACAATCGGGGATTAAAAATTATGGATTTAACGGCCACAACCATGTGTAAGGAAAATAATCTTCCTATCGTGGTTTTCGATATGGATACGCCCGGTAACCTGCTGAAATTATTGAAAGGTGAGAAAATCGGCACGTTAGTGCACAATTAAAACAACTGATTATCTGTAGTATACGCATTTAATACTTTGATATCTTTCAATTTTTTCTAAATTTGTTTATATCAACATCTTGGAAAAATAACCGCTCTATGAACGAAGAAATTCAAATGATATTGGATGACGCCCGTACCCGGATGGAACAGGCGCTTGAGCATCTCGAAAAAGAATTGGCACACATTCGTGCCGGAAAAGCCAATCCGCGTATGCTGGATGGTCTGATGGTTGATTATTATGGTTCGAAAACTCCGCTGAACCAGGTTTCCAACGTCAGCACCCCGGATGCCCGTACCATCGCTATTCAGCCCTGGGAAAAGAAATTGATCCCCGAAATTGAAAAAGCCATTATCAATGCCAATCTTGGTTTTAACCCTGATAACAATGGCGACATCATCCGCATTAATGTACCACCGTTGACCGAAGAACGACGTAAAGCACTGGTAAAAGACACACACCGCGAAGGTGAAAATGCCAAGGTTAGTATTCGTACGGCGCGAAAAGACGCCAACGATTACCTGAAGAAATTATTGAAAGAGAAGGAGATTTCGGAAGATATGGAGAAGAATGCCGTTGACGAGATCCAGATCATTACCGATGCATACATCAAAGATGTTGATACAGGGATCGAGAATAAAGAACAGGAAATCATGACGGTATAATTAACCCATGAAACCTAAAATATAAAGGCTGCAGTGAATTTGATTGCAGCCTTATTTTTTGTGCTTTTCTCTCAATTTTCCCTGAGGTACTTTACCTTTTTCATCAGCGAACCGACCCGGTTTTTATCAACCGTATTCATCCAGGATCCTTCTTCCTTCAACGATGAACCGATAATAAAACCATCGGCAAACGGCCAGTATGCTCCGATATTTCCCTCCGATATGCCGGACCCGATCAGGACCGGAAGCTTAGATGCTCGTCTAGCTGTCTTTACGTCCTCAATAGCGGCTTTTTTACCCGTCGCTGCACCCGTGATAATAATTCCTTCGGAAAGGAAAAATTCGGCAGCCTGGATCATTTCTTCCAGATCCACGTCCGCGGTGATATTGTGCGAAGCATGTTTCTTCCGGATGTCGGTAAAAATGCCCACGTCATCTGCTCCTATTAATTTCCGGTAGCGCATCAAAAAGGCAGCGTCTGAATCCATATAACCTTCGTCCGCCACATGACCGAACACATAGCCCTCTGCCCTGATAAAATCAAGGCCGGCCGCTTTCGCAATAGCTACAGCATCGGTGTTAGCCCCTGCCAAAACCTGGATTCCTACCGGTATTTCAATTTCCTGCTTAACAGCCAGCGCAACAGCCGTCATGGCTGCAATAATTTCCGGCCCAACCTTCCGGTTCATGTAGGGCACATCATGCATGTTCTCAATCATGACCGCATCCAGCTCGTGACTGTTATAAATCAAAGCTTCTTTTACTGCCGTAGTAATAATCTCGGTCATGCTCATTTTATGTTGGGGTGTGCCCGGCAATGCGCCCAGGTGCACCATTCCAATAATGGCTTTTCGTTTAAACGATAATTTCACTTTTTCGGGTTTTAGCTAAAGATTCGCGTTTGCTTTTCATATTCAAATGACCTCAGGAAATGTACAACGAAAGATAAAAATAAAACCCACGCACTCCGGCGCATCAAATAGAATTTTACAAGAACCAGGTACCGCTTGTACCATAATTGACAACTTCAGATGATAGTTTTCAACTGTTTTTTGTTAAGAACTTTCCACTTCTGCAGGGGTTCATCGATGAAATATTCGTAATGTAAATATCGAAACCAATCAATAACCTTCCCACTCTTTTTTAACAACTTACAACGGTAACTGTAAATTATATTTACATAACTTCCGCTCTCCGAATAGTATATGTTCATACATAATAATACACCTTCTTCGCACTCCGCTCCCCACATAAATTAGCCATCATTTACAATTCGCTTAAATCAAAAATTTAATTCCCATCAACGAACAATCTTCGCACTCTCCGGAAATAATATTCATGGAATATGAGTACCATGAAACTTACCATTGCATATTACGTTAAACTTTGACATATTATTGCCAGTCAAATCAGCTGGTCATTCAAAGCCGATTCATCGTTTTGAATAGCGCTTTTTAAATTCATAAAATCAAATTTACGTATGAAAAGACTTGTTTTCGCACTCCTCTTTGTCCTCGGACTATCCGTTGACCCGATTTTTGCACAGGGGGTACATATCTACGACCCGCAAGCCAATGCCACCGAACAAATCGCTGAGGCTGTAAAAAAAGCCCATGCTGAAGGGAAAAGCGTTTTTCTGCAAATTGGCGGTAACTGGTGCCCCTGGTGTGTGAAATTCCACGGATTTTGCGATAATACCCCGGAGATTCATCAATTGATGGAAAAAGACTATGTCAGGGTAATGGTGAACTACAGCAAGGAAAACAAAAATCTGGACGTGCTTGCCGAATTAGGTTATCCGCAGCGTTTTGGTTTCCCGGTATTGGTTATCCTGAATGACAAAGGGGAACGTATACACACACAGAATTCGGCCTATCTGGAAGAAGACGGAGGCTACAGCATCAAAAAAGTAGCCGGTTTTCTGAAGAACTGGGGTCCGGATGCCTTAAATCCGGCACATTATGCCTCGAAATAAAACTACCGGAAAGCGGAACGGACATCCGTTCCGCTTTCTTATTTCATACCAGGCAAGATCTTTATTTTCTTTTTCAAACTAAACCGATAAGCAATATTGACCCTGATATTTCCCGAGCGATAATGAATTCTTGCATTGTCGAGCGGTGAATTGAACAGCATATCCATGTTCACACATGTAGCTCCAACATACATTCGTCCATACTGATAGCCAAATCCAAAACGTTCAGTCAACTTATAAAATGGTGTGTACGTGCGATAATCGCGACCTTCCATATCGGCAAGCATACTCCGTCCTACTCCAATTCCGCCAACAGCGGAGAGCACGACAAAGAATCGTTTATCAATTACAAAAGTATACGCATAGCCACCAGTTGCCGCTAAAGCCAGCAACTCCCAGCATTTAAAATCCACTCCACCATAAAAATCCGGCACAGTAATCCCCGATGGGACGAATGAGGAATCAGCATCCGAGCCGTCCCAGTAGATTCCGCCACCTGCGAAAAAACTTCCTGCGTTCCTCTTCTGCCATTCGTCCTGAAGAAAAGGCGCCCGGAGACTATACCGGGAGTAATTGAAATTGTAATTCACTTCGGCGTTCACAGCATAGGAGCGAATATCCGGACGGGCGTAGTAAAAGCCTCTTTCGGGGGGGGTGGTTAATATATTTGAACTGTTAGACAGGTACTGTCCCCAAAAGACATGAGAAAACAGATCGAAGGTAATCCGCCGCAAGTAAACATGGGACTGTAAGTCGAAGAAAGATGTTTTCCCGTACTTGTCCATTGATTTTCTCATCGATGGAAGGCTAAACCCGGCATTAATGCCCAACAGCTTGTAATTAATACCGAAGCCAACCAGGTAATTATTACTGGGTTGATAATTAAGACTTTTTGATGCAGAACCATCGAGGAACTGTTGCCCCATATATTTACGGGAGGTATATAACCTAACGATGAGATCGTTCCGGTAGGAAGCAACAAAACTGCTATCGGGAGGTGAGTTCAGTTTTTCCCATAACGAACCCTGCCCGTCAACGGTATTAGAAAGGAAAGAAAATACAACCAGAAAGATAATTAACCGCATTACCCCTTTTCAAATCATTGCAAATTTTGCGGGGGAAAGGTATGAAAAAAAGAGATCGCTCAGGCTCTCCCAATATGTTCTTAATCTTCCTTTTTAATCAGTAACCAGACATCACTATACTTGTTCCGTATATCCGAAACTTTACTCCGGGCCGTATTTTCATCATCGTAACTATCGACACAAACCCGGTACAACCCGTTTTCGTTGACCAGAATTCCCGGATAAAAACCTTCGTGCATCAACTCACTTTTAAACTTCTGTGCATTCTGATACACACCAAAACTTCCAAGGATCACATAAAAACGTTTGCTAGCGAGCGATTTTTCTTCCCCTGCAGGAACACTGACGCGTTCTTCTTTCACCACAATCTTCGGTGCATTGTCAATCTTGGCGGTTTCCGGTTCTTTTATTTGTTCGGGAGTAGTAGCTTCCGGCATCAAGTGTTGGGTTTGACAACCGAACACAAATGCCAGACTAAATATAAAGAGGGCTCTCAGAATTTTCATAAGCGCTAAATTAAGAATAGGAATATGTAAAACGAATATAAGAATATTTTACCAGTTGCTTATCATTTCATTACACCCTTGCTGAAAAATACACCCGCCTGATGTCGTACATCCGTTTCCCCGAAACAGGAAAAAGAAATTTCAGAAAAAGTACGATCAGTGTGATCCGTTGGTAAGGTATTTACCTGAAATAAAGCGAACCGGAAACCAGGCTGCAAAAAACCCAATGAACAGTACAGAGAGGAAAATAGCAGTTACATCCATGGAGATGATTTTGACAGGATAGGCATCAACAATAAAGGAACTTCCGCCTGTGAGCTTCAGCAAGCCATATTGCTGCTGGATCCAGCTGACAGCCAGACCGAGGATAGTCCCGACAACAGCTCCAATGATGGAAATAGACCATCCTTCGAAGAGGAAGATTTTACGAATAAGACTGTGATTGGCGCCCATACTTTTCAGAATGTTGATGTCTTCCTTCTTATCGAGGATCAGCATGGTCAGCGACCCTACAATATTGAATGATGCAATGAGCAAAATAAAGACCAGAATGAGATAAACAGCCCATTTCTCGCTTTTCATGATTTTGTACAGGTAATCATGTTGCTGGTACCGGTTTTTCACCACAAACTTATCGCCCAGCATCGTTTGGATTTTTTGCTGTACTTCCTTAACCGAAGCATCTTTCTTTAGCTTCAATTCGATGGCGCTCACACCCGTCGGCATTTCGAACAAACGACGCGCAAATGCCATGGGCACGATTACATATTTTGAATCAATTTCCTGCTGAATACTGAATATTCCGGTAGGAAAAATAATATCATGATTGAAATTCCCTACCAGTCCCAACCCTGAGGTTCGCCCACGTTGCGGCACATACACCTGGATGGGATTGATGAAATTAAGCCCGACTGACAGGTAATAAGCTACTCCCTGCCCAATCACGGCGTAATAGTTATTGGCGTCCTCCAGTTTAAAGTCGCCGTCCACCAACATGGTATCGATGCCGCTCATTTGCTGAAATGATGGACTGACACCCATAATGGTAGCAATGTATTGCTGATTGCTGTATCGAAGCAGTGCGTTCTCCTCGATGATTTGGGCATAATCGGCCACCTCAGGAAGGTGGCGCAATTGTTGAAAGACGGCAGTGCTGTCCTGAAAACTTTTCCCTTCAGCCACCGTAATTTTCAAATCGGGATCGAACGATGAAAAGAGCGATTTGATCAAGCCGTCGAAGCCGTTGAACACCGACAATACTACCACCAGCGCCATCGTTCCCACGGACATTCCGACAATGGAAATTCCGGAAATGATGTTGATGATGTTGGTCTTCTTCCGCGAAAGCAGATAACGTTTGGCTATGTATAACGGCAGATTCATTGCTTTCCCTATTTATTTCGATGGCTTTTCGGCTCTCACCATCAATCCGGTTCCGGTTTCATGCTTCCCGTGTACATCGAAGTAATTCAGCAAAGCTGAAACAGGGTAGGCAACCAGGTAATAAAACGGCAGTAACACGAAGAATATTTTCGAAACACCCAGCATCTGAATCGGATACTTCATGGAAAGGCGCCAGGAGATTTTCCCCGGTTTCCCGTATGTGTAACGAACATCGATGTTCGAAAACCCGGCTCTTTCCAGCTTTTCGCGAATATCTGTCACACCGTAACCGTCGCGCACGTGCTCGTCGATAAAACCATGGACATCTTCTTCATGGTCGTGATCGTGGCTATCGGAACCTCCCTGATCGGAAGGAGTGGAAATGAACAGCACGCCACCCGGCTTCAAGGAAGCACTAAAATTCAGAAACACCTGTTCGTCATCCAGGATGTGCTCCATCACATCTACCGACAAAATCAAATCATAATTCTCCGGTTCGCTAAATCTCGTCAGATCGGCTTCCTCAAAATGCACCTGCTCTCCCTTCCCTATGCGGCTGAAAAAATGGTTACAATCGGCGATCTGATCCTGCTTTACATCTACTCCTTTTATCTGCGAAAGCGGAAAAAGACGGCTCATGCGATAAGTATACTGGCCAAAACCGGAACCGGCATCAAGGATTTTCAGTTCTTTGCCGGAATGTGATCTGCCCCATTTCTTTAGCTCACGGCTCACGTGCCAGGCACGCAGTAAGAGCATATCGAGCAGGGAATAGAAAACTTTGCGCAGAAAAGGCGTCCGGTTGAAAGCTTTTCCCAGAACGCGTTTGATCGGATCGTATTGCATGTGCCTGATATCGTTTAAAAATGGAGAAAATGTATTTTATTTCAACAGGTTGTCGATATTTTCGATGTAGTCGAGACTGTCGTCAAGAAGGAATTCCAAATCGGGGATAACCCGCAACTGGTGACGAACAATCCGTCCCAGTTCGCCACGCAGGTGGCCTTTCCGGTCATTGATGTTATCCAGAATTTCCTGCGCATTTTCGGACGGGAAGATACTGAGGTAGCAGCGGGCCAGCGACATATCGCGGGTCACCCTTACAACCGTTACGGTAATCATTTTTCCCCGGAAAAGCATCTGGCTTTCGCGACGGAACAATTCGCTCAGTTCCTTCTGTATCAACCGGCCAATTTTGTTCTGACGGGTACTGTATTCTTTCATTTCTGTCTTTTTTCTTTTTAGCTAATAAACATACGCCCGCAAATGTGAGATCATTTCAACCACCTAAACAGACTTCGCGGGATTCATATGTCAGATTTTAGGCGCAAAGGTAAATAATTATGCCGGAAGATAGTCGATCGCCAAATCACCCCACTTCATTTATGAAAAGTTTTCGTTGCGTTTTTCACTTGAGCATTGCCTTTTCGCCGAATCACCGTATATTTATATGTTCCGACATACAGTCTGAAGCATTTATTAATCGTGAGTGACGTCAAATTCGTTTTTCAGAATTCCGAAGATATCCTCCAATTCATTTATTTACCGATAGTCCCATCGCGTTCGCAGGAAAAGGTAGAGGCTAAGACTGCTTCCACCATCACGGCAAAACGGCTGGGAATAACCACCATCGATCCGGTGTTGGCCCGCGAACGCTATGTTTATGATTCCAAAAACCAACCGGTGGAATATACCCTCAGTTCTTACAATGCATACAAGTATTCCTTCAACATCGAAATTCATCACGAATAAATCATCTGACTCAACGTCGAACCTTCTCTTTAAAACAGAGACGGAATTTTCCGTTCTTTGTTGTTATATCTCTGGTTGACGACTTCACCAACCCTTTATGTTTAAACATAGAAATTGCGAATGGAAGCACTGGCAACATATGGTTTAATTGGCTTGTTTATCGCGGCCTTTATAGCGGGTACGCTCATTCCTTTTAACTCGGAAATCGTGCTGAGTGCCGTTCTGATCGCCGGTGCCGATTTGACTCCAGCGCTAATCGTTGCTACTCTTGGTAATACCCTGGGCGGACTGGTGACCTACTACATGGGGCACATCGGGAAACCGGAGTGGCTGGGAAAATATGGTAAGGTAAAACATGAAAAACTGGTGGATATAAAACCCCAACTCAACCGTTACGGGCCGGCCGCTGCTACGCTTTCGTTCGTCCCCGGACTTGGAAATGTTATCATTCTGGGGCTCGGCTTTTTCCGCATTGCCCCTTTCTGGAGTTTCATTTTTATGACATTTGGTAAACTTGCCCGTTACACCGTTTGGGGATATGCCACTGATTTAGTGATTTGACACTTCAAAAAAATTGTCATCGCTGAACCAACTGTTGCCTAAATGGTTATATTTTTTTATACGGAAATGAATTTGTAATAACCCCGATTATTAACCCTACGCCAATGAGCCCATGCGAAAGCTCATTCTTAATATTGCCTTAAGCCTCGATGGTTGTATTGAAGGCCCGAACGGTGAATTCGATTGGTGTTTCACCGATCAGGACTATGGGATGACCGAATTCATGAATCAGATCGACACCTTGTTGATGGGAAGGAAAAGCTACGAAATCTTAACAACTGCTTCCACGGATCCTTTCCCTGGTAAAGAAATGATTGTTTTTTCCAGAAGACTCAGAAATCTCCAACCTCCTGCACAACTTCACCAGGGAAACCTGAAACATACAGTAACACAACTAAAAATTCAGCCTGGCAAAGATATCTGGTTATTTGGCGGTGCCGACATCGCCGGCCAATGCATCGATTTGGGTTTGGTAGACGAAATGCAGCTAGCTGTTCATCCGCTATTCATCGGCAACGGAAAATCGTTGTTCCAGTTAATAAACAGGCGCAGCCATTGGAAATTGAACGAAACAAAACGATTCGATACAGGCTTGATCCAACTCTTTTACAGGAAGGACCAGTAGTCAGAAACGGTCATTCAAACTATCCACTTTGTCGACTTCAATAACGTAAAATTATTGAGTATAATCGAATTGCATTTGCACAATCTATTGGTTATCCTTTATTTTACCCTATAAATTTTCCTTTCCAAAAGAATTGCAAATCATCTGTTTTTCCTATCGGGAAAAACATAACCGAAACGATTAAATAAGACAACTATGAACCTTCAGATTTTAGTATTTGGGTTCCTCTTCGGGGCCATTCTTCAGCGGGCCAGGCTGAACAAGTACAACACCATCAGCGGGATGGCCACCCTGGAAGATTACACCGTGGCTAAAGCCATTCTCGTCGCCATCGGGTTGGGCGCTATGCTCATCAATTTCGAAATCGGGACCGGCCAGGCGCTCTGCCATGTGAAACCGTTCATCGCCGGCGGAATCATGTTGGGCGGATTGATTTTCGGATCAGGTATGGCCATTCTGGGTTACTGTCCTGGAACCATGGCGGTCTCGCTGGGAGAAGGCTCAATCGATGCTTTAGTCGGCATCATTGGCGGATTGCTGGGCGGCGTTGTGTTTACAGCTGTTCTGCCAGCCATCAGTCCTATTCTTGGGCCCGATTGGGGGAAAATTTCCCTCTACACCATCATGGGAGGTCAAACAACCTTTCTTTTCTATTTTATCACGATGTTGCTGGGTGCCGGATTTATTCTGCTGGCGTTTTACTTCGACAAGAAACACAAAGCCCCCAATTACCGCTGGCTGTTTGCCGGCCTGGCTTTAGCAGTTCTCAATGCCATGGTGTTCCTGAAGGTGACTTCTAACCGTCCCATTGGCGCCTCAACCAGTTACCCTTACCTGGCTGACCAGCTGACTGGCATGACCAGCAACGACTATTTTGGCAAAATTGCCACACCCGGCCATTGGGAAATGGTCTTCCTTCTGGGCGCCATGGTTGCCGGACTGGTTTTCTCACTCCTGTCAAAAGAATTCAAGATTACGGCCATCCATAGTCGCTGGGAGCACTACAAAGGCAAATCGGTTAGCAAACGATTAGTGACTGCTTTCATCGGTGGATTTATCCTCATCTTCGGAGCACGTATGGCCGGAGGTTGTACCAGCGGGCACATTCTTTCGGGTGGAATGCAGCTGGCCGTCAGCAGCCTGGTTTTTGGCATCTTCGTCTTTGCAGGCCTGCTGATTACCGGAAAATTATTTTACAAGAAAAAGTAACTTCCACCTTTATAACCCTTTCGGGGAAAAACTCCTTCCTATGTGCAGACATATGCGAAGGAGTTTTTTTTTAAGGAGGGACGCCAGGCCCAAGATTCCAGACACCAGACAAAAGAAATTGCAGGTTTTAGGTTGTTTGGTTGCGCTAATAAAATTATAAATTTTGAATGCTGAATGTTGAATTAGATTTGATGAGGAGCTTCTTTGCGTTCAGTGAAAAATTTCAGAGGTCTTTGCGTGGATTAGTTAATTACAGGTTAACAATTCATCTGTGAATTTCATTTGTGCCAATCTGTGGATTCTCTTTTTACTTTTGCCTTTGCCTTCTTACTTTAGCCTTGTTTTCACTCCTTACCCCGGCCCATGAAGATTATACCCCTTCGGGGCAATGCTCGCAGCTCAAAACAATGAAGCTCCAATTGGCTTAATTCTCCTTTTTCATTTATCAATAAGCTTCAGTGTTCCTCAGAGCACAATCGACTCACTTTCGCGCCTCCAATTCAACATCTATAATTCATCATTCAAAATTTCTTTTTCTCCCAATCGCCATTTCTCCCTTTCTCTCTTCCATTAACCTTTCGTGATTTTTCTGTTGCAAAACCGCGACATCTGCGAAACGCAGAAAAGCTATCCATCTCACTGTTTTGGGGTTATATAAGTAGAGTTTTTGATAATCCTCCGAAAACGCTTTTGCAACCCGTTGGATATCCTTCTCCAAATACATAACTTGGAATGGTCCAAAACAGACTTGACAACGACAACTGACAATTCGTAATACTATGAAAAAGCTTTTCATTGCTTTTGCGGTGCTCTCTTTCGGACTGATTCTATGGTCCTGTCAACGGCAAAAGAAAGAGGCCGCAGTGCTAACCGCTCCGGCCGGTGACCGTCCCACGAAGATCGTGAAGGACGGCGAAACGGTACTTCCCAATGGCAGAATCATTACACCTTACGGGAAAACATTTACCGTGGCCCCGCACCCGTTTGGGTTAACCCTGAGCCACGATGGAAAGGTAGCCGTCACCGCCAATTCAGGCACGTCGCCGCTTTCCATCTCCATTTTAAAAAACATCACCTCTAAAAAGCCGGACATCCGGCAGGTGCCTCCGGGGGCGGCGACCGACCGCGGCGTGCTGGCTTCGGTTTTCATGGGACTGGCCATTTCACCGGATAACCAGGTAGTTTACGTAGCCGGCGGACAGACCAACCAGATTTATTTGTTCGACATCAACACCGGAGAAAAACTCGATTCCATCGACTGCAACGTGATGGCCGATGGCCAAAAAACGCCTTACGGCTACATCGGCGATATGGCGCTGAGCAAGGATGGCAAAACCCTTTACGCCGTCGACCAGATGAACTTCCGCCTCGTCATCGCGGATACGAAGACAAAAAAGTTGTTGTATTCGGTCCCTACCGGAAGATATCCTTTCGGGGTAACCCTCTCGCCCGACGGAAGCAAGGCGTACGTGGCCAACGTGGGCATGTTCGAGTACAAGAAGATTGACGGCATCGAGTCGAAACATGAGATTGACAAGGCACTGAAATTTCCCGCTTTTGCCTATGGCTCGAAGGAGATGAAGGATGGAACCGTCATCGACAGCATGAAGGTGCCCGGCCTGGGCGATCCCAATGTGCCTGAGTCATTCTCTGTTTGGGCCGTATCGCTGAAAGAGACGCCGCATGTAACGGCCAGAATCAAAACCGGATCGCTGGTCGGTGCCAAAGTGGAGGGCGTTCCGGCCGTGGGCGGCTCGAGCCCCAACTCGGTGGTGGCAACCGACCAATACGTTTTTGTGAGCAACGGAAATAACGACAACATTTCGGTTATCGATGCGCAGAAGGATACCATCATCAAGGAAATTTACCTGAAACCAGCCGATCCGCTGAAACATTTCCGCGGGGTTATCCCGTTTGGATTAGCGGTTTCTCCTAAACAGAAAAGATTATACGTGGCCGAATCGGGCATCAATGCGGTGGGCGTTATTGATATCTCAACATTGAAGGTACTTGGGCACATCCCGGTAGGCTGGTTTCCTTCAAAACTAAGGGTAAAGCCTGACGGGAAAAAACTAATTGTAGCCAATGCCAAAGGTTATGGCGCTGGTCCCAATGGCGGGAAAGACTTTAAGGAAGGCCCCGAAGGAACGTACATTGGTAACCTGATGAACGGAACCGTGACGGTGATGAATATTCCGGACGACCGGGAATTGGCTGCCCTGACGCAAAAGGTTATCAGCAACAACTTTAAAATCCAGACCGTAAAAGAGGCCATGAAAGGCCGCGAAAATAATCCCATTCCGCTCTTTGGCGGACAGAAAGAGTCGCCCATCAAGCATATCGTCTTCATCTCGAAAGAGAACCGTACCTATGACGAAATTTTTGGTCAGTTGAAGAACGCCAACGGCGACCCGACCATTGCGCGCTACGGAAGCGATGTGAGCTTTACCAACCACGAAGCTACCATGAAAGTGGGGCATGCTGCCGTAATGCCCAACCACCTGAGACTGGCCCGGCAATTCGGTTTTGGCGATAACTTCTATGTGGATTCGGATGTATCGGCTGACGGACACCGCTGGCTGGTGAATACCTATCCCAACGAGTGGGTGGAAACCTGCACACCGGCCAGCTATGGAGGTAACCGGCACTATGATCCCGAATCGACAGCACCGGGTGCGTTGGCCATGAATGGCGCAGCGGGTGCCATCTATCCCGAGGATTACAACGAGGCTGGTTCCCTGTGGGATCACCTGGAGCGCAACAAAATCGACTTTTATAACTTCGGTTTTAGCGTGATGTTCGAGCCGGCATTCTACGACAAGTCGTATAAGTACACCGGCATTGCGCAATTTGCCAACTTCCCGGTGCCACAGCCTATCTTCACCCGTTCATCGAAGGCGTACCCCACGTTCAACATGAACATCCCCGACCAGTTCCGCATCAACCAGTTCATCAAGGAATTCAATCAGAAATGGATTAACACTAAGGATACAATGCCCAGCGTGATGACGGTCATCATTCCCAACGACCACGGCGCCGGCGAGCGGCCAACCGAAGGTTATCCTTTCCGCGAAAGCTACATGGCCGACAACGACCTGGCCGTAGGGCGCATCGTGGAGTTCCTGTCGCACACGCCGTACTGGAAAAACATGGCCATTGTGATTACCGAGGATGACGCCCAGAACGGCGTAGACCACGTGGATGCGCACCGCAGTGTGCTGATGGTGATTTCACCCTACGCCAAACACCATTATGTAGGCCATATGCACTACAGCTTTGGCAGCATCTTCAAAACGTTCTGGAATGTGCTGGGACTGCCCTACCTGAATCAGTACGACGCCGGCGCTACCGACCTGTCGGATATGTTCACCGACAAGCCCGACTTTACGCCGTACGGAGCAGTTCCCGTGGACAAACGCATTTTCGATCCGAAGAAAGCACTTGACCCGCTGGATGAAAACTTCGACTGGGCTGCGCTGAAAAATTCACCAGAACTGGACAATCCAGAAGACATGGTGAAAGACCAGAAGGAGCAACAGGAATATAGGATGGAAGACCAAAAATAAATTGAGAATTGAAAATTAAAGTCTTCGGGGTTTCGGGGACTTTAATTTTTGATGATAGTTTATGATTATCCATTAACGCTCTAACGCAATCAAACCACGCTGTTTCAACACTTTGATGAGGACGGGCGCTACCAGCAGGATAATAAAAGACATAATCCAGGCAATCACCAGCGAAAGGACTAAACTGAAAGGGTTCGCAGGACTCCCCTGCGTCATCAGGATCAACATCGACAGGACGGATGGACCAGCTATCATCGGAATGGCAATGGGGTCCATAAGCAAAAACAACAAAACGGCCGCCGACCAGATAGTATTTCCTGCATACATGATGGTGAAACTTAACCCGCATTATTCATCAGCCGGAGAATTGTGCATAAAACTATAGCGTTCATATTTTTGAAAGCTGGGCTTGATGAAAACTACACTAAATTCCGGTCGGGCGATATAAATATTGGGGACAACCGATGCCGTGTCCGGCTGTTCTTGTCCCAAAACTCTCATTTTTTGACAACAGGGCATAGCAATCCCATCATTGTGCCCTGCTTGGTTGTTCGCTGCTGTTTATTTTATTGAAAGACCAGTTGCCTGAACAGTTCCTGGTGTACGAACGCCTTGGAAAAGCGGTAGTACACCTTTCGCTTTGTCGTTTTTATTGTTGCCCCAATTTTCAACAATGATGCCCTAATAGTATCAACCTGCCATTTTTTGGCCGCTTCGAAGCCTGTTTTCTTTATTGCTTCTTTCACAAGTAAAAATATTTCGTAGGACAAGCTGCTGAGGAACAACCGAAAAAAGTTTGGCCAAAAGCCATGGTCGGACAACCTGTCCGAAAAACACATGTTTTTTACCTCTTTGATCCGGTTTTCGCTGGCCTCGCCCCGTTTTACGTAAAACCCAAAATAGATGGACCGGGCATCGGCTTCTTCCATATTGCTGACAATATGCCTGACGTTCAGCCCCTTTCCCGTGCTTTCTATCTTCGAGTAGCATTGTTGTGGTTTGTGCCAGGTGCCTGCTTGATAGGTATAGCTTATAAAATGTTGGTGCTTGGTGTTGTTGGAAACGAACAAATGGCGCACGGCTTTCTCCGCCCTTGCGGTTTTTTTCTTCAGTGTTTCGTTTGCGGCGATGCCAACGGCGAACTTGAGGCCAAAATCATCGGCCAGTTGGTAAAAAGCGGGGCAACTGAAGCCGCTGTCGGCCCGCACAATGATCTTCAGTCCGGGATAGGCGGCCCTTATCTTTTTCAATATCCGCTTTAAAATGGCAACGTACCATTTGTTGGAGTGGCTGTTACCCGGGCGTAGTACCGGGAGGATGATCTGCCCCGTGTCGCCATCGTGGAAAAACAGTTCGTTGTACATGAACTGGCCGTAATAGCCATTGAACATCGACAGTTGCTGTTCGCCATGGGTGGGGTCGTCGGTGCCGTCAATATCGATCACAAGTTGTTCCCTGCCCGCCAGTGTGAGTACATAGCGGTCAACCCACGCATTGCACAAAGCAAATACGGAATGCTTGTCAAAACCGTTCTCGAACCTTGACATGGTGGGCTGTGAGGCCAGTCCCCCTTCAAGGATGTCCTTTAACAGCGGGTCGTTTTTCAGGTACTGGACATCGTTGGCATCTTCGTAGCCCTGTACCATGGTGAACACGCGCTGCTTTAAAAGCTTATCAATGGGGTGGACTATACGAAATGGATCACGACAATCGGGAACCACCTGGCTAAAATAGTGCAATATGCGATGTTTCCTTTCGAGTTTTTCCAGCAGTAGTACGGCCCCGTCAGAACTGACTGCATCTGCTGAAAAATCCATGTTTATTGCTGTCCTGCCTCGGTAAAAAACGGTATCTTTATTGCTCATAAATGGGTGCGTTTAAAAGTGTTGTTGTTTCGTTTAATCTACTTAAAGATAACACTTTGCACCCATTTTATTGTACTCGAGATGAATAATTCGGGTTTGATAAATATTTTAATAAGCCCTTTCGGGACAAGCCCCTTATTTCAGTTTATTTTGACTTCCTAATGAATGGTAGGGTTCTCGAAGTGGTTCCGGTACCCAGGGAATTGTAAATGCCGTTGACGCTGATGAAATCATCACCGGTAGTTTTGTGAATGCTGCCGCCATTGTTGAATACATTCGATACCGTTCGCCGGCTACCGATTTTGATTTGTGCCTTTCGTTTGCTTGCTTCGATTTCATTCTGCGATTGGAGGGAAAGAATGGTATCCTTTATCTGAACCGGATTGATTCAGGAATGTTTGAATTGGAAAATAATCGTAAACCTTAATCATATGGCCTATAATTTTGATGAAGTAATTGAGCGCAGTGGGACCAACTGTGTAAAATATGACCGGTTGGAACAGTATTGCGGTAATGCCGATGCGTTGCCCATGTGGGTAGCAGACACCGATTTCCGGGTACCCGATTTTATTATGAGTGCCATTCGCGAGCGGGCCGAACATGAAGTATTGGCTTATTCATTCCGGCCCGAAAGTTATCACCAATCCATTGTTGACTGGATGAAGAAGCGGCACGGCTGGGATATTGAACGGGAGTGGATTTCATTTAGTCCGGGTGTTGTACCGGCAATTACGATCTTGATCATGGCGCTTACCGAACCGGATGATAAAGTGATTGTACAGCCGCCGGTTTACTTTCCCTTTTTCACATGCGTGAAAGGTTCGGGGCGAAAAATGGTAGAAAATCCGCTGAAGCTGGAGAACGGACGGTATTATTTCGATTTCGAAGATTTAAAAGCCAAGATTGATGATAAAACGAAGATGCTTCTGCTTTCCAGTCCGCATAACCCGGGGGGCATGGTTTGGACAAAAGAAGAGTTGACTGAACTTGGGAGCATCTGCAAGGAGAAAGGTGTGATCATCGTTTCCGATGAAATTCATTCCGACTTGGTTTATCCGGGACACAAGCATGTTCCGTTGCCTTCCATATCTGAAGAACTGGCCGAAATCACGGTAGTCTGCATGGCGCCAAACAAGACTTTTAATATTGCCGGATTATCTTCTGCATTCCTGGTTATTCCGCAAAAGAAAATGCGGGTGCGTTACGAAAGGTTGTTGAATGTGCTACATGTGCAAGGAGGCAATATTTTTGGTACGGTTGCCACCGAAGCGGGTTACGCACATGGAGAAGAATGGCTGGGCGAACTACTGGAATATCTTCAGGGCAACCTGAACTATCTGAATGAGTTTATGGCCAGGCATTTGCCCAAAATCAAAGTGATGCAGCCTGAATCGACATTCCTGGTGTGGCTCGATTTTCGCGATTATGGTTTAAATGAAAAAGAGATGAAAGAGGTGCTGGTAAATAAAGCGGGTGTGGCGATGAATGTAGGCAGCACGTTTGGGACCGGCGGCGAGGGTTATTTCCGGATGAATATTGGCTGTCCGCGTTCTACCTTGCAGGAAGGTTTGGAACGCATCGAGAAAGCGTTAAGAGTACTTTAAAATAACATGTCGGGGATTGGACTAACTAATCCTCGACATGACCTGATCGGCCAGTTCGATTAAATTCTTCTTATTCGCATCTTCCACTTCGAGTTTGGCCAGGCATTTCAGGGCTTCTTCATGATAATAGTGCATAAGTTGTTGCGCCTCTTCACTTACCGATGCATTATTATATAGTAGTGTAACCGCTTCAATTTTTTCTTCCGGGAGAAAAGTTTCTCTGGTAATCCAGGAGCGTAATTGAGTTTTCCTCTCACCCTGCAACTTTTCCTGTGCTTTGAGCAACAGGAACGTTTTTTTGTTACTCAGGATATCGCCGCCAATTTTCTTTCCGAAAATATTTTGATCTCCGTATACATCCAGCCAGTCGTCCTGCAACTGAAACGCCAGTCCAATGTTGATGCCGAAATCGTACAACAGATTGGCCTGATTTTCCGGCGCATTGCCAATAATAGCGCCCAGTTTTAACGCACCGGCAATTAACACGGCTGTTTTCATCCGAATCATTTCGATGTATTCATCTACTGTAACATCCATGCGGCTTTCAAAATCCATATCGTACTGCTGCCCTTCACAAACTTCGAGTGCAGTCCGGGAGAAAAGCTTCAGCAATCCAGGTAATTTTTCCGCAGGTGAATTGGCCAGGTATTCGTTAGCGAGAATCATCATGGCATCGCCACTGAGAATGGCCGCGTTAGGATTAAATTTCAGGTGAACGGTTGGTTTGCCCCGGCGGACCGAAGCGTTGTCCATCAAATCGTCGTGCAGCAGGGTGAAATTGTGGAAAACTTCGATGGCTATTGCGGCAGGCAATGCTTCTTCCACTTTTTCGGAAAACAGGTTGGTTGATAACAAAACCAACAAAGGCCTCAGTCGTTTTCCACCCATGTCGAGGGTGTACGAAACTGGTTTATACAAACCGCCAGGTGAGGCATTATCAATTTTTTCCTGCTCCTTTTTCAGTTCACGAAGAAAGAGGTCAAAGAGTTCCTGCTGGCTTTTCATTCATCGGTCGTTTTATCCTTTTTATCGGTAGTTTCGGAGATACGGTTTCCATTTTTATCCCTGCCTTCAATCCGAAGTTCATCCTGTTCAATATCTTCTTCCTCATTAAAAATTTCGAGGAAAGGTTCTTCGAAATAGCGGGTAGTGGCACGACGTTGTAATGCCAGGAGTAATGCCGGCAACAGTATCAGGTTCGATATCAGGGCCACGAGCAATGTTAATGATACCAGAATGCCTAAGGCTACAGTCCCTCCAAAACTCGAAAGGCTGAAGATACCAAATCCGAAGAAAAGTACAAATGATGTATAAATCATGCTGAAGCCGGTTTCGCGCAGGGCGAGTACCACGGACTTGCCGATATCCCAATTCGTGAGCCGGAGTTCCTGCCGGTATTTTGCCAGAAAGTGAATGGTATTGTCGACCGATATTCCGAAAGCGATAGAGAAAACCAGGATGGTAGAAGCCTTAATCGGAATGCCGGTAAACCCCATGATTCCGGCTGTAAACAGAAGTGGAATTATGTTGGGGATCAGCGACAGGAATACCATCCTTCGTGAGTTGAACATCAGGGCCATAAAGGTGGCAATCAGTAAAACGGCCAAACCGAGGCTCTGGAACAAACTCTTCACCAGGTACTGGGTTCCTTTTACAAAAACGACCGACGCGCCGGTAACGGATACGTGGTATTTATCGGGTGGAAATATCTTCGCGGCTTCTTTCCGGATACGGCTTAACAAATCTTCCATCCGGGTTGTCCCGACGTCCTTCATCCGGAAACTGATTCGTGTTTCCTGTTTGGTGCTGTCGATAAAAGACTTTAGGTCGCCAATTTTTCCTTCCGATTTTCCAACGTAGGAGAAAATAAACGACTGTTCGCGATAACCCGGCAGTGAATAATATTTTTCCTTTCCATTATAAAAAGCCTGTTTGGCAAACTTCAACACATTTACCAACGAAAGTGAAGGCGATAAATCTTTGTATTTTGATAAAGCAGTACTGAACTCATCAATTTTTTTCAGGTTAGAAGTACGCAAAACTCCGTTTGGACGTTCCGTGTCAACGGTAATTTCCAGTGGCATCAATCCATCGAAATTTTTTTCAAAAAACTTTAGGTCAAGGTAGATGGGATCGTTTTTCGGTAAATCATCTACCATGTAGCCGGTACTTTTAATTCGGGTAATTCCAACAATACTTAGCAGCAGAATGATACCAAACGTAATATAAATGCCTTTCCTGTGGTTTTGTGTAACGTACACAAACTTGTCGATAATCTTTCCGATGAAATTATTATCGAGGTAGCGCATATCTTTGTCGGCCGGCGGATCGAGAATGGTAAAAGCTGTCGGGATAATAATGAGCGAAGTAATGAAAACCGCCATGATGTTCACCGAGGCAATCAAACCGAATTGACGCAGGATGGAACTGCTGGTCACTAAGAAAGTGGCAAACCCCGAAGCAGTAGTCAGGTTCGTCAGGAACGTGGCGTTCCCGATTTTCATGATGGTACGTTGAAGGGCTTTGATTTTGTTGCCGTGCCCTTTGTATTCGTAGTGGTACTTATTGACAAGGAAAATACAATTGGGAACCCCGATAACAATTAGCAACGGAGGGATCATCCCGGTTAGCAGCGTGATTTTGTAACCAAGTATGGCCATCAGTCCTAACGTCCAGATAACCCCGATTAATACCACCGTTACCGGAAGGATAACGGCCTTAAATGAGCGGAAGAATGAGAACAGGATGATAATAACGACCGCCAGTGCAGCCAGAATAAACATCAGGAACTCGCGCTTAATCTTTTGCGAGGTGACTACCCGGATAAAAGGCATTCCGGAATAATGAACTTTCACACCGGTATCTGCTTCAAACCGGTTACCTGCTTTTTCAATCTGGTTGACCATTTTTTCCCGTTTCGGCGTCGCCATCAAGGCTTTACTTACGGTAATGGCCATCATGTAGGTATGTGTTTTTTCGTTGTAAAGCTGCCCTTTGTAGAATGGCAGATTATGTAGTTTCCCGACCAGGGTGTCGAGTTGCTCCTGCGATTGGGCCCTTGACGGGAAAATGCTGTCGAACTTGAATTTATGCGCTTTCCGATCCTTATAAATGTCAAAGGCGTTGGCTACCGACAACATGCCCTCCACACCGTCGATTTTTTTCAGTTGGGCAGCCATCTCATCCCATTGGTTAAAATGGTCGATGTTGAAGAAATTGGAATCCTGCACGCCGATAACAATCACATCGGAACCGGCGCCAAATTTTTTGATGAAATCCTGATTTTCCTGATAGATCGTGTCCTTTTTAGGTAACAACGGGGCATATTCGTACGAAAGCTGAACCTGAGGCGCTTTAAATCCCATGTAAATGGTAATTCCCAACAAAATAACCGAGAGGGCAATCCGGTAAGATAAAATGAAGCGTGCTATCCTTCTCCACATAATAATAAAATGAAATCCCCGCGAAATTAGTGTTTAATTGACTGAATTGAAAAGAATATGCCATTTTACTTGTCATGCTGCTGAGCGGGTTAGGCTACATGCCAGGATTTTACATGATAAGAAATTGAACCGGTAGATTTTGAGGGAAATGATGATGGTGAAACTATTTCTTTGCCGTTGGTAAAATTTGTTTCATTCACTTTTCAGTTTTGTGTCAAAAACATTTAAATTCGGCA
The DNA here is from genome assembly GCF_009617895.1 of Prolixibacter sp. SD074. NCBI lineage: Bacteria > Pseudomonadati > Bacteroidota > Bacteroidia > Marinilabiliales > Prolixibacteraceae > Prolixibacter > Prolixibacter sp. SD074. Next base: position 3,320,944 of record NZ_BLAW01000001.1, read on the forward strand.
CAACCTAACCCCCTTTAAGAATAATGGATTACGGATTTGTTGAATTTCTGAGGTTTCTGGGCTCGTTGGCTGTTTTCCTTTTCGGGATGAAGCTAATGAGTGAATCGCTGCAAAAAGTAGCGGGTAACAAACTGCGGGCTATTTTGGCATCGATGACAGCGAACCGGATGCGCGGAGTTTTCACAGGGGTTTTTATTACCACCCTTATTCAATCTTCTTCGGCAACCATTGTAATGATTGTCAGTTTTGTGAATGCAGGACTGCTTTCACTGCTCGAATCCATCAGTGTAGTGATGGGAGCGAATATTGGCACAACCGTTACGGCCTGGATCATCTCTCTTTTCGGGTTCAAGTTCAATATTACGCAAATTGCCTTGCCAATGGTTGGTTTGGCTTTGCCGGTGCTATTTTCAAGGGTCCGTTCCAGGAAATCGTGGGGTGAATTGGTGATGGGCTTTGGCTTACTTTTCCTTGGGCTCGAATTTCTGAAAATGTCGGTCCCCGATGTCAGTGGTAATCCGGAAGTATTGGGTTGGTTATCGCAATATGCCCATATGGGCTACCCGGGATACATTTTGTTCATGCTTATTGGTGCTTTATTAACTACTCTTATTCAGTCTTCCAGTGCCACCATGGCATTAACGCTGGTGATGTGCAACAATGGCTGGATTAATTTCGACATGGCAGCAGCGATGGTCCTGGGAGAAAACCTGGGTACAACTATTACAGCAAACGTTGCAGCATTGGTGGCTAATACCAATGCAAGACGGGCTGCACGCGCGCACCTGATATTTAATCTGGCGGGCGTCATCTGGATGATTATTGTGTTCCCATTTTTCCTTTCGGGAGTTGCTTTCCTGATGAAAGAGATGGGAGGCGGCGATCCGTTTGAATCGAGTAATGCAATTCCGGTAGCGCTGGCGCTGTTTCATACGTTGTTTAATGTGTTGAATATGTTGCTGCTGATAGGTTTCACGAAAACGCTGGCCCGGATTGTTACCCGTTTGGTCCCTGAACGAAAAGCAGAGGCGGAAAGCGCTTTTTCCTTACAGCACATAAAAATCGGGCTCTTGTCAACACCGGAAGCATCGCTTTACCTGGCACGTGAAGAGATTTCCCTGTTTGGGCAGCGGGTTTCGAAAATGTTTAAAGATGTTCAGGGGCTGTTGGCCGAAATTCCTGATAAGAAATTTGACCAACGGTTCGAAAAGATGGAGACGGAGGAAAAGGTGTGCGATCGTATCGAGATTGAAATTGCCAATTATCTGACCAAAGTGGGGGAAACGCGGTTGAGTGTGCAAAATTCACGAGTGCTTTCGTCCATGTTCAAATTGATCGATAATATTGAAAGCATCGGCGATTCGTGTTACAATATTGCCCGGGCATTTAACCGGGCGCATGAACAGGGAATAACCTTTTCGGGAAAACCGATGGAAAACCTGGAAATTTTGTTC